>JBLHLW010000049.1:0-31620 GCA_047621345.1 Minisyncoccia bacterium | reverse complement strand
GACTGCGGACGCAGCGAAGACGAGTTTTACTAATTTATTCATGTTTCTCCTCTCGGTTGGGATATCCGCAGATCAAACTGCGCAACAAATGCTACGACATCAAAAAAAATGGATACTACCACGTGCTGCAAGGGCTTCGCTTAAGAGATTTGAATGCCCTATTAAATCAATTCGGCCTGATTTTGGCACAACGTAGACCGGGTCGCACTGCCTGTTAGAGGGGTAAAAATACGTTTCGAATAATTTGTCGTTTATTTGCAACATAGCACGAGAAATATTCCCATATTGCAATGCTTAAACGCCAGTGGAATACCCCTGAAAGTCCGTGTTTATCGAAATTTATTTCGCGTCTCCGCGAACCTCTACAGTAGCGCGTCGATCTTCGGCTAGGCAGTTGATCAACTCAGGTTGACCAAGGCTCTCTGGGCAAGAAGAAATCGGTTGGGCGCTTCCGATGCCGGTTATCTTAATGTGCTCGGAATTGGCAGTAATGCCTAGTAGTTCAGCAACTGCTTTTGCTCGTTGCTCTGATAAATGGGCATTGTTTGTCGCTGAACCTATGCGGTCTGTATGCCCGGTAACTGAAATAGACTCAATATGGCTACAGCGTCCAGCGCGCGTTTTGTAGTCTTGTTTCAAACGTTCGCCGGCATTGTTGGCTAGTTTGGCTTTGCCAAAAGCAAAAGCAAGATTGCCGGGAAGGGTAATGCTGAAGTCGCAGCGACTTGTTGGCGTCACAAGAGCCACCAGTGTCGCATCGACATTCGCGGCGGTCGAGGGCAACAAATCCGGTGCAGTTGGACGCGCAACGGGAGATGTCAATTCACCATCGCAACCGGTTGCTGCGTCTTTTGGTGACCAGTAACCTGTACGCCAACAAAGACCGCTGCTGCTGCGAGCGACCGTGCCGCGACTGTCTTGTGCGTAGGCACTGGCTTGTGGGTTCGTCTGAACATTGGTAAATGTTTGCGCCGAGGCGTCGAAGACAACCAGTCCTGACAGTAGGCTGAGAGTCAATTTATTGAACATAAGAATTAAATGTAGGTGGTGCGATGAACTGAACTGTTGCCATTAATTGGTTATTCAGCGAAGGCTTGCTTATTTAAGCATATTTTTTTGGTAAGTTGACAGAATTAGCAAGCCCGAGCGGTAAGCCAGTGAGGGGCTGAAAAGCACGGAGTGCGTCGACGTGCATGCTAAAATCTGCGGCTCAGATGGCTCAATTGCGGCACTAGCGCTTCATGCGCAAAGCATCATAACCTTAGTCAAAGAACAGTTCACTCTCCCATGGATCAATTCGCTAAAGAAACTATCCCGATTTCCCTTGAAGACGAGATGCGTAAAAGCTACCTCGATTACGCAATGAGCGTGATTGTCGGGCGAGCATTGCCCGATGTGCGAGACGGCCTCAAGCCGGTGCATCGCCGGGTACTGTTCGCGATGCATGAAATGAATAACGTCTGGAATCGGCCTTACGTCAAATGCGCGCGCGTGGTCGGCGAAGTCATGGGTAAGTATCACCCTCACGGCGATCAGTCGATTTACGACACGCTGGTGCGGATGGCACAGGATTTTTCACTGCGCTACACGTTGGTAGATGGTCAGGGTAATTTTGGTTCAGTCGATGGCGACAACGCTGCCGCAATGCGTTACACCGAGTGTCGGCTTGATAAAATTGCCAATGAAATTCTGGCCGATATCGATAAAGATACGGTCGACTTCGTGCCGAACTATGACGGCAAGGAAAAAGAGCCAACGGTCCTGCCGACTCGGATTCCGAACCTGCTGATTAACGGCGCATCAGGCATCGCGGTCGGTATGGCCACTAACATCCCGCCTCACAATATTACTGAAGTCATTGATGGTGCTTTGCATGTGCTGCGTAACGCCGATTGCACCATCGATGAATTGATCGAAATCATTCCTGCACCAGATTTCCCGACCGCCGGCATCATCTACGGCGTATCTGGGGTGCGTGATGGCTACCGTACCGGACGTGGCCGTATCGTCATGCGTGCCAAGACCCATTTTGAGGAATACGGCAAGGAAAGCCGTACCGCGATCATCGTTGACGAGTTGCCGTATCAAGTGAATAAAAAATCGCTGCTTGAGCGCATTGCTGAGCTGGTGCGAGACAAGAAGCTTGATGGTATTTCCGATATCCGCGATGAATCGGATAAGTCGGGCATGCGGGTTGTGATCGAACTCAAGCGCGCCGAAGTGCCGGAAGTCGTACTCAATAATCTGTACAAGCAAACCCAGTTGCAAGATACCTTCGGCATGAACATGGTGGCGCTAGTCGACGGTCAGCCGAAGTTGCTCAACCTGAAGCAAATGCTGCAGTGCTTTTTGTCGCACCGCCGTGAGGTTGTCACGCGCCGGACGATTTTTGAATTGCGCCGCGCGCGCGAGCGTGGACATGTCCTCGAAGGTCTGGCTGTTGCACTGGCCAATATCGATGACTTCATTGCCATCATCAAGGCTGCGCCAACGCCACCGATTGCCAAGGTTGAGTTGATGGCGCGGGCGTGGGATTCGTCAGTCGTGCGCGAGATGCTGGTGCGTACCGGCGAAGAAGCGCTTGGCGGTATCAATGCCTTCCGTCCCGAAAATCTGCCGAAACACTATGGCATCCAGCCGGATGGTTTGTACAAATTGTCTGATGATCAGGCGCAGGAAATTCTGCAGATGCGTCTGCAGCGCCTGACCGGTCTGGAGCAAGACAAGATCGTCAATGAGTACAAGGAAGTCATGGCGCAGATCGCCGACTTGCTCGACATTCTGTCAAAGCCGGAGCGCGTCACGATCATCATCGTCGACGAACTGACCGCTGCCAAGATGGAATACGGCATTGGTGCCAAGGATGAGCGTCGCTCGTTCATCGAACACAATGCCACTGACCTTGGTACCGAAGATCTGATTACGCCGCAAGACATGGTGGTCACGCTGTCGCACACGGGTTACATGAAGTCGCAACCGATGTCCGAATACCGTGCGCAAAAACGCGGTGGGCGCGGCAAGCAAGCGATGGCAACCAAGGACGATGACTGGATCGATCAGCTTTTCATCGCCAACACACACGACTACATCCTGTGTTTTAGTAACCGTGGCCGCTTGTACTGGCTCAAAGTATGGGAAGTGCCGCAAGGCTCGCGCAATTCGCGCGGCAAGCCCATCGTCAATATGTTCCCGCTGCTCGACGGTGAAAAAGTCACGGTGATCTTGCCTGTGTCTGGAGATAACCGCAGCTTCCCGGAAGACCGCTACATTTTCATGTCGACCAGTTTGGGCACCGTCAAGAAAACGCCGTTGAGCGATTTCAGTAATCCGCGCAAGGCCGGCATTATCGCGGTGGACCTCGACGAGGGCGACTTTCTGATTGGCGCCGCGCTGACCGATGGCCAGCACGACGTCATGCTGTTCTCGGATTCTGGCAAGGCAGTGCGCTTCGATGAAAACGATGTCCGTCCGATGGGCCGTACCGCCCGCGGCGTACGCGGTATGAACCTCGAAGAAGGCCAGCAAGTAATCGCTTTGCTGGTGGCCGAAAACGAACAGCAGTCCGTACTAACCGCGACCGAAAACGGTTACGGCAAGCGCACTCCGATCACCGAATACACCCGTCACGGTCGTGGCACAAAAGGCATGATCGCGATCCAGACTAGCGAGCGTAACGGTCGCGTTGTTGCTGCCACATTGGTCGAGCCATCCGATGAAATCATGCTGATCACTACCGGTGGTGTACTGATCCGTACCCGGGTTGCCGAAATTCGCGAAATGGGCCGTGCCACGCAGGGCGTGACATTGATTGCCGTCGAAGACGGCACCAAGCTGAGCGGCTTGCAGCGCATTGTCGAACCGGATGTCGAGGAAGAAGGTGATGGCGTAGGTGCTGAAGATACCGTCATCGACGACACCCCGGCCGCAGACGAAAAAGAGTAAATCATGAGTCACGTATTTAATTTTTCCGCTGGCCCTGCCGTGCTGCCCCGCGAAGTCCTCATCGAGGCGGCAGCCGATATGCTCGACTGGCATGGCAGCGGGATGTCTGTCATGGAAATGAGCCATCGCGGCCCCGAGTTCATGTCCATCATGGCGGCTGCGCAAAAAGATTTACGCGAGCTGATGGCGGTGCCTGACAACTACCAGATCCTGTTTCTGCAGGGCGGCGGTCTGGCTGAAAATGCCATCGTGCCGATGAATTTGCTCGGTCGCAAAGCGCAGCCAGCGGTGATCGACTTCATTCATACCGGTTCCTGGACCGGCAAGTCGATCAAGGAAGCCGGCAAGTACGCGCAGGTCAATGTCGCCGCCTCGTCCAAAGCGACGGGCTTCGATCGCGTGCCTGCACGTACTGACTGGAAGCTCTCGGCCGATCCTGCCTACGTGCACATCTGCAGCAATGAAACCATCGATGGTGTCGAGATCGGCGTTGTCCCCGACATCGCCGCCGCCACCAACGGCGCGCCGCTGGTGGCCGATGTCTCGTCACATATTTTGTCGCGCGTGATCGATGTCAGCAAACACGGCGTGCTGTTTGCCGGTGCGCAAAAAAACATCGGTCCGGCTGGCCTGACCATCGTCATCGTGCGTGACGACTTGCTCGGTCACGCACTACCGGTCTGCCCGTCGGCCTTCGACTGGAAAATCGTGGCCGAGAACGGCTCGATGTACAACACGCCGCCGACTTACGGGATTTATATCGCCGGGCTGGTTTTTCAGTGGCTCAAGCGTCAGGGAGGCGTGGCCGCGATGGAGCAACGTAATATCGCCAAGGCAGCGCTGCTGTACGACTATCTCGATCACAGCAAACTGTTTTTTAACCGGGTAGCCAGTGCCGACCGGTCGCGTATGAACATCCCCTTTTTCCTGCGTGACGAAACGCTGAACGAGGCATTTCTGGCAGGTGCAAAACAGCGTCATCTGTTGCAGCTCAAGGGCCACAAGTCCGTCGGCGGCATGCGCGCATCGATCTACAATGCGATGCCCATTGAAGGCGTGCAGGCGCTGATTTCCTGGATGCAGGAATTTGAAAGCGCCCAGCGGTAAACCCTCTTGCGCCAGCGCGGCATCTTGCCGCGCGAGACCAACTACAGGCCGAAGAATGACCATCGATAGCAAACTCAAACCGCTGCGTGAACAGATCGATTCGATCGACGCGCAAATTCTTGTATTGCTCAACCAGCGCGCCAGCGTGGCCCAGGAAGTTGGCCACGTCAAAGCCGAAACCAATGCGCCGGTATTTCGGCCGGAACGCGAAGCGCAAGTCTTGCGCAGCGTCGCTGAACGCAATCCCGGACCGCTGGTCGCGACCGATGTGCAAACCATCTTTCGCGAAATCATGTCGGCGTGCCGCGCGCTCGAAAAGCGCGTCACGGTCGCCTATCTCGGGCCGGTCGGCACTTTTAGCGAGCAAGCTGTGTACCAGCAATTCGGCCACGCGGTCGAAGGCATGCCGTGCGCCTCGATCGATGAAGTGTTCCGTGCCGCCGAAGCCGGGACTGCCGACTTCGGTGTCGTGCCGATTGAAAACTCCTCCGAAGGAGTGATCAATCGCACGCTGGATTTGCTGCTGCAAACCACGCTGGCCATCAGTGGCGAGATTTCGATCCCGGTGCATCACAGTCTGATGACGCGTTCCGGGACGCTCGTCGGTATCACGCAAATTTGCGCGCATTCGCAAGCGCTGGCGCAGTGTCAGGTTTGGCTGAACATGAATGTCGCTGGTATCGCAAGGCATGCCGTTGCCTCGAACGGCGAAGCAGCGCGGATGGCTGGCGATGATCCGCAGTGCGCCGCCGTGGCCAGTGAAATTGCCGGTGCCAAGTACGGCCTGCAAGTGGTCAATGCGCATATTCAGGACGATCCGCACAATCGGACGCGCTTTGCCATCATTGGCCGGTTGCATACGACGCCAAGTGGCAAGGACCAGACGTCGCTCGTGTTGTCCGTTGCGAACAAGCCGGGCGCCGTCTACAACCTGCTCGCGCCGCTGGCTGAAAACGGCGTCTCGATGACGCGTTTTGAATCACGTCCGGCCCGCATGGGGACGTGGGAATATTATTTCTACGTCGACGTTGAAGGCCACGCGCACGATGCCAAAGTTGCGCGGGCACTCGATGCACTGAAAACCAATGCAGCGTTTTTCAAGTTGCTGGGCTCGTATCCGGCCAGCTTGTAAGCGCTCCCTAAACAACATTAATGCGGAAATCCATCATGTCATTTCAATTCGGCCCCGATTACGTTCGTGCGATCGCTCCCTACCAAGGCGGAAAACCGATCTCTGAAGTTGCCCGTGAATTCGGGCTCGATGAAGCGAGCATCGTCAAGCTGGCATCAAATGAAAATCCGCTCGGTATGCCGGAGTCGGCACGACTGGCCATGCTGGAAGCGATGGCGGACCTTGGCCGCTATCCGGATGCCAACGGCTTTGCATTGAAGGCCGTCATCGGCACCAAATACGATGTCGCGCACGACTGGATCACGCTTGGCAATGGCAGCAACGATATTCTCGAACTGGCCGCGCATGCGTTGGTCGAGCCCGGTCAGGAAGTGATTTACGCGCAGTATTCGTTTGCGGTCTATCCGCTGGCGACGCAGGCTGTTGGTGGCAAGGCGGTGGTGGTGGCAGCCAAGGATTTTGGCCACGATCTGGCGGCGATGGCCGCGGCGATTACGCCTGCCACGCGGCTGATTTTCATCGCCAATCCGAATAATCCGACCGGCACTTTTTTGCCAGCGGCAGCGATTGCTGATTTCCTTGCGCAAGTGCCGCAGCACATCGTGGTCGTGCTCGATGAAGCCTACAACGAGTATCTTCCGCCCGCGTTGCAATATGACTCGGTCGCGTGGGTGCGCCAGTATCCGAACTTGCTGGTCTCGCGCAGTTTGTCGAAGGCCTTCGGGTTGGCTGGATTGCGTATCGGCTTTGGTATTGCGCAACCGGCGGTGACCGATTTGCTCAACCGGATTCGCCAGCCTTTCAATGTCAATTCGATGGCGCAAGCCGCCGCGATTGCGGCATTGAACGACCATGCTTTTCTGGCCAAGGGCGCTCAGATTAACCACGCGGGTTACGCACAATTGACCGCAGCCTTTGATGCGCTCGGCCTGCAGTATGTGCCGTCATCGGGTAACTTTGTTCTGGTCAAAGTCGGTGATGACGACGGTGCTGGTGCGCGTGTCAACCTGGCCTTGCTCCAGCGCGGCGTGATCGTGCGGCCGGTCGGTAATTACGGCTTGCCACAATGGCTGCGGATATCGATTGGCTTGCCGACTGAAAACGCGACCTTCATCGCCGCACTGACCGACATCCTGACTTGAGCACCATGCTGAAAAAAGTTGCCGTCTTCGGTGTCGGTCTGATTGGCGGATCGTTCGCGTTGGCCCTGACGCGTGCAGGTCGCGTCGATCACATCGTCGGCTTTGGCCGTAGTCCCGGCGTACTGGTGCGTGCGCAAGCGCTGGGCATTATCGATACCATCGCAGCCTCTGCCGAGGAGGCCGTGCGCGATGCCGACCTGGTGCTGATTGCGGCTCCCGTGGCGCAAACCGGCGCCATCCTGCGCGCGATCCAGCCGCATCTGCAACCGGGTACGGTGGTGACCGATGCCGGCAGTACCAAAGCCGATGTCGTTGCTGCGGCACGTGCTGCATTGGGTGACAAGATCGGCCAGTTCATTCCTGGTCATCCGATTGCCGGACGCGAACAGAATGGTCCTGAAGCGGCGATTGCCGATCTGTATGTGGGCAAGAAAGTCGTACTCACTGCATTGCCGGAAAATAGCCCTGCCGACATCGAGCGGGTTGCCTTGGCCTGGCAAGCATGCGGTGCGTTGATTCATCGGCTCAGCGCAGCTGATCATGATCGCGTGTTTGCGGCGGTCAGCCATTTGCCGCATCTGTTGTCGTATGCGCTGGTTGACGACATTGCGCGCAAGCCGCATGCCGAATTGCTATTTCAGTACGCCGCCAGCGGGTTTCGGGATTTCACGCGCATTGCCGGTTCTTCGCCTGAAATGTGGCGCGATATCTCGTTGGCCAATCAGCCGGCACTGCTTGGAGAGCTCGATGCCTATCTCGATCAGTTGCAGGGTGTGCGCCGCATGCTGGTTGAACGGGATGGCGCAGGACTCGAAGCCATTTACAGCAACGCGCAGCAAGCGCGGCACAACTGGATCAGTGCGATTGAAGCCGCAGAACTGCAAGCAAAACAAGGTGGTGACTGATGCGACCGAATTCTCATTACCCTCCCCATATTGACCTGAACCCGGCGCCAAGCGCGCAAGGCACGGTCCGTCTGCCAGGTTCGAAAAGTATTTCCAACCGGGTGTTGCTGCTGGCTGCCCTGGCCGAAGGGGTAACCGATATCCGTGATTTGCTGGCATCCGACGATACCCACGTGATGCTCGCTGCCTTGCAATCGCTGGGGATTGACTGGCAGCGTTCTGGCACCACGCAGGATTACACCGTCACCGGCGGGGGCGGGGCTTTTCCGAATCAGCAGGCCGACCTGTTCATGGGTAATGCCGGCACCGCGATCCGGCCACTGACAGCCGCGCTGGCGATCATTGGCGGCGATTACACCTTGCACGGCGTCGCCCGAATGCACGAGCGACCTATCGGTGATCTGGTCGACGCGCTCAATGCTATCGGCGCAAAGATCACCTGTACCGGCGTCGCCGGCTTCCCGCCACTGCACATCCGCGCCGGGAAAATCCATACGCACACACTGGACGTACGCGGCAATGTATCGAGCCAGTTCCTCACTGCGTTGTTGATGGTTGCACCGCTGATCGCGCGTACCCAAGCAGTCAAAATCAACGTCATCGGCGAGCTCATTTCAAAGCCCTACATCGAGATCACGATCAACCTGATGCGCCGCTTCGGTGTCGAGGTTGAGCGCGACGGCTGGCAATCGTTCACCATCGCCGCTGACCAGCGTTATGTCAGTCCGGGTCGCATCCATGTTGAAGGTGACGCATCGTCTGCCTCGTACTTTCTGGCCGCCGGCGCAATTGCGGGCGGTCCGGTGCGGGTCGAGGGTGTTGGCAGCAACAGTATTCAGGGCGACGTACGTTTCGTCGAATCGTTGCAGCAAATGGGCGCCACCATCACGATGGGCGAGCACTGGATCGAGGCCAGCGCGAATGGCGTCCTGAGAGCCATCGATGCCGATTTCAACCATATCCCTGATGCGGCAATGACGATCGCGATTGCCGCGCTGTACGCCGACGGTCCCAGCACGCTGCGCAATATCGGCAGCTGGCGCGTCAAGGAAACCGACCGCATTCATGCCATGGCGACTGAATTACGCAAGCTGGGCGCAACGGTCGAAGAAGGTGCTGACTATCTGCGTATCACGCCGCCGGTCGAGATCACCGCCGCCGAGATCGCTACCTACGACGACCACCGGATGGCGATGTGCTTTTCACTGGCCTCGCTGGATGGCGCAGCGCGACGCGGCGCACAGATACGCATCCTTGATCCCGGGTGCGTGGCAAAGACATTCCCTGATTATTTCGACGTTTTTGCGACCGTCGCCACGCACCCTATTTGAAGTCCGACACCATGCCATTAGCTACCATTCCTGTCATTACCATCGATGGCCCGACCGCTTCGGGCAAAGGGACGGTTGCGCATCTTGTGGCCGTTCGATTGGGATTCCACTACCTTGATTCGGGGGCGCTGTACCGGCTTACCGCGCTGTCGGCGATGCGCAAGCATCTCGATCCGGCCAATGAGCACGGACTGGCCAAAGCGGCTGCGGCGCTCAATTGTCATTTCAATGGCGAGCATGTGTTCCTGTCTAATGAAGACGTGACAGCAGCCATTCGCGCCGAAGCGGTAGGTAATTTCGCGTCGTGTATTGCTACGCTGCCGGCAGTGCGGCAGGCGCTGTACGCGTTGCAACTCGGATTTCGTTCGCCGCCCGGCCTGGTTGCCGATGGTCGCGACATGGGCACAGTGATATTCCCGCGTGCCACTCTGAAAATATTTCTGACCGCTAGCGCCGAAGCGCGCGCCGAGCGGCGATTGCGCCAATTGATTGGCAAGGGAATGTCTGCTACACTGCACGACCTCCAGAAAGACTTGAACGAACGCGATGCCCGCGATGCAAACCGCGCCATTGCACCACTCAAGCCTGCCGAGGATGCGCACTTGCTGGAGACCTCGAACATGACAGCAGAAGACGCTGTCAATCAGGTGCTGGCCTGGTACGCAGCAGCACGCAAGCGGGAGGAATCCCGCCCCGTAGTAAAGTAACTGCACAGCACGTATTGTTTTATGTTCTATTTGGCGTTCCTTGTCGCGCAAAGCGGCAACGAACATACACACACCTAACCCTCTGACTGGCCCGTTCACGTTGAACGTCTCCACCACAGGCAACCTGCTCAAAACCTCGCTATGACTACTGTCTCATCTACTGAAAACGCCGTTGGTATGGAAAGTTTTGCCGCTCTTTTTGAAGAATCGTTGTTGCGCCAGGACATGCGTTCCGGCGAAGTGATCTCTGCTGAAGTCGTCCGTCTTGACCATAACTTCGTTATCGTCAACGCCGGCCTGAAGTCAGAAGCCTTCATTCCAATCGAAGAATTCAAAAACGACAATGGCGAACTCGAAGTCAACGTTGGTGATTTCATTTCTGTTGCCATCGAATCGTTGGAAAACGGTTTCGGCGATACCATACTGTCCCGCGACAAGGCCAAGCGCCTCGCATCGTGGCTCTCGCTCGAAAAAGCGATGGAGTCCGGCGAGATCGTTATCGGTACCGTCAATGGCAAGGTCAAGGGCGGTCTGACCGTGCTGACCAACGGCATTCGCGCGTTTCTTCCAGGTTCACTGGTCGATACCCGCCCGGTCAAGGACACCACCCCGTTCGAAGGCAAGACCCTCGAATTCAAGGTCATCAAACTGGACCGCAAGCGTAACAACGTCGTTCTGTCCCGCCGCGCCGTCATCGAAGCTTCGATGGGTGAAGAGCGTCAGAAACTGATGGAAACGCTGAAAGAAGGTACCGTCGTTACCGGTATCGTCAAGAACATCACCGACTATGGCGCATTCGTCGACCTGGGCGGCATCGATGGCTTGTTGCACATCACCGATCTGGCATGGCGTCGTGTGCGTCACCCATCGGAAGTGCTTACCGTTGGTCAGGAAATCACTGCCAAGGTCCTCAAGTACGATCAAGAAAAGAACCGCGTTTCGCTGGGTGTCAAGCAGCTCGGCGACGATCCTTGGACCGGTCTGTCACGTCGTTACCCACAAAGCACCCGTCTGTTCGGCAAGGTCACGAACCTCACCGACTACGGCGCATTCGTTGAAGTCGAGCAAGGTATCGAAGGCCTGGTCCACGTGTCCGAAATGGACTGGACCAACAAGAACGTGGCGCCAAACAAAGTTGTCCAGTTGGGCGACGAAGTCGAAGTCATGGTTCTGGAAATCGACGAAGAGCGTCGTCGTATCAGCCTTGGTATGAAGCAATGCAAAGCTAATCCTTGGGATGACTTCGCTGTCACCCACAAGAAGGGTGACAAAGTCCGCGGCGCCATCAAGTCGATCACCGACTTCGGCGTGTTCATCGGCCTGGCTGGCAACATCGACGGTCTGGTGCATCTGTCGGATCTGTCATGGACAGAAACAGGCGAAGAAGCTGTTCGCCGGTTCAAAAAAGGCGACGAACTCGAAGCCATCGTGTTGGCCATCGATGTCGAGCGCGAGCGCGTTTCACTGGGTGTCAAGCAACTCGAAGGCGATCCGTTCAACAACTTCGCAGCCATGAACGACAAGGGTTCACTGGTTACCGGCGTAGTCAAGATGGTCGAGCCTAAGGGCGCCGTGATCCAGTTGTCCGAAGAAGTTGAAGGCTATTTGCGCGCTTCCGAAATCTCGCGCGACCGCGTTGAAGATGCCGGCACGCATTTGAAAGTTGGCGATACTGTCGAAGCCATGGTTCTGAACATCGACCGTAAGGCACGTGGTATCCAGCTGTCGATCAAAGCTAAAGACAATGTCGAAACGCAAGAAGAAATGCGCAAGATGTCGACAGCAACCGATTCGAACGCTGCTTCCGGAACGACCAGCCTAGGCGCATTGCTGAAAGCTAAATTCGACATCAAGAACTAATTGTTGTCGGGCTTGTAAATGACTAAGTCGGAGCTTATTGCTCGCTTGGCCGAACGTTATCCGCAACTGGTTGCAAAAGATGCGGATTACGCGGTCAAGACGATTCTCGACGCGATGACCGATGCGTTGGCTACAGGCCAGCGCATCGAGATACGCGGGTTCGGCAGTTTTTCATTGAACAGCCGGCCGCCGCGGATCGGACGTAATCCGAAGTCAGGTGAAAAAGTGATGGTTCCTGAAAAACGGGTGCCGCACTTCAAGCCTGGCAAGGAATTGCGCGAGCGGGTTGATGCGATGGTCGGGCAGCCGATCATCGAGGACTGAATTGTTTGCATGAAAATAAAACGGCATCCTCGGATGCCGTTTTTTTTCACGTACAATTTCGTCGATTCGAATTGGCGACGGCAATCACGCTGCTGTTCCGTATTCCACCGTTTGCGCATTACAGGCTGATAACATCGGCCTTGCCAACAAGGAGATGCACATGAAATTCCTGCTTAAAATTTTATCTGTGCTGGTTGCTGTCCTGTTCTTTGGTTTTGCATTGAAGAATACTCAAGAAGCGGCGTTGAATTTTTTTCTCGGTTATGAAATCCGTGGACCGCTAGTGATGCTGCTGTTTGGGTTTTTCGCCGTCGGTGCGATCCTCGGGGTATTCGGCATGCTGCCGTCCTTCGTGCGCCACCGTCGTGAACTGGCGCGCCATAAAAAAGTGATTGCCACGATGTTACAAGAGCAGCAGTCGCTGCGCGAAGCACGGTCCCAGCCACCGCAACCTGATTCGGTTGTCGGCTAATTATTATACGAACGTCCGATCAAACACATGAAAGCCCTGGTAACACATGGAATTTGAAATTTGGTGGTTACTTGGTATCCCGATTTTTTTCGGTCTTGGCTGGATCGCTGCCCGGGTCGACATTCGTCAACTTGTCGCTGAGTCGCGTACCTTACCGAGTGGTTATTTCAAGGGATTGAATTTTCTGCTCAATGAGCAGCCCGATAAGGCGATTGATGCGTTCATTGAAATCGTCAAGCTCGACCCCGAAACGGTTGAATTGCACTTCGCATTGGGTAACCTGTTTCGCCGCCGCGGCGAAACAGAGCGAGCCATCAGGGTGCATCAGAACTTGTTGGCGCGTCCCGACTTACCCCTCGAGCATCAGGTCCATGCGCAATACGAACTTGGACAGGATTACTTGAAGGCCGGTTTGCTCGATCGGGCCGAAGAAACCTTTAACCTGCTTGTCGAGACTCAGTACAGCGCGCAAGCCCGCCGCGCGTTACTTGAAATTTATCAACGCGAAAAAGAATGGACGCGCGCCATAGACGCTGCGACGGCGTTGCAAGAGTCCGGTGCCGGCGGGCGGCAGAAAGAGATCGCTCAGTTTTATTGTGAAATCGCGCAGGACGAACTGGTGCATACGCATGCCGACGCTGCATTGCAGGTCCTCGAAAAAGCGTTGCTCGCCGACCGCAAGAACGTACGGGCGACATTGCTGATCGGTGATGTCCACTTGGCCAAGGGGGATGTTGAAGGCGCTTTGCTTGCATGGCGGCGTGTCGAGCAGCAAAGCGTGCCCCACGTCGCGTTAGTGGCACAGCGACTGATGGACGGTTACCGAGCACTAGGCAGACCGCAAGAGGGCGCTAATCTGCTGAAGTCCTACATGGCTGAGGCTTCTTCAATCGATTTGCTGGAGGTGGTTTTCAAGGCAGTCCTTGAGCTCGACGGCGTGGAAGCGGCAAACCAGTTGGTCAGTGACGAGCTCCGGCGCACGCCGACATTGCTGGGCCTCGACAAGCTGCTGGATGCGCGCCTGATGGACGCACCGCCTAGCGTGCGACCTGAGCTCTCTCTGGTCAAGAATCTGGTGCATGGCTACGCGCAGAAGCTGGCGCGATATCAATGTAGTCATTGCGGCTTCAAGGCGCGCCAGTTTTACTGGCAATGTCCTGGTTGCAGTCGCTGGGAGACCTATTCACCGCGTCGTACCGAAGAATTGAATGTGATGAACTAACCGGCGCGCCTGCCACGGCAGACGTGCACTTGCAGCGAGAACTCCGCAATGAAAATAACGATAATTGGTACGGGCTATGTTGGCCTGGTCACCGGCGCCTGTCTGGCCGAGCTTGGCAATAACGTGTTTTGTCTGGATGTGGATCAGAGCAAGATCGACATATTGAATGCCGGTGGTATTCCGATTCACGAGCCGGGTCTGGCCGATGTGGTGGCGCGCAATCGCGCTGCCGGACGGCTGACATTTTCGACGGATGTTGCCGCCAGTGTTGCCCATGGAGACATTCAGTTCATCGCGGTCGGCACGCCGCCGGACGAAGATGGTTCTGCCGATCTCCAATATGTGCTGGCGGCAGCGCGCAATATTGGTCGCTACATGACAGGCTTCAAAGTGGTGGTCGACAAATCGACGGTACCGGTTGGAACTGCCGACAAGGTTAGTGCGGCGATGCAGGCCGAACTGAGTGCGCGCGCCAGCACAGCCAGCTTCTCGGTAGTCTCGAATCCGGAATTTCTGAAAGAGGGTGCGGCCGTCGAAGATTTTATGCGGCCCGACCGCATCGTGATTGGCTGTGACACGACAGCAACCGGGACGCAGGCACGCCAGTTGATGAAAAATCTGTACGCGCCATTTAACCGCAATCACGACCGGACCTTCTGGATGGATGTTCGCTCGGCGGAGTTCACCAAATATGCAGCCAATGCCATGCTGGCGACGCGTATTTCATTCATGAATGAATTGGCTAACCTGGCTGATCACGTTGGTGTTGATATTGAATCGGTACGTCAAGGTATCGGTTCGGACCCGCGTATTGGCTACAGTTTTTTGTATGCGGGTTGCGGGTATGGCGGGTCTTGTTTCCCGAAAGACGTGCAGGCACTGGAGCGTACCGCGCGCGCGCACGGTCAGGAGTTGCTGATTCTGCGTGCGGTCGAAGCGGTCAATGATCGCCAGAAGCACGTCTTGGGCAGCAAGATTGTTGGCCGGTTTGGTGATGATCTAGCAGGACGGCATTTTGCCATATGGGGGTTGGCATTCAAGCCCAATACCGACGATATGCGCGAAGCGTCGTCGCGGGTGCTGATCGCAGAATTGCTATCGCGCGGCGCATCAGTTGCCGTGCACGACCCGGTCGCGATGCCCGAGGCGCGACGCGCGCTGGCGTTGGACTTTGCAGCAGATCCGGCAGCAGCGGCTCGCATCCGTTTTTGTGACAATCCGACCGACGCGCTCAATGATGCTGATGCATTGGTGATCGTGACTGAGTGGAAGGCGTTCCGTAGTCCTGACTTTGGACAGCTGAAAATGTTGTTGAAAACGCCGGTGATTTTCGATGGCCGCAATCTGTTCGAGCCTGACGCGATGATTGCTGCAGGTGTTGAGTATCACGGCATTGGCCGTTCCGTTTTGACGCAGACATGATGACCGCTCCGAATGCATTCGCCGGTAGTCGCATTCTGGTGGTAGGCGACATCATGCTGGATCGCTACTGGTTTGGCGAGGTGAGCCGGATTTCGCCGGAAGCACCCGTACCCATCGTACGTGTCGAGCGGCGGGAAGAGCGCCTCGGCGGCGCTGCCAACGTGGCACGGAATGCGGCGATGCTGGGTGCACAGGTCGGCTTGCTTGGTGTGGTTGGACAGGACGAGGCTGCCGACACGATTGCGCTTCAATTGGCCGAACTGAAGATTGGCTGTTTTCTGAAGCAGGACCCAGCCATCTCGACCATCATCAAGTTACGGGTGATCGGGCGGCAGCAGCAATTGTTGCGTATCGATTTCGAGGAAGCTCCGACCGATCTCGTATTGCGCGACAAGCTCACGCAGTACAACACGCTCTTACCGCAATATGACGTGATCGTGCTGTCTGATTATGCCAAAGGGAGTTTGGTCAATGTCGCCGATATGATCGCGTCTGCTGTGCGGCTTGGAAAACGTACCTTGGTCGATCCTAAGGGAGATGACTTTTCGCGTTATGCCGGCGCGTCGCTGCTCACCCCGAATAAATCCGAATTCCGGCGCGTAGTAGGCAGTTGGCGCGATGAAAGCGAGCTCACAGCCAAGGCGCAGCAATTGCGTCAAGCACTCCGGTTGGAAGCGTTGCTCCTAACACGATCCGAAGAGGGAATGACGCTGTACACCGATGCTGAAGTACTCCACACGCCGGCTATGACACGAGAAGTCTACGATGTCTCCGGTGCCGGTGATACGGTAATTGCAACCATGGCGGCGATGCTTGGCGCGGGGAAAACGCTGTCTGAAGCAGTGGTGTTAGCCAACAAAGCTGGTGGGATTGTGGTCGGCAAGCTCGGGACGGCGACAGTAACCCGGGAAGAGTTGTTCGGATAACGCAAAACAGAAAGCCGGTCTACTAATCCTATCTGGCAGAGCACCGAAAAAAGCCTGCGCTCCCCTGCGCGATGAATACTGTGCGTTGGGCAGTTCAACGACGGTAAATGGGAGGCGTAGATGTTTAAAAAGAAGTGTTTTCTGGTGATTTGCAGCATGCTGGTATTTACCCGTGTCTGTTTTGCCGCCGCGACGGTCGATGTCAATCAGGCCGATCAGGCTGCACTTGACGGTATCAGAGGTGTCGGACCGCGTCTGTCCCAAACTATTCTTGATGAGCGCAAGAAAGGCGGCAATTTTAAGGATTGGCTGGACCTCGAGCAACGCGTCAAGGGCATCAAGAAAAAAAGTGCCGTCCGGCTTTCCAATGCCGGGTTGACCGTGGATGGTCATTCGCACAAGGCTGTCGGCCAACCGAAATAAAAGCCCGTTCGCTCTGGCGCTTGGCGGCTCATCAGCACGCACTGGACCATCTGCGTTTAAAATGCTTGCCTTAACTTGACGCGACTGGACACCATGGCTTACCTGACCTTAGAAGACACGATCGGCAATACGCCGCTGATCCAGCTCACGCGTATCGGTGGCGACAGCGTCGCGCAACGTAACAACATTATCTTGGGAAAACTCGAAGGTAATAACCCGGCAGGGTCGGTCAAGGACCGTCCTGCCTTGTCGATGATCCGACATGCTGAAGAGCGTGGCGATATCAAACCGGGCGATACGCTGATCGAAGCCACGAGTGGTAACACCGGAATCGCGCTAGCCATGGTTGCCGCGATGCGCGGCTACAAGATGATCTTGCTGATGCCAGAAAATCTGAGCGAGGAACGCAAGCAAAGCATGGCCGCTTACGGTGCCAAAATTATCCTGACGCCCAAGACGGGTGGTATGGAATATGCGCGTGATTTAGCGCAACAAATGCAAAAAGACGGTCAGGGCACCATACTTGACCAGTTCGGTAATTCTGATAATCCACTGGCCCATTATCGGACAACTGGTCCGGAAATCTGGCGCGATACCGAGGGTAGGGTCACCCATTTCGTGAGTGCAATGGGGACTACAGGCACGATCATGGGTGTGTCGCAATTTTTGAAAGAAAAAAATGCGGCGATTCAGATTGTTGGCGCACAGCCAGAAGAGGGATCGCAGATCCCTGGTATTCGTAAATGGCCAGAAGCCTATTTGCCCAAGATTTTTGATCGCGCACGCGTCGATCAAGTCGAAAACGTCAGTCAGTCTGCCGCCGAGGTTATGGCGAGGCGCCTTGCTGCAGAGGAAGGTATTTTTTGCGGTCCATCCGCTGCCGGCGCTTGCGAAGTTGCATTAAGGATTTCTCAAGGCGTCGAAAACGCAACGATCGTATTCATCGTTTGCGATCGCGGCGACCGTTATCTATCAACTGGCATATTTCCAGCCTGAGCCATGCTATCAAGACGTCATGCGAGAGCCGCAAGGACAAAAAAAGATCATCTTTTCAGATGATCCCGTTCGTTATTCCTATGCGTCGTCCTGATCTTCGGCGCTGTCATCTTTTGGCTTGAATTGCTTGTCACTGATACGGAACTTGTCCCGACGGTCGCCCATCAGGACGCGTAGGTCGCGGATGCTCAGGTCGCTGACTTCGTGCATCCGGATCAACAGCGAAGCACCAACCGGCAGTCGCCGGTGGCGGATCTTGCTGATCACGGGAGGAGCAACTTCCAGTGCACGCGAGAGCGCTGCATCATTTTTGAGGTTCAACTTGCTGATCAAGGAATCAAGCAAGTTGTTCGGGTCGTACGCTAACAGGTCTGAAAGACGGTTGCTGGTCATGGTGTGTTCTAACTGAGTGGTCATAATCTAAATAATTCCATAGAGCAAGTTGAGTGTACAAGGAAAAATGTGTGATCTGTGGTTTATAAGCAATAAATGCTTGGGCTACATCAAATTCATACAGTTGCAATTGCGCCCGCTTTTTTTTGACTGGCTATCGGCGATCGAGTCATCACGCCTTAGTAACACTGAGATGGTTGCGATTTCGCAAAAAGCAATGCGTAATTACTAATAGGTAAGGTCATTCATGGTTGGTCGAAGAGTGACCTTCTTTGTTATTCGTGCGTGACGCTATCGCAGCAACAATTTGATAACGGGGCGTTATTTTTAGTGATCGTTCTAAGTTTATGCAGTCTCCATGATGATACTTTGATAATTCTCAATGGAATGAGTTGGATATTGATCTCCTGTTACCTGCTTGATTGGCTACGTAGTTGTCTTTTCAATCAATGATCTGGCTCTTGTAGGCGGATAGTTGTTTCTGCAGGTACAAGATTCAGAGCGTCCCAGCCTGCGTGGCCGAGCTTGTGCATGGTGGTGATATTGCGTTCGAAAATGCTGGCCGCATCCGGAAATGCGGCAACGGCGCGGTCGATACTGCTTTCGCGCAGCAGATGCAAGGTCGGGTAGGGCGACCGATTGGTGTAATTGTCGATATCGTCCGGGCTAGTCCCTGCGAACTGATAACGCGGATGAAAGCTGGCAACCTGCAAGATGCCATCAAGCTGCAAGTCTTCCAGCGCCTGATCGGCCAGCGCCAGAAAATCGTTGTAGTCGAGGAAGTCGGTCAGTAGATGAGGGTGGATCAGTAATGTGGTGTCGGTGATGGCGGGATCGCCTTCTGACAGCGTGCGCATTTCTTCCATCAGGTCGGCCAGCAGATCGGCAGGCGTCGTTGCGATACTGACTTGAAAACGGATCTGGTGGCGACCATGGACCGCTTTGGCGAATGGGCACAAGTTGAGCCCAATCACGGCCCGCTCCAGCCAGGTGCGAGTAGCGTCAATGAATAAGGCGTGGTCGGCAGCGGGAATTGGCATGAGGGTAACGAGCGGTCAGGAATCGGGCGCCCATTATAGAGGACAGTCCTATTTTTTACGCTACGGGCGAGTGCGATCAGCTATGCTTCGCAGCCGCATTCACGCATCCATCTATCACTGTCTCAGGAAAAATTACCCGCAATGGCAATCAAGGCAACCATCTACAAAGCAGATATCCAGATCGCCGACATGGATCGACATTATTATCAAAGTCATGTGTTGACCATCGCTCGCCACCCGTCCGAAACTGATGAGCGGATGATGGTGCGCTTACTGGCATTTGCGCGCCACGCCCACGAAGCGCTGGTGTTTGCCAAGGGGATTGCGGATGCCGATGAGCCCGATATCTGGCAAAAAGACCTGACCGGCGCGATCGACCTGTGGATCGATGTCGGACAGCCAGATGACCGCCGCATCCTGAAAGCCTGTGGTCGCGCCGATAAGGTCAAGATCTATAGCTACAGTTACAGCAGTCCGATCTGGTGGAATCAGATCGGAAGCAGAGTCGACCGGGCGCGTAATCTCGAGGTCATCAACCTGTCGCCGACCAGCAGCCTGGAAATGGCCAAGCTGGCCCAGCGCAACATGCAATTGCAATACACGATGCAGGATGGCGAAGTCTGGATCAGCGGCAACGGTGAGACTTTGCAGATTGATCTGACTTTGCTCAAGGGTTGATGGCCCGCGCTGCGCGTACCGAGCGGCTCAGGTCGACCACTGACATCGCATAAAAAAAACTGCGGTTGTACATGGTGATGGCAAAAAAGTTTGCCGCACCGAGCCAGAACTCTGGCGCGTCGGGGCCATTTTGCAGATCAACCAGTCCAAACAGCATGTTGTCAGGCAGCGGCGTCGAGGGTGTCACACCCGCAGCGCGCAGATCGGCAACGCTGAACTTGGCTTCCAGCCCCTGATTGATGAAAGCATCCCAAGCCTGCGCA
This sequence comes from Minisyncoccia bacterium, assembly GCA_047621345.1. Classification (GTDB taxonomy): domain Bacteria; phylum Pseudomonadota; class Gammaproteobacteria; order Burkholderiales; family Burkholderiaceae_D; genus Actimicrobium. Next base: position 11,335 of record JBLHLW010000049.1, on the reverse strand, counting down.
CCCGTGCTGCCATTGGCACTCACGGTGGCGGGGAAGACGATCGGCTCGCCACTGCGCCAGCCATGCTTGATCAGAAAACTGGCAACACTGCCGATGGCATCGACTGGCGAGTTGCGCAAATCGATGGTGCCGTTGCCATCGAAGTCGACGGCATACTCGCGGATGCTGCCAGGCATGAACTGAGGCCACCCGATGGCACCCGCATACGAGCCGGTCAAGCTCAGTGGATCGATCTTTGATTCGCGCGCGTAGAGCAAGGTATTTTCCAGTTCACCGCGAAAATAGGCCATTCGGGCCAGGCGCGTCGGTGTATCCGGGTAATCGAAGGCCAGCGTGGTGATGGCATCCATGACGCGGAAACTGCCGGTATAGCGACCGTAGATCGTTTCGACGCCAATGATCGCAACGATGATTTCGGCCGGCACGCCGAATTGCGCTTCGGCACGCGCCAGTGCTTCGGCATGCTCATTCCAGAAACGCACGCCACCACTGATGCGGACCGGCTCAACAAAGCGGGCGCGATACGCGTTCCAGTTTTTCGGCCGGCCTGCCGGTGCTGGTTTCATCAACTGGATGGTGCGTTCGAGATAAGCGGTCTGGCGGAACAGGGCCTCCAGAGCGGCGTGGTCGAAGCCATGACGGGTCACCATCAGGTCAATGAAATCGGCCACTTCCTTCCATTGCGAAAAATCAGCGAACTCGCCCAAATGGGTACTGGTAGGGCGATCCGGTGCGGCGTTCGATACGCCGGTCCAGCCGAGAGCCAAGGAAAGGGCAAGTACGGTACTGCGTAATGCGTGTTGGGAGCGTACAGAAAAGGTCATCGACATGCGGCCAGTAGGGTGTGTAATTGGGATAGCGCAGCGTTGCGCCGGAGGGGTATCACCGTACCATACTGCAGCGCTTCATAGCAGTTCAGAAAACGCAGGGCTGCCGTTTTGGTGGGTTCTGGCAGTTGCGAACTGGCCGTCACGGCCGCCATGAAGGTGCGCGGACCATCATGGGGTGCACGAACGATGCCGAACCGGGCCATCCGCTGGCAGAACGTTGCGTACAACTTGCTGGCCGGATCGGGTTTGGCGCGGTTCATCAGCAGCGGCACCATCATGATCGCCATCACCAGGCTACCTGCGCCCAGCATCAGCGCGATCAGCGTGGGCCAATCGACTTTGTCGATGCCGAGCCGGGCGACCAAATCTTTTTGTCGCTCGGGGGAATAGTTCAGAACACGCTGGTTCCATGCATTCGACAGCGCGTCCCAGGTAAATCGCGTCATTGCCAGCCATGAATCGTTTGCTGGCGACAGGGTCATCAGCCCGCCAAATAGTCGACGGGTGGACTGGCTGGCGACACTGCGCGCGATGCGTTCAGGGGCCACCGCGCCGGTCGGGTCAACCCGGATCCAGCCACGCTGTTCAATCCAGACTTCGGCCCAGGCGTGGGCATCGCTCTGACGTACTTCCATATAGCCGTCGCTCGGATTGATCTCGCCTCCCTGATAGCCGGTGACGACGCGGGCGGGGATGCCCAGTTCGCGCATCAGCACCACGAAAGCGGAGGCATAGTGTTCGCAAAAGCCGGCGCGACTCGAGAACAGGAATTCGTCGACAGAATTGCGACCCAGTAACGGTGGTTCTAGCGTGTAGCTAAATGGCTCGCGGCGGAAATATTGCAGTACCAGTGCGACCAGTTCGGCGCTGTCGCTGGATTGCGCCAGCAAGTTGCGTGCGAAGCGTGCCGTTGCGGGGTTGTAGCCGGCAGCACGCTGCAGACTATCGTTGAGTTCGTCGGGCGCGCTGTCGGCTTGTAGCGAAAATTGCGTCCAGGATGTGATGTCGTAGCGCAACCGTGTACCAATGCGCTCGTTGGCCAGCAACTGGAAATCGTTAGCGAGATAGGCGCTATTGCCGATCAGTTGCGGTGGCGTGAGCGGCGTCTCCAGCGCGAACAGCCAGCGTCGGCCGTGCGGCTCCAGCGTTACCTGGTAGCGCGTTGACGGGCTGCCAGGCAAGGCTTTCACGCTACCGACTTTCATCGGTGTCTGCGGTTGGGCGGTCCATGTACGACCATCAAAGCGTGATAGCACGCTGGCGCGCCAGTACAGGTTGCCTTGGGCTGGCACGGGATCGATGAACTTGACCCGAAAGGCGATGTCATCGGACAGCGCGAGCGATGAAATCATTCCCGGCGTCATTGAATCGGATAGCCCGCTGCGGGCCCCAGTGGCATCGCCAGGCAATCCCCATAGCGGCCCCTGAATGCGCGGGAACAAGAGGAACAGTACCAGCATCAGCGGTGTCGCCAGAGCGACAATCAGCGTGGCTAGACGGAGCTTTTTTTTCAGTGGGGGCACCGTGCCAGTGAATTGGAACGACAGTTGTGCCGTCAACAATGCCAGCACAGCAATGGCCATCAACAACGCGGTGAGGATACTTTGCGAGTAGAAAAAATTCGTCAGCAGCAGAAAAAAACTCAGGAACAACACCACGAACAAATCGCGTTTGGTATGCATTTCCAGTAGCTTGAGGATTAAGAGCAGGGCCAGCATCGCTACCCCTGCGTCTCGCCCGAGCAGTGTGCGGTAGGCGAGGTAAATGCCGGCCATCGCCAGAAAGGCGATCGGCAGCAACAACCAGCGCGGTGGCAAGCGTTTGCCGGTCCAGGTGATCCAGCTGCGCCAGCCCAGCAGGGTCACCACGCCGGCCGAAATCCACAAGGGTAAATGAAAGAAATGCGGTATCAGCACTAGCAGGCAGGCGGCCAGCAAAGTTAGCATATCGGCCTTGTCGCGCGCAATCGGTGCGCGTAGCGGGCGGGATAGTAACGAAGTCGTTGTCATACGGGAGCAAACTCGGCCAGCGCCTGCAGGCAAGCCGCTTGTTGTGCCGGGCCATGCGCCGGTGGCAGTCTCAGCGTGCCAAGCCGGAACGCGTACGGCAAACCAGCGGCTTCGGCATCGAGTACCCAGCGCGTCATGCGCGAGAGCTTGAGTTCCAGGTCCATCACGCGGGGAAAGGCGGAAAAATCGATCATCAGTTCGCTTGCTGCACCCCCTTCGAAGTGTTTGGATAGCAGCATGCCCCCGAGGGCCGGATCGATCCGGGCGATTTGCCGCCATGCCAACTGCTGCACAGGGTCTCCCGCGCGATAAGGACGGATGCCAGCGAAGTCATCATTGCCTGTTATCCCGACGCCGTGTGCTGTGGGATTGGCTGCCAGCGGCAGCGGTGGCGCGCCTTCTTCAGGATGCGGATACACCAGCACACGCAGGTCGGGTTGCCAGTAGCTCCAGGCCCGTAACAAACCGAGCGGGAAGCGCGTGACCAAGCGGACACGCGGTGCCGGCAACCACCCACGGGTCGTACTTGCCATCCCCAGCGTGACCTTGCTGGTGCCCAGTGCGGCGACATCGACCGCATGCGCGACGGTGCCGGCCTGACCATAGAAATCCATCCAGATTGCATACCGGTCATGTTTGCGGCGGTTGATCAGTTGCAGTTCGAATAACGCCATGTCGCCACAAAAAATCGCTGGCGCACGTCCTGGTGCCAGATGGAGGTAAGCCAAATTGCGGAAGGTCAGGTGCATGTCGATCACGGCGCAGGAAGCGATCAGGAAAGTGAAGGCAAAGCCCAGATTCAGGTTGTAGTTGATCGAGCCGATAAGCAGCAGCAACAGCATGGCGGCAAAGCCCAAGCCGGCTTCGGTCGGAACGATGAAGACGCGTCGCTGGCCCAGTACGACTTCGCCAGTTTCCGGGCCGGCTAGCCGGTAGAGCCAGCGATCGAGCCAGGTGCCGATCCGATTGCGCTGGATGGTCATTGAGGTAGCGTCAGAGACCGACCGACTTGATCATGCTGGCGATCAGGTCGCGGCTTGCCAGCGCTGATCCGCCAGCCGATTTCAAGGGTCGCAAGCGGTGCGCGGCAACTGGTGCAAGGACCGCTTGCACATCTTCGGGAATCACATGATTGCGTCCTTCGAGTGCAGCCCAGGCCCGCGCGGCTTGTACCAGTGCGATGGCGGCGCGTGGACTCAGGCCCTCGTGGAACATGCCATTCTGGCGCGATGCCAGTACTAGCGCATGCACGTAGTCGATGAGTTTGTCCGAGGTGTGGATACTTGCCAGCCCGACCCTGGCAGCGAGCAATTCAGCAGGCTGCATGGCCGCGCCCAGTGCTTGCAACATACTGCGCCTATCCTCGCCCATGAGCAGCGCCCGCTCGGCAGCAACGTCCGGATAACCGAGCGACAGACACATCAAAAAACGATCAAGCTGGGATTCCGGCAGCGGGAAGGTGCCGATCTGGTGGGCCGGATTTTGTGTTGCGATCACAAAAAAAGGTTGCGGTAGTGCGCGCGTGACGCCGTCGGCAGTAACCTGTCGCTCTTCCATTGCTTCGAGCAGCGCGGACTGAGTTTTAGGCGTGGCGCGGTTGATCTCATCACCCAGCAGTACTTGCGTGAAGATCGGTCCCGGATGGAACACGAAGCGACTGGTCTCGCGATCGAAGATGGATACGCCCACGACATCGGCCGGCATCAGGTCACTGGTAAATTGCACACGATTGAATTGCATGCCCAGTGAAATCGCCAGCGCATGGGCCAGCGTCGTTTTGCCGACCCCGGGGACGTCCTCGATGAGCAGGTGGCCGCCGGCCAGCAGGCAAACCAGCGCTTGGCGTACCTGAAGTTCCTTGCCAACCACGATCTGGTTGATCTGTTTTGCCGCAGCGTGAACGGGTGAGTACATGAATAGGGTCAGAGAATAGTCGGTGGGAGTTACTTTTGCGCTGCAATCTTGGTTACACTTGCTCGATTCTATGCGAGAACGCTGGGCATTGCCTGAAGGATATTTCTGTAGGCGCAATGCCAATAACCGTCAAGGCACCATGAGCACAGGCTTTTTTACCCATTCTGATTGCAAGCGCCACGATATGGGGTCGTGGCATCCTGAAGCGCCCGCGCGCCTTCAAGCCATCGATGACCAACTGATTGCCAGCCGCATCAGCAATTTGTTGCAGCATCACGAAGCGCCACTGGCGACCCTGGAGATGCTGGCCAGCGTGCACACGGCCGAGGCAATTGCGTTGGTCGCGGACCACACTCCCGCCGATGATCCTGATGTCGACCCTTATTATCCAATCGATCCCGACACCTCCCTCAATGCCCACAGCATGACAGCCGCATTGCGTGCGGCGGGTGCGGCAGTGGCTGCAACCGATGCGGTGATGGCCGGTGAACTCGACAACGCATTCTGTTCGATTCGTCCGCCCGGCCATCACGCTACGCCTAGTGCGCCTATGGGCTTCTGCCTGTTCAATAATGTCGCGATTGCCGCGCGCCGGGCGATTGAATTCCACGGCTTGCAGCGAATCGCGATCATCGACTTCGACGTTCATCACGGTAACGGGACGCACGATACCTTTCGCGACGATCCGCGCGTGCTGATGACAAGTTTTTTTCAGGAGGCGTTGTATCCGTTCGTCGAGGATCCGGGCAGCAAGCCGGGATTGCACAATATGGTCAATGTCGGCGTGCCGGCCTTCAGTGGTGGCGATGTTGTGCGTCAGGTGGTCACCGACAAATGGTTGCCTGCGCTGCATGCGCACCAACCGCAAATGATCTTCATCTCGGCGGGTTTCGATGCCCACCGTGAAGATGATCTTGGCCAGATGGGTCTGCTCGAAGAGGACTATGCCTGGATCACAAAACAGGTGATGCTGATCGCGCAGCAGTATGCGCAGGGCCGCATCGTCAGTTGCCTTGAAGGCGGCTACAACCTGTCGGCGCTCGGACGCAGCGTGGTTGCCCATCTGAAGGTGTTAGCTGAAATCGATTAAGCCTGATCGAACGGTCCGGTAGGTAGCAGGCAGCGGGTAGAATAGCGACCTCTTTTCTCAGGATCGAATCGTCAATGTCCATACAATGGTACCCAGGTCATATGAATGCCGCCCGCAAGAAGGCGGCCGAAGCCATGGAGAAGGTCGACATGGTGATCGAGGTGCTGGACGCCCGTTTGCCACAGGCCAGCTGCAATCCGATGATCGAAGCGCTGCGCGCTGACCGCCAGCGACCCTGCCTGAAAATTCTCAACAAAAGCGATATCGCTGATCCGGCTGCGACGGCCGCGTGGATCGCCTATTACAACCGTCAGCCTGACGTCCATGCGGTCGCATTGAGCTGCAAGCTACCCGCTGATGTCGCCAAAATTCCGGCCTTGTGCATGAAGATTGCGCCCCATCGGGGTACGCCGCTCAAGCCACTACGCATCATGATCATGGGCATTCCGAACGTCGGCAAATCCACGCTGATGAATGCGCTCTTGAAAAAACGGGTAGCCAAGGTGGGCGATGAGCCCGCTGTCACCAAGATCCAGCAGCGTCTGTATCTCGGCAATAACATCGTACTGACGGATACGCCGGGCATGCTGTGGCCAAAAATTGCCTTGCCCAGCGATGGATTGATGCTGGCAGCTAGCCACGCGGTCGGCAGCAACGCACTGATCGAAGAAGAGGTCGCGACGTTTCTGGCAGATGCGTTGCTCCTGCACTATCCGCAACAACTGGCGGCCCGCTACGGCGTTGATCCGGCCTCAATGGACGGTGTTGGCATCGTCGAGGCCGTCGCGCTGCGACGCGGGTTTCGCTTGAAAGGCAAGGGCGTCGATCTGGAAAAAGCCGCGCACACGTTGCTGCAGGATTATCGTAGTGGCGCTTTGGGACGGATTTCGCTGGAGACGCCGCAGACGCGTGAAGTCTTGTTGGCCGAGCATCAGGCAATGCTCGATGCCAAGGCCGCTGCGAAAGCCGCACTGGTCGAGGCGCCGTCGGATAATTATCGCAATTGAGCCGCCTGATGAGTTGGTGTCAGGCCGTTCGATTGCGGCGTAGCAGTGCGCGGCGTCGGGCACTGACCGACGCAATGCGTTCTTCATCCCAGGCATAAAATCCCCGGCCGCTGGAGATGCCGAGATTACCTTGATCGACCTGCTTGCGCAGCAGTTCAAGGGGCTGCTGGTCACTGGCCAGATCGGGCATCAGATGCGTGCCGATCTGGTGCAAGGTGTTCAAGCCGCCCAGGTCGGCGGATTCCAGTGGCCCCATGATGCTGTAGCGTCGTCCTAATGATGCGGTCATGACGGCGTCGACTGTCGCCGCGTCGGCTGCGCCGCTGCGAACGATATTTAGCGCTTCGCGTAACAGCGCAAACTGCAAGCGATTGCCGATGAAGCCGGGGATCGCCTTGGCGAGCAAGACGGGCTCGGCCTTGATCTGACGCAGCACCGCCATGGTTTTTTCAATTACGTCAGGGGTGGTCGCGCTGGCTGGAACGACTTCCACCAGCGGAATAAGGTGCGGGGGATTCCAAAAATGCGCGATCAAAAATCGTTGCGGATGCTGCATTTTTTCACACAGCAGGTCGGGTAAAAACCCACTGGTATTACTCATGATGAGGGCTTCTGCGGGGAGCAGTAATTCGAGCTGTGCGTACAGGTCCTGCTTGATCGTCAGCACTTCCGGGATCGCTTCGATCACGATGACAGTGTTCGCCAGCGCGGTCAGATCACTGGTAACGGACAACGATTGCTGGACCTGCTGGCGCTGTGCCGGCGCGCACACCTCGGCCTCGATCAACTCAGTGAGGATGTCATTGACGGTGGCGGGAATATGCGCCACGCGGTGGGCGTCTGCTTCAATCAAGATGGTGTCAAAACCGGCGAGAGCAAAGCGCGTAGCGATACCCACACCCATCAAGCCACCACCGATTACACCAATGGAACCAATTTTCATACTTGTCCTTTTCAGCCGGGTTGAGAGCGGTACATGCCGCGCATTATCGTGGCATGTACCGGAGATGACCAGTTTGAGACTTTACACCACTGACCTCTTGTCACCGGTCAATCGGTTCGTGAGGAGGGTTACGCTGCAGAACTCTCTACGCCCGATAGCCAGAAATCGAGTTTCTTGCCTGGCTTATCGTTGGAATAATGAATTCCCTGCCGCAGTGCCTCAGCAAAATACGTGATGCCGTTTTTGATCGGTGTCCCATCGGCCAGTCGCATATCCTTGACGGGATTGATGAAGCGAGCGGCATGAAAATGTTTCGGAAAAACGGCGTCCGGTAAACGCAAATTCTCGCCGACCTCAAGCGGTGTCGGTGCCGGATGCTCAGGAGCGAAAGTACAGGGCACTGCGCTTGGCAACGTGGCAGAGTGAATGGTCACTTTCGGCCACATCGCGCCGACGATGTCGAATGGCAAATGCAGCATGTCCTCGACTTTGTACTGTGTGTTGCCCACAGCGCATGTCTGAATTTTGCTCTGGTCGACGTTGTAGAGCTCACCAATTTTGCCGCGCCATAGTTCCGGCAGGGTCGATTGATAGGTCGGATATTTGCCGTTGCAAATCATGTGCACTTCATACGAGGTGTTGGAGCAGGAATTGAAAGGACGCTCTGGCGGGAAGCGGCCTTTGTCACCGTGCCAGCGCGGTGTGCCTCCATATGGATAGGCCTTGTCGGGGCCTGTCATGGCGTGGGTCAGCGGCACGATCTTGTCCGGATACTTGCAGGGGAGGACGGTGGTGACGTTGGGCAGGCCAGTGAACTTGATGGACTCCGCAATGGGCGCCACACCGCTAGGGTAGACAGCCGAGGTATCAAATACGGGATGGACTTCACCTTCCCATACTTTGCCGCTGATCGGGGTGGCCTCCTGATGCAGGATGCCCATCTGCAGCTTGCCTGATGTCCCATCCGGTCCTGCTTCGCGCCACAAATTGAGTGGCGCGATATGTGCGACATGGCCATACGTCACCGGAAACTGTAATTGCAGCGATACGCCGCGGTGATTCGGCGGCAACACAGTGTTGGTAATGGCTTCGTGCAGCAGGTCGAAACGTGCCTGATTTTCGGGTGCATCGACTGCTGCCGCAAAGGTCGGTTCTTGTCGGAGTACATTTTTCAGCTCTTCTGTCGAGGCGGGTGGTGACCAAGGGCCTGCTACGGAAGGTGCGTTGAAGACATCCCGCACTGCAGGAATTTGTTCGAACAGGTCGGACGGCGCTACCTGCGATTGCAGCGGTATGAATGGCTTGACATAGTCGGGATGTTTTTTAACCTGCTCCCGCAGGGCGCTTGCAATCTCGTCGGGAAGCGCACCGTCAATCCGGGCATTGCGCGCGTAAGTCGCTTGCGCCGTCGAGAGGTGATCCATGTTGAAGTCATTGTCGAGCAGTCCTTCTTTTTCCAGATCCTTGCGCAGTGTCCCGAGGAAATTTCGATAACTCGTTGTGATCGCTTCATGGGCTTCAAACGCACGGTCGAGATTGATCAGATCATGAATCGCTTCCTCTCTTCCCATGCGTTCACCGCGTAGTGCCAGTTTTCGTTCAATGGCCGACATCTCGGGTTGACCGAGCTCGTGCAATTGCTTGCCGATGCGCTGTGCCGTTTCTTCGGCAGCATCTTTAAACGCGTTACGTGCATGGGGGTTGCCGTCGACCACCAAGGCAAAGCGGCAACCGTGCTCATCCCGAAAGGTGTGCAACACCAGCACCGTATGTCTGCGCGGGACGTTGCTGCCACCCTCGTGTGCAGGGAGCATGCCGAGAAGGCTCAAGCTCACTGGGCCGTGTCTGGCAACCAGCGTTTCGACATCCTTCACAGCGGGGTTGTGATGCACCGCCAGAACAGGTTGCGTTGTTGCTTCCGGGGCTAATTTGGCAATGACTGAGCGTTGCAGGTTGCAGGTATCTGCTAGCGCCATGTGCTCCCGATTGAAACCGAAATTCTTGGACGCGGCCCTGGTCGCTGGCATGGACTTGATCGATTCCAGAATCGCTTGCGATACCAGTCCGCGTTGGACTATTTTTTGCGGCAAGGACGAGCGCGCAGGTGCGCCGAAAGGCGTTGCAAACTGTTGAAGTGCGCGTGCATAACCGCTGGTAACGAGACGATTGATTTTGTCGCCGAGACTGTGCTGAGTCGGTGGCTGGCACAAGGCCGTTGGGGTAAGTTTAGAGATGGTTGGAAACATCGTGTTCTCCTTGTGAAGCATCCTGATAGGAGCGCTTTTGCGTGTTGAGTGCAGAAGTGCGTTTGGTGATAACGCGGGCACCGCAACGGTGTCGCGTGCCGAACCGGCAAAAATGGACTTGCTCGGGTGGGCGGCGTTATGTGGCCAGAGGATGAACACGGGTTCCGTTATCAACGGAAAAATAGGTTTTTTTCGAATGTCGCTTGATGATTGTTTGATGGAGATTAAATTTATTGCTCGTTGAAACGCAAAAAAGCCTGCATGGCTGAGCGCCGTGCAGGCTTTTTAATTGCATTACAACATCGCTTCGGTAGCTTTCCGAAGCGATGCAGTCGGCATTACATCATGCCGTCCATACCACCCATGCCGCCCATACCACCCATGCCGCCGCCCATGCCGCCGCCGGCTGGCTTGTCTTCCGCCAGTTCGCAGACCATGCAGTCCGTTGTCAGCATCAGGGAGGCGATCGAGGCTGCATTCTGCAGGGCCGAACGTGTGACCTTGGCTGGATCCAGCACACCCATTTCGACCATGTCGCCGTAGGTGCCGTTGGCCGCGTTGTAACCGTAGTTACCCGTACCTTCGAGAACGCGTGCAACCACAACGGAGGCTTCTTCACCAGCGTTTTGCACGATCATGCGCAGTGGCTCTTCCATGGCGCGCAGGACAATCTTGATACCAGCTTCCTGGTCAGGATTGTCACCTTTGACGTTGATGTTGGCACGTGCACGCAGCAGGGCAACGCCACCGCCAGGAACAATGCCTTCTTCCACGGCAGCGCGGGTAGCGTGCAGTGCATCTTCGACGCGGGCTTTCTTTTCTTTCATTTCGACTTCGGTGGCAGCGCCAACCTTGATCACTGCAACCCCGCCGGCCAGTTTGGCAACGCGCTCTTGCAGTTTTTCACGGTCGTAGTCCGAGGTCGCTTCTTCGATCTGGACACGTACTTGCTTGACGCGTGCTTCGATCGCTACAGCCTGGCCAGCACCGTCGATGATGGTGGTGTTTTCCTTGCCGATTTCGATGCGCTTGGCTTGGCCCAGATCTTCCAGCGTGATCTTTTCCAGTGTCAGGCCAACTTCTTCAGCGATGACTTGACCACCGGTCAGGATGGCGATGTCTTCGAGCATGGCTTTACGACGATCGCCAAAGCCTGGTGCCTTGACAGCACAGGTCTTCAGGATGCCGCGGATGTTGTTGACAACCAGGGTTGCCAACGCTTCGCCTTCGATGTCTTCTGCGATGATCAGCAGTGGACGACCGGCCTTGGCGACTTGTTCCAGCACCGGAAGAAGG
>JBLHLW010000048.1:0-31759 GCA_047621345.1 Minisyncoccia bacterium | reverse complement strand
TATTCGTGGTAGGCCGTGCGGGATTCGAACCTGCGACCAACGGATTAAAAGTCCGCTGCTCTACCAGCTGAGCTAACGACCCGAAAACCGGCAATGAATGCCGAGCCGAATTCTAACGCCTATCGGGAAGATAAAACAACCTAACTGCACTATTGTTTGCAGTTCAGCGCTTGCCGTTTTTCAGGAGAGAGCCCAGTACGCCGCGGATAATTTCGCGACCGACCTGCGAACCGATTGCCCGCACTGCCGATTTCATCATCGATTCAACCAGGCTATCGGTGCGTCGCGCCGGTCCGCTTGCGCCGGCCGCGCCACCGAGCACGTCACGGAACTGGTCACCAATCGATCGTCCCGGCGGTGGCACCGCCCCGTCCGGAACCGGCGCGGCCGGACTCGCCAGCACCCGCCCCTTGATTTTTTCATAGGCCGATTCTCGATCGACGGTTTTTTCATAGACACCCACCACTACCGATACCGCCATCAAGGCCCGCCGCTCGCCGTCGGTCACCGGCCCGATCTGCGAGGCCGGCGGCACAACAAAGCCGCGTTCGACCATGGTCGGCCGACCTTTGTCGTCGAGAAATGACATCAGCGCTTCGCCGACTTCGAGTTCACCAATGACGCTGGCAACATCGAGCGCGGGATTGGCACGAAAGGTTTCCGCTGCGGCTTGTACCGCTTTCTGGTCGCGCGGCGTGTAGGCGCGCAACGCATGCTGGACCCGGTTGCCCAACTGGCCCAACACACTATCGGGAATGTCGAGTGGATTTTGGGTGACGAAGTACACGCCGACGCCTTTCGAACGTATCAGGCGCACGACCTGCTCGATTTTCTGCAACAACGCTTTTGGTGCATCGGCAAACAGCAGGTGCGCCTCATCAAAAAAGAAGGCCAGCTTGGGTTTGTCGAGATCACCAACTTCGGGCAAGTGTTCGTAGAGTTCGGACAACATCCAGAGCAGGAAGGTCGAGTACAGCTGCGGCGCATTCATCAACCGGTCGGCAGCAAGGATATTGACGACGCCTTTACCGGCCGCATCGGTTTGCAACATATCGTCAATATTGAGCATTGGCTCGCCAAAAAACTGGTCGCCGCCCTGTTCGCCGATACTAATCAGGCCGCGCTGGATCGCGCCGATGCTGGCCGCCGAGATGTTGCCGTATTCGGTCTGAAAGCTTGCCGCGCTGTCGCCGACATGCTGCAGCATCGCCCGCAGGTCCTTGATATCGAGCAGCAGCAGGCCCTGATCATCGGCGATCTTGAACACCAGTTGCAACACGCCTTGCTGGGTATCGTTGAGGTTGAGCATGCGCGCCAGTAGCAGCGGTCCGAGGTCCGATATCGTGGCCCGCACCGGATGGCCTTTTTCACCGTACACGTCCCAGAACGTCACCGGCACTGCGGCCCAGGCCGGGTCAGGCAATCCCAGCAACTGCATGCGCGCGCTGATGCGCTCGCTGGCGGTTCCCGCCTTGGCCATGCCGGACAGGTCGCCCTTGACGTCGGCCATGAAAACCGGCACGCCGATATCGGACAGCGCTTGCGCCATCGCTTGCAAGGTGACTGTCTTGCCAGTGCCAGTGGCACCGGTGATGCAGCCATGGCGATTGGCGAGACGCGGCAACAGACACAGGTCGAGCGCGTGGTTCTTGGCAATAAGCAGAGGATTTGGCATGAGTGTGAGGCTTTCGCGAGGGTTTCAGGCAGGGTCAGCGTGCTAAAATTGTAGATTGATTTTGCGACCGCGACGCAGTAATTTTGTGTCGATCGCACTCTCCGACCAATCTATTCGCAAGGAAATATCGTCATGGCAGGACACAGCAAATGGGCCAACATCAAACACAAAAAAGCCGCCACCGATGCCAAGCGTGGCAAAGTCTGGACCCGTCTGATCAAGGAAATCACAGTCGGCTCACGCTTGGGTGGCGGCGACATCGCCACCAATCCGCGCCTGCGCCTGGCAGTTGAAAAAGCCGCCGATGCCAACATGCCGAAAGATAACGTCCAGCGCGCCATTGCGCGCGGCACCGGCGGTCTCGATGGCGCCAACTACGAAGAAGTCCGCTATGAAGGCTACGGCATCCACGGCGCGGCGGTGATCGTCGAATGTCTCACTGATAACCGGGTCCGTACGGTCGCTGAAGTGCGCCACGCGTTTTCCAAGTTCGGCGGCAACATGGGCGCCGAAGGGTCAGTGGCGTTTATGTTTCAGCATTGCGGCCAGTTCCTGTTTGCCCCCGGCACGAGCGAAGACGCCTTGATGGAAGCGGCCCTCGAAGCCGGTGCCGAAGACGTGCTGACCGATGACGAAGGCGGCCTTGAAGTGCTGTGCGCAGTGCATGACTACAGTACGGTCAAGCAGGCGCTGGAAGCCGCCGGCTTCAAGGCGGAAGTGGCCGACGTGGTCATGAAATCGGAGACCGAAACCTTGTTCAGCGGTGACGATGGGATCCGCATGCAAAAGTTACTGGATGCACTCGAAGACCTCGATGATGTCCAGCAGGTATTTACCAACGCCGTCATCGACGCCTGACGCGCGGACCACGGCACACACATTTTTTTGCAAACACTCTTACGGCAGCGACGTCTCTCATGAAAATTCTGGTAGTTGGCTCAGGTGGCCGCGAACATGCACTGGCATGGAAACTTGCCCAGTCCGAACGACTGCAATTGGTCTATGTGGCACCCGGCAATGGTGGCACGGCGCAAGACGGCCGGTTGGTCAACCTGCCGATCACCGATCCGGCAGCGCTGGCGCAATTCGCCATCGACGAACATATTGCACTGACCGTAGTCGGGCCTGAAGTCCCGCTGGCCGCCGGTATCGTCAACCTGTTCCGCGCACGTGGTCTGAAAATTTTCGGCCCGACCAAAGAAGCTGCGCAACTCGAAAGCTCGAAGGATTTCGCCAAGACATTCATGCAGCGGCACGGTATCCCGACCGCACGCAGTCAAACTTTTTCGGACAGCGCCGGCGCCCACGACTTCATTGATGCCCAAGGCGCACCGATCGTTATCAAGGCCGACGGCCTGGCCGCTGGCAAGGGCGTCGTGGTGGCCATGGACATCGTCGAAGCCCATGCTGCCGTTGACATGATGCTGTCCGATAACAAGCTCGGCGATGCCGGCGCCCGCGTGGTCATCGAAGAATTCCTCAGCGGCGAAGAAGCCAGTTTTATCGTCATGGTCGACGGCAAAAATATTCTTGCGCTGGCCACCAGCCAGGACCACAAACGCTTACAAGATCACGATACAGGCCCGAACACCGGCGGCATGGGAGCGTATTCACCGGCCCCCATCGTGACACCGGAACTGCATGCGCGCGTGATGCGCGAGATCATCGTGCCGACCGTGCAGGGCATGGCCAAGGATGGCATCCCGTTCACCGGGTTCTTGTACGCCGGCTTGATGATCGATGACCACGGCGGCGTCAAGACGCTGGAATTCAATTGCCGCATGGGCGACCCGGAAACCCAACCCATCATGGCGCGCCTGAAAACCGATCTGGTCGGCGTGATGGAACATGCGGTCAACGGCACGCTCGATGCCGTCGAACTGGAATGGGACCGACGCACCGCGCTAGGCGTAGTGATGGCCGCCGCCGGCTATCCGGACGCGCCCCGCAAGGGCGACATCATCAGCGGCATCCCCGCCGAAACCCCCGACTGCGTCACCTTCCACGCCGGTACCGCGCTCGACAACGGCCAACTGACCGTCACCGGCGGACGCGTGCTGTGCGTGGTTGGTCTCGGTGACAGTGTCAAGATGGCGCAGCGTCAGGCTTATCTGGCGCTCGACCAGATCCATTTCGATGGCGCGCAATTTCGCCGGGATATCGGCTGGCGGGCGCTCAAGCGGCACGGTTAGGGCTGCGCAGCGGGGTACAATCCGCTCTCCATTATTTATTCTTTTTACGGAATGTCCCTCACCATCACCTCCGCCGCCACCATCAAGACTTATCTGCTCGATTTGCAGGAACGCATCGTCACCGCCATGGCGGCGATCGACGGCCAGCCGTTTTCCACTGATGCATGGCAGCGTCCGGAAGGCGGCGGCGGTATCTCCCGCATCATTGAGGAGGGCAATGTCTTCGAACGCGGTGGCGTCGGCTTTTCACATGTAACAGGCAAGAACCTGCCGCCGTCCGCAGCGGCCAACCGCCCCGAGATTGCCGGTCGCGAATGGGAGGCAATGGGGGTTTCACTGGTGCTGCACCCGCGCAATCCGCACGCGCCGACGGTGCACATGAACGTGCGCTTCTTCATGGCCACGGCAGTCGGTGAAGCGCCGATCTGGTGGTTCGGTGGCGGGATGGATCTGACGCCGTACTATGGCTACGAAGACGATGCACGGCATTTTCACCAGACCTGTTTCGATGCGCTGGCACCGTTCGGCGAAGACCTCCATCCCCGCTTCAAAAAATGGTGCGACGACTATTTTTTCCTGAAACACCGGCAAGAACCACGCGGTATCGGCGGGATTTTCTTTGATGATTTTCATGCGCTGGGACTGGACCGCAGTAGTGCGATGATGCAGAGCGTTGGCGATTCTTTCCTCGATGCGTACCTGCCCATCCTGCAACGGCGCAAGGATTTACCGTTCGATGAATCCCAGCGCGATTTCCAGGCTTACCGGCGCGGACGGTATGTGGAGTTCAACCTAGTGTATGATCGCGGCACTTTGTTTGGCCTGCAATCCGGTGGTCGCACCGAATCGATCCTGATGTCGATGCCGCCGGTGGTCAAATGGCGTTACAACTGGACCCCGCTTCCCGGCACGGCAGAGGCGGCGTTATACGAACAATTTCTGGTGCAGCGGGATTGGCTGGCGTGAGTCGCCACTGCATCGCCATCCTCGGAGGCAGTTTCGATCCGGTACACAGCGGTCACGTCGCGCTGGCGCACCATTTTGTCGACTTGCTAAAACCGGATGAATTACGCATCCTGCCTGCTGGCAATCCCTGGCAAAAACATGGCCTCGAAGCTTCCGGTGCGCAGCGCGTTGCGATGCTGGAGCAGGCGTTTCAGCAGCAATTCCGGGAGCAAGGCGTGCCGGTCGTCGTTGACCAGCGCGAACTGCAAGTTAATGATCCGACGTTCACCATCGACACCCTGCGGGCACTACGTGCCGAACTGGGTCCGGAAGTGTCGCTGGTGTTTCTGATGGGTGCCGATCAGTTGCAACACCTCGATACCTGGCAGGGCTGGCGCCAGTTATTTGACTATGCCCATGTGTGCGCGGCAGCGCGCCCGGGATTTGTACTCGATGGTCCGAAAGTACCGGTCGAGGTCCGGCAAGCATTCGAACAACGCGCTGACACGCCAGCGCACATCCGTAATACGCCGCAAGGCAAGACGTTTCTGGCCCCGAACCTGGCGGTGGATATTTCCGCTACTGAAATTCGTGCCGCCCTGCGTCAGGGGAAACAACCCGACACGCTGGTCCCGCACGCGGTGCTGGACTACATTCAACAACATCATCTCTATAAAAGCTAAATGGATATCAAACAATTGCAAGCCCTCGTCATCGATGCACTGGAAGACGTCAAGGCGCAGGAAATCAAAGTTTTCGACACGGTCCACCTGACCAGCCTGTTCGACCGCATCGTGGTTGCATCAGGGACGTCGAACCGTCAAACCAAGGCCCTGGCCGCTTCGGTACGTGACAAGGTCAAGGAAAACGGCGGCACGATTCTCAGCGTCGAAGGCGAGACCACCGGCGAATGGGTACTGGTCGATCTGGGCGACATGATCGTCCACATCATGCAGCCTGCGATCCGCGCCTACTATCGTCTCGAAGAAATCTGGGGCGAGAAGGAAGTCAAATTCGGCTCTGCCGTCCGTATCTCGAAGCGCACCGCGTCCGAGCCGGAAGACGAAGCACCGAAGAAAGCCGGCCGTCACCTGACCGCCAGCCAGACCACGCTGGACGACGCGCCGAAAAAGACAACCCGCAAACCGGCTGCCAAAGCCGAAGATGGTTCGGTTCGCGCCAAGAAAGTACCTGCTGCCAAGAAGCCAGTCGGCAAGACCATCAAGATCGCCGAGACCAAGAGCGCCACAGCTGCTGCAGCGGTCAAAAAAGACCGCATCATCAAGGAAAAGAAAATCGTCGCCGAACGCGGCATTCCGGTCAAACGCGCACGCGCTCCTGCCAAACCAAAAGCTGCCGAATAACGGCAGCGCGCGATGCAACTCATCATCGCGGCGGTTGGGCACAAGATGCCGGGCTGGATCGATACCGGTTTCGGCGAGTACGCAAAACGTATGCCGCCGGAATGCCGGTTGCAACTGAAAGAAATCAAACCGGTCGAGCGCTCCGGCAGCAAGACCGCCGAGACCGCGATGGCGCTTGAGCGCACTCGCATCGAGGCCGTGCTGCCGAAAGGCACCCGCGTCATTGCGCTCGATGAACACGGGCGCGACCTCACTTCCGTACAACTCTCGCAACAACTCACTGCTTGGCAACAAGACGGGCGCGATGTCGCCTTCATCATCGGCGGTGCCGACGGTCTCGATCCACAATTCAAAGCCAATGCCGACATGTTGCTGCGCATTTCCAGCTTGACGCTGCCACATGGCATGGTGCGTGTTCTGCTCGCTGAGCAGCTTTACCGGGCTTGGTCGATTACGCAAAATCACCCTTACCACCGGGCCTGAACGTCATGCACCCAAACGACCAGAAAATCTACCTCGCCTCGAAAAGTCCGCGCCGTCGGGAGCTACTACGCCAGATCGGGGTTGATTTCGAACTGCTGTTGCTGCGCGACCAGACTGGTCGCGTTGCCGATGTGACAGAACTGGTCTTGCCCGGCGAAGCTGCGGCAGATTACGTTCATCGTGTTACCCGCGAAAAAGCGGATGCCGCCATGCAAACCATTCTGGCGCGCCATCTACCGTTGCGTCCGATACTGAGTGCCGATACCGCCGTCGTACTGGGTCAGGAGATCCTAGGCAAGCCATCCAGCCCTGCCGAGGCCCGTGCGATGCTGCAGCAATTGTCGGGCCGCACGCATCAGGTACTGAGTAGTGTGGCACTACGCCGCGGTGACGCAATCTGGCAAATCACGCAATGTTCCGACGTCACGTTCGCCGCTTTGCCGGACGAAACAATCCGGGCATACTGTGCCGGCGCTGAACCCTACGATAAGGCTGGCGGCTACGGCATTCAGGGGCATGCAGCCAGTTTCATTGCGCATATCGCTGGTAGCTATACCGGCATCATGGGCTTGCCGCTTTTCGAAACCACACAACTACTCAGACAGGCCGGACTGCGATTGCCATGAACGAAGACATTCTGATCAACATCACGCCGCAGGAAACCCGTGTCGCACTGGTCCTGCAAGGCGCCGTGCAAGAACTGCATATCGAACGCACGCAATCACGCGGAATGGCCGGCAATATCTATCTGGGCAAGGTCGCGCGGGTACTGCCCGGCATGCAATCGGCCTTCATCGACATCGGCCTGGAACGCGCCGCGTTCTTGCACGTCGCCGACATCTGGGAGGCGCGCAATCATGAAGGGCCAACCACCCCCGCACTGCCCATTGAAAAACTGCTGTTCGATGGCATGGCCATTACGGTACAGGTCATCAAGGACCCGATCGGCACCAAGGGCGCGCGCTTGTCGACACAGATTTCGATCGCCGGCCGCATGCTGGTGTATTTGCCGCAAGACTCGCATATCGGCATTTCGCAGCGCATCGAAAAAGAAAGCGAACGCGAAGCACTGCGCGGCAAGGTACAAAAGTTGTTGCCGCAGGAAGAAAAAGGCGGTTTCATCATCCGCACCATGGCCGAGGATGCCTCCGAGGCCGATCTGGAAATGGATATTGCCTACTTGCGCAAGACCTGGTCCACGATTGCCGCCAGCGCCAAAAGCAAACCACCAACTTCGTTGCTGCATCAAGACCTGAGTCTGGCGCAACGCGTGTTGCGTGACTTCGTCGGCGACGACACGTCGACCATTCAGGTCGATTCGCGCGAGAATTTTTTGATGCTGCAGCAGTTCGGTGCTAGCTACACCCCGTCAGTACTCAACCGCCTGAGCCACTACACCGGCGAGCGACCGCTGTTCGATCTGTACGGCGTCGAAGAAGAAATCCAGCGTGCGCTGGGCCGGCGCGTCGATCTGAAATCCGGTGGCTACCTGATCGTTGACCAGACCGAAGCGATGACGACCATCGACGTCAACACCGGTAGCTATGTCAATGGCCGCAACTTCGACGATACCATCTTCAAAACCAACCTCGAAGCCGCGCATGCGATCGCGCGCCAATTGCGCCTGCGCAATCTGGGCGGCATCATCATCCTCGATTTCATCGACATGGAAAACGCCGAGCATCGCGGCAATGTACTCAGCGAATTGCACAAGGCGCTGGCGCGCGACCGCACCAAGATGTCGGTGTCGGGATTCTCTGCACTGGGCTTGGTTGAAATGACGCGCAAACGCACCCGCGAATCACTGGCGCGCATCTTGTGCGAAACCTGCCCGGCGTGCAGCGGTCGAGGTCAAGTCAAAACAGCAAGGACGATTTGCTACGAAATCCTGCGCGAACTACTGCGAGAAGCCAAGCAATTCAACCCGCGCGAATTCCGTATTCTGGCATCGCAATTGGTGGTCGACATGTTCCTCGAAGAAGAATCTCAGCATCTGGCAATGCTGGGCGATTTCATCGGCAAGCCAATTTCACTGCAAGTCGAGTCGGTTTATCAGCAAGAGCAGTACGATATAATTTTGATGTAGGGCAACATTAAGACTGACAATTACCAATCGGTAGTGAATAATTCCGGAGCTCTCGTTTTGCGCTCGTGGTAACCACTTTCAGGATCCCCTCATGTCAACTTCAAGCACTTCCTTCAGCAAACTCGGCATCGGCATCAAGCTGTCACTTGCCACCTTCGTCCTGACCGCCGTGATCTTTGCGTTGTACGCATGGTCCATCGGTGCCGCGAACTCACGATTGACCGAGCAGCGCGCAACCCAGGAAGTGAGTATCCAGACCAAAGCTGTCATCGATATGATTGATATGTTCGATCATGCGGTGACAGACGAAGCGGTGCGCGCCGGCAAACTGTTTGCCAGTAATTTTCCTGCGGCGTTCACGCTCGATACCAGTCGCACCATTGACGTGACCGGCAAACCGACACCCGTGTTGAAAAACGGCGAGACCGACCTCAACATGGATTTTGCGATCCCGGATAAATTCACAGCGACCAGCGGCGTCCCGGCGACCATATTCGTCAAGAGCGGTAGCGACTTCATCCGCATCTCAACATCGTTGAAAAAAGAAAACGGTGACCGTGCCATTGGCACAGTACTCGACCGCACGCATCCTGCGTATGCACTGCTCACCGCCGGACAATCCTATTCCGGCATCGCGACACTGTTCGGCAAAGATTTCATCACCAGTTATGACCCGATCCGTGACACCGCCGGCAATGTCATCGGTGTGCTGTTCGTCGGCGTCAACATCGTCGAACCAATGAAAGCACTGAAAGACAAGATCAGCGCGATCAAGGTCGGCCTGACTGGCTACTTCTATGTTCTCAATGCCAAGCCCGGTGCCGATTTTGGCAAGCTGATCGTGCATCCCACTTTGCAAGGCAAAAATATGCTCGACACAAAAGACACTGCAGGACGTCTGTTTGCCAAAGATATGCTGGAGATGAAAAAGGGGGAAATCCGCTATCCGTGGATGAATACCGCTGCCGGTGAGACCAAGGCATCCGAAAAAATCGTTGCATTTGATACCTATCAACGCTGGAACTGGATGATCGCCGGCGGCTCCCATACCAGTGAGTTCACGAAAGAAATTGAAAAACTGCGTAACCTCTACGCCCTGTTTGGTGTGCTGGCCGTACTAGTACTCGTAGGGCTGCTATTCCTGCTGGTGCGCAAGATGGTGACGCAGCCGTTGCAACGCGCCACCGATGCAGCCCAGCGTCTCGCCACCGGCGATCTGACGGTGAGCGTCGTGGTCGACCGCAGCGATGAAATCGGCGTACTTCTTGACGCTATCAATGGCATCAGCAGCGGCCTCGGCAAAGTCGTTGCGCAAGTGCGCGACGCCGCCGGGCAAATTACCGTTTCGTCGAGTGAAATCGCCACCGGCACGTCGGACCTGTCTGCCCGTACCGAGTCACAAGCGAGCTCGCTGGAAGAAACCTCGAGCGCCATGGAGCAACTCGCCGCGACCGTCAAGCAAAATGCCGAGAATGCCTGGAAGGCCAACCAACTAGTGCAGTCCGCCTCCACCGTCGCGCTGGAAGGCGGCCAAACCGTCACCAATGTGGTCACGACCATGAGTGACATCAAAATCAGTTCCGGCAAGATCGTCGATATCATCGGCGTCATCGATGGGATTGCCTTCCAGACCAATATTCTGGCGCTCAATGCCGCCGTCGAAGCAGCCCGTGCCGGCGAGCAGGGTCGCGGCTTTGCTGTCGTGGCTTCCGAAGTGCGTAACCTGGCACAGCGTTCGGCAGGTGCCGCCAAAGAGATCAAACTACTGATCGCCGACTCGGTCGACAAAGTCGATGCCGGCGGCAGACTCGTCGACGAAGCCGGCAAGACGATGCGCGCCATCGTCGAGTCGGTACAAAAAATCACCGTCATCATGTCCGAAATCACGGCCGCCAGCAGCGAACAAAGCACCGGCATCGAGCACGTCAATCAAGCCATCGTCGAGATCGATGAGATGACCCAGCAAAACGCCGCACTGGTTGAGCAGGCTTCGGCGGCGGCACTCAGCATGGAAGAACAGGCACGCTTGCTGGTCGATCGGGTTGCCGCATTCCAGATCGATGCCAGCAGGATGCAAGTCACGACGGCGACACCTAAAAAAGCCGCCTTGGTAGCGACCAGAATCCCGCCAACGGCAAAGAAAACCAGCGCGAAGGCCAGCGCCCTGCCTGCACCGCGCAAGCCAGCGTCGCCGGCTGCGTCCGATGACTGGGAAGAGTTCTGACAAGACAAAATTCGTACCAATAAGTATGTTTTACGCCGACCTTGAGTCGGCGTTTTTCATTGGCGGCGTCGTTATTGGGCACGATTCACCCCATATGAGCGCACAATGCACCATCGACGACCGGCGCATCCGTGCGAGTGACAGGCACGTGCACCGGTCAATAACAGGGAAAATCGAGGATGCCTGACACACATCCAGGTCCATATTGCAGCAGACCGACTGTTGCAATTACTCAGGAGTAACGCGATGAAACAAGTTCCCGACTTGCGCCGTTGGCACGGCCGCATTGACAGTGAAGAAGGTCCGAACGGCGAGCGCTGGCACCAGCACATGCAATGCGTCGACACGGTGACCGAACCCGCGATTGTTCTGCTTGGCTTCGCCTGCGATGCCGGCGTCCAGCGCAACGGTGGCCGTACCGGGGCCATCGATGGCCCAGCCGCCATGCGCGCCGTGCTGGGCAACATTCCGCTTCTTGCTGGCACGCCCGTCGTCGACGGAGGCGATGTCCGCTGCACCTGGCATGCCAACGATGATGGAATGGAAATGGCGCAGCAAGAATTGGCACAAGCAGTCACCAACTTGCTAGCAAAACAGCATCGGCCCATCGTGCTCGGTGGCGGTCATGAAATGGCCGTGGGCTCGTTCGGTGGACTGGCGCAGCATCTCGCGTCTGGCGACACCCCACCGCGCATCGGCATCCTCAATCTTGATACCCATTTCAATTTGCGCCTAACCAAGCGCGCCACGTCCGGCACGCCGTTCCGGCAGATCGCCGACGACTGCCATCAACGCGGCTGGGACTTCAACTATTGTTGCCTCGGCATCAGCCGCTTCGCCAATACACCCTCGTTGTTCGAGCGCGCCGAAACTCTGGGCGTACGCTGGCGGCTTGATGAACAGATGTCGCCCTTCGATGCCAACGAGGTACGCACCAGGCTGGTGGACTATCTGGCGCAAATCGACCATCTCTATTTTTCAATTGGCCTCGACGTTCTCCCCGCGGACACGGCGCCGGGTGTCAGCGCGCCGGCAGTACGCGGCATCAGTCTCGACATGGTGGAGATGATTATTGACACGGTCCTCGCCAGCGGCAAGTTGCGCGTAGCCGATATCGCCGAGCTCAATCCGGAGTACGACATCGACCATCGCACTGCCCGTCTGGCCGCCCGCCTTGTGGCGCGACTGGCCTACGACTGGAAGGCAGCATGACAACATTGCAGGCATTGCTGGGCATCGCTCATCCGATCATTCAGGCGCCGATGGCCGGCGTGCAAGGCAGCGCACTGGCCATCGCGGTATCGAACGCTGGCGCGCTGGGCTCGCTGCCCTGCGCAATGTTAAGCAGCGACGCGTTGCGCAGCGAGCTTCAACTGATCCGGTCGCACACTCTTCTACCGTACAACGTCAACTTTTTTTGCCACACACCAGCGGCACCCGACAGCGCCCACGATGCTGTCTGGCATGCTGCGTTACGACCGTATTACGAACAGTTCGGGCTCGATATCGCCGCGCAGGTGGCCGGTCCGGGTCGGTCACCATTCAGCGCTGCCGTGGCCGATCTGCTGGAAGAATTCAAACCGCCCGTCGTGAGCTTTCATTTCGGCCTGCCTGAACCGGCATTGATGGCGCGAATCAAGCGCTGGGGGACAAAAGTCATTTCCACGGCAACCACGGTCGACGAAGCGCGCTGGCTCGAAGCACATGGCGCGGATGCCATCATTGCGCAAGGACTGGAAGCCGGCGGTCACCGTGGCATGTTTCGCACCGATGATCTGACCACGCAAAGTGGCACTTTCACGCTGCTGCCACAAATCGTGCAGGCAGTGTCATTACCCGTGATTGCCGCCGGGGGCATCGCCGATGCAGCAGGTGTGGCGGCAGCCCTCGCACTGGGTGCTGCCGGCGTGCAGATCGGCACCGCGTACCTGCTCTGCCCGGAAGCCACCACCAGCGCGGTCCACCGGGCGGCCCTGCACAGCGAGGCGGCAAGCCATACCGCGCTGACCAACCTGTTCAGCGGTCGACCGGCACGCGGCATCGTCAACCGGATCATCCGGGAACTGGGACCGATTAGTGCCGCCGCACCCGGATTTCCGCTGGCGACTGCGGCGATCACACCACTCAGGGCGCATGCAGAAAAACTAGGCAGCGGGGATTTTTCGCCGTTGTGGGCGGGACAGAATGTGAGTGGGTGCAGGAATGTATCGGCGCAGGAGTTGACGCTGGGACTTGTTGCAGGTCTGGTTGGAACCTCATCCAACCTAGCGTGAATTTGTCACGAATGACGGGAAATCTATTTGATTTATCGGACCGGGATCTCGGCAGTCACGTAGGATGCAATAACCGTAGGGCATTGCACCGAATGCACTGACTGCGGTAGCTGATTCTGGTTGCGCTTCGCCACGACCAAGCCGGGAGCGGCCCGGCAGCCGGTCACTTCTTTTTGCTTCGCCAAAAAGAAAGTAACCAAGAAAAAGGCGACCGCGAAGCCGCTGCCCTGCGGGTTCCCAAAAGCCGGAGCCAGTCAGGGGGAAGGCCGCAAACTCGCTTCGCTCAAACAGTGCGGCCTTCTTATCCCCTGCCTGACTCCGACTTTTGGCAGCTGCTTCAATGCGGGGTACGTCAAAAGCCACGTCAACATCAACATCAACATCAACATCAACTTCAACTTCAACTTCAACTACAACTTCAAGCCGTAGGGTGGGCACAGCTTTATGTGCCCACGCGTGCGAACCGGAAACGCCCGTCAGTGACGTAGGGTGCAATAACCGCAGGGCATTGCACCGGATGTCATCACGGAGTCAGTCCATGACCAACCTTGCTGCGATTAAAAATCAGAACGTGCCCTGCCCCGAAAATAACGTCATCGTCTTGCCGCCAACCCAAACGCCACCCTGCGCATCGACGCTAAGATGAATCCGACCCGCGCGACCCAGTCGGCCCCCCTGTGACGCAAAATAAGGCGCCTTTGCGCGACCAGTTGCGAGCAGCCACTGCGCCGTAGATGCATTGAGGCTACCGGTCACAGGATCTTCACGCACCGCGCCGTGATGGTCGGTCAGGAAGGCACGTAACTCGAATGCCGCATCGCTGCCCGCCGGATGCGGACCAACTACGCCCAAGTCCAGACGCGTCGGATAATCCCGTTGCGGTTCCAGCGCCAGCACGGCCGCTGCCGACTCCAGCAACAGCACCAGCCACCCAGGTCCGTTATCGGCCCATTGCGCATCCACGATGGCGGCGCGGTCGATGCGCAGGAAACGGGCCATGTCCGCCAGGACGGCGTCATCGACAGGGCCGCTGCGAAGGACTGGTGGCGCAGAAAAAGCCAGCGTCGACGCACTACGCCGAATCGGAATTAGTCCCGCACCACATTCTTGGATGATCTCCTGTCCATGACGCGGCGTTCCACCGCCGGACAACCAGGCATGACACCCACCCAGCGTCGGATGACCAGCAAACGGCAGCTCACGGTCGAGCGTAAAAATACGCAGGCGATAGTCGGCAAGGGGATCGTCGGGAGTCAGCAGGAACGCGGTTTCTGACAGGTTCAGCCAGCGTGTGATGGCTTGCATCTGTTCGGTCGACAGGCCGTCGGCGTCGAACACAACGGCCAGCGGATTACCGGAAAAAGGCTGCTCGCTGAAAACGTCGACCAGTTGGAAACGATGCGTCATCGACATGGAGCAGCCTTTTTTAAATACGGCAGGTCGGGCGACCTGCCGTTGACAGCCTTACTCAACTTGCGTCTGATGTTCCCCATCCTGCCGCTCGCGCACGGCACCGATACGTGACACGTTCTCGCCGGCTTCGGTCAACTGCGCCATGGCCGCATCGGCATCTTCCTTGGCCACAATCACGACCATGCCGATACCGCAGTTAAACACGCGATGCATCTCGGCATCCGCGACGTTACCGTGCATTTGCAACCAGTTAAACAACGGCGGCATGACCCAGGAATTTTTCTGCAGCACGACGGTCAAGTGACTCTGCAACACGCGCGGCACATTTTCGACCAACCCACCACCAGTGATGTGGACCATACCCTTGATGTCCATAGCCGCCATCAGTGCCAGCAACGGCTTGACGTAAATGCGGGTGGGCGCCATCAGTGTGTCGGCCAGCGTGCGGCCATGGAAGTCGGCCTCAAGGTCCGGCTTGGCCATCGCAATGATCTTGCGAACCAGCGAATAGCCGTTCGAATGCGCACCGCTAGAAGCCAGTCCCAGCACCACATCACCGGATTTGATTTTGCTGCCGTCAATGATTTTTGATTTTTCAACCGCACCAACGGCGAAACCGGCCAGATCATATTCGCCATCCGGATACATGCTTGGCATTTCGGCGGTCTCGCCACCGATCAGGGCACATCCGGCTTGCTCGCAACCAAAGGCAATACCCTTGATGACATCGGTAGCGGTCGCGACGTCGAGCTTGCCGCAGGCAAAATAATCGAGGAAGAACAGCGGCTCGGCACCTTGCACCAGGATATCGTTGACACTCATGGCGACCAGATCGATGCCGACCGTGTCGTGACGATTCAGATGAAAAGCCAGCTTGAGCTTGGTACCAACGCCGTCGGTACCGGAGACCAATACCGGCTCCTTGAATTTCTTGCTAACTTCGAACATGGCACCGAAACCACCGATGCCGGCCAGCACGCCTTCACGGGCGGTGCGTTTTGCGAAGGGCTTGATGGCTTCGACCAGCGCATCGCCGGCATCCATGTCAACACCCGCATCGCG
Organism: Minisyncoccia bacterium; assembly: GCA_047621345.1. Lineage (GTDB taxonomy): Bacteria > Pseudomonadota > Gammaproteobacteria > Burkholderiales > Burkholderiaceae_D > Actimicrobium. The sequence continues at coordinate 16,042 of JBLHLW010000048.1, read as the reverse complement.
GTAAGAAAGAGAAACGTTTGCAGGGGTACTCATGATGTGATTGGCAGCGGAGGCAGTAAAATAGGCGGTTGAAACAAAGGTCATTGCGAACCACGACCTTTGCAGAAGCCGCCATTTTATCAAACCGCGCCCCCCAGCTCCCAGTTCATGACAATTTCTTTCTACCAGGCTAGCTCGACCCCGATGGCAGTCACTCCTGATCCGACCCCTTACTGCCCGCCAATGCGCCAGATGCTGCTCGATTTGCCCGGCGAAAAGCCGCAGAACCTCGACAATTTCGAGCCTGGTCGCAATACCGAACTGCTGGCCTTGCTGAGCCAGCACGCGTATGGCGACAAGTTACCGCTCAGTGCGCGCTTCGTATATTGCTGGGGCGAAGCCGGCGCCGGCAAAAGCCATTTACTGCACGCGCTCAACACCACGGCTAGCACGCGATTGATCGGCCCGAATTCACCAGCAGCCGATTTCATCCACGCGCCCGATATCGGCTTGTACCTGCTCGATGATTGCGACCGCCTGTCCGACGACTTGCAGATTGCTGCGTTCGGTCTGTTCAACCAGATTCGCGAATACGGCGGCGCACTCATTTCCAGTGGTGCGCTACCACCGGCCCGGCTTGACTTGCGCGAAGATCTGCGCACGCGGCTGGGCTGGGGCTTGATTTATGAAGTTCATGGCCTCACCGACGACGAAAAAATCGCTGCCCTGACACTGGCCGCTCGGACCCGTGGTTTTGCACTCGCAACCGGCGTGTTACCCTACCTCATCACCCACTTCCGGCGCGACATGCGCTCCCTGTCCGCAATGCTCGACGAACTAGATCAATACTCTCTCGAGACCAAGCGACCAGTCACCCTGCCGCTGCTGCGCGAGCTCCTGCAACGCGAATTACGTGAACAAGAAAGCAACCTGTCACCATGAGCAATCTGGCCATCTTCGATCTCGACCATACGCTCTTGCCACTCGACTCGGATTACGAGTGGGGTCAGTTCATCTGCCGCATCGGTGCCGTCAATGCCGCGGCTTTTGCCGAGCGCAATGCAGCCTTCTTTGCGCAATATCAGGACGGCACGCTGGACCCAGTTGAATATCTCGAATTTGCTTTCGGTACGCTATCTGCCTTTCCGCGCAAGCAGCTCGATATCTGGCACCAGCAATTCATGCAAGAAGTCATCACGCCGGCAATCCTGCCCGCCGCGCTGGCTCTGGTACGCAAACATCAGGATGCCGGTGACGAAATCCTGATCATCACGGCCACCAACCGCTTCATCACCGGACCCATTGCTCAGGCGTTCGGCGTGGCTAACCTGATCGCTGCCGAAGCCGAGCACGATGCAAGTGGCGAATTCACCGGCAAATCGACCGGCACGCCGCCATTCGGCGCCGGCAAGGTAACCAACCTTGGACTCTGGCTCGCGGCGACGCAACGCCAGCTCGGTGATTTTGATATCAGTTATTTTTATAGCGATTCGCAAAACGATATCCCTTTGCTGTCGCTGGTGACGCATCCCGTAGCGACCAATCCCAATGAACGGCTAGCCGCGCATGCCCATGCGCAGGGCTGGCCCACCCTCGACCTGTTCAGTGTTCCCGCTCAATGATCACAAAATTTTTCCGCCGCATACTTGGCAGCAAATCCAAACCGGTTGACCGCACCATTCCGGTCATGCTGAGCCCGAAAGAACATGGCATCGATCCCAAGCTGGTGTCGTCGAATGCGATCCGCGTCACACAAGGCCTGCAGCAAGCCGGCTTCAAGGCCTTCCTGGTCGGCGGTGCGGTGCGCGACTTGCTGCTCGGGATCAAGCCGAAAGACTTTGACATCGCCACCAATGCGACGCCGGATCAAGTCAGAAAACTGTTCCGTCGGGCCTTCATCATCGGCCGCCGGTTCCAGATCGTGCACGTGATGTTCGGACAGGATTTACTGGAAGTGACGACCTTCCGCGGCGCCTCGATGGAAGCCGCACCGAAAGACGAACATGGTCGTGTCTTGCGCGACAACACGTTCGGCGAGCAACATGAAGATGCGATCCGGCGCGACTTCACCATCAATGCGATGTACTACGATCCCGAGACGCAAACCGTGCTCGATTACCACGGCGGCATGGCCGATATCCGCAACAAGACCTTACGCATCATCGGCGTACCGGAAGAGCGCTACCGCGAAGATCCCGTCCGCCTGCTGCGCGTGGTGCGCTTCGCGGCCAAGCTCGATTTCACCATCGATGCTGCCACCGCCGCACCGATCAAGACGATGGCGCCGCTGATCAATAATGTGCCAGCAGCACGCGTCTTCGACGAGATGCTCAAGCTGCTGATGAGCGGCCACGCGCTGGCGTGCCTGCATCATTTGCGCAAGGAAGGGTTACATCACGGCTTGCTACCACTGCTCGACGTCGTGCTGGAACAACCACTGGGCGAGAAATTCGTTCGACTCGCGCTGGCCAGCACCGATGCCCGCGTCAAGCAAGGAAAACCGGTTTCGCCGGGCTTTCTGTTTGCGTCCTTGCTATGGCATCAGGTGCTCGAAAAGTGGACGGCCTATCAGGCCGCCGGCGAAGCCTCGATCCCGGCGCTCCATCTGGCCGCCGACGATGTGCTCAATACGCAAACCGAAAAGCTCTCGCTGCAACGCAAGATCGCCTCCGACATGCGCGATATCTGGGCCATGCAACCGCGCTTCGAGCGCCGTACCGGCAAGGCACCCTATAAACTGCTCGAAAACCTGCGCCTGCGCGCCGGCTATGACTTCCTGCTACTGCGTTGCGCCTCCGGTGAAATCGATGTCGAACTGGGCGAATGGTGGACCGATTTCATGGAAGGCGACGTCGGTGTGCGCGAGCACCTGCAAACACAAAAACCGCGTAGCAGCGATACCTCCGGCGCGCCGAAACGCGCCAAGCGCCGCGGTGGACGTGGTCGCGCGAAACCGGAAGACGGTGCAAGCGGAAGCGGCGAGTGACAATTGCGTATGTCGGCCTCGGTGCCAACTTGGGCAATGCACGCGACACGGTAGAGCGTGCCTTGCTGGCCATCGATGGACTGCCCGCCACCAGACTGAGCGCACAATCGAGCCTGTTTCGTAGCGCGCCGGTCGACGCGATCGGCGATGATTTCGTCAATGCCGTGGCACAGCTAAACACCAGCCTGAGCGCGCCGGCCTTGCTGGCGCAATTGCAGCAAATCGAATTGGCGTTCGGACGGGAACGGCCTTTTCCGAATGCGCCGCGCACGCTCGATCTCGACTTGCTGTTGTTCGGCAGCGAACAGCATCAGAGCGCAACGCTGACGGTGCCGCATCCGCGCCTGACGCAAAGGGCTTTCACGCTGATCCCGCTACTGCAGCTCGATGCACTGATCGGCATTCCGGGATACGGACCTGCGCACACGTACGTCAATGCTGTTGCGGGCCAAGTCATACAAAAAATGGTGCAACGGTAGTTCATGGCCAAACCCATGCGACTGCTGTCCGATAGTGATGTGATGGGTGGACTTTCTTCTTGAGATCATGAATTTCGATAAATACAATTACATTGTTGTTGAAGGTCCGATCGGTGTCGGCAAATCCTCCCTCGCCCAAAAGCTCGGCGAAAATTTCGGCGCGCAACTGCTGCTCGAACGTCCCGAAGAAAACCCCTTCCTCGAACGCTTCTACCGCGACGCCGAACGCTTTGCGTTACCAACGCAAATGTTCTTTCTGTTCCAGCGCATGAATCAGTTGCGCGATCTGGCGCAAACAGATTTTTTTAATGCCTCGCTGGTATCGGATTTTCTGATCGACAAAGATCCGCTGTTTGCCCGCCTGACGCTGGGCGATGATGAACTGAACCTGTACCAGCAAATGTATGACCACCTGCATCCGCAAGCGCCGGTGCCGGATCTGGTGATCTATCTGCAAGCCGAGCCGGCCACGCTGATCGAACGCGTGCGCAAGCGCGGCGTCACGGTCGAGGCAGGCATCTCGGAAAACTATCTGACACGCGTCTGCGACAGCTACAGCCGTTTCTTCTATCACTATGATGCAGCGCCCCTGTTGATCGTCAACGCCGACCACCTCAATCCCATCGAGCGCGACGAAGACTTCAACCTGCTGGTGATGCGCATCAGGAACATGCGCGGCAAGCGCGAGTTCTTCAACCTCGGGGAATAACGATGGCAGGGTATCTGCAAGAAAATCAGAGCGCCGGTCGCAACAAGCCGGTCACCATCCACACGCTAGCAGCGCTGCGCCAGGCCGGTGAAAAAATCACCATGCTCACCTGCTATGACGCCAGTTTTTCGGCGTTGATGGATCGCTGCGGCATCGACATCATGCTGGTCGGTGATTCGCTCGGGATGGTCACCCAGGGCCACGACTCGACCTTGCCAGTGACCGTGGCCGACATGGTCTATCACACCGCCTGTGTCGCGCGTGGCAATCACACGGCACTGCTGATGGCCGACCTGCCGTTCGGCAGCTATGCCACGCCAGAGAGCGCCTATGCCAATGCGGTCCTGCTGATGCAAGCCGGCGCCCAGATCGTCAAACTAGAAGGTGGCAACTGGCTGGTCGAGACGGTGCGTTTTCTGACCGAGCGCGGCGTGCCAGTCTGCGCGCACCTTGGCCTGACGCCGCAATCGGTGCATCAGCTTGGCGGTTACAAAGTACAAGGCAAGTCCGTCGCCAGTGCCGACCTGCTCAAGTCCGATGCGCTGGCATTGCAAACCGCTGGGGCTGCCATCGTCCTGTTCGAGGCGATTCCGGCCGCGCTAGGCAAAGAAACAACAGCGCTACTGGAGGTTCCGACGATCGGCATCGGTGCCGGCCCCGATTGTTCTGGTCAGGTACTGGTCATGCATGACATGCTGGGAGCGTTTCCGGGTCGCAAGGCGCGTTTCGTGAAAAACTTCATGGACGGCCAAAGCAGTATCGATGGTGCTGTGAGTGCCTATATCAAGGCTGTCAAGGAAGGGTCTTTCCCGGCTGCCGAACACTGCTTCTGAGATTTTTTCCGAATCGTCGTCCACACCCAGCGAAAGCGCGCCAGTCATGTCAGCTCAACCGGCTCCCGTTGTTCAGGCCAGCAGCAAGTTCATCGATTTGCAGCAAGTATTCACGTGGATGCTGGCTGACGGCATCGTCAACAAAACGGATGTCAAGGCGCGCTTTACCGCTGCTCAAGGCATCCTGCGCAACGCCGCGCTGACCATGCATCCACTGACCGCGGTGGCGCAATCGAAGCTAACCTCCGCGCTGCCACCGCACCGCTTGTTGACACTGGACATGCTCACCGAGTGGATGGCCGGCAAGGTCAGCTTGCCGTTTTACCGTATCGATCCGCTGAAAATCGATTTCACCAAAGTCGCTGACGTGATGTCGGCCAGCTATGCGGCACGCTTCCATATCCTGCCCATCGAACTGACCACGACCGAACTGATCGTCGCTACGGCCGAACCGTTTTCGACCGACTGGCTGGCCGAAATCGCCAAGATCACCCGTCGCAGCGTGCGACTAGTCGTGGCCAGCCCGCTCGATATCGCACAATATACGGCGCAGTTTTTCACGCTTGCCAAATCGATCAAGGGGGCCCACAAGCTCAACGGTCAGGACGTCGCCACGCGTCACAATTTCGAGCAACTGGTTGAACTGGGACAAGGCAACCGGCAAGTCGATGCCAACGACCAGCACATCATCAACATCGTCGACTGGCTGTGGCAATACGCCTTTGAACAACGCGCGTCGGACATCCACCTCGAACCCAAGCGCGACTTCAGCGCGATCCGCTTTCGCATTGATGGCGTGCTCCATCAGGTTTATCAGGTACCTGCAACAGTGATGATTGCGATGACGGCGCGCATCAAACTGCTGGGTCGCATGGACGTGATCGAAAAACGCCGTCCGCTCGATGGCCGTATCAAGACCCGCACGCCGCAAGGTCAGGAAATCGAAATGCGCCTATCGACCCTGCCGACCGTCTTCGGCGAAAAACTGGTGATGCGGATTTTCGATCCCGAAGTGGTCGTCAAGACCTTACCGGAACTCGGCTTCCCGTCGGGGGATGCATTGCGTTGGGACATACTGACCAAGCGCGCCCACGGCATCATCCTTGTCACCGGTCCGACCGGCTCTGGCAAAACCACAACCCTCTACACGACGCTGAAAGCACTGGCAACGTCCGAGGTCAATGTCTGTACCGTCGAAGATCCGATTGAAATGGTCGAACCCTCGTTCAACCAGATGCAAATTCAGCACGGCATCGATCTGACCTTCGCCGACGGCGTACGGGCCCTGATGCGACAGGATCCGGACATCATCATGATCGGTGAAATCCGCGACCTCGAAACCGCCGAGATGGCCATTCAGGCCGCGCTCACTGGCCATCTGGTGCTCTCAACGCTGCACACCAACGATGCTCCGTCGGCAGTGATGCGATTGCTCGAACTGGGGGTTCCTTACTACCTGCTCGAAAGCACGCTGATCGGCATCATGGCGCAACGTCTGGTACGCACCTTGTGCAGTCATTGCAAGACTCCCGATGGCCAATTGCAAGATGACGTCTGGGCCAGCCTGACCGAAGGTTTCACACTCCCGAAACCCACCGCGATCTATCGTCCGGTCGGTTGTGCCGAATGCCGTCACACCGGCTTTCGTGGTCGCACCGGGCTCTATGAATTGCTGATGGTGTCGCAACCATTTTCAAAATTGATCAAGGCCGAAAGCGACATTCACGCTTTGCGCCAGCAAAGCATCCGGGACGGCATGCAACCGCTGCGTGTGGCCGGCGCAATGAAAATCATCGATGGCACCACGACCGCCGATGAAGTGCTCAAGGTGACTTCGTCACTGACCTGATCGCATTCTCGCTGCAGGAACGCCGTTACAACCGCTCACAAAGCAAGCCGAAATCGGGTCAACGACCACTCCCGGCTGGCGTTATTGACTGCACTGCAAGCTATCCCGGCTGCTGATTCCAAGAAGGAAATACCATGAACAAATTAATCGCTGCCCTGATCGCCGGTCTGTTCGCCACTTCGGTTTTTGCACAAGCTCCTGCTCCAGTCGTTGCACCTGCCACACCAGCTGTCGTCAAGGCCGAAGCCAAAGCCAGCAAGGCAGACAGCAAAGCGATCACCGCCGAAGTCAAGACCGATATCAAGGCAAATGCCAGCGTCGACAAGGCCGTCACTAAAGCAGAAACCAAGAAAGCCAAGGCGCATGCAAAATCAGCCAAAGCCCACGCTGAAGCAAAACATGATGTCGCCACAGCGGCTCCAACTGACAAGACCAAAGCAGAAGCCAAGGCCGACATGACCATCGCCAAAGCCGATGTCAAAGCAGAAAAAACCAGCATCAAAGCGGACGAAAAAGCCGACAAGGTCAAAGTCGAAGCCGGTGCCGACAAGATGAAAGCCAAAGCAGAAACCGCTGCTGTCAAAGCCGAAGGCAAGGCTGACGTGAAAGCAGCAACAGCAAAATAATCATCTGGTAGCACAATAAAAAAGACAGGCATTGCCTGTCTTTTTTATTGGCCGAAACAGAAAAATCTATTTCTGCATTGCCGTTACAACCGCTCACAAAGCAAGACGAAAACAGGTCAACGACCACCTCTGGCTGGCGTTAATGACCACACTGCAAGCCATCCCGGCTGCTGACCCTGCCAAGGAAATACCATGAACAAATTAATCGCTGCCCTCATCGCCGGTCTGTTCGCCACGTCGGTTTTTGCACAAGCGCCTGCCCCAGTCGCTGCACCTGCCACACCAGCCGTCGTCAAGGCCGAAGCCAAAGCCAGCAAGGCAGACAGCAAAGCGATTACCGCCGAAGTCAAGACCGATATCAAGGCAGATGCCAGCGTTGACAAGGCCGTCACCAAAGCAGAAACCAAGAAAGCCAAGGCGCATGCGAAGTCAGCCAAAGCCCACGCTGAAGCAAAACATGATGTTGCTACCGCAGCTCCAGCTGACAAGACCAAAGCAGAAGCCAAGGGCGACATGACCACCGCCAAAGCCGATCTCAAAGCAGAAAAGACCAGCATCAAGGCAGACGAAAAAGCCGACAAGATCAAAGTCGAAGCTGGTGCAGACAAGATGAAAGCCAAAGCAGAAACTGCTGCTGTGAAAGCCGAGGGCAAGGCTGAAGTGAAAGCAGCAACGGCAAAATAATCAGCCGTTAGCCCAATAAAAAAGACAGGCATTGCCTGTCTTTTTTATTGCTCGAAACAGAAAAATCTATTTCTTCATTGCCGGCGCATGCATGGCCTTCATGTCGACCAGTCCATCCTTGTTCTTCGGCATGGCATCAAACATTTTTTCGTGATGTTTCATGAATTCTTCTTTAGAAATCATGCCGTCGCCATTGGCGTCCATTTCTTTCATCATCGCCGTGTGCTTGCCGCCTTTATCCATGTGCATCATCGGCTTGGCAGCGCCCTCTGACATGGGTGCCGGTGGCGCTGCGCTATGGCTGGCAGCAAAAGCGGCGGAAGAGACACACAGCAGTGCGCCAGTAATCAGTGATGTCGTGAAGTTTTTCATTGCGTATCCTTTATCTGAAAATTGATAAGTGAATCTAACCTGGAGCTTCCATCCTAACCCATGCCGACAAAGCACGTACGTCTCGACGCCAACGGACTCACGATTTAATCGCACGCAAAGCATCATGGACCGTTGGAAACTGCAGTCGTATGCCAAGCTCCTGCTTCATCCGCCGGTTACTCAATTGACGCGATTCCGACATGAACGACAACAGCATCGGCGAGACCAGTTCACGTAATTCGACACGCGGCAGGCGCGGTGGTCGGGGTAAGCCGAAGGCATCGGCGACCGTATCAAAATACTCGCCCATCTTCATCGCCGAATCATCGACGGTGTGCACGACCCGGTTTGGCCGCAACCGGAACAAGGCAGTGGCGATGATCCGTGCAAGATCATCGGCATGAATGTGGTTGGTGTAGACATCGTCCGCAGCGACCAGCGCTGGCGTTCCTTTGCGCAAGCGCTCCAGCGGTAACCGGTCGGCGCCGTAAATCCCGGGTACGCGCAAGATACCGAGCCGGCCATGTGCACGCCGGGCCCAGCCACGCAAAACCTGCTCGGCATCAACCCGTCGTTTTGCGCGCGCATTAACCGGATGGACCGGCCAGGTTTCATCAATCAGTGCACCACCGCAATCTCCATACACGCCACTAGTACTGACATAAACGACAGTGGCTGCGTCGGGTAAAATGGCGCACACGTTGCGCGTACGCTGATCGATTACGCCTTCGCTTTGTGGTGGCGCCAGATGTACGATAGTGCTTGCCAATCGAGCCAAACGGGCAAGACTGTGTGGTTGGTCGAGGTTGGCGACGATGGGAACCGCACCGGCGGCTCGCAGTTCGGCCACACGATCAAGCTGGCTGGTCACGGCGAATACCCGGAAACGGTCGCGTAGTAGTGGCAGCAAGCGCATGCCAACATCGCCGCAACCGATAATCAGCAAACGCGGCAGGCCCATTTTTTTTGTAGTCAGACTTTTATTCATGTTCAGGATTGTATGACTTTCCAGATTACCGTCGCTCCTAGCGGGCACCAGTTCAGCTGCGCTGCCGATGAAACCGTCCTGGCAGCGGCAATCCGCGCCGGTGTCGGCCTGCCGTATGGCTGCAAAAATGGCGCCTGCGGCAGCTGCAAAGGCAAAGTCCTCAGTGGCACCGTTACTCATGGCACCCACCAGACCAAGGCCTTGTCGGCGGATGAAGAAGAAGCCGGCGGTGCGTTGTTTTGCTGCGCTACGCCGCACAGCGATCTGCACATCGAAGCACGTGAAGTCGTCGGCGTCGGTGAATTCCCGATCAAGAAATTGCCATCACGTGTCGCGAAGCTCGAACGCCTGACCGACGACGTCATGCTGCTGGCGTTGCAATTACCGGCCAGCGAGCGGCTGCAATATAAAGCTGGCCAGTACATTGAATTCCTGCTCAAGGACGGCAAGCGCCGCAGTTACAGCATGGCCAACGCGCCGCATCTTGATGAGCAAATCACGATACATGTTCGCCACACGCCCGGCGGTCTGTTCACCGATCATGTGTTCAACACGATGAAAGAGCGCGATATCCTGCGCTTCGAGGGTCCGCATGGCACTTTCTTCCTGCGGGACGATTCCGCCAAACCGATGGTGTTGGTTGCCTCCGGCACCGGCTTTGCGCCGATCAAGGCAATCATTGAACAAGCGATCTATAAAAAGACCGGCCGACCAATGACCCTGTACTGGGGCGGTCGTCGTCCGCATGATTTGTACATGAACGCCCTGTGCGAAGAGTGGGCCAGCAGCGTGCCCGGCTTCACTTACGTGCCAGTCGTGTCGAATGCCATGCCGGAAGATAACTGGCAGGGACGGACAGATTTCGTCCATCGCGCCGTGATGGATGACTTGCCCGATCTGAGTGCCTATCAGGTGTATGCCTGCGGTGTACCGGTCATGGTCGATGCCGCCAAACGCGAATTCGTGGCGCAATGTCGCTTACCGGAAGAAGAGTTCTTTGCCGATGCCTTCACCAGCGAAGCCGATATCGCCGCCAATACAACGGTACCCGGATGAGTTGAAAAACGCTTTGACGCACCGGCCTAAACGCCCTACCATCGGGCTCATGAATATCACCACACAAAGCTTGCGACGCCCATCCCGACTATCTCAGTCCGGGAAGCCGCACGGGTGATCGTTCACTGATCCCGATGCCACAGGCTAATCCTGTGGCTTTTTTTTCGCCTACTTTTTTCTTGCCCTATCTTTTTGCGGAGCCGCTGAAAATGGAATTCAACCAATACGAAACCAATGCGCTGATGTTCATCACGAACCGTCCCCCGATTGTCTTTACCGAAGGCAGCGGCATGTGGCTCACCGACAGCAATGGCAAGCGCTATCTCGATTACCTGCAGGGTTGGGCCGTTAATTGCCTCGGTCATGCGCCGCAATGCATCAGCGATGCGCTACTCGCCCAATCGAAAAAAGTACTCAATCCGTCACCCGCTTTCTTTAACGAGCCATCGATTGCGCTGGCGGCACGCCTGACGGCGAACTCGTGTTTCGACCGCGTGTTTTTTGCCAGCAGCGGAGCCGAAGCCAATGAAGGCGCGATCAAACTGGCGCGCAAATACGGCAAGAAATTCAAAAATGCCGCGGGTGAAAATCGGTTCGAAATCATTACCTTCGACCACAGCTTCCACGGTCGCACCCTGGCCACGATGTCGGCTAGCGGCAAGCCGGGCTGGGACACGATGTACGCGCCACAAGTGCCGGGCTTTCCGAAAGCCGATCTCAACGACATCACCAGCGTCGAACGCCGGATTACCGATACCACCGTCGGTGTGATGCTCGAACCGGTACAAGGCGAAGGCGGCGTGATTCCGGCCACGCGCGAATTCATGCAGGCACTGCGCGCGCTGACCAAAGAGCGCGGCATCCTGCTGATGGTCGATGAAGTCCAGAGTGGCATGGGACGTACCGGCGAACTGTTCGGCTATCAGTTATCGGGCATCGAGCCAGATATCATGACGCTGGGCAAAGGCATTGGCGGCGGTGTGCCATTGGCCGCACTGCTGTGTCGCGAAGAAATCGCCTGCTTTGAACCGGGCGACCAGGGCGGCACCTATAACGGTAATCCGCTGATGGCCGCCGTCGGCGTTGCAGTCATCGATACGATGCTGGCACAGGGCTTCCTGCCAACGGTGCGTGAACGCGGTGCCTACTTGCAGCAAGGCTTGCTGGCCTTGAGCGCAGAGCACGGCTTGAAGGGCGAACGTGGCGAAGGCTTGCTGCGTGCACTCATGCTCGGCAAGGACATCGGTCCGCAAATCGTCGAAGCAGCACGTAATATCGAACCGCTCGGTCTGCTGCTGAACTCGCCACGGCCCGATCTGTTGCGCTTCATGCCGGCACTCAATGTCACGCATGCCGAAATCGACCAGATGCTGGCAATGCTGTCAAAAGTGATGCGCGAACTCGGCCACTAAGCATGTACGTGCCGAAGCACTTCCGCGAGGACGATCCGGCACTGCTGCGGGAAGTGATGCAGCGTTATGTTTTCGCGACACTGGTGTCGACTGTCGACGGCAAGCCCTTCGCGACGCACGTGCCCGTACTGACACGGCAAGTCGATGGTGTCGTGCACATTGATGGCCATGTGGCGCGCGCCAATCCACATTGGCAGGCGCTGCAAGCGGACCCGACTGCACTGGTGATTTTTCAGGGACCGCACACGTATATTTCGCCGACGCTGTATGTCGGCAAGAACCGTGTGCCGACCTGGAACTACATCGCCGTCCATGCCAGCGGCACGGCAACTGTTGAACATGACGACGACGCCAAGCTGGCCTTGCTAGCGGCACTCGTGCAGCAAAACGAACCGGGTTATCAGCCCCAGTTTGACCAGCTTGACAGCGGCCTGCGCGAGGGCTTGCTCAAAGCGATCGTGGGCTTCACGATCCGGATCGATCAGCTCGAGGGCAAGTTCAAGCTAGGCCAGCACCGACTGGCCGAAGACCAGCCGGGCATGCAAGCATGGCATGAAGCTGGCGGTGAAAACGAACGCGCCATCGCGCACTGGATGCAGCGTCTCGGCCACTGGGACTGACCGTCTGGTCCACGCGTACTGATACGATAAAAAAGCCCGCCAGCGCAACGCACTGACGGGCTCGATGTCATCCAAAAAGTGCGCTTACTTCTTTGGAATATACAAATCCGTAATCGTCCCCAGCGCCATTTCGGCAGCAAACATCGGCGTCTCCGACAGGGTCGGATGCGCATGGATGGTCAATGCGATATCTTCAAGGTCAGCGCCCATTTCCATCGCCAGCACCAGCTCTGCCAGCAGTTCGCCCGCATTGACGCCGACAATGCCAGCACCGATCAAGCGCTTGGTCGACGGATCCCACAACAGCTTGGTCGACCCTTCGTCGCGACCGACCGCTAGCGCACGACCACTGGCCGCCCACGGGAAATTGACTTTCTCGAACGGGATGTTTTGCGCTTTGGCTTCGGTTTCGGTGACGCCCATCCACGCGATTTCGGGATCGGTGTACGCCACCGACGGAATCGTCATCGCATCGAATTGCACCTTGTGGCCAGCAATGACCTCAGCAGCGACCTTGGCTTCGTTGGTGGCCTTGTGCGCCAGCATCGGATCGCCGCAGATGTCGCCGATGGCAAAGATGTTGGCGACGTTGGTGCGTTGCTGCTTGTCGACTGGAATGAACCCACGCTCATTGACCACCACGCCGGCCTTGTCGGCACCGACTTCGCGGCCATTCGGACGACGACCGACCGCCATGAGCACCATGTCGAACAGTTGCGGCTCCTTCGGGGCATTGTCGCCTTCGAAGGTGGCCAGCAAGCCGTCGTCACGCGCTTCGAGTTTGGTGACCTTGGTCTTCAGATAAATCGCCTCGTAACGTTTTTCAATGCGCTTGTGCAGTGGGCGCACCATGTCGCGGTCGGCGGCCGGGATCAGGCCATCGGCGAATTCGACGACGGTGATCTTGCTGCCCAGCGCGTCATACACGCAAGCCATTTCGAGGCCGATGATGCCGCCGCCGATGACCAGCATCTTCTTCGGGATCTGGCGTAATTCGAGTGCACCAGTCGAGTCGATGACACGCGGATCGTCATACGGGAAACCCGGTATTTTCGAAACCGCCGAACCCGCTGCGATGATCGCATTCTTGAACGCGATGACCTTACTGCCATCTTTCGTTTCGACTGTGACGGTATTGGCCGAGCTGAACACGCCCTTGCCTTCGACGACCTGCACCTTGCGGGCCTTGGACAGACTGGTGAGTCCACCGGTGAGCTTCTTGATGATGCCGTCCTTCCAGCTGCGCAAGCTGTCGAGATCGATTTCTGGCGACGACATCTTGATGCCGAAGTGTGACATCTCTTCGGCTTCGGTGATGACCTTGGCCGCATGCAACAGGGCTTTCGACGGGATGCAACCCACGTTCAGGCAGACTCCACCCAGTGTCGCATAGCGTTCGATCATCACGACTTTCTGGCCGAGGTCGGCGGCGCGGAACGCGGCGGTATAGCCGCCGGGACCGGCGCCAAGCACCAGCGTGTCGCATTCGATGTCGGCCTTGCCGTCGAAGCCAGCAGCGACAGGTGCCGCAGCAGGCGTTACCGGTGCAGGTGCCGCAGCGGGTGCGGGTGCCGCCGTAGCAGGTGCAGGTGCAGGTGCAGGTGCCGCCGCCTCCGCCGATTCCAGCATCAGCATCAGCGATCCCATCGCGACCTTGTCGCCGACCTTGATCTTCAGTTCCTTGATGACGCCGGCATGGCTGGATGGAATCTCCATGCTGGCCTTGTCGGATTCGACCGTGATCAGCGACTGGTCGACCTTGACGGTATCGCCAACCTTGACCAGCAGTTCGATGATTTCCACTTCCTTGAAGTCGCCGATGTCGGGGACTTTCACTTCAATCAGACTCATTCATGTCTCCAGGTTCGTCACCCGCGCACGCGCGGGCTGGGTTGCATTCGTGGCGCGCCGCTTCACAGCAGCCTTACAGCAACGTCAAGCGCAGATCGGCCAGTGCGTCGGACAGATACACAGAGAAGCGCGCACCCATCGCGCCATCGACAACGCGATGATCGTACGACAGCGACATGCCCATCATCAGGCGCGGCTGGAATTGCTTGCCATCCCAGACCGGCTTGATCGAGGCTTTCGACAAACCGAGGATGGCCACTTCCGGTGCGTTGATGATTGGCGTAAACATCGTGCCGCCAATGCCGCCCAGCGACGAAATCGTGAACGTCGCCCCTTGCATGTCGCCACCCTTGAGCTTGCCGTCACGCGCTTGCGCCGACAGTTCACCCATTTCGGTGGCGATTTGGGCGATACCTTTTTTGTCGACATCCTTGATCACAGGAACCATCAGGCCGTTCGGAGTATCGGCCGCAAAACCGATGTTGTAGTACTGCTTGAGGATCAGGTTTTCACCGGTCGCATCGAGCGACGAATTAAAGGCAGGGAATTTTTTCAGCGCAGCGACGCTGGCCTTGATGACGAATGCCAGCATCGTCAGTTTGACGCCGGATTTGGCCAGCGCCGTATTGGACGACTTGCGGAAATCTTCGAGCTCAGTGACATCGGCTTCATCGAATTGCGTGACATGTGGAATCATCACCCAGTTGCGATGCAGGTTAGGGCCGCTGCGCTTCTTGATGCGTGACAGCGGCAGCACTTCAGTCGCACCGAACTTGGTGAAGTCCAGCGACGGCCATGGCAGCAGATCCATGCCGGCACCGGAACCATTGCGTGGCACCGAGGACGCCGCCGTCGCACCGCCACCGGCCAATGCGGCCTTGACGAAGCTCTGCACGTCCTCATGCAGGATGCGACCTTTCGGGCCGGTACCGCCGACCTTGAGCAAATCGACGCCGAGTTCGCGGGCGAATTTGCGTATTGATGGTGAGGCGTGGGCGGGCTTGCCGCTGGCGGCAGGTGCTGGGGCAGGTGCTGGAGCAGGTGCCGGCACTGGGGCGGGCGCGGGCGCTGCTGCAGCAGCCGGAGCTGCTTCGGTTTTCGCTTCGGCTTTTTCTGCTGCGGCTGCCGGCGCTGCTGGCTCGGCGGCAGCGGGCTTTGTCTCTGTAGCTGCCGGCTCCGCCGCCGCATCGGCTGCTTCCAACGTCAGCAACGGCGAACCCATCGCGACCTTGTCGCCAACCTTGACCTTGATTTCCTTGATCACGCCCGCGCCACTGGACGGAATTTCCATGCTGGCCTTGTCTGACTCGACCGTAATCAGCGATTGGTCGACCTTGATCGTGTCGCCCACTTTGACCAGCAGTTCGATAATTTCGACTTCCTTGAAATCGCCGATATCCGGGACTTTGATTTCACTCACACTCATGACATTGCTCCGTATTTTTTATCGGCAGCGACCGTGCATTGCAATTCACGGTCGCTGCGGTAGGGATTGATTGGCTCAATTACTGGGTAACCGGATTCGGTTTCTCCGGATTGATCCCGTACTTCACAATCGCCTGCTCGACGATGGCCTGTTCGATAGCGCCTTCATCGGC
>JBLHLW010000047.1:0-33244 GCA_047621345.1 Minisyncoccia bacterium | reverse complement strand
GCTCACCGCACGTGACGGTTACGGCGAACAACTCGCCCAAGTGCGTGTTGCACCGAATTTCAAACTGACACGGGCCACCGCCAGCACCTGGATCGAGAACGACTTTCGCAAACCCAACCAGTAAGAGTGGCGACAGTGAGCACCACTGACACGTCACGCTATGTGGTGGCGGTGCGCGCGCTGTGTGAATTCACGGCCAAGCAGGGTGACCTCGACTTGCGCTTCACGCCCTCGCCCACTGCGCAGGAAGGTATCGCCGGCCATGCGCTGGTTGCCGCGCGCCGGGCCGACAATTACGAATCCGAAATCAGCCTGAGCGGCGACCATGGTCCATTGCACGTGCGCGGTCGCGCCGATGGCTATGATCCGACGTTGCACCGGATCGAAGAAATCAAGACCTTCCGCGGTGACCTTGTCCGTATGCCGGACAACCATCGTGCGCTGCACTGGGCGCAGGTGCGCGTCTATGGCTGGCTGATGTGCCGCGAACGTGGCTGGTCGGAGGTGACGCTGGCACTGGTGTATTTCGATATCGGCAGCCAGCAGGAAACCGTACTGACCGAGGTCATGTCAGTGCACGCGCTCGAACAATTTTTTGTGCAGCAATGCGAGCGCTTTCTGGCGTGGGCAAAACAGGAACTAGCGCATCGACTGGCGCGCGACACGGCGTGGAGCGCGCTGGCGTTTCCACATCCGACGTTTCGTGCCGGCCAGCGCGAACTGGCCCAAGCGGTCTATCAGGGAGCCACCAGCGCACGTTGCGTGCTGGCGCAAGCACCCACCGGGATCGGCAAAACCATCGGCACGTTATTCCCGCTGCTCAAGGCCGCGCCGGCACAACGGCTTGACAAGCTATTTTTCCTGACCGCCAAGTCATCCGGACGCGCTCTCGCGCTCGGGGCCGTCACGCTATTAAAAGAGACGTCACCAACGCTGCCGTTGCGGGTGCTCGAACTGGTGGCACGCGACAAGGCTTGCGAGCATCCGGACAAGGCCTGCCATGGCGACTCCTGCCCGCTGGCCAAAGGCTTTTACGACCGCCTGCCGCAAGCGCGTGCTGCCGCCGTGCTGTCTAGCTCCAGCGATAGCGGTGCGCTGCGCACGGTGGCGCTAGAGCATGCCGTGTGTCCGTATTACCTGGCGCAAGACCTGGTACGCTGGAGTGACCTGATCATTGGCGACTACAACTACTACTTCGACAGCAGCGCAATGCTCTACAGCATGACGCTGGCCAACCAGTGGCGTGTCGCGGTACTGGTTGACGAAGCCCATAACTTGATCGAACGCAGTCGCAAGATGTACAGCGCTGAACTCGATCACGCCAGTGTCAAGCGTCTGCGCTTGGTGGCACCGACCGGCGTGCGTAAAAATCTGGATAAACTCAGCCGTTGCTGGACTTCGCTACTCAAGGACTCTACCGAGCCCTATCAGGTCTTGCCCGCGCTTCCAGATAAGTTCGTCACAGCACTTCAACAATGCATCACTGCCATCGGCGAATTTTTCAGCGAGCATCCGACCCGAATCGAGGTTGACTTGCAGCGCTTTTATTTTGACGCGCTCCACTTTGCGCGGATGGCCGAGGCGTATGGTGACCACTCTTTGTGCGATCTCAGCCGAAACGCCGACGACAATGCGTTGCTCTGCCTGCGCAATGTCATCCCGGCGCCCTTTCTCGCACCACGGTTCGCCGCCACGCGCTCGACGACATTGTTCTCGGCCACGCTCAGTCCCTGGCATTTTTATAGCGACACGCTAGGTTTGCCGGCAACGACAGCGTGGGTCGATGTCGCCTCACCGTTCACGGCGGACCAGTTGACGGTGCGACTGGTGAGCACCATTTCGACACGCTTTCGGCAACGTGCGCAGTCCGTCGATCCGATCATTGACCTGATGGTGCAGCAGTACCGCGAACGACCGGGGAATTACCTGACTTTTTTCAGCAGTTTCGATTACCTGCAAGCGGTCACAACGCGACTGCTGGCATTGCATCCCGATTTGCCGGTCTGGCAGCAAGCGCGGCGCATGGATGATGCAGCCCGCGAGGATTTTCTGACGCGCTTCGCACCTGGCGGACGCGGTATCGGCTTTGCAGTACTGGGCGGGTCGTTTGGCGAAGGTATCGATTTGCCGGGCGATCGCCTGATAGGCGCTTTCATCGCCACGCTGGGCTTGCCGCAAATGAATCCGGTCAACGAGCAAATCATGCAGCGCATGCAACAGCGCTTCGGCACTGGCTACGACTACACCTACCTGTTTCCAGGTCTGCAAAAGGTGGTTCAGGCCGCCGGCCGCGTCATCCGTACGCCATCGGATCGCGGTATCGTGATGCTGATCGACGACCGCTATCCGCGCCCTGCGATACGTGCCTTGTTACCGCAATGGTGGAAACCAGAATAATTTCTTGAAATCAATGAACTAAATGCGATACCCGGCAGCAAGTCGGGGCCCTGTTACAACCCATTTCCCGATGACTGGATACCAACATGGAGTGGCCTGACGGGTAGGTGGCGGGCATGGATTACACGGCAGGCTTTTATCAAGGGAATGATCCTGATTTCTTCCATATTGCTTGTGTGCTGAACGAAATTGAGTCGATCCGTAGTATGTGAAACGTCCATTGAGTCATTGCTGCGCAACTTTCAGGCAGTGACATCCCGATGAATCCGGTCGATCTGCTCGTTGTTGGCATATTGCAGCAGAGGCTGCAGATGGCCTCGAGGCGGTGATTGGGACCGTTCAGGGCAGTCTGGCGCAACGTGGGCGATGTCTGCACAAGGGCGGCATCACGGTTCACTCCGATGAAGAAAATCCGGCAGAAATTGCGCTGCAGACACGTATCGCGATGGAAGAAAAACGGCAGGTGTGACAGCAACTCGGCATACTGTGATGCCGAGTTGATTTGGTGCAATGCCCTGCGGTTATTGCGCGCTACGACAGTGAGGAGTATTTCCGGTTCGGGCGCGTGGGCACATAAAGCTGTGCCCACGCTACGAGTTGCAGTGCCGTTTTCCGGGGAGATCAGAAGTGGCGTTTGACTGCTTCGCCAAACGCATCTTCGGCCGACATGCCGTTGCGCATGAGCGTGGTGATTTCATCGGAATAGTCGCCAATGGCCGCAGGCAGCGACTGGCGATTGTCCTTGTAGTACGCATACTTGGCAGCATCAACCATGTCGGTCGCTTTGATGGTTGCCGCGGTATTGCGCACACTGCGTTTGACGTTGCTGGTCTTGCCGACGTTCGCCTTGGCTTCCTTGATCTTGTCGAGCGAAAAAATCACGGTCGCATTGACACCCTCAAACTCATCGTCTTTCGGATGCAGCAAGTGATGATTGCTATCGAAAGCCATTTTCTTATCTGAACTGTTCCAGACTTGATAATTTGGTCGCTGGCCTGGCGTCGTCAGGGCAAATTGCACCCGATCTCCGTAAGCAGCCATCTGGGCCATCACATCGTTGAGGAATTCAGTCGAGAGAGTATCGAGCTTGCCGTTCCAGCGTTTGCTTCTTGTCGTAGTCAAAGTGCGTAGTTCCAAAGAGGTGAGTAGGGGCAAGACGCGGTGCACGCTCGCTCGCAACTACTGGTTTCATGATCGGTTGAGATAACTCCGGATGTCGCTATTATCGCCTCTCACGATTCCAGCCGTAGAAAAAAAATTATTTTGCTGTTTTTGGCTTGGCCTTGACGTTCAGATTTTCTGTCAGGAACATCATCGCTCGTTGCAGGCTGATGTCGGTTTCGTCGACCAGTCGTTCTTGCGCCTCGGGCAAGAATTCCTCTTCCCACAATGCCAGCAAATTGTCCTTGATTTCGAACGGAGCAGCAGCATTGACGAAAGCCGCCACCGCCGCACTGTCAAATCCGGCCTTGCGTACTTGACGGATCATCGTGCGTGCTTCGGCGTCGGTGACCATCGTCTTTTGCTTTGCACCGGTGGCTAAACACATGAACAAGGTCAGACGCGAATATGGATCGTCCTTGCCCTTCATTGCGGCCTGCCATTGCTCTGATACAAAACCGGCAAAACTGTCGACATCATCGAGATCAGCATCGCGCATGAAATAGCGCTCGACGATGATGTTGAGGACCACGTCGATCGCATGCCCCTGATTGAGAATCAGCGGTCCGTCGAGCTTTTCGATGTCGCGCCGGATTGTCTCGGCGATTGCGTGGTGCGGATCAGGCACATCATCGAGTAATGCCTTGGCGATCTTGAGCTTGCCGCCGACCGGTGGCTTGTCACGGATCCCCGCGACCAGCCGGGCAAATTCGGCGTGATTCGGCGCTTTGTCGAGACCCGCATGGCGCACCAGAATGGCCGTGCGAATGATCGATTCCACCGCCAGAAAATCGAGCGCAGCATGCGGCACGCGCAAGTCGTCACAGAACCAGCGGGCGGCCGCAATGGTATCGACGGCTTCCTGGCGGCGCTTCAGTTCCTTGCGGTACGCGGCAAGCGAAGTTGGCTTGAGCAAGGTGCGCTCATTTTGGAAATCAATCAGCGACTGGCTCTTGATATCACCACTCATCGCCGTTTCAGGCATCGCATACAAGCGCTTGAGCATGTCGTTACCGCTACGTGAATGAAACAGAAAACTGTTCTCCTGCAACGAGCGGGCAGCGGCATCGAGATCGCCACCGCTGGCGTCTTCGAGATACAGGCTGACCAGCGTGACAATGCGCTTGCGCGCATTGTCCAGTTCTGCCTGCAAATGTGGCGTACCGAAGTGCGTCGCGACCTGCACGGTGCCTTTGGCACCATCGGCGATGATCGCATTGCAGCGACTGATGTCGATCTGTCCTTTCGCTACACCATGGGTGAGTGCCTTTTCAAAAAAAGGCCGCTTGTCGACTAATGCGACCGCTTGCTTGGTGGTCGTCATGGCGTTACAACGCAGATTCTTCGGCAGGTCCGGTAGCGGGCTTACTGACCACAGGCGCTTCGCGGCGTGCCGGTATGGCAGTCGGATCGAGTTCCATCTGCTCTAGCTCGGCTTCGGCTTGCAGGCGTTTTTTCAGGTGCTTTTTGATTTGCGGCAGGATTTGCTCGAACATATCCGAGTGCCGGTTGCGCAGCAGCCAAGTCACTTCTTTCCAGTCGTGGTCGCTGGCTTCGGACTTGTCGATGACATCGTCTTCTTCGGCATGAACATCCTGCGCAAGGCCTTCGGCGTCCTCGTCTTCGACGACAGCCTTGCGGGTGTGCAAGTGGTTGAAAGTCCCGTAGTTGGCAAAGTGCACGATCATTTCGTCGTGATCGCGCAGGTAGTCGATTAACGCTTCGCAACCACCATCGATATCGCCAATGGCATCAAGAAATTCATCGGTGTCGCTGCCCTCGCGGAACAACACGGCGTTGATCATCCCGCGCAAATGGGTATGGGTATGGTCGCCGTACAGACGCTCCATTACCAGCGCACGGGCAAACTGTTCTGGCGTCACAACGAGGTTGACCACTGATTCGTGCGAAGAATCGAATTCGCGAATCACGGCCAGCAAATCTTTTGGCGGCATTTCTTCAAGAACCGCGACCAAGGCGCGATCGCCCTCGGCTTCGGCCAGTGACACCAGCGCGAATTCAGCGCCAGCAATATCGCCAGCACGGATCAGGCTGGCGGCTTTCAATACAAGTGCATTGGACATGGGCGTTCTAATCAAGAAAGTAGTCGAGCGGACCATTGGCCCGCGTTTTCACATTGTGCATGCACTGTTGGGGCCCTTGGCGGCACCCCGTGTGCGCATCAACTAGTCGCGTCGGTCGAAACCTTGCTCGGACATCCATTCGGAGCCAGCTTCATCGAGGTCGCGTTCATCGTCGTCGTCATCGCGGCCATTTTCACCTTCGTCATGCTCTTCATCATCTGCCGCAGCACGGTGACTATTGCCACCCTTGCCGTGCAAATACTCGAGACAGATTGTCGTGATCAGGAAGCGCTCGCCCCCCGTTTCCAGCAGCACGGCATCGGCTAGCGGTTGCGTATCGACCGAAAACTGCACCGCATCGACCAGCTCGCTCCACGCCGGAAAATCTTCCGGATCGGCGGTCGACAACAGATACATTGCCTGCAAATTAACGAAGTTGATATCGCCGTGAAAGGCAACGGCAACCATCTCCGGCGCAGTCTCTATCATCGGCATGAGCAGCTTGAACTGATTGCGCTTGTCCTTGAGCCGCTTGGCCAGAATGTCGTTGCCTTCGGAATCGCTTTGCAGGTCTTCCAGTTCAGCCTTGTAGGCTTTCGACAGGTCTTCAAAGTAATAGGACAGGCTCATTGCAGTACCTTGTTCATGTAGGTTCTCCAGATTTCTTCGGCGGTTTCCAGCGGTCGCTCCAGTAGGCTGCGGCGACGGCTTTCATCGTAGGAATGGCGTTTTGCGTCATCGGCCAGCAGGTCGTAGGCTTCCTGCACAGCGCGAAATTGTTCAGCTGCATCAGCTGCCGTATTTTTGTCCGGATGGAACTCGGATGCTTTTTTCCGGTAAGCGCTTTTGATGGCGCTGGCCGATGCATCGCTGTCCAGGCCGAGCACGGCGTAATAATTTTTCATGGATGAGGATGTGATGGTGCGTGACAAAAATCAGGCGCGGCCGGTGGCGATCAAAGGCCTCGCGCCAGCATTGCCAACAAGGATCCGCAAGGATACACCACCGGACGACAGCAGAGTGGGTCTGGCGGCGCGCAGACACGGAACCTTTCGTACAAATTGTCTTCGGAGCGCGTCATGCGGACTATCGTGGCACTTGGCAAAGGCAACAGCACTCGTGTTGTCGCTTATTTTTTGACCACCAAACGCAGTACAGCACTCTCGTTGACCACAGCCAGCGTCGCCGCGCCGGCCATCGCCACGGCAACCGGTTGCGCAAGACTGCCGGGCAAGGCGCCGGTGCGAATACCGATTGATCCCGGCACACCGGCGACGGTTGTCACTTGCCCTGATGGCGCGATCCTGCGGATCGTGTTGTTCCCGGTATCGGCGACATACACGTTGCCGTATTCGTCGGCAGCCAATCCCTGCGGACCACGAAAACGCGCCGCATCACTCAGTCCATCGACAGCCCCCTCCTCCAGAACCCGACCAGCCCAAGTCGTGACGACACCGCCCGGTGTGATCTTGCGGATGGTGCTGTAGACAGGTTGGCTAACATAGACATTGCCGGCCCGATCTACGCCAATACCGGGGGGCTTCAAAAAATGCGCCGCCACGCCGATACCATCCTCGCTGCCGTATGTGCCGGCGCTGCCGGCTAGCGTCGATACCACGCCAGTCACCGTGATTTTGCGCACCGTGTGGTTGCCTGTGTCGGCAACATACAAATTACCGACGGCATCCATAGCGATGCCTTCCGGTTCGAAAAAGCGTGCAAGGCTGCCGCGACCATCAACGCTACCGGGCGACGCTGCTGCCCCTGCGATGGTAGTCACCACGCCGGCTGGTGTAATTTTTCGGATGGTTGAATTGAAGGTATCGGCAACGAATAAATTACCAAGCGCATCCGCAACAATCCCACGCGGATAATTAAAGCTGGCACCAGCACCGATGCCGTCGCTGCCGCCCGGCGTCCCATTGCCGGCCAACTGGCTAACCACACCGGCGGGCGTAATTTTGCGGATCATGTGATTTGGTGTGTCGACCACGTACCAGTTGCCGGATCCGTCACTCGTGACGCCATGCAGACTACCGAATCGTGCCTTTGCTCTGTTGCCATTGACCAGTCCCTGTTCCAGCTCCCTCCCAGCCAGGGTCTTGAGGGTGGCCCCGCCTGAGATCACATGCACGCCGAATTGCCCGGTCACCGACAGCGACCCGGACGGATCAACAGCAATCCCGAACGGCATCTTTACTGGAAGATGACCCGCTATCGGTGCATTGACGGGTAGGGTCGTCACAACGCCCTGTGCTGTAATCCGCCGGATCCGTTGCGCGTATTGGTCAGCGCCGTAGAGCGTGCCGGCTGCATCAATGGCCAGATTCGACAAACCCTCGAAGCCAGCCGCCGCACCGATACCATCCTTGAGTCCAAAATTGGCGAGCGAGCCAGCCAGCGTCGTGACGATGCCATCCGGCGTCACCTTGCGCAACAAGCCGTTGCCAGCGTCAGCCACATAAATGGTGCGCGCCGCATCGGTAACGAGGCCCTGAGGATTACTGAAGCGTGCTGCGCTACGTACGCCATCAAGGATGCCGAAATTGCCCGCGCTGCCCGCCAGCGTGGCCACAACACCATGTGGACTGATCGTGCGCAACGTGTGGTTGTAGGTGTCGCTGACGACCACGGTACCGGCGGCATCAACCGCGATTCCCTGCGGATAAGAAAACCGTGCGGCACTGGCGCGGCCGTCTATGCTGCCAGCGACCCCGGCACGCCCTGCAAGAGTCGTGACGAGACCTTGGGCAGTGACCTTGCGAATAGTCTGGTTATTCGTGTCGGCCACATACAAGGTACCAAAGCGATCAATCGCGATACTTTGAGGATAGTTAAAGCGCGCAGCAGCACCGCTGCCATCGGCAGTACCCGGCGTCGACATTGCCCCCGCCAGCGTGCTGACGCTGCCGTCCGGACAGACTTTGCGGATCACGTGATTCTGCCAATCAGCGACGTAGCGGTTACCGCTCCCATCAACAGCAATCCCAATCGGAAAGTTGAAACGTGCCTGACTGCCGCTACCGCTTAAATTACCAACGCCACCGATTGAACCAGCAATGAATGACAGTCCGGGTTGCGTAGACGCCACCGTTTCCGGCAGCGTTGCCGCGATGGCGGTCTGTCTGAACACTGGTAACGCTTCATTGGCGAGCAGTGCGAGTGGGTCAAAGCCGGCGCTATAAGCCGACAGCACGAGACCCAACAGGACATGCGCAAGCGGACGTACCGCAAGCGAGGCACGACAAACAAGACGAAAGGGGGACATGTTGCCGCCAAAATGAGGTGGGCAGCACGCGGCTGCAGGCGGAAAAAGGTACATCGTCCGGTCGACGACGTTCACGCTATCTGCATGCACCTTGATTTCACTCAAATCGAGAGACCACTCGGCGGGAGCCGCGTTCGAGTCGGATGACCCGGCCTGCGTGAGCGATAACAATGGTAATTAAGTAATTATTACTTACATTCAATCACCAATTGATGATGATCAAATTGTTAAGACGTCCTCCTTGACGTCAAGGAGTGGCTACTCCAACCGCGGGCGGTATAACGACAACCCATTGCCACTAAAAATGGACCCGCCCGGAACATGACCAGTCATTGACGCCTGCGGCTCGGGTGCCACGTTCCCAAAACGCTACATCCACCCACAACCGGGCCGGAACACCCATCGGCCTGAGGCACCCTGCATTTTGTCGGGTAGTCCTTCACTATTAAAACAGCCCGTCCACCATCGAGGAGTCCTTCATGAACTTTACAGATCCCACCGTGATCATGTTCAGTATTTACCTGTTCGCCATGCTGTTCATCGGCGTACTCGGGTACCGCAGGACCAATAATCTGGACGATTACATTCTGGGTGGACGCAGCCTGGGAAGCTTTGTTACGGCGCTGTCGGCCGGTGCGTCGGACATGAGCGGATGGCTACTGATGGGTTTGCCGGGGGCGATTTATTTGTCAGGGGTCAGCGAGGCGTGGATCGGCGTCGGCCTGGTCATGGGGGCTTACCTCAACTGGCGTTTTGTCGCCGCCCGTCTGCGCCTTTACACCGAACGTGCCGACAACGCGCTGACGCTGCCAGATTATTTTTCCAATCGCTTTGAAGACAGGCAAAACTTGCTGCGTATCCTGACCACCGTGGTGATCCTGGTGTTCTTCACCATCTATTGCGCCTCTGGCGTGGTAGCAGGCGCGCGCTTGTTCGAGAACATGTTCGGACTGCCGTACCAGACCGCATTATGGGTCGGTGCCGCCTGCACGATTGCCTATGTGTTCATCGGCGGCTTTCTGGCGGTTAGCTGGACCGACACTATTCAGGCATCGCTGATTTTTACCGCGCTTATCGTCGCACCGGTGGTGGGCTATCTCGCCGTCACCAATGGACTGGCGCCGGCGCAATCGCTGTCCGATTTGATGACACCGGCCTCGATGAACATCATGCAGGGCGCCTCCTTTGTCGGCATCGTATCGCTGCTGGCATGGGGCCTGGGTTATTTCGGTCAGCCGCATATTCTGGTGCGTTTCATGGCAGCGGAGTCCGCCAAGACCATTCCTGCGGCGCGCCGGATCAGCATGATCTGGATGATTTCGTGTTTGATCGGTGCGGTGGCGGTTGGCTTTGTCGGTATTCCGTATTTCCTGATGCATCCGGATGGTGCGCTGGCAGTCAATGCCAACTCGGAAACCGTGTTCATCGAGCTGACCAAGCAATTATTTAATCCCTGGATTGGCGGCGTGCTGCTGGCGGCTATTCTGGCTGCGGTGATGAGTACTTTGTCGTGCCAGTTACTGGTGTGTTCCAGCGCGTTGACCGAGGATATTTATCACACCTTCCTGCGTAAAAATGCCGGTCACAGTGAACTGGTCTGGGTCGGTCGCGGCATGGTCATGGCCATTGCGCTGGTGGCCATTGTCATCGCCAACGACCCCGAGTCGAAAGTCCTCGGCATGGTCAGTTACGCCTGGGCCGGCTTTGGAGCGGCGTTCGGACCAGTCGTCATCTTGTCGCTATTCTGGTCACACATGACGCGTAACGGTGCTCTGGCCGGCATCCTTGTCGGCGCCGTGACGGTACTGGTCTGGAAGCAGTTTGGCTGGCTGGGGCTGTACGAAATCGTTCCTGGCTTCCTGTTTGCCTGGCTTGCTACGGTAGTGGTGAGTCGCATGGGTCAGCCATCGCAGACCATGCTATCGAAGCACAAGGCGGTGGAAATGGAGCTGAGCAAGCTCTGAGTACCGTAGGGTGGGCACGGCATCTTGTGCCCACGCGCGCACCGACAATCTTCTACGAATCCGGCCGTTCTATGGGGCGCTCGCGTGGGCACGATGACCCTGTGCCCACCCTACGGTGTTGTTTATGTCGCAGGGCATTGCACCACCTTCTTCGCACCGCGACGTCCTGTTTTACCCCACCCACTTGCGCGCATTGCGGAACATCCGCATCCACGGCGCATCTTCGCCCCATTGGTCCGGATGCCACGAATGCAGCGTGCTGCGGAACACCCGCTCGGCATGCGGCATCAGTACCGTGAAGCGGCCATCCGGAGTCGTCACTGAACTGATGCCAGCGGGCGAGCCGTTCGGGTTGTACGGATAGTCTTCGGTGACTTTTCCTTTGTTATCGACATAGCGCAGCGCCACGAGCGCCGCATCGATATCGCCGGTCAGCGCGAAGTCGGCATAACCTTCTCCATGTGCCACGGCGATCGGCGTATGTGTACCGGCCATGCCATCGAAGAAGATCGAGGGCGACGCGGCAATCTCGACCATGCCGAAGCGCGCTTCGAATTGCTCCGATTTGTTGCGTGTGAATTTTGGCCAGGCTTGTGCGCCGGGGATGATGGACTTGAGGTTGCTCATCATCTGACAACCGTTGCAAATGCCAAGACCGAAGGTGTCGGTCCGCTGGAAAAAGACAGCGAACTGCTCGGCCAGCGCCGGATTGAACAAAATAGTCTTGGCCCAGCCTTCGCCCGCACCCAGCACGTCACCGTACGAGAACCCGCCGACCGCAATGACGCCCTTGAAATCCGCTAACTGCGCACGCCCGGCAATCAGATCGCTCATGTGCACGTCGATCGCGGTGAAGCCGGCTTTGTGCATCACGTAGGCAGTTTCGATATGCGAATTGACGCCCTGCTCACGCAGGATCGCCACCTTTGGCCGCACGCCCGTCGCGATGAACGGCGCGGCGATATCTTCCTGCGGATCGAAGGTCAGTACCGGCGACATGCCCGGATCAAGTTTGTCCGTGATACGGGCATATTCAGCATCAGCGCAAGCCGGGTTGTCGCGCAGGCGCGCAATACGCCAGCTGGTCTCGCTCCAGAAGTGATGCAGGTCGATTCGTGAATGCTGGTAAATCACTTTGGCATCACGGGTAAATTCAATGGCGCCGCGTTCGTTGAGCTTACCGATGATGTGGCTGCAGGCACCGAGGTCAAAGCTGCGCAGCACGTTCATGACATCCGATTTTTCATCGGCGCGGACCTGAATCACGGCACCGAGTTCTTCATTGAACAAGGCCCGCAAGCTCAGTTCATTGCGCCGCTCACTGACTTGCGACGCCCAATTTTTCGAGTCGCCCCAGTCGGCTGCATGTTCGCTTTCCATCGCGATAATGTCGAGATTGACGGTCACGCCGGCGCGCCCGGCAAACGCCATTTCGCACAACGTCGCATACAAACCGCCGTCGGAACGATCGTGATAAGCCAGCAGTCGGCCTTCGGTATTGAGCTGCTGGATCGCAGCGAAGAAGGCCTTGAGGTCATCGGCGCTGTCCAGATCAGGCGTCGTGTCGCCAAGCTGCTGATACACCTGTGCCAGTGCCGAGGCACCAACCCGGTTCTTGCCACGACCGAGGTCAATCAAAATCAACGCCGTCTCGCCCAGATCCGTACGCAATTGCGGCGTCAGCGAACGACGGATATCGGTCACCGGTGCAAAGGCGGAGACGATTAGCGAGACCGGCGACATCACCGATTTATCCGCCGCGTCTTCTTTCCAGGTAGTGCGCATCGACAGCGAATCCTTGCCAACCGGGATGCTGATGCCCAGTGCCGGGCACAGCTCAATGCCGATTGCCTTGACCGTATCGAACAGCGCCGCGTCCTGCCCCGGCTGTCCGCACGCGGCCATCCAGTTGGCAGACAGCTTGATATCCGAGATGTTCGAAATGGCTGCAGCGGCGATATTGGTGATGGCTTCACCCACAGCCATCCGGCCCGATGCTGCCGCGTTGATGACGGCCAGCGGTGTGCGCTCGCCCATCGCCATCGCTTCGCCCAGATAGCCCTCGAAACTCATCGCCGTTACCGCGCAATCGGCGACCGGTACTTGCCATGGCCCGACCATCTGGTCACGCACACTGGTGGCACCGACGGTACGATCACCAATCGTGATCAGAAACGATTTGTCGCCGACAGTTGGCAGACGCAAGATGCGCTGACCGGCATCGGCCAGGTCAATGCCCGTCAGATCCATCGATGGATATTGCGTCACGACGTGACTGGCTTCGCGATGCATTTTTGGCGGCTTGCCAAGCAGGACATTCATGGGCATGTCGACGGGGGTGTTGTCGTGGGCCGGATCGATGACCTTCAGTTGGCGCTCTTCGGTCGCGGTACCGACGACGGCAAAGAGACAGCGTTCGCGTTCGCAGAAATACGTAAACAGCGGCAGGCTCAGCGGATCAATCGCCAGCACGTAACGCTCTTGCGATTCATTGCTCCAGATTTCTTTGGGGGCCATGCCACTTTCTTCGAGCGGCACCTTGCGCAAATCGAAAATCGCGCCGCGCTTGGCATCATTGGTAATTTCCGGGAACGCATTCGACAGGCCGCCGGCACCAACGTCGTGAATCGACAGCACCGGATTTTCGGCACCCATTTGCCAGCAGCAGTTGATGACTTCCTGCGCGCGTCGTTCCATCTCGGGATTGCCGCGCTGGACCGAATCAAAGTCAAGGTCGGCCGTATTGGAACCCGTGGCCATCGACGAGGCGGCACTACCACCCATGCCGATGCGCATGCCCGGACCACCGAGCTGAATCAGCAGACTGCCTACCGGCAGGTCATTCTTCTTAGTGTGCTGGTCGGCAATGCTACCAATGCCGCCGGCGATCATGATCGGCTTGTGATACCCGAACACGGTACCGCTGACATGCTGTTCGTAGGTACGGAAATAACCGCTAAGAATAGGCCGGCCGAATTCATTGTTGAAGGCTGCCGCGCCGATCGGACCATCGATCATGATCTGTAATGCCGAGGCAATACGGTCGGGCTTGCCGTAGACCAGACCGGGCACTTTGGCCTCACCAATCGGGGTCGTGACGTCATGCGCATTTTCCCAACTGTGCACGGCACCCGGCAACATCAGATTCGATACAGTGAAGCCGCACAGGCCGGCTTTTGGCTTCGCGCCGCGACCGGTCGCGCCTTCATCGCGGATCTCGCCACCGGCACCGGTAGCCGCACCCGGAAACGGTGCAATCGCCGTCGGATGGTTGTGCGTCTCGACCTTCATCAGGATATGGGTCAGTTCCTGCGATGGTGCATATTCATTACCGCTTGCCGCACCACGCGGGTAAAAGCGCATCACGCTGGCGCCTTCGATAATCGACGAGTTGTCGCTATAGGCAACAATGGTCCCTTGCGGATGCAGTTCGTGGGTATTGCGGATCATGCCAAACAAGGTGTTGTCCTGCGCGACACCGTCGATGGTCCAGTCAGCATTAAAAATTTTGTGGCGGCAATGCTCAGAATTAGCTTGGGCGAACATCATCAGTTCGACATCGGTCGGATTACGTCCGGCGCGGGTGAACGCCTCCGCCAGATAATCGATTTCATCGGCCGACAGCGCCAGCCCGAGTTCGGTATTGGCAACCACCAGGGCAGCCCTGCCGCCGCCGATCAGGTCGATGGCCGATAAAGGCTTGGCTTCCAGCTCACGGAACAGGGCTTCCGCATCCTCCGCCTGGCGCAACACCATCTCGGTCATGCGGTCACGCAAGACATCGGCAACGCCGCGCACGCTGGCTTCCGCCAGATGCTTGACACCACGCAGCAGGCCAGTCTTCACACGCACGTGGTAAATAATCCCGCGCTCGATACGGCGGATCGCTGTCATGCCGCAATTGTGGGCGATATCGGTGGCCTTGCTAGCCCACGGCGAGATCGTGCCGAAGCGCGGAATAACGACGAATTCGTCACCATCGACCGCACCAGAAAACGGCTCGCCATAAGTCAGCAAGCCGTCGAGCCGGTCCTGCTCGGGCTGGCCCAGCAGCGTGCTGGTGTCGACGAAATGCAGGTAGCGGCCGGTGACCGAAATGATCGCGTGATCCACTTTCTGCAGTTGCGCTAACAGGCGTTGGGAACGAAAAGCAGAGAGCGCGTTGGAGCCCGGCAAAATCAACATGGCGAGAGGAAGGTTGGTGTGACGCCGAAGACGGTGTCACGGGTTGAATCGGAAAGGCCGAATTATACCGTGCAAGGCGTGGCTCCGCCGAGACAATGGCAGCGCAGGCCGTTGATGACAAACCGAACCCAACCGGAAACTTATACCCGTATTTTGTGAATAACTTTGTGCATAACCGGTCTCAACACCCGCGTGAGCCAGTTCCAGCAAGGGCTGACAGAGCTGCCTTTTATTTAAGCAGTGCAATGCGGGGTAACGTGGTGCCTCGATGCCAGCAACCAACCAGCGCACTGTCAGCAAACTCAATTCCTCTACGCGTACCCGCATCAGCCCTACTCAATCCCCGTCGCGATGGTTGCGGTAGATCTCCAGCACCGCCTCCCAGTCAAGAAAAAACGCATCGACGCAGACCGGATCGAAATGGCTGCCGGAACCCTCGAGGATCAGCGTCACGGCGCGATCAAGGTCCCATGCTGGCTTGTACGGACGTGCCGAAGTCAGCGCATCAAAGACATCGGCTACCGCGATGATGCGGCCGTAGAGCGGAATTTGTTCGCCCTTGAGTCCATTCGGATACCCGCTGCCATCGAATTTTTCATGGTGGGTCAGTGCAATCGCCGCCGCCACTTGCAGCAGTGGCGAGGCACTTCCTTGCAGAATGTCGGCACCAATCTGGGCATGCGTGCGCATGATCTCCATTTCGGCGACATCGAGTCGGCCCGGCTTGAGAAGGATATGGTCAGGAATCCCAACCTTGCCAATATCGTGCATAGGCGCAGCGTCGCTCAGCAAGTCGAGTTCGTCCTGACCCAGACCAAGGTTGGTGCCCAGCAGCCTTGCATATTTGGACAGCCGCAGCAAGTGGGCACCCGTTTCCGGATCGCGGTATTCCGCGGCGCGCGACAGGCGGAAAATAGCTTCGCGTTCGCGCGCAACGATTTCGCGGGTTGCCTTGGCAACTTCCTCGCTGAGCCATTCAGCGCGACTAGCCAACTGTTTCTGGGCCACGCTTAACGCCAGCAAGTTGGTGACCCGTGCTCGCAACTCAGTCTTGTTTACCGGCTTGGTCAGGAAGTCATTGGCACCCAGTTGCAGCGCCTTGTGCCGCACTTCGGTCTGGATATCGGCAGTCACCATCACGACCGGCACGTCTTGCTTGTCGGGCAGACT
Source organism: Minisyncoccia bacterium (assembly GCA_047621345.1). GTDB lineage: Bacteria > Pseudomonadota > Gammaproteobacteria > Burkholderiales > Burkholderiaceae_D > Actimicrobium. Next base: position 17,015 of record JBLHLW010000047.1, on the reverse strand, counting down.
GCGGAACTGCTGCAAGAATTCAAGACCGTCCATCTCCGGCATCATGTAGTCAACCAGTATCAGGTCGGGGGAATTATCCCGACACCAGGCCAGCGCCTTGAGCGGCTCCTCTATCCTGACCGGCTTCACATCCGGTATCGCCTGCAGCATGTGGCTGAACATGGCCAGATTGGTAGGGTCATCGTCAACGATCAAAACAATCATGGCGCTACTTTCATTCGTTGTATCAAGTCATCCAATCGGGCAAAGTTCGACAGCATGGCTTCATGCAATTGGGCGAGCTTGGGCAGATCGCCGGCGACACTGGCACGATCAGCGCTGCGTGCGAGGCTTGCCAACTCATCCATTCCCAGCGTCGAGCTCGATCCCACTAACCGGTGACACAGCGCTGCTGCCCGGGTGAAATCGACGCTGGCAATAGCGCTACCGAGCTGCTCAAAGATCGGCGCCGTCGTCGACAGGAAAAGGTCGAGCATACCGCGTTGCGCGGCGACGTCGTCCTCGAACATCTCTTGCAGCCGCCCCATATCAAGCAACAACGGCGCGCTGGCGCTGCCACTCGGCACGTCAACCTCACACAAGGTTGCGCCGGCGACCAACGCTGGCAATCGCTGCGCCAGCATAGCGGCCAGCAATTCGCGCCGAATCGGCTTGGCCAAATAATCGTCCATGCCGGCTTCCAGGCAGCGTTCGCGATCGCCCTGCATCGCATTGGCCGTCATCGCGACAATCTGGATATGCCCACCACTGGATTGCTCGGCCTGGCGAATCCGGCGCGTGGCCTCGAATCCGTCCATCAACGGCATCTGACAATCCATCAGCACCAGCGCATAAGACACCGTGGCCAGCGCATCGAGCGCTTCCTGTCCATTGGCTGCAACGTCGACGACATAGCCCATTTGGTTAAGCTGGTGCATCGCAACCTTCTGGTTGATCAGGTTGTCTTCGACCAGCAAAATCAGACGATGATCGGGCAACACGTGCTCGGCATGGAGCGTTGCATGGCCTGCGCGCCGGTCCAGTGCAACCGGCACCTTCCTTTGACGACGTTCCAGTGCGTCACTCAACACATCAAATAATGCCGACTGGCGCAGCGGTTGCTGCAGACTGGCATGAAAGCCCTGCGCTCTGGCTGCATCATGCGCCATCGTGCTATCGGCCAACAAAATAAAGCGACTCTCCGGCGCCATGCCAGCGAGCTCCTTGAGCAACGTTTCAGCGGGCATGTCCGGCACGGTCGAATCGATCAGCACCACTTGATTACGACTGCCTGCGGCATGGCGTTGCTGCTGTGCCAATGCGCGCGCGGCACTATCGACCACCCGTACCTGCATGCCCCACGATTTGATGTAGGCGCGCAGTATGTGGGCCTGAATCTGGTGCGGCTGCACCACCAGCACAGCAGTGCCAGCGCGTTCCGGCGACACCCGCTGCACCGCGCTGCTAACGAGCACAGTCATCGGCAGTTCGAACCAGAACGTCGAGCCGACCCCCGGCTTGCTGTTGACGCCAATATGTCCGCCCATCAGTTCCACCAAGCGCTTGCAGATCGACAACCCCAGTCCAGTGCCACCGTATTTGCGGGTCACCGAGCCATCGGCCTGAACAAACGGCATGAACAATCCGGCGATCACTGGCGCAGAGATACCAATACCGGTGTCGTCGATCTCGAAGCGTATCGTGGAGATATCTTGCTGACGATTGACCTGCCGGACCCGAACCCGGACTTCACCGGATGGCGTGAATTTGACCGCGTTGCCGATCAGGTTGAGCAACACTTGGCGCAGGCGACCCGCATCGACCGACACCGTGACAGGCAGGTCGGGATCGACGAAACACAGTAATCGCAAACCTTGTGCACGCGCCTTTGCGGCCAATACCTCGACACTGCTTTCCACCAGCGACAGCAAATGACAGTCCGTCGGTTCGATTGTCATCTTGCCAGAGTCGATGCGTGAAAAATCGAGTATCCCGTCGATGATGACCATCAAGGCATTGGCGGAATCCTCAATCACCACGGTGAACTCTTCCTGTTGCTTATCGAGTGATGTTTCACGCAGCAGCCCCGCCATGCCGATCACGGCATTCATTGGGGTACGGATTTCATGACTGACGGTCGACAAAAACGCTCCTCGTGCGGCGTTGGCCTGTTCAGCGGCCACTTTTGCGCCTTTGAGCTGGACTTCAACCTCTTCACGGTGACGCATCACCTGCCACAACACCGCCGTATAAAGCAACACCATGCCAGCAATCAAGAAGCCGAGAAAATTCAGATTACCCGTGCCAGCTGACCAGCGCTGCACCGCATTGGCCTCGGACATGCCCACCAGCGCCACCACCGGAAATTGGCGCGCGGCCTGAAAATTAAAAATGAAGGCATCGCTGCCCTTGCCTTCTGCTGCCATGTATCGAAACTGCCCGTGTTCGACATTGCGCGTCAGATCTGCAAAAAGAGGCAGGTGCCTAAAGTTATGATTGACGACAAATCCCACCGTGGCAGTGCCTGCCAGCACGTTGCCCTCGTAATCCAGCAAGGTCGCATTGCCCACCTCGGAACCCAACACGGCACGATAGTGCGGCAACAGCGAACCAGGACTGACCGACACCAGCAGCGTCACCGGCACACCATGCAGCGTTGCGTTACGTACGAACGGAACCACGTAGTTCCGGACCAGTCCCGTTCCCGTGTCCGGCAGCGCGCCTTCGATCTCATCAAAATCACGGACGAATTGTGGTCGCCCGGGAGTCAACACGCTGCCGCGCGGGCGATCAATACCGAGCTGCACGAGGTCCAACTGGCGCCCGGCCAGCAGGCTGTTCGAACTGAACAGCACGACACCGGTCGCATCGAGTATCGAGATCGATCGTAGCCGCGTTGAGCTGTGTAGCGCCGTTTCGATCAGCGCGGTGGTCTTGCGCGGGTTGGCATCAGGATTCTGCAGATCGATAGCGATCGACAGCACCTGTAATGCGCTATCGATCGCGGTCAGGGCTTCGGAGACATGGCTTTCGAGCGCAGTAGCATACAACCGGCCATGCTCGGCCTCTGCCGCCATGGCTTGTTGGCGCGCATGCCGCACGAATACCGCCGTTCCAAGCAGGATCAAGCACGCAAAAAAGAGACCCGACAGCATGAAAAAATAGCGCGCATTCCAGCGCGGCAGGATTTTTTTCAGCCACGGGACTTGATGAAACGAGGCACGCATCCCGACTCAGTTCCCCGATAACACCGGCTCACGCCGGTCGCCGTCAGCGAGAAGAATCGCATCAAGCCGATATTTGCGAGCGAACTGCAGCAGGCGCTTGTCGGCCCTGATGGCTTGCATGAAGCGGTCAACCCGCGCGAGCAACGACGGGTCGCCCGGCGCGAGCGCGTAGGCATAATCGGTCTGATGAAAAGGCTGTGGCGGTCCGATCACGCGGGCCCAGCTGGTCAGGTCCAGCATGCGCTGGCTATATGGAAAGTCGGTCATGAAGGCATCGGCGCGACCGGATTCGACTTCGTTTTCACGCGACATTGGCGGTTTGACGACCAGCAGCGTGGCGCGACGCAACGCCCGCTGCATGATCGGCTCCATCACCGTGCCGGCCTGAACCGCGATGACGCGACCGGGTTGATCGAGGTCGGCCCAGCTCTTGATCGCTTTATTGTTGGCTGCAGTCACTGCATAAATGTCGCTACGCAAATACGGTTGCGTGAAGGCCAGTTGCGCACTGCGCGCCGGCGTGATGCCTACTGCATGCATGGCGATATCGCACTGATCGGACAACAGCTTGTCAACCAACTGCACAAAGGAACTGTCCACGTAACGTACTTGCACACCCAGTTCCTTGCCCAGTTCGGTGGCGATATCGATGTCGATCCCGCTGAGTTAACCCGTCTTGGGATTGCGATAGGAAATCCCGTAATACGCTGGCCATACGCAGACGCGCAATTCACCGGCGTCGAGCACGCGCTGCAAACGCTCTGGCGCGGCAGCCATCACGGGCGCCGCGGCGCCACCGGTGAAAAGGGTCGCCACAGTGGCGAATAGCAGAGAACGAAACAGCATCATGAAGTCCTTGGAAGGCGAAAAGCGACCCGCATTATTACGGCAATTTCGCGTCGCATCGTACCGGATGCGCATTAAAAACCGAGATCGGCCAACAAGTCATCCACGCTGGACTGGTCCAACGCGGTGCCGCCGGGTACGCCGGGTCCGGCCATTGCCTCGCTACGTGGCACCTGAACTACCGAACCAGGAGGCGCCGCATCGACGAGTAATTTAAGCAAGTCGTTTTCAGTGCGCTCCATCAACGTGACGACTTTCTTGATCAACTGCCCGGTCAGATCCTGAAAATCCTGCGCCATCATGATGTCTGACAGTGCCGCACGGGTTCCGCCACACCCACTTTGTACCTGCGTCAAAAATTGCCGCGTGCTGGCGACCAGTTCAGCCTGATTGCTGGGGTCAGCAACGCTGCCAGCGTCGTTGGCAGCGTCGCCCCACGATTGCTCCAGCGTCGCGGCATCACGCCGCAACTGCTCTTGCACCGGGATATTTTCTTCCACCTTGAGCAGTACGATATTGGCCGCATTTTCGGTCAGATTGGCAATATGCAGCAGGCGTTCGCGCGCAGACGGAAATTCGGTAGCAGCGTTCTCGAGTACGCCGTCCGCACCCAACTCGGCCAAGGTGTCGTGCAACGCTCGCACGATCATGCCGAGCCGCTCGAACACGGGAATAACACTGCCCTCAGCAGGTAACTGCAAGGTAGCAGCCACTGGATCAGAAAACGTGGTCATACCGACACCCCTTTTTTGGCCATGATTTTGTCGAGCTTTTCTTTCAACGTCGCCGCTGTGAAAGGCTTGACGATGTAGCCGTCGGCACCAGCCTGTGCCGCCGCGATGATGTTTTCCTTCTTCGCCTCGGCTGTCACCATCAGCACCGGTAAATGGCTCAGGGCGGGATCAAGCCGGATCTGCTTGAGCAATTCCAATCCGTCCATCACCGGCATGTTCCAGTCGGTAATGACGAAATCAATCGGTATGCCGTGCATCTGACTCGACTGCAGTAAGCGCAGGCCAGCTGCACCCTCTTCGGCTTCCTGAATCTTTGTGTGGCCGACGTCCTTCAGCAGGTTAGCAATGATGCGTCGCATCGTGGAAAAATCATCAACAACAAGAAAATTAAGTTCGTTTGCCATAGTCATCTCAATAAAAAGTAAAACACGCTGCTGTCACGATGACAAGTACCTCAGCGCTGGGCCATGCATCCCCATCATTGCCAGCAAAGTACACCCCGCAGTGGTGAGAAAGATCGGCTTCCACCGAATAATTCCTGCAAGCATGATTTTAACAAATATATTGCTCCGATTGATTTGTTTTATTCGTTATAAACAAAATTATCGAGGGTTAATTCCAACTATCAAAAATCCCATTAGTTTAGAAAAATATCGACTATCACTATTAAATAGTGACTAAATATCGGTAATTTATCGGTGCCGCATGCAAATCATAGTTACTCCAATTTTTATTTCAGCACTGCAAGTAACATATTTAATATATAAAAATGGTTTTAAAACGATTTTTACATAAACCTTTTTATTTCAATGTTATTGCTGATAAACTTATTTTCAATATTTCCTGTCAAGAATTTTTCTTGAAATTGCGGGAGAAGCACGCCTGTTGCGCTCCTCTCCCCACGTTGTGCTCTTTCAGCCAGTCACGGCTGTCGGGTCTGGTTGGTCAATCCACTTAAAAGGAGCGCACGATGGCGCTTGTCAAAAAGTTTTCCTCCGCAGCCACAGCTTCCGGAGCCGAGGGCACCAAGGGTTCCACCGCTTCCAACCGAGACGCCGAAGCCCAGCGCAAAAAAGCCCGCACGCTGGCCAAGCAGCAACAGGCTGCTGAACGGATTGCCGCCGCCACGGCACAACTGTCTTCCGGCATTAATGAAGCCTCCTCTGCAGCAGAATTATTGAAACGTGCTTCCGACCAGATCGCCACCGGTGCCGAAGAAGCCTCCGGCGCAGCGCAAGAGTCCCTCGCCGCGTTGCAACAAGTCGAAAGCGCCATTGCCCGGCAGTTGCAAAACGCCGATATCAGCCAAACCAAGGCCGAGGCAGTGCAAACACTGGTGTCGCAGATCAATGGCGAAGTCACCCTACTTATTGCCAACATCAGCGTCGCCGCCGACCGTCAGGGCGCGTCCGTGACCATGGTGATTGAACTCGAAAAGCAAGCCGCCAACATTGGCGATATTGTCAAGGCCGTGGCCCGCATCGCCGACCAAACCAACTTGCTGGCCTTGAACGCCGCCATCGAAGCGGCCCGCGCCGGCCAGCACGGCAAGGGCTTTGCGGTGGTCGCTGATGAAGTGCGCACGCTGGCCGAAACCTCCGAAAAAAGCGCCAAGCAAATTCAGGATCTGGTCGGACAAATCCAGCAGGAAGTCAAAGTCATCGCCGATGGCATGGGCTCCTCGGTCGAACGCGTGCTCAGCGAAGTCGAAAACGGCAAGCGCATTACCGAGCAACTCGAACAAATCCGCATCGACTCCATCGAGATCGTCAGCGGCATCCGTGAAATCGCTTCCGGCGCCTTGCAATCAACCAACGCGGCCAAGCAATCGCTGAAAGGCTCTGAAGACATCGCCGCCGCAGCCGAAGAACAATCCGCAGCCGCCGAAGAGGGCGCCAAGACCGTCGCCCAACAGAGCCAGGCCCTGACTGAATGCGAGCAAACCTCGCAAACGCTGGCCGAACTGGCCGAAGACCTGAAGAACTCGACCGATGTCGCCAAGAGCGCCGAAGAAGTCGCCGCTGCCGCCGAACAACTATCGTCTGCCGTACAGGAAATCAGCCAATCCGGTACCCAGATCATGGCCGCACTCGACCAGATTCTGAAAGGGGCGCAAGTGCAATCAGCCGGCACCGAGGAAGTCGCTGCGGCTATTTCGCAAATCGAAAAAGGCGTCGAAGTCGCGCAAGTACGCGGCAAGGCCAGCGGCGAAAAAGTCATCGCCATCAAGAGCCTGCTCGACATCAACAAGACCAGCATCGATGGCTTGATCACTGGTATCTCATCGTCCGTCGATGCCTCGCGCGGCAGCCTCAAGCAAATCAAGGAACTCGAACTGGTGTCGCGCCGGATCGACAAGATTGTCGATGCCATTACCACTGTCTCGATCCAGACCAACATGCTGGCAGTCAATGGCTCCATCGAAGCAGCGCGTGCCGGCGAATTTGGCAAGGGCTTCGTTGTCGTAGCTACTGATATCCGCAATCTGGCGCATGATTCGGCCGAAAACGCCGACCGCATCAAGGATCTGGTGCGCGCGGTGCAAGACCAGATTGGCATCGTCGGTCGTGACCTCGATGAGATTATGGCCACGGCCTCCGGTGCTGCTGACAAGGCCAAGACAATTACCTCGAGCCTTGTCTCGATCGAATCGGACATCCTCGCCGTCGATACCGGCACCCGTGAAATTCTGGTCGCCGCCAACGAAATCGCCAACGCAATATCGCAAGTAAAAACCGGCGTTGACCAAATTTCTGCGGCTGCCCAACAGGCCGACAAGGCCGCCAACGAAGCCGCCACGGTCGCCCAGCAGCAATCGAAAGCGGCCGAACAGCTCTCGGCAGCCGTCGAGGAAATTGCCTCGCTGGCTGACGAATTGCAAAGCGCCTGATCGGAGACCGTGATGACCACTGAGAAAAACGATCCCAACCAAGTGGCATTGCCCGAGGCGGCCAGCGCCGCCATCGAAGCAAGCTCGGATATCCGTCAGTTCGTCACCTTCATCGTCGGCGACGAGGTCTTCGCCGTCGACATGGCTCCGGTTCAAGAAATCATCCGCGTACCGGACGTGGTCAAGGTACCGCTGGCACCACGCACGCTCGACGGGTTGGCCAATCTGCGCGGCAAAGTGCTGCCCATCATCAGCCTGCGTCGGATCTTCGGTTTTGAGGAGCGCATTGCCGATGACGCCAGCCGTGCCATCGTGATCGATCAGGGCCGCCAACCATTGGGCTTCGTGGTGGACCGGGTGGTCAGCGTGGTGGGCGTTGATCCGCGCCATATTGAAGGCACCGCCGCGATCAGCTCGACCGTCAACACCGAACTGGTGTCCGGCTTGCTCAAAGATGTGGGCGGGTATCCGATGATCATGGTGCTCGATTTCGCCAAGCTGATCGCCGCCGAATTTGCCGACATCGCCGTCAAGGCCAGCAACCACGACGAGATCACCACGCAAGCAGCACAACGCTCCGACGCGCAGCAAGACAAGATCAATGACGAACTGCATCTGGTCAATTTCGAGGTTGCCGACCAGGAATACGCGATCATCATCGACGATGTGCAAGAGATTGTTCAGGTACCGGAATTGATCATCCACGTACCGCATTCAGAATCGCATGTACTGGGTGTGATGACCTTGCGCAACCGACTGTTGCCACTGGTTTCGCTACGACGCATGTTCGGTTTGCCGACCCGCGATGCCGATGAAAACAGCCGTATCGTGGTCGTCTCGCTCGGAGCAGCGTCGGTTGGCGTGGTGATGGATAGCGTCAATGAAGTGCTGCGCGTCGCCCGCACCGATGTCGATGCGATGCCGGCCTTGTTATCAAAAGAAGGCAACCTCTCGGATATCTCGCAGATTTGCCGGCTCGATAGCGGCAAGCGCCTGGTCTCCATTCTTTCGGTAGGCAACATGTTTCGCCACGCCGCGATCAAGGAAGCACTCACTACGGTGGATAACATGGCAAACCAGAATGACCATGACGGCAATGTGACCGCTGCCGTCCGCAGCGACGACGACCGTAGCGACGATGAAGAACAAGTGGTGGTCTTCGTGTTGGGCAAGGAAGAATTTGGCGTGCCGATCGACAGCGTGCAGGAAATCGTTCGTGTCGCCGAAGCGATGACGCGCGTACCGAAGGCCCCCCCTGCCGTCGAAGGCGTCATCAACTTGCGCGGTGCGGTGTTGCCGGTCATGGACTTGCGCCGTCGCCTCGGTCTGGAGCAAATTGCCCGCAGCGATCGCCAGCGCATCATGGTGTTTCTCATTAATGGCGTGCGTACTGGCTTTATTGTCGATTCGGTGGTGGAAGTACTCAAGGTCCACAAGACCACCATCGAGGCCGCGCCCCATCTGTCCGGTGAACAGTCGATGCTGCTAGCGCGCATGGCCAATCTGGAAAAGCAAAAGCGCATGGTGCAACTGCTCGATCCGACCTATCTGATCGAAAAACAGGAACTGCAGGCACTGGCACAACTGGCTGCCGCGTAGAGCATTACGGAGCAGACGGATGATCAAACTGCTTATCGTCGATGACTCAGCCCTGATGCGGCGACAACTGTCGTCGCTGTTCGAGGCTGAAGGTGATTTCACGATCCGGCTGGCGCGCAACGGCAAGGAGGCGGTAGCTGAAAACCTCGCTTTCGCGCCGGATGTCATCACCCTCGACATCAACATGCCCGAGATGGATGGCCTGACAGCACTGTCGCTCATCATGGCCGGCCGGCCGGTGCCGATCGTGATGATTTCGTCGCTGACGGAAAAAGGTGCGCTGGCCACCTTCGAAGCCCTCAACCTCGGTGCGATCGATTACATCGTCAAGCCGGGTGGAACGATTTCGCTGTCGCTCGACATCGTCCGTGACGCCATCATCGCCAAGGTACGCACCGCAGCGAAAGCGCGCATGCGTCTGCCGCGCAAGTCCGTCGAAAAAACTCCGCCACCGCTCAAGGCCCACATCGCTCCTGCCAGCAAAATTGGCGAAGGTATCGTCATGATCGGCGTCTCGACCGGCGGACCGAGCACGCTGGAGCTGGTCTTGCCGCACTTGCCGGCGCAATTTCCTTATCCGGTTCTAGTCGCGCAACACATGCCGGCCAGCTTCACGCTGTCCTTTGCCCAACGCATGAATGAATTGTGTGCAATGCAAGTGGTCGAAGTCAGCCGGCCGATGCCCCTCGAGGCGGGCATGATTTACATCGCCAAAGGTGGTGCCGACCTGCAAGTAGTCCGGCGTGTCGGCAAGCTCACGGCCATTGCCAAGCCCGAAAGCAACCAACACCTGTGGCATCCGTCGGTCGAGCTGATGGCGCGCTCGGTGCTCGAGCAGCTCGATGCCAAGCAAGTCCTGGCGGTCATGTTGACGGGCATGGGCAACGACGGTGCCGCCGCTTTTGCCGAGGTCAAACGGCAAGGCGGTCGCACTATTGCCGAGTCAAAAGAGTCTGCCGTGGTATTCGGCATGCCTGCGGAATTGATTAAGCTCGGTGGCGCCTCGGTCACCCTGCCTGCCGATAAAATCGCCCGCCAGCTTAATGCCTGGCTCGGTTGCTGACCAAGGAATCCACATGGCCTTCATCAAAAAATCTCCTGACGCGGCGCTGGTTGCGGCCTCTGCAAGCGCCACCGATTCGCACCGTCTATCGGAGCGCGACTTCGCCGGGCTGATCGATCAGCTCGACGATACCGATCCGGCCATACGCCGCTGGGCTGCCCGTGACTTGCTGGCGTATCCGGCATCGACCACCGCGCTAGTCGCCCGCCTGAAACGCGAAGACGACCGCTCGGTGCGTGAATTCATCCTGACCAGTCTGACCCGGCTCGGTGACGATATCGCAGTCGCAGGGTTGGTCGAGTGGCTGCGCAGCGAAGACGCAGTGGTGCGTAACGAAGCCATCGAAGCGATGAAATCCTTGCCCGATGAAGTCGCTCCCATCATGGGCGGCTTGTTGGCCGACCCCGACCCGGACGTGCGCATCATGGCCGTCAATGTGCTCGAATCGCTGCGTCATCCGCATGTCGAAGACTGGCTCATCGACGTCATCGACAACGACACCGTCATCAATGTCTGCGGTACCGCCGTTGACCTGCTGGGCGAGGTCGGCTCGCCGGCGGCACGCGCATCGCTGCTGCGCTTGCGCGCGCGCTATCCCACCGAACCTTACATCCAGTTCGCCACCGATCTCGCACTGAAACGCCTCGGGGAGGTCTGAACCCACCATGGCAAAAATCACCATCAGCGACGACGACTTTCTGAAATTTCAGGAATTTTTCTATCGCAAAACCGGCATCCAGTTTGAAACCTCGAAACGCTACTTTGTCGACAAACGTCTGGTCGAACGCATCGAAGCGACCGCCAACGACAGCTTTCGCGGTTACTTTACGATGCTGCGGTTCCAGGCCTCAGGGAACGAATTGCAGGCGCTCGTGAACCTGATGACGATCAACGAGACGTATTTTTTTCGCGAGGAATACCAGTTTCATTGTCTGGTCAATTCGATCCTGCCGGATCTGGTGGCGCACAAAAGAGACAAGACACCGATCCGCATCTGGGTGATCCCGTCGTCGTCGGGTGAAGAAGCCTATTCAATCGCGATGTGTCTGATCGAACGCTGGCCGGGCATCCACGACTGGGATGTCGAAATCATCTCCTCGGACATCGACACCAAAATCCTGAACCAGGCCCGCGCCGGCGTGTATTCGGAACGCTCGGTCAAGCATGTTCCCCGCAATTACCTGCAAAAATATTTTCGCGAGACCCCGACTGGATTCCAGCTCAACGACGACCTGCGCAGCGCCGTCGAATTCACCCGCGTCAATCTGATGGAAGCGGCCGACGTGCGCAGCTACCGCAATTTTGACGTGATTTTTTGCCGCAACCTGCTGATCTATTTTGATGACATCTCACGCAAGCAGGCCGCCGAAACTTTCTATGACGCGTTGCATCCGGGCGGCTTTATTTGCCTTGGCCATTCGGAATCCATGAGCCGCATTTCTTCCCTCTACAAGATCCGCAAGTTTCCAGAGGCAATCGTGTATCAAAAACCCGGGGATCGAAAATGAAACGCATCCTGATCGTCGACGACGCCGCCACCGTCCGCATGTACCACCGCAGCATTCTGGAAGCCGCCGGCTATGACGTCGACGAAGCTATCAATGGCATCGAAGCACTCGAAAAAGCACTCAATGCGACCTACGATCTGTATCTGGTCGATGTCAACATGCCCAAGCTGGACGGCTATTCGTTTGTGCGTGAATTGCGCGGGCACTCGACCATTCCGCAAGCACCTGCAGTGATGATTTCCACCGAGGCCAAGACCAGCGACCAGACCAAAGCCTTCGAAGCCGGGGCCAACATGTACATCATCAAGCCGACCCGTCCTGATTTGCTGGTCGCCCACGTGCGCTTGCTGCTTGGCGACACCAGCACATGACGCCGTTGCTGCAGCAGTTCCTGTCGGAGGCGCGAGAATTCTTGCAAGGCATTAGCGAGAAGCTGATGCAGCTTGAAAACACGCCCGATGATGGCGCGCTGATGGGCGAACTGTTCCGTCTCGTCCATACACTCAAGGGCAATTGCGGGTTATTCGACTACCCGGAAATGCTGCGCGTACTGCATGCCGCCGAAGATTTGATGGTGGTGGTGCGCGAGGGTGATTTGCCCTATAGCCAGTTGCTGGCCGACCGGCTGCTCGATGCGATGGATTTCGTCAGCCTGCTGCTCGACGAGATCGAGGGCGGCAACGACAGTGGTGCCGCCCACGCACCGGCAGCCGTGGCGATGGCAGCGGCCTTGCGTCAGTTGATCACCGCGCCGGACGCCAGCGGCGGTGCCAATACCGACACGCCAGCCACACCGTCGGGGTGCGCCGGACTACCGCTGCAGCTGGTACCGGAAGCGCTGCGTATGGCGTGGTATCGCACTGGCACGACGCTGCTATGGATGAGCTACACCCCGGAAGCCGAATGTTTTTTCAAGGGAGAGGATCCCTTCTTCCTGGCGCGCAATGTGCCGGGAATCGCGTGGCAGCGCGTTAGTGCCGCACGCGCCTGGCCTGCGCTGGCCGAACTCGATGCCTATCACAGCAATCTGCAACTCGAACTGGTCAGTAACGCCAGTCGCGCCGAACTCGATGAACACTTTCGCTATGTACCGGAACAGGTCACGATCACCGCGCTGCCGGCCTTCGCGCTAGCCCTGCCGCAGGGCGATGAAAACGGCGGGCCGGTCTACGAAGATTTTGTTATTGCCGCCCTCGCCCACCTCGCCCGCGGTGACCTCTCCACACTGGAGCGGGCAGCGCGCTCGATGCTGGAATTATCCGCCACCGAATTGTGGCTGGCCTCAGCGTTGCGCTGGCTACTCGTTATCCTGGAGACCGAACCGGCCAACCGCATCGCCTTGCATGCCGTGATCGTATCGTTGCGGACATTTAGCGCACCACGACTGGCAGACCAACCGGTCGCACCGGTCGCCGAGGTGCCGATCGCGCCTGAGCCGCCACCGGCCGTCTCGCCGGAAAATGACATTGCTGCCACCATCATTGCCAACCAACTGATGATTCTGCGCATGCCAGATCAGGTGAAGTGGTTGCCGGGACGACTGAAGTCGGTTGGCGCCACGCTCACCGCCTGCTTCGCCAGCATCGGTCGTGCCGACCTGCTGCCCGGACTCAATGCGGCGCTGGCGACCGCCATGGAGCAATCGGCCTCGGGGGCGTTGCTTGACTGGTTGGTCGCCTATAACGAAGGACCGACTTTCGTCACCGACGCCGACGCCGACGCCGATGTCGAGATCGAGATCGAGGTCACGCCCACCGCTATCGTGACCGAGATCGTCACCAGTGACACCGCCTCCGCGCCTCCTGCCGAGGTCGATACCAAGTTCAACCGGCGCGCCGATGACAGCCCCGGCAGCAGCGCCAAAACCCTGCGTGTTGATCAGGAAAAAATCGATCGGCTGATGAACCTGATCGGCGAAATGGTGGTCGCCAAAAATGGCTTGCCGTATTTGGCGGGTCGCGCAGAAAGTGTCTTCGGCGTACGTGAACTGTCGCGGGAAATCAAAACCCAGTACGCGGTCATCAACCGCATCGCCGAAGAAATGCAGGGCGCCATCATGCAGGTGCGGATGATGCCGGTGTCGTTCGTGTTCCAGCGCTTTCCGCGTCTGGTGCGCGACATCTCGCGCAAACTGGGTAAAGAAGTCAATCTGGTCCTGATCGGCGAAGACACCGAGGCCGACAAGAACATCATCGAAGCACTGGCCGACCCGCTCATCCATATCGTGCGCAACAGTCTCGATCACGGCCTCGAATCGCCCGAGGTACGGCGCGCTGCCGGCAAGCCCGCCGAAGGCAAACTGGAAATCCGCGCCACGCAAGAGGCCGGGCGCGTGATCATCGACATCATCGATGACGGCAAAGGCATCGATCCCGCCATCATCAAGCGCAAGGCGTACGAAAAAGGGCTGATTGACGAAGCCACACTGGAGCGCATCAGCGATCAAGAGGCCATCAACCTGGTGTTTGCAGCCGGCTTCTCGACCGCCGAAGTGGTCTCCGATTTGTCCGGCCGCGGCGTCGGCATGGACGTCGTGCGCGCTGCCGTCGAACAGGTCAACGGCATCGTCACGCTCGACAGCAAGGTTGGTGAAGGCACCCGCTTGCGCCTGTCGCTACCGCTGTCGATTGCGGTGACCAACGTCATGATCATCGAATCGAATCGGCAAATTTTTGGCGTGCCGATGGACATGGTGGTCGAAACCGTGCGCGTGCCGCGCAGCGCGATCCACGCGATCAAGAATCACCAGACTGCCGTGCTGCGTGGTCGCGTCGTCCCGCTGCGCTCACTCAACACGCTACTGGCGACCAACGAAGAACAATGTGCCAATGACGAGGATGAACTGGCCACGCTCGTGGTGCGCCTCCATGGCGAGCATGTCGGCATCGTCGTGGATGATTTCCGTGAAGTCGTCGACATCATCCTCAAGCCGATGGGCGGCATCCTCGGCGGTCTGTCCGGCTACACCGGCTCGGCGCTGCTTGGTGATGGCTCGGTACTGATGGTGCTTAACCTCAAGGAGCTGGTCTGATGCCGGTCCATTACAAGAAAAACCTGGCCATCTTTGACGAGGTGGTCAGTGTCGAAGAAGCAGAAAACCTGCTGCAGTGGTGCCAGAAGAATCCGACTGCCAAGGTGGATTTTTCCGACTGCATCCACCTGCATGCAGCCAACCTGCAAGTGCTAATGGCAGCCCGCGTGACGGTGACTGCCTGGCCACAGGACCACCCTCTGGCGACCTGGCTGCGCGCAGCTCTGGACGCCTGAACAACGCATCAGAAACAAGGAACCACCATGGCAAAAACTATCCTCGTCGTCGACGATTCGGCAACGATGCTGATGAGTCTGACAAACAGCCTGGAGATCAGCGGCTTCACGGTGATCACCGCGACCGATGGCGTGATCGCGCTCGAAAAACTACGAAAAGGCAGCAAACCTGACCTGATCATCACCGACATCAACATGCCCAACATGGGGGGCATCGAATTCATCGGCAAGGCCCGTGCGCTGCCTGGCTATCGATTTACGCCAATCTTGGCGCTGACCACCGAAAGCCAGCAGGCACGCCGCGACGAGGCCAAAAAACTTGGGGCCACCGGCTGGCTGGTCAAGCCCGTTGGTGGCGCTGACCTGATCAAGATCATCAGGCAGGTCTTGCCCGGAGCATGACGATGGCATTTTCGGCCAGTCACCTGCAAGGATCGATGCGACGCGCCGGTCAGCGGTGCCGTCACCGCATCGGCACCATCGCACCTGTCTGGCAAGTGGTGACGGCCGCGCTGGCGACCATCCTGCTTGGCCGCCTGTTACCGCCAGACCTCTTGCAAGAGTGTGATCGTTGGCTCGGCCGTCCTGGTGACACAATGCTGTTGCTGGCCGCGCTAGTGCTCACGGTGGGCAGCCTGCTTGCGTGGCGATCGGGTATCCGACTGCCGTCAAAGGTTGTCGCTATCGAGCCAGAGACGCATCCGGCACAGGCAATTCTGGCGGCCCATCTCCGACTCGATCAGACCATCGACAGCAAGCTCACCGACATCATCAGCGATACCGAAAACTCGGCGATCGCCATCATCCAGAACGTGCGCCACTTGTACGACTCGGCCAGCACGTTAGTGACTTATCTGGACGGATCGAGCTTGAAAGCCACCGACCTCGGCAAGGAGATTACCGACAGCGTTGCATTTCTGGTCGAGATCGGCACGTTCATTGAGCAATTGCCGATCACGATGGCACGCGACCTCGCCAGTGTCGAAGACGTCGCCAAAGAGATTCGCGCCATGAGCGGACTGGTCGCCGCTGTCCATGCGATCAGCATGCAATCGCATCTGCTCGCGATCAACGCCGCGATCGAAGCCACCCGCGCCGGTTCGTCCGGTGCCGCCTTCAAGGTCATCGCCGAAGAAATGCGCACGCTGGCCGCCAACTCCGGCACCGTCGCCAGCCAGATTGACAAGGGTCTGGCACGCGCCCGCTTCGTCGTCGAAGACGGCATGGCCGCCGGCATCACGGACTCGTCGCAACGGCTCAAAGAGGTCTCGCTGGCTGCGGTATCTATCTTGAAGCTACAAGAAAATTTCGAAGACATGACGCAGTACTACAAGACCCGTTTTGTCGTGGTAACCAAATACAACGAAGACCTGGCGCGTGAAATTGCCGACGTACTGGGCCAGATCCAATATCAGGACGTCGTCCGTCAAGCCATCGAACGCCTGCAATTGGCGACCGCGCGGCGCAACGCGGTTTTCGTCACCGCAGTCGAACAGATTGTCGTAAATCCCGCCAACTTAGACCGGCTCTTGGCTGACCTAAGCGCGATTACCGATGACTACGTCACCGAAGAAGAAAAACACAAGCACTCGGGACGACACCGCGCGGATGACACGAGTGAATTGAAGGTTGAGTTGTTTTGAAGGGGTGATTTAATCGTTGAGATTGAAGTTGAGGTTGAAGTTGAAGTTGACGTGGCCTTTGACGTGTCCCGCATTGAAGTGGCTGCCAAAAGTCGGAGTCAGGCAGGGGATAAGAAGGCCGCATTGTTTGAGCGAAGCGAGTTTGCGGCCCTCCCCCTGACTGGCTCCGGCTTTTGGGAACCCGCAGGGCAGCCGCTTCGCGGTCGCCTTTTTCTTGGTTACTTTCTTTTTGGCGAAGCAAAAAGAAGTGACCGGCTGC
>JBLHLW010000046.1:0-33253 GCA_047621345.1 Minisyncoccia bacterium | reverse complement strand
GAATAAGTCTCGTAGGGTGGGCACGGCTTGTTGTGCCCACGCGCGCGCATCAAATACGTCGGTCAATTCCGACCATGCGGAGGTGCATTCGCGTGGGCACGATAACCCCGTACCCACCCTACGGGACGCGCTGCGGCTCACAAAGCGCGACCTTGCCGGAGTTGCGGAGAATACCCGCCTTATTCTCCGCAAAAGTTGCGGAGAATAACTTGTCCATGCGGAGATTATCACGGATAATCTCCGCATGAAAAGCGATGAGCCCACTTACATCTGGCAAGCCAGCGACTGGCCGCACTGGCGCTACGACCTCGCGCAATTGGTTCACCGCTTGGCCGATGTCAGTCATGCGCAAGGCCGGTTGATGGGGCGACTTGCCGATATTGGCGTGACCTTGCGCGACCAGGCCAGCTTGGCGACGCTCACCGACGACGTGGTCAAGACCAGCGAAATCGAAGGCGAGCAACTCGATGTCGGATCGGTACGTTCGTCCATTGCGCGCCGTATGGGTGTCGATATAGGTGCTCTGGCTCCGGTTGACCGTCATGTCGAAGGCGTTGTCGACATGGTGCTCGACGCGACGGGAAATTGCCACGCAACGCTCACCGGTAAGCGCCTGTTTGGCTGGCATGCGGCGCTTTTTCCAAGCGGATATTCTGGCCTGTCACGCATCAAAGTTGGTGGCTGGCGCGACGATGCAGCGGGCGCGATGCAGGTCATCTCGGGCCCGATCGGGCGACAACGCGTGCACTACGAAGCGCCGCCGTCAGAACGACTAGACGCGCAATGCACACTTTTTATTGACTGGGCCAACGCTAACTCACCCTTGCCGCCACTGATCAAGGCTGGCCTCGCCCACTTGTGGTTCGTCACGCTGCATCCATTCGACGATGGCAACGGCCGCATTGCCCGCGCCATCGGCGACCTGTTCCTGGCCCGTGCGGATGACAGCCCGCAACGCTTCTACAGTCTGTCAGCGCAAATCCAGCGTGACCGCAAGGCCTACTACGACATCCTTGAAAAGACGCAAAAGAGCAATCTCGATGTGACCGCGTGGTTAGACTGGTTCCTGACCACCTTGCACCGGGCAATCGATGAAGCCCAACGCACCCTCGACACGGTGCTGACCAGAACCCGTTTCTGGCAGCGCTGGTCCGCCGCAACGCTCAACGAGCGACAAGTGAAACTGGTCAATCGGCTACTCGATGGATTCGATGGCAAGCTCACCAGCAGCAAGTGGGCAGCCATCGCGAAGTGCTCGCCGGATACGGCGTTGCGTGACATCAGAGACCTGCTTGCGCGCGGCATGTTGCGCAAGTCCGGTGCGGGTGGGCGCAGCACCAGTTACGCATTGGACGAGGATGACGGGAGCCTGTCGTCCTGACTAAACGCCGGGCAAGCTGGCCGGCACCACGAACGCGTAATGCACCTCGTCGCTCACAGCCCCCTTGAATCGATCCGCATTGCGCACCAGTCGCTGGCGCACAAATCCCAATCGTTCAATCAAGGCTATCGAAGCGGCATTGCGGGTGTCAATCTCGGCATCAACATGCGCCAGCGGGAAGTGCGCGATCACCTCGGCCAGTGCCGCCGCCACGGCTTCGCGTGCGACACCCTGCTGGCGAAACGGAGCGAACACGAAATACGCCACCATTGCCCGCCGCGCATAAGGTTGCACCGTAAATTGCACGTAACCACACAGGTGCGGCGCATCAGTAAAACCGATCACCCAGTTCAACCAGATCTCGCGTCCATCCGGCGAACGACGGTGCTCCAGCCGTTCGTAGCGGGCGGCGAGTGCTGCGACATCGGCCAGCGGCACATCAGGCAGGAAGGCATAACTTCCCGCATCAAGCAATCCATCGAACATCGCCGCCGCATGCGCGACCTTCAGCGGAGTCAATATCAGACGATCCGTATGGAGGACCTTTTCTGCGAGCGGATTCACCATCCGTAGGGTGCAATAACCGCAGGGCATTGCACCAAGCGCCCCAACTCCCTCAGCATCAAACCGTCACCACCCGCATCGCCATCAACCCAGCCGCCAGCACCGCCCCAACAATCCCGGACGCCAGACACAACCACCGCGCCTTGCGCCAGTTCGCATCCACCCGCCGTACCAGTTGGCCATTCTGTTCGGCCAGGTCACGGATCAATGCCGACGAAGCAATCATCTGCTCGTGGAGCGCCGCCACGGCAGCTTCGGTCGCGGCGAGACGCGCATCGAGCAAGGCCGCCGGTGTCATCGCCTGCGTCGCGGCAGCATTCGCCGGCACAGGCGGCACGGCTTTCTTGCCAACCGAATTCCATAATTTTTTAGCGCCTTCAGCAACCTTGGGTGCATTGCTAATCACATCTGCCCACGGCACTGCCTGAAGCACGGTAAACCAGCCGATGGCCATACGAGAATTCCTTCGAATGATTGATCTGACCCTGAACGTACCACAAGCGCAGACGTCACAAGATCATGTGCAAGTCGATTACGCACAAGTGAATCGTGTCACCAAGTCGTATAGACGTCACGATGAGGTCACATTGACTGCCTAGACTCCGAAGCTCCGGTGTCGCGACGACACTCACCCTTCTGGAGACTCCCATGCAGATACCGTCGCTGTTGAAAACCCTGCCTGCCCTGCTTTGCCTGTTCAGTGTCAGCGCCTATGCAGAAACCAGTCTGACCGTCTACACCGCACTCGAAGCCGACCAGCTCAAAGCCTATCAAGCCAAATTCGAATCCGACTATCCCGACATCAAACTGCGCTGGGTACGCGATTCGACCGGCATCATCACCGCCAAACTGCTCGCTGAAAAAGCCGCACCGCAAGCCGATGTCGTCATGGGCGTCGCTGCCACTTCGCTGCTGGTGCTGGAAAAAGAAGGCATGTTGCAAGCCTATGCACCCAAGGGCGTCGAGAAACTCAACCAGCGTTTTGTCGATGACACCAAGCCGCCAAGCTGGGTCGGCATGGATGTCTGGGGTGCGACAGTTTGCTTCAATACCGTCGAAGCCGCCAAGCAGGGCCTGACCAAACCGGAAAGCTGGAAAGACCTGCTCAAAGCCGAGTACAAGGGCAAGATCGTGATGCCTAACCCCGCCTCCAGCGGCACCGGTTATTTTGATGTCAGTGGCTGGCTGGCTACCTTCGGCGAGAAAGACGGCTGGGCCTACATGGACCAACTGCATAACAATATCGCCCAGTACACGCACTCCGGTTCCAAGCCCTGCAAGCAAGCCGCTGCTGGCGAATTCCCGATTGGTATCGCCTTCGAATACCGCGCGGCCAAGCTCAAGGAAGCTGGCGCACCGATCGATCTGGTATTCCCGAAAGAAGGTCTGGGCTGGGATGTCGAAGCCACCGCCATCATGAAGGGCACCAAGAACCTCGACGCTGCACGCAAGCTGGCTGACTGGTCCGCCTCGAAGTCCGGTAACGAGCAGTTCGCCAACAACTTCGCCATCGTCGCCTACCCCGGCGTGGCCAAACCGAACCCGCTGATCCCGGCCAATTACGAGCAACTGCTGATCAAGCAAGACTTGAAATGGGCAGCCACCAATCGTGACCGCATTCTGGCCGAATGGACCCGTCGTTATGACGGCAAGTCCGAGCCAAAGCCAGCGAAGTAATCGATGATCAAGCGCCTTACGCTGACAGACATCACGGCACTCTTCGAGCATGCCGGTACCAGCCTGTACGGCGGCGAGGCCATCACCCAGCGCGACCACGCACTGCAATGTGCGTGGTTGTCCGGGCAGGCAGGCGATGACGATGCACTGGTCATCGCCTGCCTGCTGCACGACCTCGGTCATATGCTGTTCGAACAAAATGATCAGGACCTTGCTGACGGCAAGGATGATCTGCATCAGGTCAAGATCGTGCCCTACTTGCGCGGCTTGCTGCCCGCAGAGGTGATCGATGCCATCCGCTTGCATGTCGATGCCAAGCGCTATCTGTGTTTTACCGAAGCACCCTATTTTGCGGCGCTGTCCGATGCGTCACGCCTGAGCCTGGCGCTGCAAGGCGGCGTGATGGACGCCCCTGCGGCCGCGACCTTTGCCAGCCATCCGCACGCCGCGCGCGCCGTGGCGCTGCGCCGGCATGACGAAGCCGCCAAGATCGTCGGCCTCGTCGTCCCGCCGTTTGCGCATTACCTGCCCCGCCTCATTGCCCTGTCCGAAAGAACCACCGCCTCATGACCCCACCACTCGACGATCACTGGCTGCGCATCGCCGGTGTCGGCAAACAGTTTGGCGCCTTCACGGCGCTGCAAGATATTGATCTCGATGTCCGCAAGGGCGAATTCGTTTGCCTGCTTGGGCCTTCCGGTTGCGGCAAGACCACGCTGTTGCGCATCATCGCCGGCCTTGAAAAGCAGGACGGCGGCAGCTTGCTGATGGGCAGTCGCGACATCGGCCAATTGCCACCGGCGCAGCGCAATTACGGCATCGTATTCCAGTCGTACGCGCTGTTCCCTAACCTGACCGTCGCGCAAAATATTGGTTACGCACTGCGCACCGGCCGCACAGAAAAAATCCGCCGCGTCGATGAGTTGCTCGATCTGGTTGGCCTGACCGGAACCGAAGACCGCTATCCGGCGCAGCTATCAGGCGGCCAGCAACAGCGCGTGGCACTGGCACGCGCGCTGGCGACGTCGCCGAGTTTGCTATTGCTTGACGAGCCGCTATCGGCGCTCGATGCCAAGGTACGCGAGCGCTTGCGGCAAGAACTGCGTAACCTGCAACGCAAGCTCGGCATCACCACCATCATGGTCACGCACGATCAAGATGAAGCGATGGAAATCGCCGACACCGTCGTCGTCATGAGCCAGGGCCGCATCGAACAGCGCGGCAGCGCCGAACAGATTTATCGCAATCCGGCCTCGCGTTTTGTGGCCGATTTTGTGGGTCGCGCCAACTGGTTACCGCTGCAACGCGGTAGCGACGGACACGCCACGCTGTCCGGTTTGCCACTCGAGATGACCCTCGCAGCGGAGCAGGCGACGCTGTTTTGCCGCCCCGAAGATGTGCGCATCGAGACCCAATGGCACGCCGGTGCGACTTCGATGATGGCGGTCGTTGATGCGGTCGAATTCCATCGCGGCATTCGCCGTGCGACGCTGTCGCTGTGCGTTGATCGTGCGCTGTCGATCTTTGCCGATGTTGGCCCGAATGATGCCGGCTACGATTCCCTCGAAGCCGGCCGACGCGTGCCGCTAACGCTGCTGCCGGACAAAGTGCGCTTGTTTGCCCGGCCCGGTCAATGAGCGCACTACGCAGTCGCGACGACCGGGTCGCACTCGGCCTGACCGTGCTGATCGCCTTGCTGATGCTGGTCTTTCTCGCGTGGCCGTTGCTCAGTCTGTTCGGCATGACCACCGAAGCGCGCGACGGCAGCTACGTCGGACTAGCCAACTGGAGCGCCCTGCTGGCCGAACCACGCCTGCATGTCGCCACCGCCAACAGTTTGATGGTCGCGTTCGGCACGGTGTTCATCGTGCTGCCGCTGGCACTGGCGTTTGCCTTTGCGCTGACGCGCACCCGCCTGCCGGGTCGACGCCTCTTGCGCGTCATCGCGCTGGCGCCGATGCTGGCACCGTCGCTGATGCCGGCGATTTCGCTGGTCTACCTGTTCGGTAATCAGGGGCTGCTCAAAAGCTGGCTCGGTGAGGCCTCGATCTACGGTCCGATCGGCATCGTGCTGGGCGAAGTGTTTTATACCTTTCCACATGCCCTGCTCATTTTGCTGGCTGCACTGAGCGTGGCCGATGCGCGCTTGTACGAAGCGGCAGAGACGATGGGCGCCAGCAAGCTGCGTCGCTTCCTGACCGTGACCTTGCCGACAGCGCGCTATGGCGTGGTGGCTGCCGCCATGGTGGTGTTCACGCTGGTAGTGACCGACTTCGGGCTTCCAAAAGTCATCGGCGGACAAACCAACGTGCTCGCACTCGAAGCCTACAAGCAGGTCATCGGCCAGCAAAATTTCAGCAAGGGCGCGATTATCGGCGTGCTATTGCTCTTGCCAGCGATACTCAGTTTTCTGGTCGAACGCTGGCTGTCCAAGCGTCAGTCAGGCCAACTCAGTGGACGCTCGGTGGTCTATCAGGCCGGTCGCAACCACTGGCGTGATGGCGTGCTGGGCGTGGTGTGCATCGCCATATCCGTGTTCTTGCTGGCGCTGCTCGGGGTCGGTTGCTTCGCCGCGTTCATCAAGATGTGGCCGTACAACATGAGCCTGACACTGACCCATTTCGACTTCCAGCATCTCGATGGCGGTGGCTGGCAATCCTTCCGCAACAGCGCACGCATGGCCGCGCTGGTCACCGTGTTCGGCACGGCGTTCATTTTTCTGACCGCCTACTTGCTTGAAAAATCACCGGTCCCGCGCAGCCTGGGTGCGACCATTCGCAGCCTCGCGCTATTGCCGATGGCAGTGCCCGGGCTAGTGCTGGGACTCGGTTACGTGCTGTTTTTTAATGCACCTGGCAATCCGCTCAATGGCTTGTACGGCACGATGACCTTGCTGGTGCTCGCCACCATCGCGCATTTTTACACCACCGCGCACCTGACATTGACGACCTCGCTGCGCCAGCTCGACGGCGAAATCGAAGCGGTCGCACGCAGCCTGCAACGACCGTGGTGGCATACCTTCCGGCGCGTGACCTTGCCGATCAATTTGCCGGCCTTGCTCGATGTGGCGCGCTACCTGTTCGTCTCGTCGATGACGACGGTGAGCTGCGTGATCTTTCTGTACACGCCCGAAACCGAACTCGCTGCCGTGGCGATCCTGAACATGGATGACGCGGGTGACACCGCCGCCGCAGCAGCCATGGCGACATTGATTGTGGCCTCGTCGTTAATCGTCACCTTGCTGATGAACGCCGTCGGCTGGTGGCTGAACCGGCGCGCGCAAGCCTGGCGCGCCCCCTGAATTTTGTTTGACAGACCAAGAAAGAACCCGATGCGCGATCCCCTGCTACTGACTCCCGGCCCGCTGACTACCAGCCTCGCCACCAAGACTGCGATGCTGCATGACTGGGGCTCGTGGGACAGCAGTTTCAATATCCTGACCGCCGATGTACGCCGTCGTCTGGTCGCCATCGTCGATGGTGCCGATGACTTTACCTGTGTGCCGTTACAAGGCTCCGGCACCTTCGCTGTCGAAGCCGTGATCGGCACCCTGCTCCCGCGTGACGGCAAATTGCTGTGCCTGATCAATGGCGCGTACGGCAAGCGCATCGCCCAACTGACCGAAGTGATGGGCCGGCAAGTCAGCGTGCTGGACTTCGGCGAAGCCGCGCCGGTTGATCCGGTGATGCTGGCCAGTGCGCTCGAGCGCGACCCGACCATCACCCACGTCGCGGTGGTGTATTGCGAGACCAGTACCGGCATCCTCAATCCGATGGTCGCGATCTCGGAGATTGTCGCCGCTGCCGGCAAGTCACTGATCATCGATGCGATGAGCGCGTTCGGCGCACTGCCGATGCCTGTGCAGATGCTGACCTATGATGCAGTAATCGCCTCCGGCAACAAGTGTCTGGAAGGCGTGCCGGGGATGGGCTTTGCGATCCTGCGTATCGCCGTGCTGGAGCAATGCGCCGGTCGTGCCCATTCGTTGTCGCTGGACCTGCATGCGCAATGGCGCACCATGGAACAGACCGGCCAGTGGCGCTACACGCCACCGACTCACGTGATGGCGGCGCTCGCCGTGGCACTCGATCAGTTCGAGCACGAAGGCGGCCAACCGGCCCGGCTGGCGCGCTATGAAGACAATTGCCGCACGCTGGTCGCCGGTCTGGAAGCGCTCGGCCTGCAGATCTTTCTGGCACCCGAGAATCAGGCACCGATCATTGTCACCGTCCATGCGCCCGCACATCCGAACTGGAACTTCAGCACCTTTTACGCACTGGCCAAAGCCCGCGGCGTGGTGCTGTATCCGGGCAAGCTGACCCACGCCGAAACCTTTCGCGTCGGCTGTATTGGTGCCATCAGCAGTGCCGACCTGCTCATCGCTGTTGACGTCATTGCCGACGCGCTGCGCCAGATGCAGATCACGCCAGCGGCATTGAAGTCGTATCAGGGACCAGTGCAAGCCGTCGTCTTTGACTGGGCCGGGACGCTGGTCGACTTCGGTTCGTTCGCGCCGACTCAGGTGCTGATCGACGCCTTTGCCGGCTTCGGCATCACCGTCTCGATGGCCGAAGCACGCCTGCCGATGGGACTGGCCAAGTGGGATCACATTCAGGCACTGGGCCGTCAGGATGGTGTCGCGCAACGCTGGCAACAGCAGCACGGCCGCGCCATGTCGGATGCAGATGTCGATACGCTGTACGCAACGTTCCTGCCATTGCAGATCGAACGCGTGGCAGCCTATTCCGACCCGATTCCGGGTGCGATCGACGTGCTCACCATGCTGCGTGCGCGCGCCATTCGCATCGGTTCGTGCTCCGGTTATCCGCGTGTCGTAATGGACCAATTGCTGCCGCACGCCGCCTCGATGGGCGTGCATGTTGACCATGCAGTCGCCACCGATGACCTCGCTGCCGGTGGCCGGCCGGGTCCGTGGATGGCACTGGCCAACGTGCTGGAACTCGGCATCGCCGATGTGCGCGCTTGCATCAAGATCGATGACACCGTCCCCGGCATCACCGAGGGTCGTGCGGCGGGAATGTGGACGGTCGGGCTGTCGTTGTCAGGCAATGAAACCGGCTTGTCGCTAGGCGAACTCGACACCTTGCTGCCCGCCGAACTGGCCCGCTATCGCGACATCGCCAGCGCCAAACTGATAGACGCCGGCGCGCACTACGTGATCGATTCGATCGCCGGATTGCCGGCCATTGTCGACGCGATTGAAACGCGTCTGGCACGCGGCGAACAGCCATGACGACACGTCATCGCACCGCCATCATCGGCGCCGGTATTGTGGGTCTGGCGCATGCGTGGGCCGCCAGCCTGCGCGGTGATGCAGTCACCGTCTACGAACGCGACCAGCATGCCAACGGTGCGTCGGTGCGCAATTTCGGACTCGGGCTGGTGCTCGGCCAACCGGCCGGCGAACTGGTCGAACTGGCGCAGCAAACGCGTGCATTGTGGCTGGCATTTTTTGCTGAAACAGGTTGCTGGCACAAGGCAAAAGGCAGCCTTGTGGTCGCCCGCAATGCTACCGAACTGCATGTTATCGAGGCTTTTCAGTCCGTGCGTGGCGAACAGTACGGTACCCGTTTGCTGAGCCGCGCCGAGATCGCCGAGCAGCAGCTTGCCGGCGTGGGCGGCTTGTTCAGCCCCGCTGAAATCGCAATGGATGCGCGCCAGACCATCGTCTTGCTAACGCGCTGGCTGGCCGAGCGACACGGTGTGGTGTTCGAATTTGGCGTACTGATTCACGACATTGACTTACCAAAAATCTTCACCAGCCGCGGTCCACGCGCCGCCGACGAAGTCGTACTGTGCTCGGGACATGATGTGCAATCGCTGTACCCGAAACATTTTTCCGCACTCGGTATCCGCCGCTGCGCCCTGCAAATGCAACGCGTCGCCAATCCCGGCATGACACTGGGACCGACCTTGATGACGGGTTTGTCGACGCTGCATTACGGTGCCTTCACCGAATGTGCGGCACTGGCCGAACCGCTGGCAGCGCTGCGTCATGAAGTCGCGCAACAGCAACCAGCACTGCTTGAACATGGCATCCATCTGATCGTCCAGCAGGTCGGCGAGAACGGCGACCTGATCATCGGCGACTCGCATGTGATCGGCGAGACGCTGGTGCCCTTCAACGATGCCGCCGTCGACACGCTGATCCTCGATCTGTCGCAACAGCTGCTGCAACGACCGCTGCAGGTGCGCGAACGCTGGCAAGGCATTTACGCCAGTGGTCGGCGCGCGTATGAAGTACTGCATCCGGCGCCGCACGTGCAGGCCGTCATGATTACCAGTGGCATCGGCATGAGCATCGCCTTCGCGCTGGCCCGTCGGCAACTGGCGCACTGAGGCATGCACAAACCACCCGCTTCATTAGTACGCAATACAGGCATTACGATGTGGCGTCAGATCGAGCAGGCATTGCGGGCAGATATTCTGTCGGGCCAGTTGCAGCACCGACTACCTAACGAAACCGTGCTGGCCGAACGCTTTAGCGTCAACCGCCACACGGTAAGGCAAGCCGTGAAAGCGCTGGCCGATCATGGCCTGGTCGACATCCGGCATGGCAGCGGCACTTTCGTGCGCGACGACATGCTCGACTATCAGGTCGGTCGCCGCAGCCGGTTGGCACACAGCGTCGCCGGTGCGCGCCGGATCGGCACCAGCCGGGTGCTGTCATGGGATGCGATGCCGGCCACGCCGGAGATTCGCCAGTTGCTCGACTTGTCCGCCGGTGCGGAAGTGCTGTGCGTCGAATCGCTCGACATCGTCGACAGCAAAATCATCGGCGTGTGTTCCCAGTATTTTCCGTTGCCGCGCTTTGCCGGACTGGGTGCGTTGTATGCGCACAGTGGCGTGACACATCTGGCGCTGGCGCAATTCGGCGTGGTGCAATTCCAGCGACGTATGAGCCGGGTTACCGCGCGCTTGCCGGACAAACTGCTGGCCCAGCAACTTGGGCAAGCGGTCAGTTTGCCTATCTTGCATGTGGATACGGTTTATGTCGATGAGGATGGGGTTGCTATCGAATATGGCATTTCGCGGTTTTGTAGTGCGGCGGTGCAGGTGGTGATTGAGCCGGATTAAAGTGGCGGGAGTAACGAAGAGGGCCGCACTCAGCGTATCCGCAATACCGGTCATCGCGCAGTCGGTTCTACAAAAATCGTAGGGTGCAATAACCGCAGGGCATTGCACCGGATGCGTTCGCAGTATTGGCGCCGATCGGTGGTGCGCTCGGTGCAATGCCCTCTGGTTATTGCACCCTACGCGACTGTATGCGCGCTGTGGCGTGACGCATCTGGCGCTGGCGCAATTCGGCGTGGTGCAATTCCAGCGGCGGATAAGCCGGGTCACCGCACGCTTGCCGGCCACGCAGCTGGCCCAGCAACTCGGACAATCGGGCAGCCTGCCTATCCTGCATGTGGAAACTGTCCATGTCGATGGCGATGGGGTTGCCATTGAATATGGCATTTCGCGGTTTTGTAGTGCGGCAGTGCAGGTGGTGATTAAGCCGGATTAGGGTGATGCAGGGATTTGTGTCGCGGTCATTGGTGAGGTCGGATTGTCGGCACGCGATCCGCGTTTCGGCTAAGTGGTCTGGGTGGAAATTGCCAGCCGTACGCTGTCTCTCGCAGCCAAATTCGTCAGCCCAATCAATTACATTTTCTGTTGCCATCTCCAATGGTTGATATCAACAATTGCGAAAAGTTGGCAAATACGGAATTACGGAGAGGTGGATAAACCTGAGGTGTTGCGGGAAGAGACAGGGAACTATCAGCGTGAACTTGTCACTTACTGCTGCTTTCACCCTGAACCGGTGCGTACCGTGTGCGCCGACCAATACCAGACGACCTTCATTTCTATGGACAACAAACCGAACCGTATACCCCGCCACATCACGCCTTTCGCACCAAACCCGCGCGACAACAGGACATCGGCCGCTCCTCCGCGGCTAGCAGCAGCGAGACCTGCCGCTGCGCCAATCGGGGCGAATGTGGGGGCGGTAAGGCATGTCAGGCGGGAAGAGCTGACAGAATCAATGCGCGTTGATCAAATGAAAAAGGAGTTGGAGGATTGAGTTAAGGGCGGCGAGGGGGAGGAAGAGCGGAAGGAGGCTGCGGGGGAAACATTGGCTTGTTTTCGAGAAAAGAGAACGATGTTTATACTCGGAACATTAAATTTGAAGACTTTGCCCGATTGCATTGGCGACTTGACATTGCTTACATTTCTGGATCTCAGCAACAATAAACTCACGAAACTGCCCGAGCGTATCGGCGACTTGACATCGCTTACAGAGCTGCGTCTCGACTTTAACCAACTCACGAAACTGCCCGAGCGAATCGGCGACTTGACATCGCTTTCATGGCTGCAACTCCGCGGCAATCGACTCACGGAACTGCCCGAGCGTATCGGCGACTTGACATCGCTTACATGGCTGGAACTCAACGACAATCAACTCACGGAACTGCCAGAGCGTATCGGCGACTTGACATCGCTTACAAAGCTGGAACTCCGCGGCAATCAACTCACGGAACTGCCAGAGCGTATCGGCGACTTGACATCACTTATATTTCTGGATCTCAGCAAAAATAAACTCACGAAACTGCCAGAGCGTATCGGCGACTTGACATCGCTGAAATTTCTTTGTGCTGACGATAATCCTTTGACGTTCTTGTCACAAGAGATCGGCGATATGCCTGCGTTCCAGGCAATAAAAGAAAATAAAGCGCTCTTGTCCCTACCCACCACCCGACCGCCCTCGGCACCAGCCACGCACGCCAGCGCCAAGCCGGCCGTCACCACGACCACCAGCACGACACTTCCCGCTCACTCAAACCCTCCCGATCCGCTCACGCTCACCCCCGACCAATCTCGTCGCCTGGCGCAACTACTATCCACCGACACCCCACTACAGCAAGGTACATTCACCCCAGAACAACACGCCACGCTGACCGCACTGGCAACGATGGAGCAAGACATCATCGACGCCGTGACCAGCCAGTCGCTGGTCATGCAGGGCGGGACACCATCCCCCGAAGAGATGGAAAAGTTAATCCAATTCATACAAATCAAGTTTGCCGATGACAGTAAAAAACGGCAGTGGGCAGCCGAGGTCGGGGCGCTGAAAACGGTTTATCCGACTACTGCCGAAGGTGGGCAAAAGCTTTACAACCTCCTGTTCAAGGCGTTGATCGCATTGAGCAACAATACCGCGCAGGATGTTTCCGGTATCGACGGGGCCAACCACGGCATGGTGTCCACAGGTGCGGTTGGTTTCAAGACAATGGCCGGCCTGTTTAGGTTGGTGCCGCTTGGCGGCAACCAGCTGGCAGACGGGGCTAAAGCCGGTATCAGCGCGATCGATAGCCGACGCATGGCGAGCGGTCTGTTGAAAGGGCTGGATGCGGCGGAGACGGTCGGCAATGACGGCACGCTGCTGCAGCGGGAAGCCACCATGCACCGCATGGCGCATGCGCTGTCGTACCGGCTGGCAATGCACCATTGCGAAAAAAAGAACTCGCCCGGTAGCGCTTCAGGACAGCAATCCGGCAATGCTGCCGCCGCCAGCGACATCCCCACCGCTGCTTTTCGAACCTATACAAACAAAATCTTCGCCGCGTTCATGCAACCGGAAAAAACCTTCGCCGACAACGATCCTGATCTCGCGGTCACCAGCCTGCTCACCGTGGCACTGACCAAAGTCGCGGGATCGATCAGAGATCGTTCGCCGGCGCGGGCACGGGAAATAGCGCAGGAGCTTGGTAAAAAACACCAGCAGATCATCGATAGGCTGATGTCGCCTGCCGGGTCAGGAGCAGTGCCGGCAGCGGCAGGTACGGGTGCTACACCGCAAAGCGGGCACTTGCCAGGGACAAGCACGCCGACTCCGGATGCGGCGAGGCAAACCGGTGTGCACCTACTGACGGCACAGATGGCGCAGATCGTGCAGCAGTTTGGCGCATTGAATAGTGAGCAACAAGCACTGAAGGCGCAGCAGGAAGAGGACAGGCGTACTGTGCAAACGCTGCAAAACGCGAATCAAGAATTGATGGCCCAGCATCAAGCACTGAAGATGCAGCATCAAGACGTGAAGGCACAGCAGGAAGAGGACAAGCGCGCTGTGCAAACGCTGCAAAGCGAGAATCAAAAGCTGAAGGTGCAGCATCAAGAAGTAAAGGCGCAGCAGGACGAGGACAAACGTACTGTACAAATGCTGCAAAACGCGAATCAAGAACTGATGGCCCTGCTAGCGCAGACCAATCAGCGCTTCGCCGCGATGGAAAACGAGAACCACACCCTGCGCACCGAGCTGGAAACCTTATCCAACAAACCCGCCGATCCGATGATTGGCGTCTTGAATCACGCAGTCGACGGGCTCAACGCTCAGTTAGCTTCCCTGCAAACGAACCTGAACCAGACGCACCGCAGCACGGCCAGCGCGCATGCCGAACTCCAGACACTGACGCCGCAACTGCACTCGCTGCACGGCGCACTGGCAAACCTGAAAGAGGACGTCAATACGCTGCAGGTGTCGCTCGACGATACGCCCGAAAAAGCAGCGGTAGCCGAGCTTGGTGATCAGGTCGCCGGACTGGTACAAGACAAACACCGTGCGGATGCGGATCTGCGCATGCTGAAAAAAAGCGTGAGCAAGCTGAAGCCAGAGACCGATATCGACACCTCATCTGACGGCCCCCTGGCAGCAGCGCTGATGCCGCGCGACGAGCCCGGGCAAGGCCAGTTAGCACAGGGTCAGAATATCCAGATCCAGATCGCGGAATTGAACGCGCGCACCAACGACCATGCCCAGCGGCTTGACGTACTGCAGGATGACGCAGGTATCGCTCAGATGCAGCCCGCCGCGTCGGGTCCGAGCGAGGACAACAACCTCCGTCGGCTTCTCGGGAATTTGTGGAACGGAGAGGGCCGCCGATAGCCGCCTGCGCAAGTGCGGTGCCGTTCGGGACGGTGCCACGCGGGTCGATGGTAATCGCAGCGCCTGAAAAGATTAATGGGCTAGCGAAAAAGAATGGTCTCGATACATAGTCTGGCGGTGGTCAGGTGCTGACAAAAGTCCCCCGATCGATGGTGAATCAAGTGGTCAAGGTCGTGGAAACAGATGCAGGCAGGACACAAGGGCAGCGGCAGCTTTGGGGAAAAAGGAAACATCGAAAACGGAAAGTTTTTGATCTTTACAATCATGGCTGATGCGCTAATATTCCCGCCACGGCGTGTTGCCCCCCTTGTCATCGCGCTATGTCGAAAAACGTGCTGCCTCCATAAATTCATTCGGAATAGAAACGTTGAAATGAGGATCGCTATGCATCAACACTGTCGTTTTGTCGATCGCGTTGATCACCTCGTTGGTCAGGCTTTGTGGGTCCGCGTCATTGTGTTGTGTGAGCCTGAATTTGCTGTCTGCTTGGGCGCAGACTGTTAGATTTGCCCAGTCTCTCAAGCTTTGACCAGTATCCGACGGCACGCTGAATATCACCATATCGCTACCAAGACCGCTGCATAAAGCTGCTACATCACGACTTTCGCCCATATCGCCACCATAAACCCTGTTCTGGATATCTTCGTATGGAATATCTACATTTTTATGTAGTAGTTGACCGGCAAGGTGCATGCAGATTTTTTCACCCGCACCGTCATCTTCAATACCCGGCAGTTTCAATTTTCGGCCTCCAAACTTATCCCCCTTGGTCAGTACCTCACCAAGTCCGTTGCCTTTTTTGCTCCGGATCGCGGCGATCATGGTCGTAATTTTTACAGCATCCTCTCTAAAGTCCTCGCCTAATTTTTGGATCAGAATTTTTTCGAGTCGATTCGGTTCACCGCTTAGGGTTGCATGGCGTAAGAGTGCGCTAACCCAGCATGCACGCCACCAGCAATTATTGTTATCGCCGGACATTCCGATTACAGAATGAGATCCTCCCTTGGGTTTGTTAAGCGTTGTGTTCAGGCGCTCCATCTCCAGCACGGCCGAGCCAAACGTATAGATTTTTAGTCCACCCACAATTTCCGGCGGGAATGTTAGCTGTCCAAGATCTACTGTTGGACGCGCCACGGAGAATGAACTGCCGATATCTCTATCGACCTTCCTGTTCAAGGTCGCTTGTTTTTTTTGCGCATTCAAGCAATGGTGTATGTCCGATTTCGTTTCCTCTGGCCTTTTCTGGGTAGGCTCTCCCCAAGGGTTAGCCGTGTTGCGGCCAAAAGAGCGGCCGCGTGTATTTTTTTTGGACGTCGACTGCGATACTACCTGTGGACTCAGGGTCGTACTGACTGGCACTACGTTCGATCGTACTGGCGCGTCATTCCCGTGCAGCACCACCTCCACTCCCAATTCCCTTTCCTTTTCAATCCCCGTCGCGTCATGTACCTCATCAACCGCTGCAACTTTTTGATTAAGGTCCGCGAGTAACGTATCGGCCAGTTCCTGAACCTGTTCGTTCGAATGCACGAACAATGGTCCGCGTGCGCTACGACCTTGCAGGATGAGCGCCTCCAAGGCCTGCTCAAGCACCGCTGGTTTGCGGATGGTGCCATCTTTGATGCGCGCGCTGATTTCGCGGTACACCACCAATGTTGCGCTACGGCCTATGCCGGCATGGCTAACAACCATCGGCTCGATCGTTTGCGGAGATTTCTTTTTATCCGGGTCGCGGTGGTTATCCATGATCTCGCTTGCTTCGCGAATTTCCTTCGCACGCAGCACCTTCTTTTCAAAATTCAGTCCAGCCTGTGTAAGGACGATGCTGATTTGTTTATTTGCAGAGTCGGTGACATCCGTAACGGTCAGCCGGTATTGCTGGTTTGATCTGGTGTTATTGATCGGTACCAGAGGTCCCTCAACTCGATATCGTCCGCCAAGCACCAACCCGGAGTTGTGACCCAGTTCCCTCTGCAATTGAGAAATAATGGAACGACTACTCCACCTATTCGGATTGCCCAGCCGCGGTGGGGACACAAACTGAAACGTCCCCGCCCCTGAATCCAGTCCTTGCAGCAGAAACTTTTCGCACCCTGAACCATGGAAGTCACTCTGGCCGGCGGCAGCCGGAATGGGCGACTGACCGACCAAGTAGGTATTTGACGTTTTGGTACCTGTCTGGATGGCGGGTGACGGGCAGGTAAGGTGCACCCTGTTCGCGTGCAAGTTGACGGTGAGTAGGGATTTGTCTTCTTGCCGGATTTCAGTTGTTACGATATTCGCCTTCGGGCACCTGACGCCCGTCGCATTGACTTCGACATTTTCTTCATTCGAGGTATAGAAATTGGGCGAATTAAATGTTTTGGCAAGATCTTGGGTCGCCTTAATTAATTGAGCCACCAATATCGGCCATCTGAGGAGGAATTTTGAGACGCTGCCGTGCGAGGATGCTCGATGGTGCGTTGATGTGGTTCGTTGTTCGTTCTTGTCGCCGGTCTGGCCCGGTGCTTGTTCGGTATTGGCAGCGTGTGCACTGTCCAGTGTTGGTAGTCGGGATGTAATCGGCAATCTTCCTGATGTGTTCATTTTGCTCTGCATTTCCTGTAGATTTATTCATCACTAATTTCAGTGTCATTTCACTTCCGCTAGTCATTCACTTGACGCAATGCGTGCCGGTACTGAATCGTCACACCTGTTCTAACAAGTTTTCGTAAGGTTCCCATAGGTATCGAAGATGGCAATTCGGTTCCATCTGACGAGCGAGCTAAAAATGCGTGTGAGGATGACAAACCACCTCGCGCCATCCAAAGTCCTGCAAGTGCCGATCACGCCTGACCACTCCGTCACGAAGCAGCTTATGCCGTTCATAAAATTGCACCGCCCTCTTTCGTGAAGAACGTCCCTGCGCTCAATGCGCTCACATCCAAAAGTGCACGGGAACGCCGTTCCGTTCCAAGCTGGGGCAATACCGCGCAAGGGGTGCTGTCTTGCGTTAGATTGAACGACATCATCCGTTGCCAACACCGCCTACCTCCTGAATCAGCGTGGTATTCCGTTTTGCATGCTTGTCGATAGCACCGGTTTTGCCTACGTCCGTGATTACGAAGCCTCGCAAGTTACGATCAAAACCGCACAAATTTATGACTCAGAAGCAATGCTAGACATGAGTAACTCGTTTAACTTGGCTGGATTGGATTCCTGACGCAGCAACGTCAAAGCACCATCCCCACCGGAAAGACCCGCTCCGTTTCCGTCGCCACCAGATTGGCATCAAGCCCCCGCAGCAGTACCAGTTCAAGATGCGCTTTTTGTTTGAACAGTTCGCGTTTGATGGCGCTGGCTTCAACGTCGATCTGTTCTTGTCGGGCGAACTCGCGGGGTGCGAATTCTCGCAACAACAAGGTTTTCAGTTCGGCGATTTGTTCGTCGGTAAAGCCGTGCTTTTTGCCGCGCAGTTGCTGGCTGATCTCTGCCAACCGGGTCAGCGTCGCGTCGAGATCGGCGACATTGCGCACCACATCATCACGGATGCCCTGGCGGATTTCCCGATATGCCCGCAACAACAGATTGCGGCCGTTACCGCCGGCCGTCACCATGAGGGGTAATTGGCCGCTGTGCGCAAAATCAGCGCACTGCGCCAGATGCTGGTCAAGAAGCGCGTCGGCACGCTGGATTGCAGCGCTGCGCAGGACCCTGTCGGAAAATTTCAGGCCAACTTGGGTCAACGGAATCCGACGCTGCGCATCGGTGTACCTGTCGCGAACAGTCAGTTGCACGCTTTGGTGATCGCGGTCTTCCGGCGCATCGGATTGATCGATCTGGTCGATGCTGTCGATCGCATAGCGATGATTGAGCTGTATTTTTCCCACGACGTACTCCGGGCTGTCGAGCAAGCGCTTGATGATGGGGTTGGCCGAACTTTTTTCAGAGCGGGTCTGAGCGCGCTGCGAGACGAATTCAATCAGGCCAGACCCGGACTCAATCGCCCTGACTAACAACTTCTTCGTGGTAGCGAGGTCCGTTGGCGTTTTCGCCAGATTGGTCATCAGTTTCTCCGGCGACAAATCAAGTTCCTGTGCGGTCGTTTCCGGTTCTGGCACGACGCCATACAAGAGGTCAAATTCCTTGTTCACTTCGGCCGCCAGTTGGCGCATTTCATCCCCCAGTTCGTTCATCGAAATCGCACCTGTCAGCGAAAAGTCGACGCCATTCGGAATGTCGATGACGCGCTGTATCGTGCCGACGGCGCAAATAAAAGGGGTGATTTCACTGAGCCGGTTCTGCATGGCATTGAGTAGATTGTCGCGTAACGGCTGTTCGGTGGTCTGGTTGATGTAAGTCCAGAGCAAGGCCATGGCGGTCGCCGCGCTCGTCGCAAAGTCAGCCAGCACGAGTGTCCGGTTCATGACCCGATCAAGTCCAAGCAAGACGCCTGCGGGCGCGCCGGCTGCTTGCAAATATGCGGCAATTTCGGCGCGGGTTTGGGCGTGCGACAACGGCGTCGTCACTTGCTGCCGCAGGCGCTCAAGGACGCGCGCACCAGCGATCAGGACAACCGGCGCATGCACATTCTGGCTATCTGTTGTGCGCATCTGCTGCCCCACGTTCGCGGCCACCTCGTCGACGAGGGTTGTCACAGGCAGATTCTGCCTGTTTGCCCATTCGGTAATCCGCTCGCGCTTGAGATGGCTGCCAAAGAGCGCGAAACGGTCCGTGTCGTCGGGCAGGTCATGGATCAGGCGATGGCTGATGACCGGAATGAGCGCATGGTGATGTTCGAGTGCTGTTTCCAGCGCCATCAGCAGACAGTCTTTGCGGGTCAACTGGCGGTTGCCGAGATCAATGCGCTGGACGTCCGACTCCATCCGGGATTGCAGGTGTGATGCGCTTTCCAGCAGCAGCTGAATACGGCGCTGGGGTTCCAGGAGAGCGATGGGGTCGGTAGTTCGGTCAGTCGAATGACTGTAAAGCAGTGACGCCAGTTCGCTCGACACATAAAGGCAAGGCGACGGACGACTGCCTGTCATGACCGCTCTGTCCTCTGCCGTGACGCAGGCGTTCTGTGCGTGAATCAGGGTGGTCGGCTCCAGTTGGTCCAGATCGGCAGGCGTCAAGCGTATCGGATTGCGTTCCAGATTCAGTTCCAGCAAGGCGGTCATCCCGGCAAAGCGTTGATCGGCAGTGACAATCTGGTTGTCGCACAGCCGCAGTTCGCGTAAGGCGGTCAGCCGGTGCAGATCACGCGGCAGCTCAGTGAGACGGTTACCTTCCAGATTAAGACGTTGCAAGCGCTGAAGTTGCGTGATGCTATCGGGCAGAGACCGCAACCTATTATTGCGGGCGTCGAGGTGGGTCAGACTGGCCAGTTCGCCAATCTGTGCAGGTAAGGTCGCCAGTGCATTACGACCGAGATCAAGCTGTTCGATAAATCTGAATTGGCCGAAACAGTCGGGCAAGCTGCTCAGGTTCAGCCCGGACCAGTTCAGCGTGTGATCGCCACGCATAATCATGTGATTCAAGCGCTGTATTGCTTCATCTGTTTCGCCACTGGCATTCTCGCGCCATGCCTGCAGCAGCAGCCGTGTTTGGCGAGACATTAAATGCGGTGTGGTGTGGCGACTAGCGGGCACGACATTAGTCGACTGGCGACCGCCGGAGACCATCGCTCCCGTGGCTGGCGATAGTGACAGCATTGGCGCTGCGGGATGGATGGCTACTGGCACACCATCTCTATCGTAAAACTGAATCCGTGGACCGGCATAGTGCGATCCGCTCATGCGTGCAGCAAGTCGATGGCGGGTCGTGTCAGGCAGATGATCTGCGGTGAGGAGAACATCACACTCCTGCGGCAGGGCAAAAATATGCTCGGGTAATCTGGCGAGCGGGCGACCGCGCATATCCAATGAAACCAGTGCGGGATTGCCGGACAAATCAGGCACTGCGAGCATTTCATCCTCGGTGGCGTCATACATATAACCTACATGACTCAGATCCACGTCCGTCAGCGCAGAACAGCTAGAAAAATCCGTCACAGTGGAGAGAGACATGCAACTGGTCATCTTGAATGTTTTCAATGCAGAACATCCGACGACATTAGGTGTAGTAAGGAGGCGGTTGCAAGCTTCAATATCGATCGAGGTCAACGCAGGGCATCCGGAAAAATCCGGCGCAGTGGCGAGGTAGAAAAACCCCTCAATCCGCACTTTCTGCAATGCGGGATATCTGGAGAAATCCGGCGGAGTGCTGTGTTGGGCATGTTCATGCGAAGGGGTAGCCGCTCTGGCGCGTGCACCGCCATCCATCGTCAATTCAGTCAGCGTTGATGGTAACGGTGGCAGGCTCGTGGTGTGTATCGATTGCGCGCGACGAAAAATAAAAACCGTTGATCCGCTCGCTAGCATTGCTTTAACGTCATCGGCAATTTGCCGACAATAAAAGCGCTCCGCACGCGGCGCTTGCTTTATCCAGACTGCTAATTCCAGCTCGACGGCATGTTTTTCGCGCCACTTGATCGGCAAGGCGTCTTTGATTCTTTCTGGTACGGTCAAATTACGCGGGTTGCCGTCGGCATCGTGGTGTGCGCTATTCGGCCGGTGTCCAACAACATTCAGTTTTCCAATTGACAGTTTCATGAGCAGCGTTTCTTTCAAATCAGGTCATCGGCTATTTCCCCGCCGCCAAATTGCGTCAGGTAGTAACAACGCAATTGCTGCATAGGTGATGTGAAACGATCAGCAGTTCCATGAGGTGCTTCAAAAAATTGGAAGGCGCTCCTGCCAAGTTCCTTTGACGTGAACACAGCAGGACTAGCGAGTCGTCTCCCGCGCGGATGGCGCACGTCTGAACCACTGGTGGTGCTCGTGTAATATCCGTTTTGAAAAAATCATCTACGACTGTCGTGATTGATTTTTTGTAGCGGTATCGCCCGATTATTAGGCAGTTTGGCTCCTGACTGGCCGACATAAGGCGTCATCAATCCTTCGAGAGGAACAACAAATGGGAGAGCAACTACGATTTTTCCTGAATCGACTGCGGCAACGATTGTGGATAAAACCGCTGCTGTTTTGTCTGCTGTCCATCGCTGCAGCGCTACTCGCGCAGTTGGCCGACACCGTGCCCATTAGCGCCAATCTCGAACGCCTCATTCCTGATGTCAATCAGGATTCGATTGAGGATTTGTTGAAAATTAGCGCTGCCAGCATGCTCGTGATCGCGACGTTTTCCGTCTCATCGATGGTGGCGGCGTACGCCTCGGCAGGCAATACGGCCACGCCGCGTGCGTTCTCGCTGGTCATTGCCGATGACGTTTCCCAAAATGCGCTATCGACCTTTATCGGCGTGTTCATTTACAGCATCGTCGCACTGGTCGCCCTGATGAACGGGGTCTACGAAAAATCCGGGCGCTTTCTGCTGATTTCATTAACGCTGATATCGCTGACAGTAGTAATTGTCACGTTCGTGCGCTGGGTTGATAAGATTGCCCGGCTTGGCCGGCTAGGAAACGTCATCGACAAAGTCGAAGCGGCGACCGCGAATGCCATGCGGGACCGGCAGGCTTTTCCCAACCTGCGCGGCGTGCCGGCAACGCTATCAGCCGAGCATGCAACGGCGGTGTATGCCGAGACTGTCGGCTATGTGCAATGGATCGATACCGGCAAACTGCAAAGCTGCGCCTGCGAATACAACCTTCGTATTCTTGTCGCGGCACTACCCGGTACCTTCGCCACGCCGGACCGGCCGATTGCCTATGTTCTTCCGGACGACCTCAGTGCAGATATCACCGACACCGCGCACATTGGACAATCCTTTGTCATCGGCCAGGACAGATTATTCGATCACGATCCGCGTTTCGGGCTAGTAGTTTTGTCAGAAATTGCCAGCCGCGCACTGTCTCCGGCAGTCAACGATCCGGGTACCGCAATCGATATCATCGGCACGCTGGTTCGGCTGTTTGTTCATTGGTCCGCCTCGCGGGAGCTGGAGCAGACACCCGAGTGCGACCGGGTCTTTGTTCCCGATCTGTCTGTTGCAGACATGTTCGACGATGCCTTTACCGCAATCGCTCGCGATGGCGCAGGGTTTCTCGAAGTGCAGGTGCGACTACAAAAAGCCCTGCAGACACTTGCCGCGAGGGACAACGACGCGATGCGCTTGGCAGCACGTCGGCACACCCGATCCGCGCTCGCCAGAGCCGAACAGACGATCACGTTTGAACCAGATCTGCAATTGATTCGTGGCGCAGCGAAGATCACTGATTGACACCACTGGTGACGGATCCGGCGAAAACCCTGAAAGGGAGAGCGCCGACCTCCAGCGCTGTACTGCCGGACCATCGCGGCGAGGACCCTGCTGCAATTGACCGTATTAAAAAAACAGGCGCTGCATCGCACGTTGCACCACACGACGATGGCAGCGATGAAAATCGCCTACGACATTGCCCGCAACGTCAGGGCATCGTTTGACGTTAATAACAACAAATCGAGGTTGCCGATGAGATTTCCACGCACATCCAGTTCTCTTCGGAAGGTGCTTCTCGTTAGTGCCCATACTCCGGCATTACGCATCTTGGTATAACTCACATTGAGCCGTTTGATGGAGGTGTTTGCCGCCAGTGCCTCAATACCAGCATCGTAGATGTTGTTGATACTTATATCGAGCTCTTCGATGTGAGTGCTTCTCGCCAGTGCCTGTGCGCCTGCCGCGCCAATGTCGTTACCACTCAAATACAGCCGTGTAATGGTAGGGTTTGCCGCCAATGCCGCCATGGCAACATCGCCGATTTTGTTCCAGCTCAGATTCAACTTTGTAATGCGGGTGTTCGCCGCTAGTGCCAGTGCCCCGTCGGAACCGACACGATTTTGATTCAAAACCAACTCCTCGATAGTGGTGTTTGCCGCCAGTGCCCGGGCCCCTTGAGCCTCGATATGGTTGCGTGTCAAATCCAGCGTTGTGATGGCGTGGTTTGCCGCCAATAACTGCGCTACTTCATCGCCGAGATTGTCGTGACTCATGTCGAGCTGAAACCGGGTCAAGTGGGGATTGCCGGCACTTATTGCGGTAGTCGCCGCCAACACTGCACCCACGCTTTCTGGAATGTGACTCGCATTAAGATCAACGGAAACTAAGTGCGTGGCATTGGCAAGACAATCCAAAACAATTTGACGTTGCCGTGGGGCTTCTATCTCACTTACGCTGGCTCCGACGTGCGTGCTTCTGTCGATGAGGTTTTTCACTTGCACCTGAAATTCATCGTCATTGAACTCGTTGGATCGCGCCATGTGACGAATGCTGTTGCAGGTCATCCGCAGGGCCAACTCACGTTGTTCAGATTGTCGCAGGTAGTCATCAACCCATTCTTTCAGGTGTCTGTTTGTACTTCGGAGTCGTGTCAATTCTTGTATCAGATGGCCGTCCGACAACGCGCTTTTTAGTATCCTGTCCAGGATGTCAGCAGGTAATGTCAGCAGTGATGCCGACGGTGTTTGCCGTTGCGCAGGTTCGGTAATGGTATCTGTCAATGCAGCAGGCCGTGGTGAAGGCAACAACGATCGCTGCCTTGCCATCTCGGCGAGGACGGCTACCCTTCTTCGGTATTGCCCAAATTGACGACGGGAAGGGATGTCCGGGTTGCTTTGCTGCGTAATATTGATCGCAGCATCGGCGACACGCGCGCCTTTGGCGGTTAGCGCATTGAGTGCGGGCGTGTTCTTCACAAACGCAGGACGATGAAATGTTAAGGTTGGAAATGGCATAGGTAAGTGGGTGGTAAATTAAGGAAAAGGAGGCATTAAAGCTTGCTAGGCATCGGGAGTGACGGGCTATTCCTGCCCCCCAAAAAAGCTTCCCGCAGCCAGTTTATGGCTGTTGAGTGTTCCAGAATGACGCGCGGTTCCGTCTCCATACCTAAACGCCAACGATATTGACCAGCATCCTGTGCCGGCAGCTCGTCGCGTTCGACAAGACGCTGGCACAACCGCTGCTGTTGAGTATCTCTGTCAACGTCTGATTAGCTTGACAAGCCATCCGACAAATAGTCGGCAAAAACAAGGACTGTTTCCGCTTCCGCTTTTCAGCCGGAACACGCATGATGGCTAGCACATGTCCCTTTCCCTGGGGCAGGCTTCCGGACAACCGCACACGTGACACTAGACCCCGACAACTGGCAAGACTTCAGAGAACAAAGTCATCGGATGCTCGATGACATGCTCGACTATCAGCAGCACCTGCGCGACCGACCAGTCTGGCAACCCATCCCGGCGAGCGTGCGTGGCGCATTCAAGGAAGCGCTGCCACACGCACCGGTCACGCTGGCCGATGCCCATGCAACGTTCATGCAATCAGTCCTGCCGTACGGTCCGGGCAATTCTCATCCGGGATTTTTTGGTTGGGTGCAGGGTGGCGGCACACCGGTTGGCATGATGGCCGAACTGCTTGCCGCTGGCCTCAATGCCAACCTGGGTGGCCGTGACCAGATGCCGATTGTGGTCGAGCGCCAAGTGCTGCAATGGGTGCGTGAGCTGTTCGGTTTTCCGGGCGACGCTACTGGCCTGTTCGTTACCGGCGCATCGATGGCGAACATGATTGCGCTGCTGGTGGCGCGCACAAAGGCGCTGGGCGCATCGGTGCGCGAGCGCGGTGTCGGTGAAAATCGGTTGGTTGCCTATACCTCGGACGGCGCACATGGTTGTATCGCACAGGCAATGGACCTGTCCGGCCTTGGCTTCGATGCACTGCGTCGCATCCCGGAAAACGCCGCTTTCGAAATGGATATCACGATCCTAGAAAGTACCATCGCCGCCGACATAGCCGCCGGCCTGCAACCGTTTTTCGTCGCCGGCACGGCAGGCACCGTCGATGTGGGCGCCGTCGATAATCTGAACGCGATCGCTGATATCGCCGCGCGCCATGGCATCTGGTTTCATGTTGATGGTGCCTATGGCGCGCTGGGCATGTTGTCACCGGAAATCGCACCGCAACTGGCCGGCATCGAGCGCGCCGATTCGATTGCCTTTGATTTTCACAAGTGGGGACAAGTCCCTTACGACGCCGGTTTCATTCTCGTGCGGGATGGCCAGCAGCACCTCGATACCTTTGCGTCGCCAGCCGCCTATTTGCGCCGCGACACGCGTGGCATGGCAGCAGCGTCGCCGTGGCCGTGCGACTTCGGGCCGGATTTGTCGCGTGGCTTTCGGGCACTTAAAACCTGGTTCACGCTGACCGTTTATGGCCGTGATCAGCTCGGACAAATGATCGCTGGCACCTGCGCATTGGCGCGTTATCTGGTGCAGCAGATCGACCTGCATCCCGAACTCGAACTGATGGCGCCGGTGGCGCTGAACATTGTGTGCTTCCGCTATCGCTGTGACGAGTCCGACCGCATCAATGCCGCCATCGCCATCGACCTGCAAGAGTCCGGTATTGCCGCGCCATCGATCACCACGATCCGTGGACAACTGGTGCTGCGTGCTGCGATCGTCAATCACCGCACTACCGCTGCCGATGTCGATGCCCTCATTCGTGCCACCCTGTCGATGGGTGCTGCCCACTGTTCAACGCCAGAAAGCTGATCCGCCATGTCCACTTCTGTTCCCGGTTTGCCGCCTTTAATTGGTGTTGCCCCGTTGATGCGTCGCGCGTTTGCCGGTGAAAACCTCGCGCAGGAAGGTCAGGATTTGCTGCTCCGTGCGCAACAAGATCCTGCCGACGCACATGCCTTCCTGGATTTTTCCACGGTGCTACAACTTACTGGCAACCGGTCCGATGCGCTGGCGGTGCAAGCCGAAGCGATCACAATCCAGCAGTTGTACACGCTGTCGGCACGTGGCCCTGGCAATGGCCTGCGTTTACTGGTGATCATGGGCCCGGGGGATTTGATGGCCAATACGCCGGTCGAGTTTTTGATTGAAGGTAGCGATATCGCGCTGACGATGCTGTACATGACGAGCGCGTCGGACTGGCCGGAGGTCATTCCCGAGCATGATGTGCTGCTCGTTGGCGTGGCCGAATCCGATGCCAACCAGCAGTTGCTGCATCGGTTGGCAAAGGACCTGCAAGACTGGCCGCGCCCGGTCATCAATCGTCCCGAACGGATCGCCGTGCTGTCGCGCGATGGCGCTTGCGCCGCGCTGGCCGCGATCCCCGGCGTCGAGATGCCGGCCACGGTACGCATCACGCGCGATCAGTTGCAAGCCATCGCTATTGGTTCGCTGGCCGTGACGGCGCTGCTACCTGATGGGGATTTTCCGGTGATCGTGCGGCCCACCGGATCACATGCAGGAACCAACCTCGACAAGCTGTTGACTTCGGATGATGCTACCGGCTACCTCGAACGGGTCGATGCAACGCATTTTTACCTGTCGCGATTTGTCGATTACCGCAACGCCGATGGCCAGTTCCGCAAATACAGAATTACCCT
This sequence comes from Minisyncoccia bacterium, assembly GCA_047621345.1. Taxonomy (GTDB): domain Bacteria; phylum Pseudomonadota; class Gammaproteobacteria; order Burkholderiales; family Burkholderiaceae_D; genus Actimicrobium. The sequence goes on along the minus strand of JBLHLW010000046.1, from coordinate 6,268 downwards.
CGTCGATGGCAAGCCGTTCATTTGCCACTTCGCGATTTCATCACACTGGATGATTCATTACCTCAATGCCGGCATGACCGAAAGCCAGGCCAAGCGCGACGAAGAAGCCGACTGCATGGCGCACTTTGACACGCAGTTCGCGCTGCGCCATGCCGACGCCATTGCGGCGATTTACGGGCGCCTCGGACTGGTGTATGTCGGTATGGATTGCGCCGAAACGCCGGATGGAAAATTGCTGATCTTCGAAGTGGACAACGCGATGATCGTGCATGACATGGACCCCGACGACCTGTTCCCGTACAAGAAACCGGTAATGCACAAGGTCTTCGCTGCCTTCCGCCAGTTGCTGGAAAAGACCCGCGCGGTGGCGTGACCCATGCTACCTGCCCTGCAGGAGTTGCTCTTTTCCGGCGGCGATGACCGCCTCGCATTAGACGTGCGCAGTGGCCGTTCACGCTATGGTTGCCAGCCCTACCCCGATACCGGCCTGGTGGCACTAGGATCATCGACGGCATCGGTGATTTCGGTGGCCAGTTATACGGCAGCCCAGACACTCCACGCTCACTGCACTGCGCGCTTGCACCATCAATCGCCGGTGGCGGTCTACGCCAGCGAAGCCGAACGCGTACGCGGTGAACTGGTCGCATTGTGCGGTTGGCCCGATACCGGCGCAGTGCTGGCGGCATCGGGCACTGACCTGCACTTGCTGGCTGGCCAGTGGCTGCAACCGGACTGCGTTGTGATGGTCGCCGCAGCCGAAACCGGTAGCGGCTTACCGGCGGCCCTGCGCGGGAATCACTACAGCAGTTGTGCCGCCTACAGCACGCTGGTACCGGTCGGCACGCCACTGGATCGCTGGCATCCGGCGCTGGTAATGCTGAGCCCCCGTCATGTCGATGGCAGTTTGCGCGATCCGGAACGGGTCGATGCCGATTGCGTGGCAGCAGTCACGCAAGCCGCCGAGGCGGGCCAGCGCGTGCTGCTGGTTCTGACCGACCAGAGCAAAACCGGATTGCTGGTCCCCGGCCGCGCTACCGTGCTGGCGCTGCAGCGGCGTTGGCCGGAACAAGTCACCGTGCTGGTCGATGCCTGTCAGTTCAGGCTGTCGGCAGCGAGCGTGCGCGACTATCTGGCCTGCGGATGCATGGTCGCGTTGACCGGCTCAAAATTCGTCGGTGGACCAACGTTTTGTGGCGTTTTGCTGGTGCCCGGAATGCTGGTGACACGTGATCGCGATCGTCGGCTCGATCCTGCAGTCGGCGCTTATTCCTGTGCCGCCGACTGGCCGGCGCATTGGCGCTGCGCGCAGTCACTGCCAACATCGACGAACTTCGGATTACTGCTGCGCTGGCAGGCCGCGCTGGTCGACTTGCAGCGATTTCATCGCTTACCCGCAGCACAGGTCAGCGCCCTATTGACGACGTTTGGCGTGGCAGTCACGGCACGGATCGCCTCCGATCCCTTGCTGGAAGCCTTGCCGGTGGCGTGCCTGAGCCGGGCCGATGCCAGCTGGGATAGCGTGCAGACAGTCTTCCCCTTCCTGCTGCGTCATGGCGACGGCCGATACCTTAATGCCGCGCAAACTTGCGCCGTGCATCAGGCATTGATGCACGGTGAACGACGCTATCAACTGGGACAGCCGGTGGCGGCCGGCGAGCGCGACGGCATGCCGGTCATGGCGCTGCGCCTGTGTGTCAGCGCACAGATGGTGATCGCGGGTGCCGCAGGTGCCAGCATGACCTGTGACGCGCTGGCTGCGCTCGACCACATCGCAGCGCTCAGTCGAGCGGGGCAAGTGATTGGATGACGCTTGCCGGTTCGGCATCAATTTTCTATCCAGTCATACCGATCTGCGCTAGTATTCGGTCACTCTTTGGGGAGTAGCCTGTTTTTGTAGTCAGACAAAAGCGCTCACGTCAACATACTCGGTACACCTACCGTGGCGTGCGCACCTTTCGGTTGGCGAGACCAAGGACATTTCCGCGCTGAGGTTGGGCACGCGGTGAATGTCTTTGATCTTGTGCCCAACCTAAAGAAAAAATCTCTCATGAATTTCATCGCCATCGTTCTTCTCGCCCTTGCCATGTCAACAGACGCGTTTGCTGCGGCAATCGGCAAAGGTGCTGCGCTTGGAAAAATCCGCTTCCTGCAGGCATTTAAAATCGGCATGCTGTTTGGCGTCATCGAGACAATTACCCCCCTCATCGGTTGGACCGTTGGCTCAGTGGCTGCCGATATAAATTGGCTCTCTGAATGGGATCACTGGATTGCGTTCTGGCTGCTGCTCGTTTTGGGTGGTCGCATGATGATCGTCGGATTGAAAGACAGCGATACGGAGGTGGCTGAGGTACCCAAAAGCAAGAGCAAGTCCATCCTGTCGCTTTCACTCACGGCCATAGCGACAAGCATCGATGCCCTCGTTATTGGTGTCGGCCTCGCTTTTATTGATGTCAATATCTGGATCGTTGCCGCAGCTATTGGCACCGCAACCACCGTCATGGTGACGATTGGTGTCCTGCTCGGTCGCCGCTTGGGCGACGCACTGGGCAAGCGCGCAGAGGTGCTCGGCGGCGTCGTGCTGATCATTGTCGGCGCAACAATCCTGGTTGAACATCTGGCAAAGTAAGCGCCTGACCTCGCATCTTGGGGTGACAACAGGTGCTGATAACCGGACATCAAGCGTGCCTGGTGTCCGGCCCGATGTCAGTTGCTAGGCAGATCCCTGCCCGGCCCGCGCTGCGACGCCGCTACCAGTTCCTTGCGCAAGTCAGTCAGTTTCACATCTAGTCGGCGCTGGTTTTGCGGCCCCATGCGCAACATGATTTTTTGCCCGGAAGACAGCGCCCTCAAGCCCGGATCGGTAAACTCATAACGTACCCACGGTTGCAACGAAGGGATGGGTCCCTTCACTTCGAGCAGGCTGACCTCCAGTTCACCGGTCGGTTTGGGCGTCGCCAGCAACTGGTCAATGATGGCCACCAGACGGTCATTGAAATACCGCTTCGGAAAACCAAGTTCAACATACGCACGCTGGAACAGCGGATACAAGCGCACATAAACGGCCACAGCCTTACGACTGTCGACTGACTCGACGAATGAAACAAACGGACTGTAGCGTGCGCTGTTCTCAGCGCTGATGGCTTCGCCGTTGGCTGTCGGCATTGTTGTGAAGCGTCCCGGTGTCGGATGCACCGGCCAGACTGCCTTCGGTGCTTGCGCCCGCCCCAGATTGTCGACCGTCGCAACGACGTGGCGTACAAAGCTGGCAGGAATCACCCAAGTCACAAAATCCTTGCGCTGGAATAGCCCCTGCAATTCCTTATCCACAAACGAGTCGGACTCAGCCAGTTGGGGCAAAGCCTTGTCTGGCGATGGCGTTGGCGTGGCTAATTCGGTCGGTTCAAGCGGAAACTTGATGGCAGGTTCAGCAGATTCGAGTCCCTTGGCCGCGTCAGCAGGATCGGGGATCGCCGGTTCAGTGGAAGCCAGCGGCGGGATCGGCGGTAGTGCAGCGATTTCCTGCACTGTTTCGACACGGCCGCTTTGCGACCAAACATACAGCGCGCCGGCACCAACCGCAACGACAATGAGCGCCACGACAAGGCGGGAAGGTTTTTTCTTCATGGATTCTTACCGATGCAAAGTGGGTAGAACCCATGACCTTACCATTCGATGTCAGATGCTGCGGATTTGAGGCAGGTATTTGGGGCGAGATTGATCGTGCTCAGGCGACTCGACAGCCACATTGCTCATCGCACAAGACCTGATTAGTGGAAGTCGGTAGATAATGAGTGCCTCGTTATTGCCCGCACCATAAGGATTCCATGACACCGCCTCTCCCTCCACGTACTGCCGTCACGATGCGCACTGTATTCGCGGCCCTCGCCCAGGTGGTTTTTCTGCTAATGGCGTCCAGCGCCACCGTGGCACACGCCGCTGAATTAAAACTGGGTCTAGCCGCCGATGTGTCTTCGCTTGATCCGCATTACCTCAACATTGCGCCGAACATTGCGTTATCGGCACACCTGTTCGACGCGCTCGTCAACGTCGATGCGAGTGGCAAGCTGATTCCGGGACTGGCCTTGTCCTGGCGCGCGGTCGATGCCACCACGTGGGAATTCAAGCTGCGTCCGGGTGTAAAGTTTCATGATGGCTCGCCGTTCACGGTCGAGGATGCAATTTTTTCCCTCGACCGCCCGGCAAGCCTGACCAAGAGCCCGGGCCCTTTTACCAGTTACACCCGCCAGATCGTGGACAAACAAGCGGTTGACGCGTTGACGCTGCGCTTGACGACGGCTACTCCTTATGGGCCTTTGCCGCTAGATGTCTCGACCATTTTCATCGTCTCAAAAAAAGTTGCAGAGAACGCCTCCACCGAGGACTTCAACAGCGGCAAAGCCGTGGTTGGTACCGGGCCGTTCAAATTCGTCAGTTTCTTGCGCGGTAACAAAGTTGAACTGGCGCGTAACCCGGACTACTGGGGTGAGAAAGCAGCGTGGGACAAGGTCACGTTGCGTGTCATCGCCAACAACGCCTCACGCACCGCCGCCCTCTTAGCCGGCGACGTGGATGCCATCGAAGCAGTGCCGACGGCCGACATCGCCCGCATCAAGCGCAATCCTGATTTCCGGCTAGAGCAACGCGTATCGTGGCGCACAATTTTTTGGACCGTGGATCAGGCTGAACACTCATCCCCGGACGTCACGGATCTGAATGGCAAGCCGCTGGCAACCAATCCGTTGCGCGATCCTCGGGTGCGCCTCGCGATGTCGATGGCGATCAATCGCCCGGCCGTCGTGTCACGGGTCATGGAAGGTCTGGCTCAATCTGCATCGAATCTGGTCGCACCCGGCATTCTGGGCTACAACGATGCCATCAAGGTCCAAGCCTACGATCCCGAGGGTGCCAAGAAACTGCTGGCCGAAGCCGGCTATCCGAATGGATTTGGACTGACCTTGCACGGACCGAACAACCGCTACATCAACGATGAACAACTGATTCAGACCGTAGCGCAATTCTTCAGCCGGATCGGCATCCGTACCAAAGTCGTGACCTTGCCCTTGGCGGTGTATTTCGGTCGGGCCAAAGCCAGTGAATTCAGCGTGGCGCTGCTGGGTTGGGGCACGTTGGCTGGCGATTTTGGCTTGCGTTCGCTGGTCGGTACCAGTAATCCACAAACAGGATGGGGCTCGTGGAACTGGGGGAATTACAGCAACCCGAAGGTCGATACCCTGATCCGTTCCTCACTGGCGGCAGTCGATCCGGCCGAACGCGAGAACTTCGCGCGCCAGGCCGCCGGGATTGCGCTGCGGGACAACGCGATCATCCCTATGCACCATCAAATCGCTACTTGGGCGATGCGTAGTGGCTTGCGGTATGCGGCGCGGGTGGATGAGTTTACTTTTGCGCATCAGTTCAGGCCGGAGTGATGGAAAGGGTCTGGGGCTGCGTTTTTATGTGCGCAGTTTCAGATCATTATGGGCCGATGCTTCTTTCACAAAGAGTGCCGGACCGAAAACTGATAGCGATCATTAAAACGACATTTTGTGATGAAAAAAGGAATAGCTGCCAAATTTACAGCTACCGGAAAACGTAACAAGAGATCCATTTATAAATATCACCGCCCTTACCTGATACTGCAGGATTCGGAGATTTTTTAAATGGATAAGAAATGAGCAAACAATACATCGAGATCAGTAAATTTTTAACCTTTGTGTTGCGACATCAACCTGATGCCATCGGTGTCACGCTTGATATTGAAGGATGGGTCGAAATTGCGATATTGATTACTGCTGCCACCAAGGATGGCAAGATGCTTACGCCTGATCTTATCCGGGACGTGGTTGCGACAAGTGACAAAAAACGGTTTGCGATTTCTGATGATGGATTACGTATTCGTGCAGTTCAGGGACATTCCACTCAAAGTGTGGATATTAAATATATAGAACAAGTACCTCCTGAATTTCTTTACCACGGCACAGCAACACGCTTTCTCGACGCTATTTTCAAAGAAGGAGTAATGTCCGGCTCGCGCCAATATGTGCATCTGTCGCGGGATGAGCAGACGGCGCTGGTTGTTGGACGTCGGCATGGGTCGCCTGTTGTACTTGTTATTAAAGCTCTGCTAATGCATGAGCAGGGTTTTAAGTTCTTCAGGGCTGAGAATGGGGTTTGGTTGACGAGTGTGGTGCCTGTTAAATTCATTACGAAAAAAAACTAGCAAGTAGGGTGCAATAACCGAAGGGCATTGCACCGTCTGCATGCGGTG
>JBLHLW010000045.1:0-33743 GCA_047621345.1 Minisyncoccia bacterium | reverse complement strand
AAGGCCGTGCCCACCCTACGGGTTGAAGTCGCATGGCGTGGGCTCAGTCACGTAGGGCGCAATACCCGAAGGGCATTGCACCGACTGGTCTGTTCGCGATGCAAGCGGTTTTACGGTAGCAACCCGACGTAGGGTGGGCACAGGGTTATCGTGCCCACGCGAATGTCCCGCCGCAAGGCCGGAATTGACTGGCATTTCCGGTTCGCGCGCGTGGGCACGTAAGGCCGTGCCCACCCTACGGGTTGAAGTCGCGTGGCGTGGGCGCAGTCACGTAGGGTGTAATAACCTCAGGGCATTGCACCCAATGGCCTGATTGCGTCCGCCAGTACCACAATCGACTTGCCTAAGCCCGAAGGCTTAACCCCGACTCAAGCCGAAAACGACGACCCGCAACCGCATGTCGAGGTAGCACCCGGATTTTTGATGACGAACTGCGCGCCTTCCAGATCATCCTTGTAATCGATTTCTGCACCGACCAGATACTGATAGCTCATGGAATCAATAAGCAATTGCACGCCATTTTTTTCCATGGTCGTGTCGTCTTCGTTGGCGACTTCGTCAAACGTAAAACCGTACTGGAAGCCGGAACACCCGCCGCCCTGTACAAACACGCGCAGCTTCAGTTCGGGGTTACCTTCTTCTTCGATCAACTGCGCGACCTTGGCCGCGGCGTTGTCGGTGAACAGGATGGGGGCGGGCATTTCTGTGATGGCATTCATGGTGGACTCCGGGTAGGTACGACAATCAAATAAAAAGGTACGAGTTATTCAGGAACACGAAAAATCAAACCAGCCCCGCGCCCGCTGCCTGCAGGTCTGCATGGTAAGAACTGCGCACCATAGGACCCGAGGCAACATTGGCAAAGCCCATCTTATTGGCCTCTTCTTCATACATCCGGAAGCTATCCGGATGCACATAACGCTGCACCGCCAGATGACCGCCGGACGGTTGCAAATACTGGCCGATGGTCAGCATGTTGACGCCGTGCGCACGCAGTTCGCGCAAGACGTGCAGGATTTCGTCATCGGTCTCGCCCAGGCCAACCATCAGGCCGGATTTGGTCGGGATGGCAGGATGCATGGCCTTGAAGTTCTTCAGCAGGTTCAGCGAATTCTGGAAGTCAGCACCGGGACGCGCTTCCTTGTACAGCCGCGGCACGGTTTCGATATTGTGGTTTAACACATCTGGCGGCGCAGTGCCGAGAATGTCCAGTGCCAGCTCGAGCCGTCCACCAAAATCCGGCGTCAGGATTTCGATACGGGTAGCCGGTGCAGCAGCACGGATTTGGCGGATGCATTCCACAAAATGGCCGGCGCCGCCATCCGGCAAATCATCGCGATCGACCGAGGTGAGGACGATGTAACTGAGCTTCATCAATGCGATGGTGCGGGCCAGTCGGGCCGGTTCGTCGGCATCGAGTGCGTCGGGGCGGCCAGTACTGACATTGCAGAAGCGGCAGCGGCGCGTGCACTTGTCACCCATGATCATGAAGGTGGCGGTGCCCTTGCTCCAGCACTCGCCGATGTTCGGACAGGATGCTTCTTCGCACACGGTCACCAGCCCATTGGCATGGACGATGTCTTTGGTCTCGCTGAAGCGTCCCGAGGAAGCGACCTTGACCCGAATCCAGTTCGGTTTTGGCAGCTTCGCTGAAGGCAGTATCGCGTCGCGCTTGGTCTTGAGGGAGCCGCGTTGCTGATCGGGCCGGTCGCCGGTGGGCGCTGGCGGCAGGATCGATACGACATTCCTGAAGGTGATGGTTTCCATTTCCATGGCAGGGCTCTCCTCATTGAACATTGAAAATTAAACGGCCTGCACCGCAATATTGGGCTCGATCGAGCGCAGCAGGTTTTCGATACTGGCGAGCGTGCCGCCGATGGCACTCGGGCACGTGCCGCATGCGCCCTGATAGTGAATGCTCAACGCATCGCCCGACAAGCCCAGTACATGCAGGTCACCGCCGTCGGCTTGCAGCGCCGGTCGGATCTGCTGGTCCAGCAAGTCATTGATGCGGGCGAAACGGTCTTGCTCGTCCTCGCTCATGTCGTGCACGGCAAGCCTGGCCGCCGAAACCAGTTCCTCCGATTGCGCTGCAGCGGCAGGCGCGGCGCGCAATGGCACGGCAATCAGGCGTACCAGCGCCGGCCAGTCGGCCTCGCCGTCCTGGGTCACGGTCAGCCAGCGGTCGGTATAAAACACATTGGTCACATGCTCGAGCGCGAACAGGGCACTCGCCAGCGGGTCATTGCTGGCCTGCTCTGCATTGTCGTACGAACGCGAGACACCCCAGCTCAAGGGTTCTTGCAGTGTAAATTTGACGGCATTCGGATTCGGTGTGTCGTCGATTTCAGCAATTTTTGGCATATTCTTACCCTTCGAAAAAGAGGATGGATGCCATCACGCGTCACCAGTCATGACGTGCATCGGGTCCTGATCGGCTTCAGTCGACGAACTCTCGATGGCATGGAATGCCGCGCGCAGGGTGTGCCACGGCAGGATCGCGCATTTGACGCGAACCGGCAGGTCGGCGATGCCGGCAAAGACTTTCAGGTGGCCCAGATGGTGCGCGCTGCTCATGTCGAGTTTGCCGGTGGTCATGGCGACAAATTCACCGATCAGCATTTCGGCACCGGCCTGAGATTTTCCCTTTACGGCAACCGTCATCATCGATGCCGCGGATTTGCAGATCGCGCACGCCTCACCACCAAATCCGACCTGTTCGATCGTCGTGCCCTGCATCACAAGGCTGATATCGATATGGTCGCCGCACAGCGGATTGTGTCCGGCCGCATGGTGGGTGGCACCATCGAGCGCGCCAAAATTACGCGGCTTGCGATTGTGCTCGAGGATCATTTCCTGATACAGCGCTCTCGGATTAGCCATTACAAAAATACTTTCTGCACGGCCCGTATGCCGGCGGTCAGGGCATCGACTTCTGCCATGGTGTTATAAAACGCGAACGAAGCGCGTGACGTGGCCGGCAGACCAAGGCGCTGCATCACCGGCTGCGCGCAATGATGGCCAGTACGCACCACAATGCCCTCTTCGTTGAGCAAGGTACCGATGTCATGCGGATGCACGCCATCAATGACGAACGACAGGACCGCTGCCTTGTGCGCTGCCGTGCCGATGATACGCACGCCCGGCAGTGTCTGCAGTTGATCGGTGGCGTAGTCGAGCAGCGCCTGTTCCTGCTGACTGATGGCCGCCATGCCGATAGCCGACAGATAGTCGACCGCAGCGGCCATGCCGATGGCGGCGGCAATCGGTGGCGTGCCTGCCTCGAACTTATGCGGGATCGCGTTATAGGTCGTCTTCTCGAACGTCACCGTCAGGATCATGTCGCCACCGCCCTTGAACGGCTGCATTTTTTCCAGCAAGGCGGCCTTGCCATAGAGGATGCCGATGCCGGTCGGTCCACATAATTTATGGCCCGAGAAGGTATAAAAATCACAATCGAGATCCTGCACGTCGACTGCCATGTGCGGGGCTGCTTGCGCCCCATCGACCAATACGGGCACGCCATGTTCATGCGCTATTGCGACCATTTCCTTGACCGGATTGATGGTGCCCAGCGCATTCGAGACATGCGTGAGGCTGACGAACTTGGTGCGCGCATTGAACAGCTTTTGATACGCCTCCAGTTGCACTTCGCCAGCGTCATTGATGGGCGCAACGCGGATGATCGCGCCTTTTTCTTCGGCCAGCATTTGCCACGGCACGATGTTGGCGTGGTGCTCCAGCGTGGTCAGAATAATTTCGTCGCCGGGGCCGATAAACTTGCGGCCGTAGCCGTGCATGACGAGGTTGATCGCATCGGTGGTGCCGCTGGTGAACACCACTTCACGGTCTTCACGTGCATGGATGAAGTGCTGTAACGTGCGCCGCGCCGCTTCATATTCATTGGTGGCGATCTCGGACAACGTATGCACCGCACGGTTGATGTTGGCGTGCTGTGTGGTCTGATATCGCGCCATCCGGTCGATCACCGGCTGCGGCATCTGGCTTGATGCCGCGTTGTCCAGATAGACCAGCGGATGCCCGTTGATCTGGAGTCCGAGGATGGGAAAATCGGCACGAATGCGCGCCACATCGAGCGCGTCGAACTGGGTTTGATCGTGCTTCATAGCTTGCCCGTTGTTTGTTCGAGCACCTTCTGCACCAGCTGCCGCTTCACGGAGGCGATCGGGATGCGCTCGATGATTTCTGCACCGAAGGCATAGGTCAGCAAGTTGCGCGCAGCCGCTTCGCTCAGTCCGCGGCTTTGCAGATAAAACACTTCGTCGGCGTCGAGCTGGCCGACGGTTGCGCCATGCGTACATTTGACATCGGAGGCAAAAATTTCGAGTTGCGGTTTGGTGTCGATATGGGCTTTACCGGATAACAGCAGGTTGCGGTTCGACTGGCGCGCATCGATTTTTTGCGCGTCGGTACGTACCATCACCTTGCCATTAAAGACGGCATGCGCGCTGTCGTCGGCAATGCACTTATGCAGCTGGTAGCTGGTACCGTGCGGTTTGGCGTGATCGACCAGCGTATGGGTATCGGCTACTTGCCGATTACCGATCAGGGCCAGTCCGTCGAGCGTGCAGGTCGCCCCTTCGCCGTGATGCACGACCTCAAGGTTGACCCGCGAAATCCGCGCGCCCATCGCAATGCTGACCGAGGTGTACTGACTGGCGCGACCGAGCGCAACCGCACACAAGCCGATGTGCAAGCCCCGGCCGCCTTCCCGCTGCAAGCGGATGTGGTTGACCCGTGCCGAATCAGCCAGCGCAATTTCAGTCACGGTATTGGTGAAGTGCGTGGCGAGATGGGCTTCCTCCTGACCACCCGGCTGGTTCATCACCACGTAATCTTCGATCACGGTCACGCTGCTGCCGGCCTCGGCAACCACCAGGCAACGCGGAAAGCCGAGCACATCTTTTTGCGTGGCGATGAACAGCAGATGGACCGGTGCCGTGATCGCGTTATCCCGAGGAACGATGACCACCGCGGCGTTCTCGATTGCCGCGGTATTTTGCGCCGCAAAATAGGCGTTATCGATATGGGCATGGTGGCCAAGATGCGCCTCGATGGTCTGTGCATGCTGCGCACGCGCGCTCTGCATGTCGGCGATGGCGATGCCGTTATCGATCTGCTGCACCGAGAGGTCGGGCGCGTAGATGCCATCGACGAAGACCAGACGGGTCTGCGCTTCTTCGATCGTGAATCCGGCGATGTCATCGGGCACCAGCTGTCTTGATAGCGTGCCCGGTGCCGGTACAAACATGGTCTGTGCAAACGATGACAGATCGGTAAAGCGCCATTCCTCGTCACGCGTGGTAGGCCGGGAAAGAACGGCGGATCGGCCGGTCGCCCGGGCTTGCAGTGCCAGTAGCCATGCTTGATCGCTGGTGTCGGCGGCGTTGGGCTTGGCCCGTGTCAGAACGGATTGGTCATTCATGCCGACACCTTTTGCGTTGCCTCGTACTCTTCGCTGACCCACTCGTAGCCACGTTGCTCGAGGTCGAGCGCGAGGTCTTTTCCGCCGGTCTTGATGATGCGACCGTTATCCATCACATGCACGAAATCCGGCACGATGTAGTTCAGCAAGCGCTGGTAATGGGTCACCATGACAATCGCGTTGTCGGGCGTCGAGAGCTGGTTGATGCCGTGTGCGACGATGCGCAGTGCGTCGATATCGAGCCCGGAGTCGGTCTCGTCGAGGATCGCCATGCGTGGTTCGAGCAGCGCCATTTGCAGGATCTCGTTGCGCTTTTTTTCGCCGCCGGAAAAACCGTCATTGACACTGCGGTCGAGGAAGTCCGGACTCATTTCCAGTAACTGCATTTTTTCGCGTACGAAGTCGTCGAACTCAAGCGGGTCCAGTTCATCGTTGCCGCGTTCCTTTTGCACTGTGTTGTAGGTCAGGCGCAGGAACTGGCTATTGATTACGCCCGGTATTTCGATCGGATACTGGAACGCCAGGAACAGTCCGGAGCGAGCCCGTTGCTCTGGGGTGAGGGCAAACAGGTCTTGTCCTTCGAGCAGCACAGAGCCACCCGTGACCTCGTAGGCCGGATGGCCTGCCAGGACTTTGGCGAAGGTACTTTTGCCCGAACCGTTCTGGCCCATGATGGCGTGCACTTCGCCGCTGCGTACGGTGAAATCGAGATCCTTCAGGATCGGTGTGCCGTTGACGCTGGCGCACAGCCCGCGTACTTCGAGCAAGATCTTGCTGTTATTGTTGATCATCCGATGCTCCCTTCCAGTTTGAAGCTCAGCAGATTGGTTGCTTCGACTGCGAACTCCAGAGGTAATTGTTGAAAAACGTCTTTGCAAAAGCCATTAATGATCATCGACACGGCAGCTTCTGCATCGATACCGCGCTGGGCAAAATAGAACAGCTGGTCTTCGCCGATCTTCGAGGTTGATGCTTCGTGTTCGACTTGTGCCGATGGGTTGCGTACCTGAATATATGGAAACGTATTGGCGCTGCATTCCTCGCCGATCAGCATCGAGTCGCACTGCGAATAATTGCGGGCACCCGTCGCACCAGGGGTGACTTTCACCAGGCCGCGATAGCTATTGCTCGATTTGCCGGCAGAAATTCCCTTGCTGACAATCGTGCTGCGGGTGTTCTTGCCGATGTGGATCATCTTGGTGCCGGTATCGGCCTGCTGGTAGTGATTGGTGACGGCCACCGAGTAAAACTCGCCGATCGCGTTATCGCCTTGCAGGATGACGGACGGATACTTCCAGGTAATTGCTGCGCCGGTCTCTACCTGCGTCCAGCTAATCCGCGAATTGACCCCTTTGGCCAAAGCCCGTTTGGTGACGAAATTGTAGATGCCGCCGACGCCATTTTCATCGCCGGCGTACCAGTTCTGGACGGTTGAATATTTGATGTCGGCATTGTCGAGCGCCACCAGTTCGACCACGGCTGCATGCAACTGGTTGCTGCTGAATGCCGGCGCGGTACAGCCTTCCAGATACACCACGGACGCGCCTTCTTCGGCAACGATCAGCGTGCGCTCGAACTGGCCTGACTCTTCGGTATTGATACGGAAATAGGTCGACAGGTCCATCGGGCATTTGACGCCCTTCGGGATGTAGCAAAACGAGCCATCGGTAAACACCGCTGAATTGAGCGCGGCGTAAAAGTTATCTCCGGTGGGGATTACCGTACCCAGGTATTTTTTGACCAGCTCGGGGTGCTCCAGAACCGCTTCCGACATCGAGCAAAAAATCACGCCCGCTTCAGCCAGCTTGGCCTTGTAGGTGGTCGCCACGGACACGCTGTCGAAAATCACATCCACAGCCACACCGGCCAGCGCCATGCGCTCGTGCAGTGGGACGCCCAGTTTTTCAAAAGTGCGTAGCAACTCCGGATCGACTTCGTCCATGCTGTTGAGCTTGGGTTTGGTCTTCGGTGCCGAGTAGTAGCTGATGGCCTGAAAATCGATTTTCGGATGGTGCACGTTCTGCCATTGCGGCTCGGTCATGCCTAGCCATTTCTGGTAGGCCTCCAAGCGGAAGGCGAGCAACCATTCGGGTTCTTTTTTCTTTGCTGAAATCAGGCGGATCGTGTCTTCGCTCAGCCCTTGTGGCGCAACGTCCGATTCAATGTCAGAGACAAAGCCGTGTGGGTAGGGTCGATTGACCAGTTGTTGAAGTACTGCACTCATGGGTGATAGCCCTCGCTGTTCTTTGGCCGGAAACACCAAGACGTGCGCCCGGCATGACCGCGTCAGGAAGGAAATTCCCTGCAATGGTCATTACTGCTGTGTGGTCACGTTTCAGGCGGCCGCGTTGGTTTTCTTCAGGTTGAAGCTCTCGCCGCAACCGCATTCACTTTCGGCATTCGGGTTCGTGATTTTCAGTACGTCGCTGAGGCCTTGCTTGACGAAATCGATGTGGGAGCCATCGACCATTGGCAGGCTAGCGGCGTCGACCACAATGTTGACCGTTCCTGAACCGAATAATTTGTCCCCCTTTTCTGCGCCATCGACATAGTCAAGGGTGTAGGCGAGGCCAGAGCAACCAACCGTCTTGACGCCGAGCCGGACGCCAAACCCTCTCCCATTTTTCTGGATCTGGGCACGGATTTTTGTCACTGCAGTGGTGGATAGAGAAATGGTCATCGTGTGATTCTCCTTTGAAGTCATTGTGAATACCCGACTAAATCTGTCGGGAATTCACAGTACGATACCTGACTAAATTAGTCAACCATACCCATGGGGCGGGTATGGGCTGGTGAAGGACGGTAAATGGGGCTGATATGGCTGGCAGGCCAGTGAGCGCAACGCACGGCCTCACTGCGGCATACGTCAAAACCAACGTCATTGTTATTTTCCTAGGGTGTAATAGCCGCAGGGTATTGCACCCAATGCACTGGCAGAGGTCATCAATATCGCCTCTGCTTTGGTCGTCGCAGACAAAATAACTGCAACGTCAACTCGTCGCGCGGGCACGGCTTCTCATGCGCCCACGTACTTAACGTACTTAAACTCGTCGCGCGGGCACGGCTTTCTTATGCGCCCACGTACTTAAACTCGTAGGGTGGGCACGGCCTTATGTGCCCACGCGCGCGAACTTCTAAGTGTGTGCCCACGCGCGCGAACTTACTAAGTGTGTGCCCACGCGCGCGAACTGGCGAACTGAGTCGCACCGCGTGGGCACGATGAGGCCGTGCCCACCCTACGCTCCCGCTCTATCGGCGCCGCGATGGTAATCAGATCGGTCACCACGCCGACAAAATGTGGATTATTGACCGTCCGGAAGTCTGGCAGGGCGCACGCACGCGTTGGCTGACGCGTTGGCCAATTAATCACGTAAATCACCTTTGGAAAAATGAAATAAATTCCACTATTCAGAGCATACTTCGACTAGAGTAAAATTATAACCATACGTAGTTTTTTCTACTTACAAGGGTAACTGTTATGCCAATCCTCGATCCGCAAGTCATTAATCTGCTGGAGCTGGCGCGCGAGGCTGGCCGTCTACCCTTCGAGGCCATGACCCCCGAGGCGGCTCGCATCGCCTATGCCGGTAATCGTGACGTGATGCAGTTGCCGGCCGAGGACGTTGCCGCAGTACGCGATGTCACGCTGCCGGAGGGACTGGTGCTGCGGGTGTATCGCGGTAGTGGCACCAAGGCCAGTGCGACGTTGCCGTGCCTGCTGTTCCTGCATGGCGGCGGCTGGGTTATCGGTGACCTCGAGAGCCATGACCGGTTATGCCGGCGACTGGCCAATCTGGCGGGTATCTGCGTGGTGGCGGCCGATTACCGGCTGGCGCCCGAGCACCGCTTTCCGGCGGCGCTGGAGGATTCACTGACGGCATTGCAATGGATAGACGCCAATGCCGAGACGCTATCGATTGCCCGGGATCGCCTCGCGGTTGGTGGCGATAGTGCCGGGGGTAATCTGGCTGCGGTGCTGGCATTGATGGGGCGTGATGGCACCGCGCCACGCACGATATTCCAGGCGCTGATTTATCCGGCCGTCGACCTCACTGCCGCCAGCGGTTCCTACCAGCGCATTACTTCGGGCGTGTTATTGACCGCGGCGACGATGCATTATTTTATCGAGCACTACACGCCCGACCCGGCCGATCGGACTGACTGGCGCGCGTCGCCATTGCTGGCATCGAGCCTCGCCGGAACGCCCCCGGCGCTGGTGGTGACGGTCGCGCATGATCCGCTATGTGACGAAGGATTGGCCTATGCTAAACGGCTGGAGGAGGATGGTGTGCGCGTGACTTCGCTGCATTTGAGCGATCAGATTCACGGCATCATGATGATGGGAAAACTCATCGATGCCAGCAATACCATCGTCACGATGGTCGGTGCAGCCATTGGTGCAGCATTGCATCAGGGGCCTGCCTCGCAACAGTCCGACTGATCGATCAACCTGAGAAAACAGCCTTCACTGGCTGGTACGCACCAACCTCGACAATACGATTGCCGTTTTGCACGCGGGCGATGTCGGACACGTCCTCCGACATCCACGACGCTACCGGCACCGGAAAAAATACCGAGCGCCAAGCCGGTAGCGCAAGCATGTATCTGCCGTATTGGCGCACTGTTTCCTTGTCTGCCTGGCTGTAAGAAGTCATGCTGTCTATCGCCTGTCAGAGCACCTTCCAGTATTTTGATAACCGCGTGAAACAACGCGCAGCAAGCATGGCCGCTGCGTGCGATCATGCCGCTACAAAATTCGCCAGCATCATCTGGTCATCAAGGAAAAATCATGGATACACCCGCAACGCTGCCTTCGGCTGCCCGTAAAAAACCTGGCCGTCGCTCAGTGCTGATCGGTAGCGTGATCGCGCTACTGGCCGTTGCAGTCGTGGGTGGTGTGGCGTGGTATCTGACGCATCGTGATCCGGCGGGTCAGGCTGGCAGCGGGCGCGGCGGGCGACCCAGCACGACTGTCGGGGTGGCCACGGCGACGGCGGCCGATATGCCGGTGGTAATCGATGCACTCGGTACGGTCATGCCGGCTGCGACAGTCACGGTGCGACCGCAAGTGGGTGGCGTACTACAGCAAATTCTGTTCCGCGAAGGCGAGACCGTGCGCGCCGGGCAAGTACTGGCGACCATCGATCCGCGCCAATTCGATCTGGCACTGATGCAGGCTTCTGGCCAACGTCAGCGTGACGAAGCGCAACTGGCCAGTGCCAAGGTGACGCTGGCGCGCTTCCAGACATTGCTTGCGCAAGATTCAATTGCACGTCAGGAAGTCGATACGCAGCAAGCGCTGGTCAAACAACTCGAGGGCACGGTGCTGTCTGATCGCGCCAACGAAGGCACCGCCAAACTCAATCTCGGCTATAGCAGGATCACCGCACCGATTGCCGGACGCGTTGGCTTGCGTGCAGTCGATGCCGGTAATATCGTCAATCCCGGTGACGCGGCCGGAATTGTCGTGATTACGCAGCTCACGCCCATCGATGTGCAGTTTGCCGTACCGCAGGACCGTGTGACCGAAGTGCTGGCGCGTTCGACCGGGAAGTCGGAGTTGACAGTGACGGCGTTTGATCGCACTCGTGTGACGCGGCTGGCGACCGGACGTTTCTCGACGCTGGATAACATGATCGACGTCCAGACCGGCACCGTGAAGGCCAAAGCGCGTTTTTCCAATGACAAAATGACGCTGTTCCCGAATCAGTTTGTCAACGTGCGCCTGGAGCTGCGAACCATCACGGGTGCGGTAACGATTCCGGTGACGGCACTGCGCCACGGCAGCAAGGGCGACTTCGTCTACGTCCTCAATAGCGATCGCACCGCCGGGATGCGTCTGGTCACACGGGGTCAGGCCGATGTCGACAAGGTTGAAATTACTGCTGGCCTGAAGCTCGGCGAGCGGGTCATCACCGAAGGGGGCGACCGCCTCAGCGATGGCGCTGCCGTGTCGCTGCCGGATGACAAGCCAGGGGCCCGGGGCAAGCGCAATGGCGCTGCCGGGGCAGGCAAGACCGCTGCTGTCGGTGCCGACGGCAAACCGGTTCCGGCCGGCGAGCATCGCCGTCGTCCGCAGCCCGCTGCTGCACCGTGATCAGGAAAGACGCTGCATGAATCCGTCACGTCCCTTCATCGAACGTCCGGTAGCGACCGCGCTGCTGATGGTCGCCATCGTGCTGACCGGTATCGTCGGCTTCAAATTTCTGCCGCTATCGGCATTGCCACAAGTCGATTTTCCGACCATTCAGGTGCAGACACTGTATCCCGGCGGCAGTCCGGAAGTGATGGGGCAGACCGTGACCGCGCCTCTGGAACGCCAGTTCGGCCAGATGTCCGGCCTCGAACGCATGAGCTCGACCAGCGCGGCTGGCGTGTCGATCATCACATTGCAATTTGGCCTCGGCCAGACCCTCGACGTGGCGGAGCAGGAAGTGCAGGCCGCCATCAATGCCGGCGGTTCGTTGTTGCCGGCCGATCTGCCGGCACCGCCGGTCTACGCCAAGATCAATCCGGCCGATGCGCCGGTGCTGACGCTGGCGATCACGTCCGATACGCTGCCGTTGACCGAAGTGCAGAATCTCGTCAATACCCGGCTGGCACTGAAGATCAGTCAGGTCGATGGCGTCGGGCTGGTGTCGCTGGCCGGTGGACAACGTCCGGCCGTGCGCATTCAGGCCGATACGGCGGCGCTGGCCTCGTATGGACTTGGCCTCGACACCTTGCGTACCGCGATTGCCGCGGCCAACGCCAACAGCGCGAAGGGGAGTTTTGACGGACCGGCGCGCTCTTACACGATCAATGCCAATGACCAGTTGCTGACTGCCGAGGATTATCGCAATCTGATCGTCGCGTACAAAAATGGCGCGCCGGTGCGCATGTTGAACGTCGCGCAGGTGGTCAACAGCGCCGAGAACGTCAAGCTCGGCGCCTGGTCCGGCCTGCATCCGGCCATCATCCTCAATGTCCAGCGCCAGCCGGGCGCCAACGTGATCGCCACCGTCGATGCCATCAAGAAGCGGTTGCCTGAATTGCAAGCCGGCTTGCCGGCGGCGCTGAAAGTGGTCGTCCTGAGCGATCGCACTACCGGCATCCGTTCATCGGTCGAGCATGTCCAGACCGAGTTGATGCTCGCTGTGCTGTTGGTCGTGCTAGTGATTTTTGCTTTCCTGCGCGACTGGCGCGCCACCATCATTGCCAGCCTGGCCGTGCCGATTTCATTGATCGGCAGTTGCGGGGCGATGTACTTGCTCGGCTACAGCCTGAACAACCTGAGCCTGATGGCGCTGACCATTGCGACCGGCTTCGTGGTCGATGATGCGATTGTGATGATCGAGAATATCGCCCGCTATCTCGAAGAAGGCGAGAGCGCGATGGCGGCCGCCTTGAAGGGCGCGGCGCAAATCGGCTTCACGATTATTTCGCTGACGGTGTCACTGATTGCGGTACTGATCCCGCTGCTGTTCATGGGCGATGTGGTGGGACGGCTGTTCCGCGAGTTCGCGGTCACGCTGTCGATCACGATCCTGATTTCGGCAGTTGTATCGCTGACGCTGGTGCCGATGATGTCGGCGCGCTGGCTCAAGCCGCAGGTCAAGAGTGACGGGCCGCCGGGACGCCTGCAGCGTTTTTCCGATGACGTGATGGTGCGCTACGACCGTGGCTTGCACTGGGTGCTGGCCCATCAGACACTGACGTTGCTGGTGGCCGGCGCGACGCTGGCACTGACAGTGGTGCTCTACATGGTGATTCCGAAGGGACTGTTTCCGACGCAGGACACCGGCCAATTGCAAGCCCGCATCGAAGCCGCCCAAACGGTCTCGTACACGCGCATGGCGCAATTGCAGCAAGCAGCGGCGGCCGCCATCCTTGAAGATCCCGATGTCGAAAGTCTCAGTTCGCTGGTCGGTGTTGATGCCGCGCGCAACACGATGCTCCATACCGGCAGCATGCTGATTAACCTCAAGCGTGATCGCTCTGGCTCGCAGGCCGAGACGATGACGCGGCTGCGTGAACGGGTCGGCAAGGTCGCCGGCGTGACGATTTATCTGCAGCCAACGCAAGACCTGACTATCGATGCCGAAACCGGGCCGACCCAGTACCGCGTCTCGCTGGAAGCGGCCGATACGGCCAGCGTGATCGCATGGGCCGATAAACTGACGCAGCAGCTCAAGCGCCAACCGGCGCTGATGAACGTGGTATCGGATGCCGACGCCACCGGGCTGGCGGTCTACATCGACATCGATCGCGACAGCGCGGCACGACTGTCGATCAGCGCGGCGGCGATTGATGACGCGCTCTACAGCGCCTTCGGCCAGCGCATCGTCTCGACCATTTTTACCGAGACCAACCAGTACCGCGTAATCCTCGAAGCCCGTCCAGACATACTCACTACGCCAGCGCAGTTGGGCAATTTGCAGCTACGCACCGGCTCCGGCAAGCCGACGCCGCTGTCCGCCATTGCGACAATTACCGAGCGCCAGTCGCCGTTGCAGATCACCCACGTCGCGCAATTTCCAGCTACCACGCTGGGTTTCGATACGGCACCCGGGGTGTCGCTGGGCAAGTCGGTGGACGTGATCAAGCAAGCGGCGCTCGACATCAAGTTGCCAGCTTCGGTGACGATGACCTTCCTCGGCGCGGCGGGTGCGTATCAGTCGTCGTTAAGTAGTCAGTTGTGGCTGATCCTGGCAGCGCTGGTGTGCGTCTACATCGTGCTGGGCGTGCTGTACGAAAGCTATATCCACCCGCTGACGATTCTGTCGACGCTGCCCTCGGCTGGTGTCGGTGCACTGCTGGCACTGATGATTAGCGGTGCCGGACTGGGCGTAATCGGCATCATTGGCATCATCCTGCTGATCGGCATCGTCAAGAAAAACGCGATCATGATGATCGACTTTGCCATCGAGGCCGAGCGCCATCAGGGCATGACTGCGCAACAGGCGATTCATCAAGCCGCGCTGCTGCGCTTCCGGCCTATCCTGATGACAACGCTGGCCGCGCTGTTCGCCGCTGTACCGCTGATGCTGGGCTGGGGCGATGGCGCCGAGTTGCGCCGTCCGCTCGGGTTGGCCATTTTCGGCGGCCTCATCGTCAGTCAGGTACTGACGTTGTTCACGACACCGGTGATCTATCTCGGCTTTGATCGTCTGTCGCAGCGCGTCACCGGACGCCAGCGCAAGGCGGAGCCTGCGTGAACCTGTCCGCACCTTTTGTTCGACGGCCGGTCGCAACAGTCCTGCTGACGATCGGCATTGCGCTGGCCGGGATCGGTGCGTTCTTTGTGCTGCCGGTGGCACCGCTGCCGCAAGTGGATTTTCCGAATATCTCGGTGAGTGCCTCGCTGCCGGGCGCTAGTCCGGAGACCATGGCGTCGAGCGTGGCGACACCGCTGGAACGCCGCCTCGGCGTCATCGCCGGGGTCAATGAAATGACCTCGCGCAGCAGCAGCGGATCGACCCGCATCAATTTGCAGTTTGACCTCAACCGCAAGATCGACGCGGCTGCGCGCGAAGTGCAAGCCGCGATCAGCGCCTCGCGCGCCGACTTGCCGGCGACGCTGCGCAGCAATCCGACCTACCGCAAGGCCAATCCGTCCGACGCGCCCATCATGATTCTGGCACTGACGTCGCCGACGCTCACGCCGGGCCAGATTTATGACGCGGTCTCGAATGTGGTGCAGCAGAAGCTGGCGCAAGTGCAAGGCATTGGCGATGTCGAACTCGGCGGCGGTTCGCTGCCGGCGGTGCGCGTCGAATTGCTGCCGTATGCGCTCAACAAATACGGCGTCAGTATGGAAGACGTGCGCGCCGCGATTCAGGCTAGCACCGCCAATCGACCGAAAGGAACGATAGAGGGCGATGAGCGACGCTTGCAAATTTATACCCCGGGCGGTGGCCGCACGGCTGCCGACTACCGTTCGCTGGTTGTCGGTTGGCGCAGCAACGCCGCGATCCGGCTCGACGATGTCGCCGAGGTGATCGACGGCGTCGAGAATACCAACACGCTGGGTCTGTTCAATGGCAAGCCGGCGGTTGTGGTGCTGTTACGCAAGCAGCCCGGTGCCAACGTGATCGAAACCGTCGATGGCATCCGCGATCTGCTGCCGGAACTGCAGGCGCAATTGCCGCCGGACGTTGACATGCAGATTGCGTCGGACAGTACCAATTCGATCCGTGCATCGCTGCATGAAATCGAAGTCACGCTACTCATTTCGATCGCGCTGGTGGTGCTGGTGGTCAGCGCGTTCCTGCGCAATGTGCGGGCCACGATCATCCCGGCGGTCGCCACCGTCGTCTCGTTGTTAGGCACCTTCGGTGTGATGTATTTGCTCGGATTTTCACTCAACAACCTGAGCTTGATGGCGCTGACGGTGGCGACTGGCTTCGTGGTCGATGACGCCATCGTTGTGCTTGAAAATACCACCCGCCATATCGAGGCTGGGATGGACCGGATGTCTGCTGCTTTGCTCGGGGCACGCGAGGTCGGTTTTACGGTGCTATCGATCAGCGTGTCGCTGGTGGCGGTATTCATTCCACTGCTGTTCATGGGCGGGCAAGTCGGCCGGCTGTTCCGCGAATTCGCAGTGACGCTGTCGGCGGCGGTGATGATTTCGCTAGTCATTTCGCTGACGACGACGCCGATGATGTGCGCGTGGTTGCTGCGTCCGCATGATCCGGCGCGCAAACCAGGTCGGCTGGCGCGCGGTTTCGAAAACGGCTTTAACCGCATCCATAAGATGTACGAGCACAGCCTCGATTGGGCCTTGCATGCGCCGGCGCTGGTGATGCTGATTCTGGTGGGAGCGATTGGCCTGAATGTGTACTTGTTCATCGTCGCGCCGAAGGGCTTTTTTCCGCAGCAAGATACCGGTCGTCTCAACGGCGGTTTGCGTGCCGACCAGAGTATCTCGCCGGTGGCGATGCAGGGTAAATTGCGCGAACTGGTGGCGGTGATTCAGCGTGACCCGGCGGTCGCCACGGTGGTCGGTTTTACCGGCGGCAGTCGTGCTGGTGGCGGCTTCCTGTTCGTCAATCTGAAGCCGGCCGGCGAACGCACAGTGGGAGGGCAGGCGGTCATTGCGCGCTTGCGACCGCAACTGGTGAAGGTCACGGGCGTGAGCTTGTACCTCAATCCGGTGCAGGATTTCCGGATGGGAGGCCGATCGTCGAACTCAACTTATCAGTACACGCTCAAGAGCGATAATCTCGCCGCCCTGAAAGTCTGGGCGATCAAGCTGGGTGAAGCGATGAAGGCCCAGCCGGCGCTGATTGACGTCGACACCGACCAGGAAGAGAACGGCGTCGAAACCTATGTCAAGATCAATTACGACACCGCCTCCAAACTGGGGTTGACCGCGCGCGATGTCTCGAACGCGCTCTATAACGGCTTCGGCCAGCGGCAGGTGGCGACCATTTATTCCGAGCTGAACCAGTACAAGGTCGTGATGGAAGTCGCACCGCGTTTTGCGCGCAGTCCGGAGGCGCTCAATGATGTCTACGTGCCGGCGCGCGGGCTGGTCTCAACCGGCACTGCCGCAACCGCCGCCAGCACTACCGTGACGACCACGCTGGGTAGCAATCCCGGTTTGCGCGACCAGTCCACCGGTTCCGCGTTGAGCGGCACGGCGACGCGGATGGTGCCGTTGTCGGCGATCGCCAGCTTTGCAGAGGGCTCGACGGCGACCTCGATCAGTCATCAGGATGCCGAACTGGCGACGACGGTGTCGTTCAATCTGACCGAGGGCTTCACGCTGGCCGATGGTCAGGATGCGGTGCGCCAGGCTGAGGCAGACATCGGCATGCCGACCAATGTGCGCGGCAGTTTCGAAGGTAGCGCACGGGCCGCGCAAGAATCGCAAAACCAGCAACCGCTGCTCATCCTCGCGGCACTGGTCGTGATCTATCTGGTGCTGGGCATGCTGTATGAAAGTCTGATCCATCCAATTACGGTGCTCTCGACACTGCCATCGGCGGGGGTCGGTGCGATTCTGGCGCTACTGCTGTTTAACATGGAGTTTTCGCTGATCGCGCTGATCGGTGTGTTCCTGCTGCTGGGCATCGTCAAGAAAAATGCCATCCTGATTATCGACTTTGCGCTCGAAGCCCAGCGCAGTCGTCAGCTGTCAGCTTTTGATGCGGTGCGTGAAGCGTGCCTGTTGCGCTTTCGGCCCATCCTGATGACGACGATGGCCGCTGCACTGGGTGCGTTGCCGCTGGCGATCGGTTTTGGCGAAGGGTCCGAACTGCGTCAGCCGCTCGGCATTGCCATCATCGGCGGACTGCTCGCCAGCCAGGTGCTGACGCTGCTGACGACGCCGGTGGTCTACATCCTGCTCGACAAATTACGCCATCGCCGTGCACCAGCGGCGCTCGCGATTCAACCATGAGAATGACCATGCACCTACTCCCCCGATCCCGCTGGCTGGCGCTTGCCGTGCTGGTTGCTACTGCCGGCGGTTGCGCAGTCGGTCCTACTTACGAACGACCTGAACTGGCTACGCCGGTGGCGTACAAGGAAGTCCCGGGCTGGGTGCGCGCGACGCCGGCTGATGCGCTCGACCGTGGTAACTGGTGGATGCTATTTGATGATGCAGGGCTCAATGCGCTGGCAACTCGGGTCGAGGTGTCGAACCAGAATATTGCCGCCGCGGCCGCGGGGTATGCGCAGGCACGCGCGCTGGTGCGTGAACAGCGCGCTGGCCTGTTCCCGGTTGTCAGCCTTGATGGTAGTGGTCGGCGTGCTGGCGGAGAAGTCGCCGGCGCCAGTAATACCTATCAGGCCAGCATCGGGGCGAGCTGGGAACCGGATGTCTGGGGCCGGCTCTCTCGCACCGTCGATAGCGCCAGCGCCAGTGCGCAGGCCAGTGCGGCCGATCTGGCGTCGGCGTTGCTCGCTGCGCAGGGCGAACTGGCGACCAATTATTTTTCGCTGCGCCAGACGGATGCGCAAAGCGCGCTGCTACAGTCAACGATCGCGGCGTATCAGCGCTCGCTCGAGATCGCGCAGAACCGCTATCAGGCCGGCGTCGCACCGAAGACCGATTTGCTGCAGGCACAAACGCAGCTGGCCAACGCACAGGCTGAATTGGTCGGCTTGGAGCGCCAGCGCACGCAGCTCGAACACGCGATTGCGGTGCTGGTCGGACAAGCGCCGGGCAATTTCACACTGGTCACCGCGCCATGGACCGCCACGCTACCGCAGGTGCCGATCGGCGTGCCATCGACTTTACTGCAACGTCGTCCTGATATTGCCGCGGCCGAACGGCGGGTGGCGGCGGCCAATGAACAAATTGGGATTGCGCAATCGGCGCTGTATCCGAGTCTGAACCTGAGCGCCAGTTACGGCGTTGGTGCGACCCGCGTCAGCGACCTGTTTTCGGCCTCGACGAGTGTCTGGTCGTTGGGCTTGTCGGCGGCGCAGGTGCTGTTCAATGCCGGTGCCACGCGTGAGCGCATCAATGAAGCGCAAGCAGCGCAAGAGCAAGCCGCTGCGCGTTATCGACAAACCGTCCTGGTCGCTTTTCAGGGCGTCGAAGATCAGCTGGCGGCTACTCGTGTTCTGATGCAGCAGCAGCCGCTGCGTGAACTAGCGTCCCGCGCAGCCGATGAAACCGAAGTGCAGACATTGAACCGCTACCGCGCTGGTCAGGTGGCCTACACCGATGTCGTCACCGCCCAAGCCAGTGCATTCAGTGCGCGGCGCGCACTGGTGCAACTGGCATCGGACCGGCAGGTTACGGCGGTGGCGTTGATCCAGGCGCTGGGTGGCGGTTGGAGTAACTGAGCTATGCGAGCAGGGCTATCTCTGCTAGTCGGCGGTGGTCGAAAAGTCGCTGGTCTCGTGGGAGCTCGCCTTAAGTTGCGCAATCCGAGCGCGGATACCGGGTGCCAGTGGTCTGGCTTGTGCTGGTAACGTACGTGCCGCCTCCTGCTGCTGCGGGGTCGGTAGGTCTCGAGGTGGGAGTAACGCTTCAGGTAACGTTTGTGCGGCTGATGCCCTGACGTTGTCGAGGTCGGCTTGCAGTTGCGTATTTCTTTCAGATAACCTGCGTATTTCTGCACCTCTCATCGCTAACTCATGCTGTGATTGCGTCCGTTCGGTGGCAGTTCTGGCTTGAGGAGTCAAAAAAGTGATCGATAGTGGAGTGCGGTCTTGGAGTTGATTTATTCGCTGGCGGTTGGCGGGACCGATGTGACCGACGCGAAGCGATTGAGCGCTGATCTCCACATGGCGCTGCAACCGCGTTTGCCCTGTTGGTAACTGGCCAGGTAAGATGTTGGCTGTTGTTTCTGTTCCTCTTGCCAGCACACTATTGTTATCGTTCATGGCCTGTAGTCTTGAATTTTCTTCTCTCAGTCGCACAATCTCAACTTCTTGTATGCCGATTTCTTCCCTTGATTTAATCAATTTGTTGAGTACGCTGCTGACCTTTTCACGCATTTTTACGCGATTCAACGAGAGCTCCATCTCTTCGCTGGTGATCGTGCGCTCCGAGCTAAGGTCGCTTGGCTCCAGTTCTTCGTAAAGCTTGTCGCGGACAGCTCTAATAGCGGCGATGTCGAGGTTCAAGACAGTTGGGTCGGTTAACTTATCAGCGATACAGGGCAGGACGATATTTTCGAATCTGCGGACATCCGCGCGCGCGGTAATGTAATATTTTTCGTAGGATTTTTCGAGAATGTTCAGTCGCGCCTCTGGTGACAGCTTCGACAGCAGACCTGCGTAGGTGATCAGTGTTTTGGTCCAGATAGCATTGGTTGTCGGCGCCAATGTGTCAGAACCAAACATGATGCGTTCCGAATGTTTTTCCAAAAATTCAGCCCACTCGTTAGTGCGTTTTTCTGCGGCTTTGTCATCAAGGCCCTCTCCCGTCAATTGCTTAGCCACCTCATTCCATGAGATATCAAGTGCGAGATTGGGGTGTGTGTCTAGCATCTTGCCCAATGCTTCCAGATGATTATCCGGTTGCTTGACGAAGCGACCCAATCCCCCCGCGTGCGCCCAGATGATGGTGGTGTCAATCACCCTCGGGTCGGAAAGAAAATCACTGAACGCCGCCATATTCTTGGGCGGTGCGCTCGGTTCGTCGCGCCAGTCGGCGACGTCACAATGGATACAGGCCGGCATGCCGACCACACCAAGTGCAGCCATCAATTGTTTGGTGGGTAGGATGTTGGTATCGTCGCGACCAGGTCCTGCGATAGGATGCAGCGACGCCTGAGCAGCAACGCCGCCGGCATATAAGTTTTCGACGACTTCTTTATTCAGCGTGAGTTCTCCCGCCCCGGTGAAGACACCCGGATGGCGCAATAATTTTTTAAAAAGTGTCACGTCGGCAAACATGCTTCCCAGATGCAGGCCAGTGATCATCGGATCGAGTTTGTCCTGCTTTTCACGGCTGAGTAGCTTGAATTGATCTGCCGTAAAGTCATCGACTTCACTATCGACATGAAGACTGATTGCTGACTCCAATTCAGTCAAAACCTCGGGCGTCATCTCCAGGTCTGGCTGGTTGTGGGTGTCGGGAATGTAATAGCTTGGACCGCAATGATGCCGCATGGTGTTCGGGTCTCCGGGCGGCCATAGTTTGGTGACGCGGTCACCTTGCATTGAAATGATACTGGTCGGGATAGGCATTAACACGCTGTGTTTGCAATGGATCATGTCCATGCGATGCAGCATCTCGTCGAGATTGATGCCTTTTTGTATGTACGACCAAGGATGCATGTGTGCATCATTGTGTGGGGGTAATTGGCTTTTAGCGTGTGTCTTCTCCATATCGGCTGCCAGCGCACGCTCTTCCGGTGAGACCTCCATGGTGTAGACGGTGCTGAAGCTCGCTTCGGAGTAGGTGTCGTCGAGAATATTGGAATGATGCCTGCCAATTGTTGGTGCTTCGGATCCGTGGGGAGCGTGTCTGGCGACAGATGCGACGAGTTTTTGCAAGTCCTCGTTACTTTGAACAAGGTTGCGGGCTTTGAGGCTGGACTTATTATTGACGATGGGCATGGCGGGCTTTCGAAATAGAAAAAATTACAGGACATTGGCCTTGAACTGCAGCGGCAGTACGAATGCTGGCCGACGCATTGGTTGGGGCGCGATTTTTGTGCGGCCATCGGCGTGGTCCAGACGCCAGTACCGCACTTGTTCGACAAGTTTCGCGACGATAACGGCCAAGGTATCGACGGTCAGAGCATCCGTGGCAACGGCGCGTGCATAGACCACATTGCCGGTGCGTGACGAGACACAGTACGAGGCATTCTTGGTCGGGAATTCCAGATAGTTTTCACGTAAAAGCTGGTAATACACAGCGGCTTCATTGCCTTTTGGAATAGGTCCAAAATCGACGAACAGCATCAGTGGCTGGTCCGACTCTGATGGCGGTTTGCGAAAACAAAAGACGATGTCATTGATACTGAAGGGCGTGTTGCGGGCAAGCTTTTCTGGCTCGGGTAATCCGAGCGCAGTGCCGAAGGCGTGCATTAAATCGGCAAAACGATTCGTCATGGTGGAGGGCTCCTGAAAAAGTGAGCCTTGCTGTTCTTGCCGGCAAGGATGTGATTCCGACAAGGTAATCACACCGCCATAGGTGCCAGATCGGTGGGAACGGTTCCAAAATATTTTCGTGGGCAGCCAAGGAGTTTTTTGAAGGAACGCGCCACTCAAGTCGCAGTGGACGGCAGTTGGCCGCCCGCTACCTTCCACATGAAAGACTTCCTATGGCAACTAATTTTGGCGAACTGATCAGCGGATTTTGCACGCTCAAACAGCTCGATAATGGCGACGAACTTGCCGCTGGCGCTCCGTTGAACGTCAATGGCGCTTGCTGTTCATTGATTTACAACAAATCACTGGCGGCGGACGTTGTTTTTTTGTATGTAGAGTATGCGTACGCGCCGCTCGACCGACTTGCACCGATTTACAAGAAGCTGTTACGTCAAAACCATTTTGATTTTGATGGGCATGGCCCCGGCTATTGCATCTCCCCGACCAACGGAAAGATCGTTGAACTCACGCGCCTTGCCTTGTCTGATCTCACCCCGGATCGACTTGCCGGCACACTGGTGAAGCATGCCGCGCGCTGGCAACGTTGGATGGATGCCAATTTATCCTCAAATTAATATTTTTAATTGACTCTGACCCCAATTAAAAATTAGGGTCAGAGTCAATTAATTTTCGGGAATTGCTGCATTTTTCCATTCTTGTTTGTGGGATGGCTTTGTGTGATCGGTCTGATAATTGCGGGTATGGAATACCCTGTCATGCTGATATCGGATTCTTGCCATAAAGGGAGTTGCGTTGTCCGAAGAAAGCGACATGGAGAAAACCGAACCGGCCTCGCAGCAGCGCATTGACAAGGCGCGCGAGTCAGGGGACGTGCCGCGCTCGCGCGAGTTGGCAACTTGCCTGGTGCTGCTGGCAGCGGGTGGTGGGCTCTACGCCAGTGGAGCCAATATGTTGCGGCAGTTGAAGGCGGCGCTGGCGTCGGGGCTGACTTTCGATCGCGGTCAGGCTTTTGATTTCAGCCTGCTACTGACGCGGTTGGGCAGTCATCTTGGTGACTTGCTGGTGGCATTTGCGCCGTTAGCGGGTGTTCTCATTCTGGTGGCATTGGCTTCGCCACTATTGATAGGTGGATGGCTATTCAGTGCGCAGGCTTTGGCGCCGAATTTCGGCAGGATGAATCTGTTTTCGGGGCTTGCCAAGATTGTTTCGCTCAATGCACTGGTCGAACTCGGTAAGGCCGTCGCCAAGGCGGTTATCGTCGGCTCGATTTCCTATCTGGTCATGTCGAGCGAGATCGATGAAGTCCTCGGATTGATGGTTGAGCCGCCTGAAGCAGGCAGCATGCATTTGTCGCGCTTGCTGTTTTCGACCTACATGCTCATCGTGATGGGGTTGGTCCTGATCGCTGCGGTCGATGCGCCGTATCAGATGTGGAGCTACGCCAAGAAGATGATGATGACGCGCCAGGAAGTGCGCCAGGAAGCCAAGGAATCGGAGGGTAATCCTGAAATCAAGGCCAAGATTCGTGCCCAGCAACGTGAAATGGCGCGGCGCCGGATGATGTCGGAAGTCCCAACCGCCGATGTGGTTGTGACCAACCCGACCCACTATGCGGTTGCATTGAAATACACCGACGGCAAAATGGGCGCGCCGCAAGTCGTTGCCAAGGGCGCCGACGCGGTCGCGGCTAAAATTCGCGAGTTGGCTGCGGCCAATAACGTGCCGATGCTCGAAGCGCCACCGTTGGCGCGGGCGTTGTTCAAGCACGTCGAACTGGGCGATGCCATTCCCGAAACTTTGTACACGGCAGTGGCAGAAGTGCTCGCCTACGTATTCCAGTTGAAAGCCTACAAAAGTCATGGTGGCGATCGTCCTGAAAAACCGCAGTCCATTGACGTGCCGGTGGGACTGGATCCGCTCGAGGGCAGCTAATTGACTCTGACCCTATTTGATATTTAACAAATTGACTCTGACCCTATTTGTTATTTAATGGACTCTGACCCTATTTGATATTTAATAAATCGACTCTGACCCTAATTTTAATTTGTTGTTTTGTGGCTCTTGTGTGGGGTAGGTTGCGAATACCTTTGGCTTTCCCCTCTTGTTCGATGGATGACGTTTCTTCCTCTGGCGCAATAATCTGAGCCATCTGGGGAGTTGCCGTCATGCTGATGGCCACGCCGATCCAGACTGATACCGGATTTGCACAATGAATAGCTTGAAATTACCACTCTGGCTGAGCGGTCCGAACAGCAAGGCGATCGCCGCGCCGGTCATTATCATCATGATGTTGTCGATGATGATTCTGCCGCTGCCGGCGTTTATGCTGGATGTGTTTTTTAGTTTCAACATTGCGCTGTCCATCATCGTTTTGCTGACGGCTTTGTACACGATCCGGCCGCTGGATTTCATGGCTTTCCCGACTGTGCTGTTGGT
Source organism: Minisyncoccia bacterium (assembly GCA_047621345.1). Taxonomy (GTDB): domain Bacteria; phylum Pseudomonadota; class Gammaproteobacteria; order Burkholderiales; family Burkholderiaceae_D; genus Actimicrobium. The sequence continues at coordinate 9,352 of JBLHLW010000045.1, read as the reverse complement.
GAGTACCATGTTGCGGCTGTCGCTGAACGTGGCGTCGACCCGGGTCGTATTGACCGAGGGTCATAAAGGACCGGATGCCGCCGGCAAGGTGATCGAGGCGTTCGGTCACTTCCTGATTGGTGGCAATTACACGGTCGGTATCGTTGTCTTCATCATCCTGACCATCATCAACTTTACCGTCGTCACAAAAGGCGCCGGTCGGATCGCTGAAGTCGGTGCGCGCTTCGCACTCGATGCGATGCCGGGCAAGCAGATGGCGATTGACGCTGACCTCAATGCCGGTTTGATCGGTGAGCCCGAAGCGAGGCGGCGCCGGACTGAAGTGGCGCAGGAAGCCGAGTTTTATGGCGCCATGGATGGTGCTTCCAAGTACGTGCGCGGTGATGCCATTGCCGGCATCATCGTGACAGTGATCAACATCGTCGGCGGCTTGCTGGTCGGCTTGCTGCAGCACGATATGGGTTTTGCGGATGCGCTCAAGAACTACACGTTGCTGGCCATTGGTGACGGCTTGGTGGCACAGATTCCATCGCTGATTATTTCGACCGCTGCCGGTGTGGTGGTGTCGCGCGTTGCCAGCGATGTCGATATCGGTAGCCAGCTGGTCAACCAGTTGTTTGCCAAGCCACAAGTGCTGTACATCACCGGCGGCATTATCGGCGGCATGGGGCTCATTCCCGGTATGCCGCATGTGGCGTTCATTCTGCTTGGCTCCTTGCTGGCAGCGGCCGGCTATGCTGCCGCCAAGCGTCATGCGGCGCCTGCCGAAGCAGTGGCCGAACCGGTTGCTGCAGCGGTACCGGTTGAAAGCGAGGAGGCCACCTGGCAGGATATCGTGCCGGTCGATATGCTCGGGCTGGAGGTGGGTTATCGGCTCATTCCGTTAGTCGACAAGACCCAGAGCGGCGAACTGCTCAAGCGTATCAAGGGAATCCGCAAGAAGTTTGCGCAGGAAGTCGGTTTCCTGTCGCCGCCGGTACATATTCGCGACAACCTGGAGCTCAAGCCGTCGTCGTACCGGATCACCTTAAAAGGCGTCGAGGTCGGCACCGGCGAAGCCCATGCCGGCCAATTCCTGGCGATCAATCCGGGGATGGTAACGGGTACGCTGGCTGGCGCGCCGACGACGGATCCGGCTTTCGGTCTGCCTGCGGTCTGGATCGATGCCTCCATGCGCGAACAAGCCCAGACCATGGGGTACACGGTGGTTGACGCCGGCACGGTCGTAGCGACACACCTCAACCACTTGATTACGTCGCATGCCGCCGAACTGTTGGGCCGTCAGGAAGTGCAGCAATTGCTCGATCATCTGGCGAAAGAGATGCCGAAGCTGGTCGAGGATCTGGTGCCAAAAACGGTGTCGATCTCGACGCTACAAAAGGTCTTGCAAAACCTGTTGAACGAAGGCGTGCATATCCGCGACATGCGCACCATCATCGAATGTCTGGCCGAGCAGTCCTCCCAAGTACAGGAAGCCAATGAGCTGACCGCACTGGTGCGCATTGCGCTGGGTCGGGCCATCGTGCAGGATATTTTCCCCGGTACGAACGAGTTGTCGGTGATGGCGCTCGATAACCGTCTTGAACGGTTGCTGATGCAGGCCTTGCAAGCCAGCGGTCCGGACGGCGCCGGTATCGAGCCGGGTCTGGCCGATACGTTGCAATTCCAGACCCAGCAAGCGGCCCAGCATCAGGAGCAACTCGGACTGACGCCCGTGTTGCTGGTGCCGGCACCGTTGCGGGCACTGCTGTCGCGCTTCCTGCGGCGCGGACTGCCACAACTGAAGGTCCTGTCACACGCCGAATTACCCGATACGAAGACAATTAAAGTAACCAGCCTGGTTGGAGCTCAAGCATGAACGTGAAAAAATTCTCCGCAAGCAGCTCGCGCGATGCGCTGCGTCAAGTCCGTGAAGCACTCGGGCCGGACGCCGTGATCCTGTCGAATCGCAACATTAATGGGCTGGTCGAAATTCTGGCGCTGGCGAGTGAAGATATGTCGTCGCTGGCGTCGCCGGTGGTCGAGAAAGAAACGCTGGCTGCGCAAGTGGCGTTGCCGGCCCAGGAAGCGACGATGTTGTCGGCCTTCGCCAAACGACGCATGGAAACCGACCAAGCGGCCGGTCTGGCGGGTGCGCTAGAACAGTCGCAGCAAGCGCGCAACGCCCGTCCACCCGAGCCGGCACCGCAAATCAGCGTATTGCGCGAGATGGCGGAAATGATGAACGAACTGCGCTCGATGCGCACGATGATGGAGTCGCAGTTTTCCGAATTGTCCTGGTCGTCGCAGCAAAAGCGCGAGCCGGTGAAGGCGACCATCTTGCGCGAATTGCTGGCAGCCGGATTTAGCGCCAGCTTGTCGCGCTATCTGGTCGAAAATCTGCCGGCCGGTGGGACGGCCGCTGCGGGCATGATCTGGATCAAGACTGTTCTGGCCCGCAACATCACTGCCGTCTCCGATGAAAGTGCGATGCTTGAGCAGGGTGGTGTGTTTGCGTTGGTTGGTCCGACCGGCGTCGGCAAGACCACCACGACGGCCAAGCTGGCCGCGCGTTGCGTGATGCGTCATGGTCCCGGCAAGCTGGCGCTGATTACGACCGATGGCTATCGGATTGGCGGTTACGAGCAATTGCGCATCTACGGAAAAATCCTCGGTGTGATGGTGCATTCGGTCAAGGATGAGTCTGACCTGCGTATCGCGCTGGACGAGCTCAAGAACAAGCACACGGTGCTCATTGACACGGTCGGTGTAAGCCAGCGCGATCACATGGTGACCGAACAGGTCGCGATGCTGCAAGGTGCGGGTTCCCGCGTCAAGCGGTTGTTGTGCCTCAATGCCACGTCAACCGGCGAGACCTTGAACGAGGTTGTCCGCGCGTATCAGGGCAGCGGGCTGGCCGGCTGCGTGATGACCAAGCTCGATGAAGCCGCCACCATCGGTAATGTGCTCGATGTGGTGATTCGCCAGAAGCTCAATTTGTTCTACGTGGCCAATGGCCAGCGCGTGCCAGAAGATTTGCATGTCGCCAACAAGCAGTATCTGGTTGATCGTGCCTTCAAACTCAAGCGCGAAAGCAAGCCGTTTCAGTTCACCGATGCCGAATTGCCGCTGGTGATGGCAGGAACCACCCGTGCGGTGAATGACAAGACGTTGCGCGAGGTGCATCTTGGCTAGTTTCGCTGTCGACCAGGCAGAAGGCCTGCGCCGCATGCTGGCCGGACCCAAGCCGCGCGTGGTCAGTTTTATCTCTGCTCTGGGTGCCGAAGAAAAATCCGGCACGTTGGTCAATCTGGCGGCGTCGTTGACGCGGACCGGCAGCAATGTCTTGTTGCTCGATGCCTGTTCGGCCTCGAACGGCCTGGCTAACAGGTTGGGCGCGGCCCGCGCAGCAACCCTGATGCAAGTGGCTCGCCAGGAACGCGGCCTCAATGAAGTCGTGCAAATGCTGCCACAGGGTTTCGGCGTAGCCACGCTGGCGCGCGAGAACCTGCACAGCGTCATGCAGGATGTCGATCAGGCGCGACGGCTGTCGAATGCGTTTGGCGTGCTGGCTACCCAGCATGACATCGTACTGGTCGATGCCGAGCTCGATGGCGGGGACAGTTTTGTCTTGCCGGTCATGCAGCGTGGCGAGATTGTGGTGCAGGTGTCAAGTAGCGGTAGCTCTATTACTGCCGCCTATGCGATCATCAAACGTTTGAGTGCGCAACTTGGTCGTCGACCGTTCGGTATCCTGATCACCGGTGCCAGTGAGCGCGAGGCGCAGCAAGTGTTCGCCAACATGGCCCAGGCTGCCAGTCGTTATCTGGCCTTGGAACTGACGGCGATTGGATCGGTGCCTGCGGATGCCGATCTCAAGCGGGCTGCACAACTGGGTCGCTCGGTCATCGATGCTTTTCCGATGGCACTGGCCTCAGTGGCGTTTCGCCGGTTGGCCGGGCATTTTGCTGGTGGGGATGCTGGTAACATGCGTATGACCGAATTTGCCTGATCAGGGTCAACACAGGAATCCTGGAGTTTCATGTACACACCTAGCGGAAAATCAGACAAGAACAATCTGCTCGTGCAGCACGCGCCGCTGGTTAAGCGGCTCGCGCATCAGATGAAAGCCAAATTGCCGCCCAGTGTGGAAGTCGATGACCTGATTCAGGCCGGCATGATCGGCCTGTTTGATGCGATCAATCGCTACGAAGACACGCATGGTGCTCAGTTCGAAACGTATGCAGTGCAGCGCATTCGCGGCTCGATGCTCGACGAATTGCGCAGCAGTGACTGGCTGCCGCGCAGCATGCGCCAGAACATGCGCAAGATCGAAGTGGCGATGCAAGCCTTGCAGCAAAAGCTCGGTCGCGCACCGCTAGAGACAGAAGTCGCCAAGCACATGAAGCTATCTCTGGTCGACTATCAGAATTTGCTCGGCGAAGGTGGCGGCCATCAGCTGGTGTACTACGAAGATTTCCATGACAGTTCCGAAGGCAACGAACATTTTCTGGATCGTTATTGCACCGATCTGTCCGACAATCCGCTGCAGACCTTGCTCAACGCGGGTTTTCGTGACGCCGTCATCCGTGCCATCGAAGCTTTGCCCGAGCGTGAAAAAATTCTGATGGGTCTCTACTACGAACAGGAAATGAACCTCAAGGAAATCGGTGCCGTACTCGGTGTCTCGGAGTCCCGAATCTCGCAATTGCACAGCCAGGCGATTGCCCGGATGCGCGCTTTCCTCAGGGAGAAGACATGGACTGGGGTAGCGTAGCCGGGCTGGTACTGGCATTACTCGGCATCCTCGTCGGGCAATTGCTGGAAGGTGGCCGGTTGAGTTCGCTGGTGCAGCCGACCGCCTTCGTTATCGTGACCGTAGGCACCTTCGGGGCGGTACTCTTGCAAAGCGGGTGGCAGACGTTCCGGCGCGGTGTGACGATGGCAGGGGCGGCGTTTCGGACCCAGCCCGACCGGCACCGACTTCATGCCGCCGATGTCGCCATGTGGAGCCAGACCGCGCGCCGCGAGGGGCTGCTTAGTCTGGAACGCTTCATGGACAAGAACAATGATCCGTTCATTACCAAGGGCTTGCGCCTGCTCACTGACGGCATCGATCCGTACAAGCTGCGTGAAATCCTCGGTATCGAAATTAGTAGCTACGAAACCCGTGAGCGCAAGGCGGCGCGCATCTGGGATGCGGCCGGTGGCTATGCCCCGACCATTGGTATTCTCGGGGCGGTATTGGGATTGATCCACGTGATGGAAAATTTGTCTGACCCGAGTCGGCTTGGTGCCGGGATCGCGGTCGCGTTCGTCGCGACAATCTATGGCGTCGGGTTGGCCAATCTGGTCTTTCTGCCGATTGGTGGCAAGCTCAAGACGGCAGTCAACGATGAAGTGACCCGGCTTGAAATGCTGGCCGATGCATTTTGCTGCATCGCTGCGGGAGACAATCCGATATCGATTGACGAGCGCATGAAAGCGTACGAGCGCTAGGCCAGCATGAACAAATACCGTGAGCCACCTAGCCCGACCGCGCGTACCCGCAAGCACTTCGACGAAGATGCGCCCAGCCATGATCGCTGGCTCATTTCGTACGCAGATTTCATTACGTTGCTGTTTGCTTTTTTTGTGGTGATGTACGCGATTTCAACGGTCAATAACGGCAAGTATCAGGTGCTTTCGAATTCACTCGGGGCCGCTTTTGGTACGTCGCCCATCATTCTTGCTCCACCGGTCAGGATTGAACCCACGTCGGCGGTGCCGCGCCGTCCGCCACCTGCCGAGCGCCAGCGCATTGAGCTGTTGCGGCGCGAAAAAGACAGCATGACCAGTATCGCGCGCGACATCCTCAGCGTCCTGTCGCCGCTGGTCAGTTCGGGCAAGGTGCGGGTCACGCAGACCAGTCGTGGCGTCAGTATCGAGATCAATGCGAGCGTGCTGTTCGCTCCCGGCGAAGCGCGCCTGACGAGCGAGTCAGATGCCGCTTTGACTGCGATTGCACGCGTACTCAGCGCGGATACGCATGCAATCCAGATCGAAGGACATACCGATAATCTGCCAATCGACAATGCGACCTATCCGTCGAACTGGGAATTGTCCAGCGTACGCGCCAGCAGCGTAGTGCGGTTGTTCGCCGAAAATGGCGTGGCGGCGAATCGTCTGACAGCAGTCGGGCATGGTCCGAACAAACCGGTCGGCAGCAACGACACCCCGGAAGGGCGGGTGCGCAACCGCCGCGTCGAAGTGCTGATTCTGGCCACGTTGCCAGAAATCGTGACGGAAGTTCCGTTGCCGGCTGATGCGGCACCCTGACTATTTTTGCCGGTCCTTGACATAGATCACTCTGCTATGTGGGGTAACGAACGGTTCTTCTGCTGTTTTACCGCAATAATGATGCTAAGAAACGAGCCGGATGAGTCTGCATCAGCAGCCCTCACTGACGATTCGTTCCTCACCAGACCAAGAGGACACCACCATGACAACTATTACGAAAAAATTAGTCGCACTCTCGTGCGCATCAGCCATCCTGATCTCGCTGGGCGGTTGCGCCGGCATGTCCAACCGTGACAAGAATACCGCTGCCGGTGCCGGTATCGGCGGCGTCGCCGGTGCAGTTCTGACCGGTGGCAGCGCGATTGGTACCGTTGGCGGGGCAGCAGTCGGTGGTGTGATCGGTAATCAAGTCGGCAAATAAGTCGGCAAGCTAGTCAGCGGAGAGGGAAAAAAACCCCCTCCCGTCTGGCATGCGGCCCGGTTCAGGCCACGTCGGTGCCGATAAATGCAAAGCGCTCCAGCTCGTCAAATGTGACGACCTGGAGCGCTTTGCTATGGGTGCTTTCGAGTACGACCAGCGGCGCCGTGCCGGCGACGAATGCTTCTTTCCAGCGCAACGCGCACAGGCACCATTGGTCGCCGGGTTTCAGACCGGGGAAGCGCCATTGCGGCTGCGGTGTTGACAAGTCGTTGCCGCGTGCCTTGCTGAAGGCGAGGAATTCGGCAGTCATGACTGCGCAGATCACGTGGGTGCCGGCATCCTCGTCGTTCGTCTTGCAGCAGCCATCACGGAAATAACCGGTCAGAGGATCGAAGGAGCAGGGCACCAGCGGTTCGCCAAGAACGTTGCGGGCGGGTTCGATGCGGGGTGTCGTCATGATAGGTTCCTAAACGGAGAAGGGATGCGAGCGAGTCAGGGTAACAGGAGTACTGTGTCCCTGCGCCGGGCATAATCATTGCTCTTCATAATTTTTCTTTCCCGTCATTTTTCCGGAGTTGTCGCTCATGTTCAAACGCATCTTGCCCATTCTGCCCGTTATGCTGCTGCTGGCAGCCAGTTCCGGCAGCGCTGCCACGGATACATTCAACCCACGCTGGAATCTCGCCGACCTATATCCATCAGCGGCGGCCTGGCAAACGGATGCTGCCAAAGCCACGAAGCAGATCGCGGCGTTCGCCGATTGTCGCGGGCGGCTTGACGAGAACGTGCAACGCTTTCGCGAGTGCCTTGAACTGCGCGCCGATCTCGGCAAGCGTTACAACCGGCTGGCCCTGTACGCCAATGAGTTCCATGCCGAAGATACCGGCAATACCGCCGGCCTTGCTCTGACCCAGCAAGCCGACGTGCTTGGCAGTCAGCTGGAAGAAAGCGGTTCGTTTTTTCGTCCCGAAATCCTGCAATTGGGCGCCGCAAAAATCGATGCCTTGCTGAGCGCCGACAAGGCGCTGGCCATTTATCGGCAGCCGCTCGACGACATGTTGCGCGCTGCACCGCATACGCTCGATGCCAAGGGGGAAGCGCTGATCGCCACGTTCGGGCTGGCTGGCAACAGCGCCCAATCGGTGTACTCAATTCTGTCGAATGCCGATATGCCGTGGCCGAAGGTGACGCTGTCCGATGGCAAGGAAATCACACTTGATCAGTCCGGCTACACCCGTTACCGCGGCGTCGATAATCGCGCCGATCGCAAGAAAGTCTTCGATACCTTCTGGGGCAAGTGGCACGAATTCGAGCGCACATATGGCGTGACCTTTTACGAACAACTGAAGAAGGATACCGTCGACGCAAAGGTGCGCAACTATCCTGATTCGATCACCAGGGCACTCGATGCCAACAAGGTTCCGGTCGCGGTCTATGACACGCTGATCGCGCAGACCAACGCTAACCTGCCGACGCTGCACCGCTATTTCCGCTTGCGTGCAAAGCTGCTCGGCATCACCGACATGGGCTACCACGACTTGTATCCGCCGTTGGTCAAGGGCGATTTCACGTACCCGATTGCACAGGGGAATGCGCTGATGCTGGCGGCGGTCAAGCCGCTCGGCGAGGACTACGTCACCGCTCTCGAAAAAGGCGTGGCCAGTCGCTGGATGGATGTCTATCCGCGTCCGCGTAAATTGTCCGGCGCGCATATGGCGGGCGCTGCCTACGATGTGCATCCGTTCATTCTGCTGAACTACAACGATGATTACGAATCGGTCTCGACGCTGGCGCACGAGTGGGGCCATGGCATGCACACGGTGCTGGCCAATCGGGCGCAGCCTTACGTGACAGCCGACTATCCGATTTTCACGGCCGAGATTGCCTCGACCACCAACGAGAGTCTGTTGCTGGCGCATATGCTGGCGATTGCTGCCAATGATGATGAGCGGTTGCTGTACCTCGGTTCGGCGCTGGAGAGCTTGCGCGGTACTTTTTTCCGTCAGGCGATGTTTGCCGAGTTCGAGCGCGACGTGCATGCCCGTGTCGATAAAGGCGAGTCGTTGACCGGCGCAGGACTGACCAAAATTTATGGCGACATCCTGCGTCGCTATCATGGCGACAAGGAAGGCGTTGTCCACATCGACGACCAGGTCGCTATTGAGTGGGCCTACATCCCGCATTTCTATAATTCGTTTTATGTGTTCCAGTACGCGACATCGATTGCGGCGGGGTCGCTCTTTGCCGATGCAATCCTGAAGGGGGGGCCGGGTGCGCGTGAGCGGTATCTGGGCGTGCTCAAGGCCGGCAGTTCGGCGTATCCGTACGAACTGGTGAAAGCCGCCGGCGTCGATCTCGCCACGCCGGCACCGTATCAGGCGGTGGTGGCACGGATGAATCGGATCATGGATGAGATCGAGACGATTGTGGCGCGGAGAGGGAAGTGATGTTGTTGGTGCGCGCGTGGGCAGAAGATGCCGTGCCCACCCTACGGGATGTCGTTCGTAGCTACAAATAATTACGCGCGATCCATCCTTGTATGCAACAAATTGCGCACGATCCACGGAGGGTGGGCACGGGGTGATCGTGCCCACTTGGGCGCACTGGAGAACGGCCTGATTTGGCGAAGATTGCCGGTGCGCGCGTGGGCACAAGATGCCGTGCCCACCCTAC
>JBLHLW010000044.1:0-33787 GCA_047621345.1 Minisyncoccia bacterium | reverse complement strand
TGATTGCCGAGCCCGTTGCCGTCGTCGTCGAAACAGTCCCGGTGATTGCCGAGCCCGTTGCCGTCGTCGTCGAAACAGTCCCGGTGATTGCCGAGCCCGTTGCCGTCGTCGTCGAAACAGTCCCGGTGATTGCAGAGCCCGTTGCCGTCGTCGTCGAAACAGCCCCTGTGATTGCCGAGCCCGTTGCCGTAGTCGTCGAAACAGCCCCTGTGATTGCCGAGCCCGTTGCCGTCGTCGTCGAAGCAGCGCCTGTCATCACCGAACCCGTTGCCGCAAAAATCGAAACGGCAACTGCAAAAGCCGATGATCTTTCCGATGCACTCAAGTCGGCAGGTCTGGTCTTGGCCGCTACCGACCCGCTGAAACTGCAGGCAGCGCAAGCTGCTGCAGCCAGTACGGTAACGCCGCCACGGGTACGACGCGAGCGTAAAGTTGCGCCAGTGCAGGCTGAAGAGCCACTGGTACAAATCGAAACGCAACGCTGAGTATCCGGTTCGCCAGGCATCAACTGATGCATGACGAACCAGCGCAACACACCGGAAGGGAGCTCAGGCTCCCTTTTTTCATCAGGACGCTATACCGTCTATAGCAACTGTTTTTGATGGAGCTCAACGATGACCACGCCCGATCCGACCGCCACACCTCCGCCTGTCGACGTCTCACTGCGCGAGGCGTTCTGGTACTGGTTCAAACTCGGCTTCATCAGCTTCGGCGGACCCGCCGGTCAAATCGCGCTGATGCATGCGGACTTAGTGGAAAAACGACGCTGGATTTCCGAGCGACGTTTTCTGCATGCGCTCAATTTTTGTATGTTGTTGCCCGGTCCGGAAGCAACCCAACTCGCCGTCTACATCGGCTGGCTAATGCATCGTACGCGCGGCGGCATATTGGCAGGCGTCCTGTTCGTGCTGCCCTCACTCTTTATTTTGATCGCACTCAGCTGGATCTACCTGATGTATGGCAACCAACCGGTGGTGGCCGGCATCCTTTACGGGATCAAGCCTGCAGTAGTCGCCATCGTACTCGCGGCGGCCTACCGCATCGGCTCGCGCACGTTGAAGAACAACTGGCTGCGCGGTATTGCCGTCATGGCCTTTGCGGCGATCGCACTCCTGCACCTGCCGTTCCCGTTGATCGTTCTCGGCGCAGGACTGGCCGGCTGGATCGGCGGACGAGTACGACCGGAGCTGTTTCGTGTCGGTGGCAGCCATGCCGCAGCGGCAACAACGCATGGGGCGGCACTCATCGACGATGCCACGCCGACACCATCGCATGCGCATTTTTCGCCAGCAAGGCTGGTGCTGACCGGCGGTATTGGCATTGGCCTGGCGCTCGCTACGTGGGTGACCATTGCGTTATTTTCGGGTGTGGGTAGCACACTCGCCCAGCTTGGCTGGTTCTTCACCAAAGCGGCGATGCTCACATTTGGCGGTGCCTATGCCGTGTTGCCCTATGTGTACCAGGGTGCTGTTGAACACTATCAGTGGCTGACCGGCGTCCAGATGATAGATGGACTGGCTCTCGGTGAAACCACGCCGGGACCGCTCATCATGATCGTCGCGTTCGTCGGATTTGTTGGTGGCTGGACCAAGGAAATTTTTGGCGCACAGCACCTGCTGGCTGCTGGCGTCATTGGTGCTTTCGTTGCGACCTGGTTCACCTTCCTGCCATCGTTCATCTTTATTCTCGCTGGCGGACCATTTGTGGAATCGACCCGCGACAACATCCGGCTCACAGCGCCCCTGACCGCCATTTCGGCCGCAGTGGTCGGCGTCATCATCAGTCTGGCGGCATTTTTTGCCGATCATGTTTTTCGCTTGCAAGAAGGTGTTGCACGCTGGGACTGGATCGCGATGGCCATTACGCTAGCTGCCTGCATCGCCTTGTTGCGGTACCAGGCCGGCCCGATCAAACTACTCTTCGCCTGTGCGTTCGCGGGGCTCATGGTATCGTTCTTCGCCTGATAAAAATGCACCTGGAAAACCGACACCCATGACAGACCGAGTCATTCCGATCACGGACCTGCGCCAGCAAAACCGGACGCCGTCCATACCTACGACCTTGCTTGCACCAACCGGCTTGCTAACTGATCGCCTGATGCGCCCCTTGCACGACCTGCGCATCTCGGTCACTGACCGCTGCAATTTTCGCTGCGTCTACTGCATGCCGAAAGAGCTGTTCGACAAGGACTACCAATTCCTGCCACAAACAGCACTGCTGTCATTCGAAGAAATCACCCGCATGGCGCATATTTTCATCGATCACGGCATCGAGAAAATTCGTCTGACCGGTGGTGAACCCCTACTGCGCAAGCACCTCGAAAAGCTGATCGAAATGCTCAGCCGCCTGAAAACCCACAGCGGCCGCGACCTCGACATCACGCTGACAACCAACGGTTCACTGCTGGCCAAAAAAGCCCAATCACTCAAGGATGCTGGGCTCAAACGCGTCACCGTCTCGCTCGATGCGATCGACGAAACCACCTTCCGGATGATGAATGATGTCGATTTCCCGGTCGCCGACGTGCTGCATGGAATCGATGTCGCGCATGCGGTCGGACTGGGTCCGATCAAGGTCAACATGGTCGTCAAGCGCGGCATGAACGATCAGGAAATCCTGCCGATGGCACGTCAATTCAAGGGCTCGCCTGCCATCCTGCGCTTCATCGAATACATGGATGTCGGCGCCTCGAATGGCTGGAAGATGGATGAAGTCGTGCCGTCCTCCGACATCATCGCGCGCATCGGTAGTCAATTTCCGTTGCAGCAAATCGACCCGAATTACGTCGGCGAAACTGCCGGTCGCTGGCGCTATGCCGACGGCAGCGGAGAAATCGGCGTCATCTCCAGCGTCACACAAGCGTTTTGCCAAGACTGCAGTCGCGCCAGATTGTCAACCGAAGGCAAGCTCTTCACCTGCCTGTTCGCCACTGGCGGCCATGATCTGCGTGCATTAATGCGCGCCGGTCACAGCGATGCCGAAATCTCCGCCGCCATCGGCCAGATCTGGCACAAACGCACCGACCGCTATTCCGAACTGCGCAGCGCCGACACAGTTGGCCTGCCGCGCAGCGCTAATAAAGTTGAAATGTCTTACATCGGAGGCTGAATCACATGACCACTACCGGATTGATCCTCGCAGGCGGACGCGGCACCCGCATGGGCACCGTCGACAAGGGCTTGCAAAATTTTCGTGGCGCGCCGATGGCCATGCACGCGCTGATGCGCCTGGGCCCTCAGGTTGACGACATCATGATCAACGCGAACCAGAATCTGGCCGCCTATGAAGCAATTTGCACCGCTGTCTGGCCAGACGACATGCAGGGCTTCGCCGGACCGCTGGCCGGTATCCAGACTGGCCTGATGCACTGCGACACCACCTACCTGGTCACCGCACCGTGCGATTCGCCGTTCCTGCCGTCCGACCTCGTCGAGCGCTTGAAAGCGGCCTTGATCGAGAACGATGCCGACCTCGCCGTCGCCGTCACCGGCACTGCCGAACAACGCCAGTCACATCCTGTGTTCTGCCTGATGAAAGCTGCGTTGCTGCCGCACCTCACACTCTTTTTGCAACAGGGTGGCCGCAAGGTCGATGCGTGGTACGCCTCACTCCCGGTGGTCGAAGTCTATTTCGAGGATGAGGCGGCATTCCGCAACATCAACACGCTCGACGACCTGCGCAAATTCGAGGCCACCTGATTGCCATGAACCCACCTGCCCGCTCACTTGCCGATGTCGTCAGTTGCTTGTCCGACTACGATCCCGATGCCGTTCCAGTCGCCGCTGCGCAGCGCATCATCAGCGACTTCATTACACCGATCGACTGCATCGAGCAACTGGCCTTGCGCAGCGCGCTAGGTCGCGTGCTGGCACGTGACCTCATCTCGCCAATCGACGTGCCATCGCATGACAATTCGGCGATGGATGGGTATGCGTTGCGCAGCGCCGATCTCGGCGATGCCGACGTCACACTGGCCGTCGCCGGTACCGCCTTTGCGGGCCGCGCCCACGCCGGCAGCGTCGGTCCCGGTCAGTGCATCCGCATCATGACTGGAGCCGTGATGCCGCCCGAGTGCGACACCGTGATCCCGCAGGAATTTACCTTGCCCGCAATACAATCACACGCAACTGGATCACACATCATCGTGCCCGCCGGTGCGGTGCGCCGCGGTGACAACCGGCGCTTCCGTGGCGAAGACCTCACGATGGGACAGGCGGCGTTGTGCAAGGGGCGCATCCTGCATCCGGCTGACCTTGGTTTGCTGGCCTCGCTGGGGATTGCCGAAGTCCCGGTACAGCGCCGCTTACGGGTGGCTTTTTTCTCGACCGGTGACGAATTGCGTTCCATTGGTCAGTCACTCGATGAAGGCTGCGTCTACGATAGCAACCGCTACACGCTGCACGGCATGCTGACGCGACTTGGTTGCGACCTGATCGACATGGGCGTAGTCAAGGATGATCCGGACTCGCTAGAAGCAGCGCTGCGCCACGCTTGCGAAAATGCCGATGCCATCATCACTTCGGGCGGTGTCTCGGTCGGTGCCGCCGATTACACGCGCGACATCATGGCCCGACTGGGCGAAGTGGCGTTCTGGAAAATCGGCATGCGTCCCGGCAGACCAATGGCCTTCGGGCAGATCAGCTCGCATGGTCAGAGTGCCTTCCTGTTCGGCCTGCCCGGCAATCCGGTTGCGGTGATGGTGACCTTTTATTTTTTTGCCCGACAGGCGCTGCTGCACATGATGGGTGCCGATGCCAGCCCACCACCCCTGATGCGGGCGCGCTCGACCGAAGCGATCCGCAAGAAACCCGGCCGCACTGAATATCAGCGCGGCATCCTCTCCACAGACAGCGACGGCTGCCAGCAAGTCCGCATCACCGGCGCACAGGGCTCCGGCATCCTGCGCTCGATGGTCGAAGCCAATTGCATGGTGGTGCTGCACGACGCCCAAGGATCGGTCGCCGCCGGCGATCTGGTCGACGTCATGCTGTTTGATGGACTGACTTAACTAACAAGGAAATTCCATGGCCAAGCATTTACAAATTGATTTTGTCTCCGATGTGTCGTGCCCCTGGTGCGTCATCGGCCTGATCGCCCTCGAGCAAGCCATCGCCCGCGTCGGCGACGACGTCGAAGTAACGATGCAATTCCAGCCGTTCGAACTGAATCCGAACATGCCACGCGAGGGGCAGGACATTACCGAACACATCACTGAAAAATACGGCTCGACGCCCGCCCAGAGTGCGGCCAACCGCGAGATGATTCGCGCCCGTGGCGAAGAACTCGGTTTCACCTTCGGGATGGCGCCGAATAGTCGCATTTACAACACCTTCGACGCCCATCGCCTGCTGCACTGGTCGGAAGAAGAGGGCCGGCAAGTCGCGCTCAAACATGCCTTGTTCGACGCCTATTTCACCGAAGGCCGCGATCCAAGCTCGCATGAGGTGCTCGTCGATGTCGCGGTCAAGGCCGGCCTCGACCGCAACCGCGCCGCAAAATTGCTCGCCACCGACGAGTTCGCCGATCAGGTACGAGCACGGGAAAAGTTCTTCGTCCGGCAAGGCATCAACTCAGTGCCTGCCGTGATCATCAACGAACGTCACCTGATTGCCGGTGGCCAGCCGGTCGACGTGTTCGAACAGGCCCTGCGCCAGATCATCGCCGAGGACTGACCGCCAGTCTTCCAACAGCAATTCGTAGGGTGGGCACAGGTTTATCGTGCCCACGCGAGTGCCCCGATCAGGACTTGACCGCCTCGCCGGCTGCGGCGGGCTTGCCACGCAATTCTTTCTCCGACAATTGCAGGATCAGCAGCGGCGCCAGTGCCGAACAACCAGCGCTGATCAAAAACAACTGTCGAAACGCGCCATCGGCCGCAACCCGTCCGGAAGGATCCGTCATCAACGACGCAAACAGCTCAACCGGCGCATCCGGCAACGCATGCCGCAACAGCGTCGTCAACAGCGATGACAGCAAGGCCACTCCGACCGCCCCACCGAGCAAACGCGACAGCGAGGTCAGCGCCGTTGCCACACCGATATGCCCGACCGATACCGCATTCTGCGTCGCCACCATCGAGGTCGGAAACTGAAACCCCAGCCCGACGCCCAGCACCACCAACGCCACTACCATCCATCCGGACTGATCAAGCGGACATAACGCCATCGCGATGCCACCCGCGGTAGCGGCAATCGCACCGCCCAATTGCAGCATCTTGTAATGTCCGGTCGCACTCATCAACCGGCCCGCCAGAAAAGCCCCAAGCGGAATCGCCAGCGTCAGTGGCAACAAACGCAGTGCAGACGAATCCGGCGCCATGCCGCCCGCCAGTTGCAAGCGCAATGGCAGCAGCACTGACATCGAAATGAACTGGAAAAACGCAAGAAAAAGAACCACGCAACAAATCGTCACCGTCTTGTTGCGAAACAGCGAGAGCGGAATCAGTGGTTCACTGCTGCGGCTGGAATGCCAGCCAAACAGCAGCAACATCGTCATGCCGCCAACGGCCAGCAGCAAGTTAAATGGATCGACCAGCGCAACACCCTGCCCCAACCGCGTCATCGCAATCAGCACCGCCGTCAGGCCAGTCGCAAAGAGGATGGCACCGACATAATCGACGCTATGCTGCGCATGGAGGACCGGCAAATTGCGTAACGAACGGCGCACCAGCCACAGCGCCAGCACACCCAATGGCAAATTGATCCAGAAGATATAGCGCCACGACAGATAGTGCGTCAAATAGCCGCCAAGAATAGGTCCCGCCAAACTGGCCGAGGCGTACACCCCGCTGATATAACCCTGATAGCGACCGCGTTCGCGCAGTGGCACAACATTGGCGATGGTGGCTTGTGCCACCGAAATCAGACCGCCACCACCCAGTCCCTGCAACACGCGAAAGCCGATCAACTGCGGCATCGTCATCGCCAGCGCGCAGCCCAGCGAGCCGAGCGTAAAAAGGATGATGGCAGCACTCAGGCTGGCACTGCGACCGTGGATGTCGCTGAGCTTGCCCCAGATCGGCGTGGCCACCGTGCAGGCCACCAGATACGCGGAAATAACCCACGCCATCTGCGCAAAACCGTTGAGCTGCTTGGCGATCACCGGCAGCGCCACGGCCACCACGGTTTGCTCGATCGCCCCGAGCAGGATGACGAGGACGAGGCCGCTGATGATCAGGCGGATGTTAAGAGGTTCAGCGACGGAATTTTGCATCCGGGTACTTATACCCGATCAGACCAAGGTGCGTGAATTGTGGTCCGTGCGGAAGACAATCGGCTGTTCGGCTACCGCTGTCGGTGTACCCGCAGTGCGATTGGCCGCCTGAAAAATAATCTGATCGACCCGCTCGCGCAAGGGCGACTTGGCGCACACCGGGTCGGTCGCTGCGGCGTCGCCCGCCAGCATCAGCGCCTGACAACGACAACCGCCAAAATCTTTTGCCTTCTCCGGACAACTGCGGCACGGCTCCTGCATCCAGTCGTCACCGCGGTATTTATTGAGGGCGCTGCTGTCATACCAGATCTCTTGCATCGACATGCTGCGCACATTCGGCAAGTCCAAGCCCGGCAAGTCGCGCGCGTTATGGCATGGCAGCGCAACACCGTCGGGTGCGACGCCAAGGAACACCGAACCCCAGCCATTCATGCAAGCCTTGGGCCGATCTTCGAAATAATCGGGAATCACGAACAGGATCTTGCAACGCTTGCCGATTTTTTCGCGGTAGGTTGCGACGACGTCTTCGGCGTCGCGCAGTTGCTCGCGCGTCGGCATCAACTGGTCGCGGTTCTTCATGGCCCAACCGTAGTACTGGGTGTTGGCCAGTTCCAGATATTCCGCATCCAGCGCCAGCGCCATCTCGATGATCTTATCGACATGCGGCAAATTATG
Source organism: Minisyncoccia bacterium (assembly GCA_047621345.1). Taxonomy (GTDB): domain Bacteria; phylum Pseudomonadota; class Gammaproteobacteria; order Burkholderiales; family Burkholderiaceae_D; genus Actimicrobium. The sequence continues at coordinate 25,900 of JBLHLW010000044.1, read as the reverse complement.
CCGATGCAGCACGCAGTTAAGCACCATCGGGTAATCGAACTGCTTGATCAGTGCCGCCACTTTTTTCTTCAAATCGAAGGTTTTGGTGCTGCTCAGGAAATCGTTGAGCTCCTTGGTCGAATCCTGGAACGATAGCTGGATATGATCAAGACCGGCCTGCTTCAATGCCGACAAGCGCGCTTCGGTCAGACCGACGCCGGAGGTAATCAGGTTGGTATAAAACCCGAGCCGATGGGCCTCAGTGACCAGTTCTTCGAGATCGTCGCGCAACAGCGGCTCGCCCCCCGAAAAGCCCAACTGCACCGCGCCCAGCGCGCGGGCCTGCTGCATTACCGTGAACCATTCTGCGGTCGTCAATTCATTGCGCACCGACGCATAGTTGACCGGGTTATAGCAGAACGCACAATGCAGCGGACATCGGTAGGTCAGTTCTGCTAACAACCAATAAGGAGGTGACGGCACAGGCTTCATGGTCAGACAATCCAGTTCTGCGCAAACGCATGGGCCAGCAAGCCATCGACATCGGCGCGCAAGCCTGTCGTGCTGAATTTCTGTTCCAGCGTCGCGACGATGTGGTCAACCGTGGTGACGCCATCGCACAGTTGCAGGATTTCACCCGCGCTGCCATTCAGACGCACCATGCCTTCGGGGTACAGCAGCACATGACAGTGCTGGGCTTCTTCCCATTGCAAGCGAAAATGACGATTGAGTTTGGGTGTCGTCGGTGTGATGTGCTCGTTGGTGATCGTCATTCGGGATACGCCTTCTCGATGGCGTCCAGCATCGCCCACAGGATGTCGAGCTTAAACTGCAGAATATCAAGCGCGCGCTCTTGCTGCGCGCGCGTCGTGAAATGATCCAGCGTCACCGCCATGCCATGATCGACATCGCGCTGCGCCAGCGGAATCCGGCTCCTGAAATATGCCAGCCCCGATGCCTGTATCCACGGGTAATGGTCAGGCCACCCGGCCAACCTGTCCTTGTGAATTTGCGGTGCAAACATCTCGGTAAGCGACGAACAGACCGCTTCCTGCCACGGCTGGCGGCGGGCAAATTCGACATACGCATCGCAGGCAAAGCGCACACCCGGCAAAACATTTTTCAGTGACCAGAGGTCGTCGCGCGCTATACCGACAGCAGCACCAAGCTTGGTCCAGGCTTCCATGCCACCAGCGGCGTGACCACTGTAATCATCGTAACCATCATGATCGAGGATGCGCGAAATCCACTTGCGGCGCGTCTCGCGGTCATCGCAATTGGACAGGATCGCGGCATCTTTTTTCGGGATGATGGACTGGTAGTAAAAGCGGTTGACAACCCAGCCGCGAATTTGCGCAGGCGTACATTGCCCGCTATTGAGGCGCACATTGAACGGATGATGAATGTGGTAACTCTTGCCCTTGGCGCGCAGTTGTTGCTCGAACTCTTCGCGGCTCCAGGCAGGTGCAATCAACTCGGGTGCAATTAGATTGCTCACAACTGAATCTCCATGCCGTCTTCGGCAACCTCGATACCATGCTGTGTCAGGACGGCCCGCTCGGCCGAATCTTCGCGCAAGATCGGATTACTGTTATTGATGTGGATGAGAATTTTGCGGCTGGCTGGCATACAGTCAAGGATATCGATCATGCCACCCGGACCGGTCTGCGGCAAATGGCCCATTGCCGAAGCGGGCTTTGCCGACAATCCGAGCGTGATCATTTCGTCTTCGGTCCAGAAGGTGCCATCGACCAGCAAAACATCTGCACTAGCCATTGCGCGTGTCACGTCGGGACTGAGTCGCCCAAGACCGGGCGCATAAAACAAGCGCTTGCCGCTGGAAAGACTGGTGATGATCAGTCCGATGTTGTCACCCGGATGCGGATCATGGCGATGCGGCGAATACGGCGGCGCCTTGCTCGACAACGTCAGTGGCGTGAAGCTGATCTGCGGGACCGAATCAATCACGAAGGGCTGGCCGTCGGGGTGGATCGTGTGGCGTTCGACACCGCAGTAATGTCCCAGTACCGAGGCGATCGGCAAGCCGGTCGAAATGTCGGCAAAGACCTGTTCAGTGGCATACAGCGGCAACGGTGACGAACGCTCGCGCAGCATCAGCAAGCCAGTCACATGATCGATTTGCGCGTCCATCAACAGCACTGCGCAAATCCCGCTGTCGCGAATGGCGCGCGCAGGCTGCAAGTCCGGTGCGCAACTCAACTGCCGCAAGATATCGGGGGAGGCGTTGATCAATACCCAGTCCGTACCGTTGTCGCTGACAGCGATGGATGACTGGGTGCGGGCGGTAGCGCGGATGCTGCCATCGCGTACGCCACTGCAATTAAAGCAATTGCAATTCCATTGCGGGAAACCACCACCGGCGGCTGAACCTAGTATGCGTATTTTCAAGGGAGCTCCGGATAGCCGGGAAGATCATGCCGGCTATCGTTAATCAATCAGCGGTTGGCGATGTACAACGTGATTTCAAAACCGAAACGGAAGTCGATGGCTGTTGGTGTGGTCCAGGTCATGGTGTTGCTCCTTGTTTGTCTCATTGATGGAATTGGTCTTGCCCGGTCAACATGCTGATCGAACAACTCAATCATGCGCCGCTGATCCGGGATCGGCATGCGCGGATCGACGCAAGAGCACTCATGATTTTCATGAAAGACGCGTCCCGAACAAGGTACTCTGAGCAGCGACTGGCAAACGTGCCAGCGTCCCAAGCACAAAAAGAAAATGCTCATGCACCTGACCTTGCGCCAACTTCAGATTTTTCTCGCCGTCGCCCGCACCGGCAGCACCACCGCAGCCGCGAGCGCGGTATCGCTGTCGCAATCGGCCACCAGCGCAGCGCTCAACGAACTCGAACATCAGCTCGGTATCAAGCTCTTCGATCGCATCGGCAACAAGCTGATCCTCAACGACAGCGGTCGCCTGCTGCTGCCGCAAGCGCAACAACTGCTTGATGCGGCGACCAATATCGAACAGCAATTCCAAGTGGGCGATCCGCTTTCGGCAACCGGATTACATATCGGTGCCAGCACCACGATCGGCAGTTATCTGCTGCCGACGTTATTTGCCCAAGCCTTCGGACGCGCGGGTGCCGGTTACCCGCGCGTGACGATTGCCAACACCGCACAGATCGTCAACGCCATCATCAACTTTGAGGTCGATCTCGGATTGCTGGAAGGTCCGAGCACCGATCCCGACCTGATCATGCTGCCGTGGATCGACGATGAACTGGTCGTCGTGGCCGCACCGGATTACGCGCCATGGCCTGATGGCCCGATTCCGCTGGCAATGCTCGATGGTGCCGGATGGCTGCTACGCGAAACCGGCTCCGGCACACGCGAAACGGTCGATCAGGCCTTGCGGCCACACTTGCCGGGCTTGCACAGCGTCGGAGAATTCGGCAATTCGGAAGCCATCAAGCATGCTGCTGCAGCCGGACTTGGGCTGGCTTGCCTGTCGCGCTGTGTCGTCAGCGATTTGATCAAACTGGGACAATTGCTCGAGTTGCGGACCGCACTACCGAGCTTGCACCGGCAGTTTTATCTCGCCCACAGCAGACACAAGAACCTGTCGCCGCGCCTGCGCCATTTCTTGGGACTGTGCGGGGACTGGACACGGTGAGACAAGACTACGGTGGCGCCGTTACCCTGAAGTGCAATCGGGGTTCATCAACGCAATGTCGTGATCGCCAACGTGTCCAGATGATTGGTAATTTCGGCCAGCACCGCTTGGGGTACCTCCCTATCCTTCAGGGCCGCAGGCCAAAGTTCCTTTGTAAGAAGGACGGTTTGCCTGACGGCCGCCTTGGCAATTCTTGCAGAAACCCCGGCCAGTTTGGCCATTGCAGCATAGGTATCGAGTGTCTCCCTGCGTTACAGCTTATCGATGGCAACGTTAGTCCCGAAACCCTGGAATCCATACAACGCCGCGACACTCCTGGTTATCCGCACCGCCGGTGACGCCATAAGCGCGCGCCGCTTGGGTCAGGTTGTCGATGTTGACAGGGATCACCTAGACCAAGTGCGCTGCAAGCCCCGTCCTTCAGGGCGGGATCAAGAGTGCGGACTGCGCAGCCGTTCAGGTTTGTGCATCTAGTGCGGTGCCTGCTGCTGCTCGATGTACTGGCGGATAACTGCCATGGGCGCACCATCACAACTTACGGCGAAGCAGGACGGCGACCACAACGCCCCCCCCACAACTTCTCGCAGATACTCGGATAGTTCTTTTTCCGAATCATCCGACTTGATACGCCCTTCAAACTGTTCACCAGATTCGAGACGGAAACTTTGGGCGCACAGTGTCTCCCTTGTCGAATGGCATTGTGTCTGCATGGATGGAATCTCTTCGCTTGTCATTTCGGCGTAGAGAGTCTGGCAGCAGCACGCCAGTGGGCCGACGAGTTAATCCGCTGATACCACGACGAACACCGGCACAGCACCGTTGCTTACGTCACGCCAGCGCAGCGAGTTGATTGTCTAGTCGACCAGTCAGCCGCAAGTAATCTGCAATTTTTTAACGCGGAGCTGCACCGTAATTGTTCATGCCAACTGTTCCTGGAAGACAAAAAAAGATCAAGAGAACCAGTTGACCAACCAATGGCAGCAACTGAATGAATATCCACCCCCCAGACAGTTCTCTGTCATGTAACCGCCGTACACCAACCGCAAGCATTGGGATTGCCGTGATGAGATACCATATCGCTGTAAGAATTACGCTAAATTGATTGATTTCCGTGCTGTGACGAAAACCTTCGGCTAGCTTCAAAGCAATGGATATCCACTTAACCAACGGGAAAGCAACGGATGGCGTCATAATCAACTGATAAGCATCGAATGGCGCCACAACCATCGGCAAAGCAACGATTGCCGTCATAACCAACGAAACTACAAAGTAAAACTTCCAGTACTCCTCGCGGGATGCGCGGCCGGTAAAAGTTGCATATTTTTTCAGTGGCTTGAACCATGACAGCATGTCTATCTCCCTTCAATTTCTCAATACGGTGACGAGTGAGCCGGGAACGAACAGCTACCAGTAAAAAAGGAAGCGTTTCTTCCTTTTCAATACGAATGTTGAAGATCACATATATATTTTTGGTTGTTTTTTATAGTCGCTCGAAAGTTTTCTTTTGAATTTCGAACATGACGTGAAAATCCGGCAGGGGTCGAACAATACGCGGGGGAACAATTCCGTCCGCTACTCGCAATAAATGCTCAACGCGAGGGCGCACCACGGCAAGAAAAATGCCGGCCGGTCCACGTCCATTCCGGCTTTGCACTGAAACCCGTGACCTCGCCCGACCAGCTGAATAACTTTACCGAGTCGTCGACTAATCACGCCGCCCTGGTCACTTAATCACTACAGCGCGGGGTGGACCTGAAGGACCGGACATGGAGCTGCGATCGACACGACAAGAAAAGTGGCCAGTGGAAATTTCTCCACAAAGAAGACGCTAGCGATTACATAAACAAAAAAATACGTGGCAATACCTGGCTTGTGTGACGTTCGACTTATAAACTGAAGACGTGATCAGCTTTCCGCTTTTCTCGTTTTACCTTGGCGGCTCGGGTCGCTACAGCACGATCTAACCCTTTTCATGTTGTCAGACGGTGAAATTAAATAAGACAGGGCAGCGCTGGCACGCTGCATGCGGGTTCAAGATCATGGCGTAGGCTCAGGTGAAAACTGCCTTGACAGATGGGGCTACTTTACGGATTGGAACAGTCATGCCAACCCTCTCATCATTCATATTTATCTCGATTGCCGTCTATGCATTCACGTTTTTCGTCATAAGGCTGGGTCAGTCTACGAAGGAATTCAAGCAACAACCGGCGGAGGATCAAGAGCGGGCGCGCAAACAATGCCGTTGGTCTCTCATTGCTCTCCCATTCGTTCTGGCCGGAACATATTTCATACTACAGGCACCACCGGCAGTCATTCGAGCAATGCCTGTGGTGCTCTACCTCTTACTCTGGGGAGTGGCGCTATGGCTCCTGTGGAGAAGCTATCGCTTGGGCATCCGACGAGACGAACGCCTTGTGAGGTCACGCTCCGGCAAGCCGTTGCGCAATGCAAAGTCGCTCGTGGGGACCTTCGCCCTGGCCAATTTTTTGCTCGCGGTAGGCTTCATAGCAATTCTTGTTGCGATACCCGCTTTTCGCCTGCCACTGAATGTTTGGACTCAACTTATCACCATCATGTCGATCTGCTACACCCTTTTCGCCTGGCATCAGGAGCGCAAGAATGCGGCCTAACTGGTCGTTCAACCGGCGCGCCATCTGCAAGGTGCCCGGATAACTCTACGATAGAGAGCCTTTGGTCGCCCTATGAACCGACCTTCTGATGAATTCTCGAAGTTGCAGGACATGCTTGACCGCGATCTTGAAAAACTCATTGAAACTATTCCTGACGGCGACACGAGGCGCAAGTTGGAGTGCACTCTTGCAGAAGTCCGCAGTAACATTCCCGTGTCAAATATTACGAACGAAGAAATCGTAAGCAGGTCGCGGAGCATGCTTGCTGAAATCGAAAGCACGCGCGCGTTGGCAGCTCGACAGGTCATAGAGTTAACAAAAATCAACGACCAATTTGCAGAGGTCAGTGCATTTGGGCTAAAGCACCGAAGTCTGAAGGTGTCATGGTGGGGCGCTGCGCTGGTGATTGCAGGATTTTTGGGCTTATTAATCTACGCCGCCATCAAGTCTCCCTAACCTTGCGCTCAACTGTGACGCCGCGAAGCATCGCACTTCGTGGACACGTCGTTGTATTCTGTGCGCGCTAGCCCGACGTTAGGTGTAGCGACTCGCGTTTCGAATCGAGGCGTGGTTCAAAAGCGGCAATTTTAGGGTTACACAGGCGAGCGGCATATTTCCACGATAGCAATGAAGTTTCGATATGACGGGACTTGAGGGTTCGGCTGTTGTCGGCCAGAGAATGCGCTTCACGCTCGACCTGCAAAGCGAGCTCGATGCGGACGGCAGCCCATCTGCGCTGCCAGTGCGACTAGGCGTTTGGTCAAGCGCGCGTCACCCTGTTCGGCGCAGCCAAATTCGTCGTCAGCCCAATCAACTCCGCCCTCAGTTGCCATCACCAATTATTATTGATGTGAACAATAGCGAAAAATTGACATTGCTTGAAAGTGTTTACAACGTGTTTTATTGGTATTGCATCACGGTATTGCGGAGATGTGGGTAACCCTTAGGTCTTCGAGCGAAACATGACAGCACGAAAACCTATCGCTGTGTCTGAATTTACTTGACCACTACACGTCAAAACCCGAGGGCAACGTTAGTTGCTCGATTTTTTGTTTCAACGGTCGTACCATATCGGCGACCCGGTCGATGCTGCTCTCCCTTATTTGGCAGAGATCGATCAGCTCTTCGCTATGTAATCCCGCCCACGACAATATCGCGTGGCATGCCGCGGGGGTATCCATGAAACCATGCAAGTACGTCCCCATGATTTGATCATCAGCAGATATTGCGCCTTCGGCCTGACCGTCAATCTCAAAAGCCGGGTTGGCAAGTGCGCTGCCGGTTGATACACCCATATGGATTTCATAACCGCTCACGGGTGCATCTGCAAACTGGCACCTGCCCGCCACGGTTTCAACGCGCTTGTCTTTGCGCAGTTCGGTGTCGATATCGATCAGACCCATGCCGTCATCTGACCCGGGCTTTCCTTCCACTCCGAGGGGATCGGCGATTGTCTTGCCCAGCATCTGGAAGCCACCGCAAATACCCAGCACTTTGCCGCCGTAGCGCAAATGACGCACCAGCGCAGCGGGCCACCCTTGCGCCTTGAGCCACGCCAGATCAGACCGGGTATTTTTACTCCCGGGGAGGATGATCAGATCTGCTGGTGGAATCGTCTGTCCGGCACGTATGAACTGCAGATCGACCTCGGGATGGGCGCGTAGCGCGTCAAAATCAGTATGGTTGCTAATACGAGGCAATACAGGCACCAGAACACGAAACTTACCCGCCTCGACTTGCGCAGACTGAATGCCGTCTTCGGCATCCAGAAACAACCCCTGCAGATACGGCAGCACCGCCAGCACCGGCTTGCCAGTCTGCTTTTCCAGCCAGTCCAGACCAGGCTCAAGCAGGCCGACATCACCGCGAAAACGGTTGATCACGAAGCCGACGATGCGGTTACGTTCACTCTCCGACAAGCACGCCAGTGTGCCGATCAGATGCGCAAAGACGCCGCCGCGATCAATGTCCGCCACCAGAATCACCGGGCAATCGACGGCTTCCGCAAAGCCCATATTGGCAATGTCGCGTTCCCGCAAATTCACCTCGGCCGGGCTGCCGGCACCCTCGACAATAACGACCTGGTACTGGTCGCAGAGTCGTCGGTACGATTCCAGCACCGCTTGCATGGCCACGGTTTTATAGACGTGATAGTCGCGCGCATGCATGTCGGCCCGCACCTTGCCATGAATGATGACCTGTGCCCCGGTATCGCTCGACGGCTTCAGTAGTACCGGGTTCATGTCGGTATGCGGCAGCAGTCCGGCGGCTTGCGCCTGTAGCGCCTGGGCACGCCCGATCTCGCCGCCGTCGGCGGTGACCGCACTGTTGAGCGCCATGTTCTGCGGCTTGAAAGGCACGACCTTGATGCCCTCGCGCGCCAGCAGGCGGCAAAGCGCGGCGACCACGGTGGTCTTGCCGGCGTCCGATGTCGTACCTTGCACCATCAGCGTTTGAAACGGAAACTTCATGGGGTGGTGCTCCGGTGATTGCGCGCGATATCGAGTTTTTCGCACAAGGCGGCAGTGCCGTCGATCAGACGCGGGCCGGCTCGGTTGAGCAAGTCGGCGTCGATGGCGAACAGATTTTTATTTTTGACGGCCAGCAGTGCCGGGTAATCCTGCCATAACGCGAGTCCGGTCTCGGTCTGCTGCAGATTCGATCCGGTGACGATGGCTTCGGGGTTCGCTTGCAGCACGGCTTCGATATTGACGATGGGGGCGGTCGTAGCGAGACGGTCGAAAATATTTTCACCGCCGCATACGCGGATCGCATCGCTGACAATATGCCGACCATTTAACGTGTAGAGCGGTTTGCTCCAGACCTGATAAAACACGCGCACGGTCGAACGACCGGCGTAGCGTGCCGTCAATGTTGATAGCGTCTGCCGCAATTGTGCCGCACGTTTTGCCGCCACCGCGTCGGTACCGAGCAATTGACCTAGACGCACGACGGCATCGGGAATCTCGTCGAGCTTGTGTGGCTCGCTGTAAAAAAGTGGAATACCCAGCTGCTGCAATTGCTCCAGCTGACGCGCCGAACTGCCATGCAACCACACCACGAGCAAGTCCGGCTTCAAGGCCAGCAGCCGTTCCATGTCGATCTGGCGGCTATCGCCCACCACGGGAAGGCGCTTGGCCTCTGCCGGAAAATCACTGTGCGACAGCACGCCAACCACCCGCTCTGCAGCACCGGCGGCAAACAATAATTCGGTCGCGTGCGGGGCAAGCGATACCACGCGCTGCGCCGGTTGCGCCAGTGAAATTAGATGTCCGGCGTCATCACGTACCGTTATGGTTGCCGCTGCAGCCGCCGCTGTCTGCATCACAAACCAGCCCACCCATATCCATCCGATTTTCATTGTTTGCCCTGTCGTGAAATCCATCCTGCCAATCCGTCACTCAAACGCTGCCATCCCGCCTCATCGGGCGGCAAGCCGAGTCGTATTCCACCGGCACCGGCAGTAAATAGCCGAACCCAGATACCTGCTTCGGCAAAATGCTGGCGGAAAGCCACTGCGTTGGGTTCAGGCCACCATTGAAATAACGCCGTGCCGCTTGATGCGATGGCGTGATCGGCAAGCAGTTGCTGCAAGCGCAGACCGGCCTCCGATAATTGTGTATGCATCGCAGTTTGCCAGGCGATATCGGCCAGCGCCGCGCAGCCAATTTGCTGCGCCGGACCACTGACAGACCACGGTCCGATTTCGTCTTCAAGTGCCTTCAACATGCTGCGCTCTGCGGCAACGAAACCCAGTCGCAACCCGGCCAGACCAAAAAATTTTCCTACCGAGCGCAGTACGATCAAGCCGGCGCGGTCACTAAATTGCGCCACGCTCAACGCAGGGTCCGTATCGCCAAACGCCTCGTCCACAATCAGCCAGCCACCGCGTGCGGCAAGCCGCCCAGCCCAGTCGAGCAGGCATTCCGGCGCAATGCGTGCGCCGGTCGGGTTATTCGGATTGCACAGCACCAGCACGTCGCAGACATTGATCACGGCATCAACGTCGACATCGAGCTCGGCGTGAGTAACTTCTCGCACATCGTGCAACGCACGTCGCCACTGATGCGCATGTTCGGCATAAGTGGGAGAGACGACCGCCACGCGCGAGCGCGCGCGCAACTGTGGCAACGCCTGAATCGCCGCTTGCGTGCCGGCCACCGGTAACAAAGCGGGCGCACCGTAGTAGCTGCACGCTGCAGCGATCAATGCAGGCGACGGTTCCGGCAAGCGCTGCCAGACGTCGGCAGACACGACCGGCGCCGGGTACATCAGCGGATTGATACCGGTCGACAAATCGATCCACTCCGATTGCGGACGCGCAAATTGCGCCATCGCCGCCCGCAGGTTGCCACCATGTTCGAGCATGTTTATCCCTTCAACCAAAGTAAGAACCCTATAAGCCCGATCACACAGTTCCACAGTGCGCAGGTACCGAGCACCAGATGCCAGGCACGGGCAATATCGCGCCCGGCAGCCGGTTCTCCCCTGCCCAGTGCAGGCCGGGATTCGATCACCCCGTCATAACGCGCGGCACCGCCGAGCGCCAGACCAAGCGCACCGGCGCCGGCAGACATCACCGGTCCGGCATTCGGACTCGACCACGCGGGTGCCTGTGTGCGCCAGCACCACAGCGCATTGGCGGTGTTGCCGAGCAGCGCATACGACAGCGCCGTCAACCGCGCCGGTAACCAGTTCAAGCCATCATCAATACGCGCCGCGACCCGGCCAAAGCGCAGATAGCGCGGCGTGCGATAGCCCCACATCGCATCGAGAGTATTTGCGAGGCGAAACAGCAAGGCACCCGGACCACCGGCGATGACAAACCAGAACAAGGTACCGAAGACCGCGTCGTTACCATTTTCGAGCAGCGATTCGACCCCGGCCTTGGCCAGATCGCTGGCGCTGGCGTCGGCCGTATCACGGCTGACAATACGCGCCGTCAACGCACGGGCCAGCGGCAAATCCTGCGCTGCCAACGCGGTCGCAATCGGCAGCAAGTGGTCGCGCAAACTGCGCAGTCCGATGCTGAAATACAGCAGTAGTACATGCAGCAATGCGACCATCCAGAAGCTATACGACGCGGCGATGTGCATCAGCCAGATGACCGCAATCACCGGTGGCAGTACCGCGAGCAGCCAGGCTAGTGCGCCGCACAGAATGGACCGGTCGGGCTTGTTCAGCCAACGCTCCAGAGCGCTTGCCAGATTGCCGAAACCCACCAGCGGATGCCAGCGTCGCGCTTCGCCCAACACCAGATCGAGCAGCACACCTGCGACGACCAGTAAGGCGATTACCGGCATGCCCAACTCCATCAGCATGGAGCGCCCTTCAACATCAACGGCAAGCCCGCAGCCACCCACACCGCCCGCTCGCACACCGCGGCGACAACCTGATTCAAGCGCCCTGCTTCATCGACATACCAGCGCGTGATCGCCCCCTGCGGGATGATGCCCATGCCGACTTCATTTGATACCAGCACGATGTCGCCAGGGGCCTGTTCCAGCGCCTGCAAAAATAGATTGCGCTGCGCCACGAACGTGGGCGGTGCCGTAATCCGACCGACCTCGGGAAAATCCAGCCCGTCGGCAAACAGCAGATTCGATAGCCAGACGGTCAGGCAATCGATCAGCAACAGGTTATCGGGCGTGCTGTGCGCGCGCATCGCTGCGCCAAGCGCCAGCGGTTCTTCGATCGTGGTCCAGCCGGCCGGACGCTGCTGGCGATGCACATCGATGCGTGCGGCCATCTCGTCGTCGTGTGCTTGTGCCGTGGCGATATAAATGACTTCTTTGCCGCTGGTAGCGGCCAGCCTTTCGGCATACGCGCTTTTGCCGGAGCGTGCGCCGCCCAGTATCAGCGTGCGAGTCATGAAGTTACCCGCGTACCGCATCTGCGCCCTGAGAGTTGATTATTCATTGCTAAGTTCTGCCGGAAGAAAAAGTAGTCGGGTGCCGTGACGCACGATATCAATCGGGTGACCAAGGCAATCGCCGAGCAGTGTGCTGGTCATCATCTGCGCCACCGTACCGGTCTGCCATTGGCCATTACCCATCAGTAGCAACACGTGACTTGCCACCGACTGCACCTGATTTAAATCATGGCTGACCATCACGATCGCCTTGCCCGCCTCCCGCGTCTGTGATGTCAACAAATGCATGACGCTGACCTGATGCGCCAGATCGAGGGCATTGGCGGGTTCATCGAGCAACAGCAGCGGGGTGTCTTGCGCCAGCACCGCAGCAATCGCTACCCGTTGGCGTTCGCCACCCGACAGCGAACGCACATCGCGCTGTGCAAGGTCGGCCACATCCATTGTCGTCAATGCTGCGTGTGCAATCTGGTGGTCATCGTCAGACTCCCAGTAGCGCGCGCCGTGATGTGGATGTCGCGCAGACAGCACGGTATCGATCACCGAATAACTGAACGCATCATTGTGACCCTGCGGCAGATAAGCACGCTCACGCGCCAGCGCCTGCAACGGCCAGTCGGCCAGCGCGCGCCCTGCTACCTGCACCACACCGCGATCCGGTGTGCGCAAGCCCGCCAGCGCAGCAAGCAGCGTGCTCTTGCCCGCGCCGTTACGACCGATGACGCACCAGCATTGGCCGGCTACGATCTGCAAGTCCAGCGCGTCGATCAGCACGCGACCCGCCACCTGCAGGCTAAGATCCCTCGTCTGCATCATCCGGTGCTTCTCCGCAGATGATGCAGTTGCAGCAAAAAGAGCGGCACGCCAATCAGCGCAGTAATCACGCCCACCGGCAGTTGCTGCGGCGCGACCACGGTGCGCGCGAGGGTATCGGCCAGCAGCAAAAATGTCCCGCCGACCAGTACCGACGCGGGCAGTAGCAGCCGATGATCGGGACCGAGCGCAAAGCGACAGGCATGCGGCACGATCAGGCCGACAAACCCGATACTGCCCGCGTTGCTCACCGCAGCAGCGGTCAGCAACGCCGCACAAAAAAACAATCCCCGGCGCAAGCCTGCAACCGGCACGCCCAGCGTCATTGCCGACTCCGCATGCAATGCCATGATGTTGATGGCCCGCGCAAAGCGCAGCGATAACAGCAATGCCCCAGTAAGGATCAGCCACGGCAAACCGCGCAAGGTTGACCCCGACACGTCACCGATGAGCCAGAACACCATGCCGCGCAAACGGCTATCGGGCGCAATCGACAGCATCAAGGTGACCAGTGCACCGCAGCCCGATGCGACTACCACGCCGCTCAGCAGCAACAGCGAACGGTCGCCCCGGCCCGCGCCACCACGCAGATCGCGGTGCACCAGCGCAAACAGCAACAGCGCCACCATCAGCGCACCGGCAAAAGCGGCGGCATCAATCACCCACGCCGCGCTAAAAAAAAGCATGGCAGCCAGCGCCCCGACCGCCGCCCCGCCAGAGACGCCCAGCACATACGGATCAGCCAGTGGATTACGCAGCAATGCCTGCATCATTACTCCGGCCAGGGCGAGCATCGCGCCAGTGACGAATGCCGAAGCGGCGCGCGCGAGGCGCAATCCGAGTACGGTCGACGCCAGTGACGCATCGCTACCCGCGAACAGGGTGCTGGCGGCGGCCTGTATCTCCGACAAGGACAGCGATACCGAACCGGTCATCCCCGCGACCAGCAGCGCAACCAGAGCTGCGATGACGAGCAGGCCGACCGCAACGCGTGCTCGTTTGCGTGCCGACGAACCTGCGCTAGCGCCCTTGGTAACCGCCGTCATTCCGGCACCGCAGGGGGTGCCATCGCGCCCCAGCGATCGACAAACAGCAGGTCGGACAAGGACTGTCTGGCGGCCCAACCCTGCTGTTCCAGCATCGGCTTGGCATAAAAAGCAGCAACGTGACCGAGGCAAAGAATCGCAATTGGCTTGGCACCGGCGGGCATCTGCAACAGCTGCTTTAATTGTTCCGGCTCGAACATCGAAACCCAGCCCATGCCGATGCCTTCTGCACGCGCTGCGAGCCACATATTCTGGATCGCGCAGGACACCGATGCCAGATCCATTTCGGGCAACGTACGGCGACCAAAGACATGCTCCTCGCAACGATCCATCAAGGCCACCACCAGCACTTCGCCGCACTCGCGAATGCCTTCCACTTTCAGACGCATGAATTCATCTTCGCGCTGCGCGAGGGCATGCGCAGTGGCCATGCGTTCCTGTTCAACCAGTTCGTACACCGCTTGCCGTCGCGCCGGATCGACAATCCGGATGAACCGCCACGGCTGCATGAAACCGACACTCGGTGCCAGATGCGCTGCCTGCAGTACCCGCACCATCAAGTCCGGATCAATCGGGTCCGACAAAAAATGCCGCACATCGCGCCGCTCGGCAATCACCCGATAGACGGCCGCGATGTCATCGTTAGAAAAGCGGTTCATAACAAAAATAGCCGGGCTGCGGCCACCGGATTGGAGGGGAAATAACAATGCAGATACGTCGCCGTCAATCGTCCCACCTGATAGATTGCTTCGCCTGCCGAAGTATTGAAAAGCCGTTCACCCAACGCTGCCGGTGCGAGCCGCATGCTGATCTGCGAGTAGTGAAAAGTATGGGCGCGCAACACACCACCGGGCATCGGTGCGCTTTGATAGCCAAGGCCCTGCAGCTTGCCCTGCATGTGCGCCGACCCCGGCAACAGTGCGGCCATCGCCGCCTGCGGACCGGCTTTGTCGGTCAGCGATTCCAGCAAATACAGCAGGCCGCCACATTCGGCAAAAAGCGGTTTGTCGGCAGCGACATGGGCACGCAATGCGGCATGCATCGCCTGATTATTTTGCAGCGCAGCCAGATGCAGCTCCGGAAATCCACCGGGCAAATAAATACTGTCGACCTCTGGCAAGGCCGTATCAACCAGCGGCGAGAAAAAATGCAGCGTCGCACCCATCGCTTCCAGCAACGCCAGATTGGCCGGATACAAAAAAGAAAACGCCGCATCACGGGCGACACCGATACGCAGCCCCTGCAATAGAGGTGCTGGCAGCGCGCATTCTGCGTGGGTGAATGCGACATCGGCAGGCAATGCGGCAACCGCAAGCGGCGCAATACAGGCAGCAAGTGCATCAAGTCGTGCATCGAGATCGCTCACCGCAGCGGCAGGTAACAAGCCCAGATGCTGACGTGGCAGCGCAAACAGCGCATTGCGGCGCACACCGCCAAGGTAACGGATGGAGGCGGGCATGCCCTGCAGGAGCATTTCTTCATGGCGGTCGCTGGCGACTGCATTGGCGAGCACACCCGCCAGCGTCACGGCCGGACGATAGCCCGCCAGACCGGCCGCAATCGCACCGATGGTTTGCGCCAGCCCGGTCGCGTCGATCACCGCCAGTACAGGAATGCTGAAGCGTTCTGCGACATCAGCGCTGCATGGCGTGCCGTCGAACAAGCCCATCACGCCTTCGATCAGGATCAGGTCTGCCTCGCCTGCGGCGTCGTACAGCAGTTGACGACACGCCGCTTCACCGGCCAGCCACAGATCGAGCTGATGCACCACATTGCCACTGGCGCGCTGCAAAATCATCGGATCTAAAAAATCCGGCCCGGTCTTGAACACCACCACCTTGCGACCCAAGCTGCGATGATGACGCGCCAGTGCGGCCGTGACCGTGGTCTTGCCTTGGTTGGAAGCGGGTGCGCTGATCAACAGCGCAGGACAATGTCGCACCATTCAGAACTCCACGCCTTTTTGCGCCTTGATACCCTGCTCCTGATACGGATGCTTGATCGGGCGAATTTCGCTGACCAGATCCGCCAGCGCGACCAGTGCCTCCGGTGCGTGGCGACCGGTGACGACGATGTGCAGCATGTCGCGGCGCTTGGCAAACACGTCGAGAACTTCGTCCAGATCCAGATACTGATATTTGAGAACGATATTGAGTTCATCCAGAATCACCATGTCGTAGCTCGGATCATTGATCATCCGCACCGCTTCGGCCCAGCCCTTGGCCGAGGTGGCCATGTCGGCTGCACGGTCCTGCGTGTCCCAGGTATAGCCGGCCCCGACCACATGAAAATCACACAGCGGATGCACGCCCAGGATCTGGCGTTCGGCACTATGCAGCGCACCCTTGATAAATTGCACCACGCCGAGTTTCATCTCGTGTCCGAGGATGCGCATGCCCATACCGAAAGCGGCGGTCGATTTGCCTTTGCCGGTACCGGTATAGACCATCAACAGGCCTTTTTCTTTTTGCGCCGCGGCCAGCTTTTTTTCAAAGCCTTCTTTGTGCCGTTGCGACATGCGCTTGTGTGATTCGGGATCTGTTTTCATCATTTATCTCCAGGAGGTGCCGGTCAATGCCGACAGTTGTTCGGCCACGCGGATGCGGCTCAAGTGAAAACCAATAAACACCAGTTCGGACTTGTCGGACGCTTTGCGCGCTGACTCGGGTGTGATGGACACGCGGGTACGCACGCCCTGCACCAGTTGTGGCGCTTGGTCAGAATCAAGTTGTACAAAACCTTTGCTGCGCAATACCGGCTCGACCGTCGCAATTTCGACCAGTGCATCGTGCAGCGTCATGCTGGATTGGCGCGCCGTACTGCGCAGTACAAACGACAACCAGCCCGGATCCTGTTCATGAAAATGCTTGTGGGTCGCCAGGCCATGACTGTGCGCTGCCATGCCGGAATGGGCATGACCGTTCAACCTGTCCTGATTGAGCAAGACTGCACTGCCGGGACCGGGCATCGTCGGCAACGGCGTGTAGCGGTGATCGTGCGTGGTCAGTGTCGGCTGATGCAGACGCAAGCCGAGTGCCACGCGCATGTCGAGTTGGGCATCATGGGCCAGCTCCAGAAAACGCACATTCGGCGCGCGCCGACGGACCTGTTCT
The DNA here is from genome assembly GCA_047621345.1 of Minisyncoccia bacterium. GTDB lineage: Bacteria > Pseudomonadota > Gammaproteobacteria > Burkholderiales > Burkholderiaceae_D > Actimicrobium. Next base: position 8,811 of record JBLHLW010000044.1, on the reverse strand, counting down.
TCTGCTTGCAGTAACTGTTCTTCATCAAGCTGATCGATCTTGTTCAACACCACCACATCGGCGAATTCAAGCTGCTGCGAAAACAGCGTGGCGGTAGCGGCATCGGCTAGCGTTGCCGGTGCGTGGTCATCAAATTGCCGCGCCAGCATCAGCGGCGTATCGACCACGGTGAGTGTTGCATCGAGAATAAAATCAGCCGCGAGTTCGGCACCCTGCAAAATCTCCATCACGGCAGTGGGCAGCGCAAGGCCGGAGGTTTCAATCAATACATGATCGACGGTGGCCCGACGCGCGGCAATCGCCTGCATCGTGGGTACAAAGTGCGCGTCGTCACCATACGCAATCAAGCCGTACGGAAAATCATGGAGCTGGATGTGCGCGTTGCCGCCCGCTGCTTCGCGGATCAGCGCGCCATCGATCGAGATCTCGCCGAATTCATTGATCAGCAAAGCCAGACGGCGGGTTTGCCGGCGCGCGATCAGGCTGCGCAGCAAGGTGGTTTTACCCGATCCAAGAAAGCCGGTGACGATGGTGACCGGGATGGGCGCGCTCATGCGTGACGCCGTTCTTCAAGCTGACGGACGATGTCGTCGACACCACCGACCAGCACCGGATAATCGATCTGCGGCCGCGCAACGACCAGCAGTGGAATACCGAGCGCGGCGGCCGCAGCGGCCTTGGCCAGATAGCCGCCCGCTTCACCGGAGTCTTTGGTAACGACACAATCGATTTGCCAATCCTGCCACAGCGCGGTATTGAACGCTTGCGAAAACGGTCCCTGCATCGCACACACCTGACTGCGTGGAATACCGAGCTCTAGCACGCGCTGCATGAAATCCGGGTCGGCTGTCACCCGCACAAACCACGTGCAGTGCTGCGCGCCGGGGGTCTGCAAAAATGTCGCCAGGTCTTTCGAGCCGGTTGCCAGAAAAATCCGCTTGCCTTGTGCAATCGCCGTGGCGGCGGCCTTTTCTACCGTCGCGCACAACTGATGCGGTTCGCTGCCGATTGCGCTGGCACGCTCATACCGCAGATACGGTAACGCCAGCTCCTCGGACAGACCGATCAATTGCTGCGACATCAGCGTCGCATACGGATGGGTCGCATCAATCAGTGCTGCGGCCTGATGGATCACCAGTGCCTGACGGCGCGCTTCGACACCCTGTCGGCCTGCCCAGACCGTCACGCCGGGGCAATCCTGCATGGCGATCTGACCGCCGAATTCGGTAGCGGTCGACACCACGACCGGGCGACTCTGCCGCGCCGCCAGCTCGCGCGCCAGCGCATTGCCGTCGCTGGTGCCAGCGAAAACCCAGAGTGCATTGGCGGGCAATGCCGTTTCGGCAGTGGGCGACGTCGCGGTGGTGGCAACGGGTGCACTGACTGCGCCTGCCTCTTGCGGCGCGCTCCAATCGTTGTAGCCGCGCGGCGTAAATATCTGCCCGCGCTTGCGACGGGTGAAGCGGTTGCCGATGACGACCGTGGTCAGCATGTCGAACTTCAACGCGGGTAATTCGTCGAGCCGATGAATCGACACTTCCTGTCCCGGCCGGTAGGCATTTTTGACGATACCGCACAAGGTGCCCGGCGCCTTGAATTCCAGCATGCGCGACAAAATCCGGTAGACGCCTTCCTGCCTGCCGGCACTTTGCACGTTGTACAGCACACAGGCCAGATCAGCCTCGGCGATATGCCGGGCGCGGTGTTCGATCCATTCCCACGGACACAGCAAATCGGACAAGCTCAGCGTCGCGAAATCATGCGACAACGGTGAGCCCAGCAGCGAGGCACAGGCATTGGCCGAGGTGATGCCGGGAACCAGATTGACGGTATAGGTATCGTCCTCGCGCATTTCTTCGTAGGCCAGCGCGGCCATCGCATAGATGCCGATATCGCCGCTCGACACCAGCGCCACCTTGGCGCCGTTGCGTGCCTTGTCGATCGCCAGCAAGGCGCGTTCACGCTCTTGCGTCAGCGGCGGGATGTGGATCTCCTTGCCTTCGATCCACGGCATGATCCAGCGTAAATACAATTCGTACGCGACGATTACATCGCTGTCGCGCAGCGCGGCTTCCGCACGCGGGACAATGAGGTCGGCAAAGCCCGGCCCGACCGATACCAGATTCAATACACCACTCATGCTGCACTCCAGCTATCTTCAACAATCGCCACTGCCACGCCATCAAGGGTGGTTTTCGGCACAATTAATTTTCCGCGCGGGCTGGCAATCAGCGCACACGGTTCACACACGCCATCGACCCCAATTTGCTGACTGACCCAGGCCGATGGCGCAGTGACCCAGCCGCGTGCCGCCACCGTTTCGCGGGCAATCACACGCAACGGCAAATCATGGGCGGCACAAAATGCCAGCAGGCCCGGCTCGTGTTGCTTCAGATCGATGGTCGCCATTTCGCGCACCTGATCGAGCGAGCGCGACCCCAGCGCCTGCATCACGGCAGCACTGATGCGCTCATGGGCGACGTCCTTGCGGCAACCGATGCCAATGACCAGCGGTTTGACCGTTTCGGTGGCCGTCGTGATGACCGGCACCGCACCGATCAGCGCGGCGACCTGATAGGCCAGCGTATTGGCGCCACCCTCATGACCTGCCAGCAGCGAGATCGCAAAACGCCCTGCCTCGTCCAGCACCACCACTGCCGGATCAGTGTGCTTGTCGGCGATCAGGCCATCCAGAAAGCGCACGGCAATCCCGGTCGCACCAACGATGATCCACTGCGCCTGCTGGCGATAGGCGTCGGCAAATTGACGTTGCTGCGCTTGTGCCGCATCCTGCCAAGGGCGATAGATAACTGCATCCAGCGCCGTTTGCAGCGCAGCGCCTAGCTTCTCCGCTTGCGCTCTGACCAGCCAGATGCCGGTGCCAGTGCAAACCGTCACGCGTCGACCTTTTCTTTTTTCGCGACCGGGACGGCTTTTGCCCGCGGTGTTTTTTTGGCACGGAACAGGTGCTTGTAATCTTTCGAATACAAGCGCGACTCCACTTGCGCGCCGTGACCGGTCGCCTCGCCGACCAGCATCATCGTCGTCAGGTTCCATTCACCCCGTTTGGTGTCCTTCAGAATCGTGGCGAGCGTGCCCTGATAAATTTTCTCTTCTGGCCAGGTGGCGCGATAGACCAGCGTCACCGGCGTGTCGTCGGGATAATGCAGACGCAGATCGGTGACGATTTTTTTCAAATGCGGACCGGACAGAAAAATGCACATCGTGGCCTGGTGTTCGGCCAGTTTGTCGATCGCTTCGAGTGCCGGTACGGCCGACGCCCGGCCCGACACGCGGGTCAAGATAATGGTTTGTGATACTTCCGGCTTGGTCAGCTCCGACTTCACGACAGCCGCTGCCGCACTGAATGACGACACGCCCGGCACGACTTCATAGTCGATGCCCAAGGCGTCAAGGCGGCGCATCTGTTCTGCGGTTGCGCCGTAAATCGCAGGGTCGCCCGAGTGCAGTCGGGCGACGTCGTAGTCCCCCGCTTGCGCAGCGCGGTAGCAGGCTTCCTGCTGTTCGAGATCAAGGCTGGCGGTATCGATCAGATCAGCTCCCGGCTTGCAATGCACCAGGATGGCGGTGGGTACCAGCGAGCCGGCATACAGGACCGTGGAAACCCGTCCAAGAATGGTGGCACCGCGCAGCGTGATCAGGTCGGGTGCGCCGGGGCCGGCGCCGATGAAATACACTTTCATGGAATATGTCGTCTTTCTCTGGGAGTTTTTCGAATCAGCATCGTCGCCAGATACCCGATCGACGCATCGGCCGATAGCGCACCCACATCGGTACTGAGCAGCTCGCCGGGCAAGCCGATACGGCGTGCAAAGCCGCAGTATTCAGCGATACCGAGCTCGCGCAACAACTGCAAAACCCACGGCAAGCGATGACCGATTTTCATCAGCACGACGATGTCGTGGGTGGCGATTTCCTGCTGCAATTCGGCCGGCGACTCCGGGCAGGGCAAGATCAGCGTGCGCTCCTTGCCTTCTCCCAGTGGCCAGCCAAGCGCGGCGGCAGCGGCCGCGTAACTGGTAATCCCCGGAAAGGTCCGGTGCGGCAGCGTCGGCAGCAACTCGCACAGTGCCGCCAGAATGTAGCCGTAGGTCGAGTAGGTAAGGCTGTCGCCTATCGTCAGGTACGCGACACTGCGACCGGCCCGCAATTCACCGGCGATGGTCTCGGCCAGCGTCGCGTAATGCGACTGCAGTACCGAGCGGTCCGGGTCCATATTGAATTCGATTTCGCGCAAGCGCGATGCATCGATATCGATCCCGTGCAGACATTGCAGTGCCACCGAGGCATCCGCACTGCGTGCGCGCGGCGCAAAAATCAGGTCGGCCTGCTGCAGTGCCGACAAGGCTGCCAGCGGCAGATAACCGGCCGGGCCGGGGCCGACCCCGATGCCCCAGAAATGTCCGAGTGCGATGGCGCTCATGCTGCGGCTCCCAGTGCGGTGCCAGCCAAATCGAATAACCGGATTTCGACTTTCTTCACCGCTGGCACGCGTACCTGTACGTGGGCGCCGATGCGCGCTTCGATATCCATCCAGAACGCTTGCGCGCCAGGCTGATGTCGCATTTGTTCAATGACTGCTTCCACTGTATTTGCCTGTTCCATTTCTTTGACAATCTGTACTGACAAGCCGCGCTCTGCCGCGACGCGCGCCACAGAGCCCATCGCCATATTGCTTTTGCTCGAATGGGTATCCCATACACCGTCGAGTACCTTGGCCAGTTTTCCTGGATGGCCGGCCAGCCACAGCGTATCGAGCTGGCGCTGCTGTTCGTCCAGCGCGACCTGCGTGAAGTCCAGTGCATCGCCTAAAAAATTCGCAATCTGCACCGTCCGTTTGTCGGGCAGCGCCAGCACCTGCTGAGCAAAATCACGCCCGATCTTGCCGGGCAAGTAAGCCACGCTCGGCACATCCCCCGCCAGTGCCACACGCACATAGACTTCGATCGAGGCCACCCACGACGCCATCGACATCGGCTCGACAATGCCCGAGGTCCCGAGTATCGAAATCCCGCCAAGAATGCCGAGCCGCGGATTAAATGTTTTACGGGCGATCTGCTCGCCGTTTTCGCAGCCTATCGTCAGATCAAATCCTGTCCCGGTCGGCAATCCGGCGTCCTGCAATACCTCAACGACGGCTTGCTGCATCATCTTGCGAGGCACCGGATTGATGGCTGGCTCGCCGACTGCGACTCGCAATCCCGGCAAGGTGGCGGTACCGACACCCGGCCCGGCAAAAAAACGGACCGTTCCTAAATCATTACGCCGCACTTCAGCAAAAATCGTCGCGCCGTGGGTGTTGTCGGGATCGTCACCACCGTCTTTGAGTACCTCTGCGCGCACGGTTGCCGCATCGAGATCAGTCAGGCTGGCAATCGGTACGCGCAGATAGTGCCGCCCGTCCGGCAGTGTCACGTCCACCTGCTGCTCCCGCCCACTGCACAGCATCCATGTCAGTGCCGCCTTGACCGCAGCAGTGGCGCAACTGCCGGTCGTACGTCCACGCCGCAAGCCATTGAGGGCCAGCACCTGCAGATCAAATTCGGCGCGTTCAAGCTCGTGCATACCCGGCAAGCTGATTGACCCCGTCAATCATCAGCGCATTGACCACACTCGCCGCCCAGGGCGAACCGCCGCGGGTGCCGGTATTGGTGATGCGTGGCACTTGCAGACAGCGACGCAGTGCTTCCTTGCTTTCACGGGTGCCGACAAACCCAACCGGCAGGCCGATCACTAATTGCGGCCGCCAGCCATGGTCACGGATCAGGCGGGTCGTTTCGGCGATTGCGGTCGGTGCATCGCCAATGGCGAGCACGATATCGTTACCAAATTTTTGCCAGGCGCGGCGGATACCGGCGGCCGAGCGCGTGATGTTTTCACTCGCCGCCAGCAGATGCGTTTCGCGGTCATGCACCCCACACCAGGTATCAATCCCCAGCTGTTCCAGCAAGGCACGCTTCAAGCCGGTTTGCACCATCGTCACGTCGGTGACGATGCGCTTGCAGCGCAACAGCGCGCGGATACCGGTTTCCACCGCGCCGGCAGAAAAATACAGATCATCGACCGCAGCAAAGTCGCCACTGGTATGCACCAGACGCTGCAGCACCGTCAGATGGGCAGCCGGAAAAGTGGTCCAGTCGCGACCCGCTGCGATGATCTCGAAACTCTCCGCTTCGATCGGATGCGGCACATAAGGCGCCATGGCAGGCGTTGTATCGACCTGCAGCGCGTCGGGCAAGGCGGCGCGCGCCTCCTCGATTTTCAGCAAGTCGCGCACCTGCAAATGATGGGCCCGCTGCGGTGTGCCGACCTGTTCTTCAAAGCCGACAATTTGCACCCGATATTTGCACAGCGAACAGTTCATTTGGGCGCGGCCGGCGATCGCCTCGCGCGCACGCTCGACCAGCACTGCCGCCACGTGCTCATGGGCGCCGAGATAGCCGGCCTGCAGTACTTCCAGCGTTGGCTCGCGCTCCTGTAATGCCGTTGCCGCGGCATAAATCCGTTTGACCAGAACACCGTCGAACAGGAAAAAAGGCAGAACCACAAGACGGGAAAACCCCATCCGTGCGGCAGAGCGCAAACCATCCGCCACCAGCGGTTTAGCCGTGCCGGAATAGCATAAATAGACGCCGCCAAATCCCATGCCTTCTTCGAGCATACGCGCCAGTTTGGCGACTTCGCCATTGGCGTCGGGGTCGCTGGTGCCACGACCGACCAGTACCAGACAGGTGTCGTCACGACGCACTGTGTGAGGCGATGTGGCTTCGGCAGCGATGATGCGTTCTTGCGCCAGTTGCAGCAGGCGCGGATGCAAATTCAGTGTCCCGCCGAAGTGAAAATCAACCGTCGGATGCTCGCGTGCCAGCGCCAGTAATTCGCTCGGCATGTCGTTCTTTGCATGACCGGCCGCCAGCAAGATGCCCGGCACCACCGCCACAGTACGCACACCGGTGGCAAGCACCGTGTTGACGGCTTCGGCGATGGTGGGACTGGAAAATTCCAGATAGCCGTGACTGACCGCGTGCTGCGGCGCACTCTGCCGGACGATATCGATCAGGTCTTCAAATTCACGCACCGCATCGGGGTCGCGGCTACCGTGACCGGCGATGACGATGCCAAATTCGGCGGGCACCACAGGCGGCGTCATGCTGCCCCCGCCGCTTCGATCTGACTGGCCATCGGCGTGCGAGTGCGGATCAGCATGATGCTCATGTCGGTAAATTCACGATCGACACATTCTGCCAGCGAGCCGCGCCATTCGGCTTCGCTGCCTGTCAGGTTTTCCCAGACTTCTGTCGGATGCTCACCCGAAATGCCCTGCGTCAGCAGATACGCGGCGATGTGACGCGGCATGAAGGAGCGCGCGGCGTCCCACGGACACGGAATCACGATCGCATTGCGCAAGTCTTCCAGCACATGCACCAGATGCCGTTTGAACGGATCAAGATCGCCGCGTCGGTGAAAGGTGATGAATGTCGTTTCGTCGAAACAGACCTTGGTGCGTGACGCCAGTATCTGCGCCGACGATATCCCCGGCAAGGTATCGACCGGATGGCCGCAGGCGCGCTCGACCCGCTCCAGATACTGAAAACCACTGAAGTGAATATCGCCCATGAAGACCACCACGCACCGCTTGCCAGCATGATGTGCCGCCGCCACCAGCTCGAGCTGTGCCACTTGATCCCGGTAATTCATTTTGATGACGTCAGCGCTGGCGGGAATAATCTCTTGCACGACGCGAATCACCGCATCGAACCCGGCGACGACTTCGGCGTCACGTATCAATGCAGCACCACGCTGGGTCAGGTAACCGATATCGCCGGGGCCGGCACCGATGCAGATAATCATGGGAATTCCTTTAAATTTAACGTGCACGAGCGCAGCTGCGTAACCAGTATTTCTAGGGCCTTCATGCGGACAACCGACTACGTATCGTCAGCGTCAACTGCTCGGCCGACAACTGCTCCATCGTCAGACACTCTGCGCCCAATGCCTCCGCCAGCAGCGCCGCGCGACCGAGTCGCAGATAACCGGATTCGGTATCGACCACCAGCGCCGCAATACCCCGTGCAGCGAGCATGCCGGCTATGCCGAGCGACGCTTGCCACGGATCGCCCGCATCGAGTCCGACGTTAGCCTTGCCGTCGGTCAGCAGCACCAGCAAGGGTGCTGCGTCACCGTGATAGTGATCGAGGGTCTCGAGCACGAGTTGCAGCGCATGCGGCAACGGCGTCCGGCCGCCGGTGGGCAAGTCACGCAGACTCTGTTCGGCCAGATCGATGCTGCGCGTCGGCGCCAGCAACATGTTGGCCGCATCGCCACGAAAACTGATGACGGCCACTTCATCGCGCCGCTGGTAGGCATCGGTCAACAAGGACACGACCGTGCCCTTGACCGCTTCCATCCGCTGCTGCGCCGCCATCGAGCCCGATGCATCGACCACCAGCACAATCAGGTTGGCGGTTTTTCCTACGCGAACCTGCTGATGCAGATCGTCGCGGGTCACTTGGAATTCCAGCGGGTCGCGCAAAGCCGCACTGCGCAATGTCGCGCCAACGGCGAGGCTGTCTGGTTGGTGATGCGGCACCGCACGCACGACCCTGCCGCGCGGCGCATTGTCTGCCTCGCTGCGGCGACCTGCAACCACGCGCGCGGTTGCCGCTTCGACCCGTACCGGACGCATCGGTGCTGTCGGTGCTGCAGCAACGACCTGTTGCCGCGCCGGGGCATCTTGTCGCTCTGGAGCATCCGGCGAGGGATCGGTGTCGGGCTGCCCGGCATCGCTGT
>JBLHLW010000043.1:0-34704 GCA_047621345.1 Minisyncoccia bacterium | reverse complement strand
AGCCCGCTACAGCGCCTTCGGACAAGCCACCATCACCACGCAAAAAATCACGCTGAATCTGCGCTTGCCGGGCCATTACGCCGATGCCGAAACCGGCCGCCACTACAATATTTTCAGGGACTACGATCCGGCCACCGGACGCTATCTGCAATCCGACCCGATCGGGCTGGACGGCGGCTTCAACACGTACGGCTACGTCAACGGCAATCCGTTGGGCGCCATCGACCTGCTCGGCCTGGCAGCGCAGTGCCCTGCCAGCTGCACCCCGGCGCAAAGTTCGGCGGCGCTGCGCGAACTCTCGACGCAGGCGCGTGTCGGTGGTGATGTCGACGCAGCATATTCGTATCTGCGCCGTGCGCTCGACGTGCAAAACGCGGTGGCAGCCTGTACGCTACAGGGAACCGCAGCAGGTATGTCGGATGAGGATGCAGCCATTCTTGGCGGGATGGTATTGAATCCGTCGGGGACGACGCCGGGTGGGATGCCGGTGAGTGCGAGGGGTGGTGGGCGGCTTAATGGTGGGATTACAAATGGAGGGAGTCCTTTTGCCGGCGTAGGAATAACAACGGAGCAACAGAAAAATATCACTCGATTTGAAAAGAAGTTACCTGCTAACGCTAAAGATAACGTGACTACGATAGGGCTTCCGAATGGAGGTATTGCCGCTCAGGCTACTTCACTCGGACGCGTTCCTCGGTCGTCAGCAGTCTACGAAAAACAAATAGATGCAGCAGGAAATACGATTCAATATACGAAGACCACTTATGGGCCGGATGGAAGTATTGTTCATGTAAAGGACAAAATCACAGGAGGAGTATTTCCATGAAGCGTGAAATAAACAGACTTGGTCTAGTTGAGGATTTATTGAAAATTTCGAAGCCGCTACACAAAATTGTTGCGCAGCTTGCCACGTTGAGTTGGGACTATGAAGGTGACTGCGTAACCCTTAAAAGAACGCACGTATTTTCCGTTTTGGAACGTTACCGATTAAATCAACTTTCTGCGCAAGAAGTTGAGTACTGGGCAAACCAGATTGAAAGTCGGGAAGATATCGTATTCGAAGAAGCTTGGGAGCAAGAGATCGGTGACGTAATTTACCAGCTTGCTAATCCAGAATTGACCCGGCATTTAAATCAGGAACAATCGAAATTGATGCTCGCGGAACTGCGCAAAGATGACCGGCTTAGACTGGTATTGTGATTTTGTATGATCGATAAAACTGCCCGTCCTTCTAGGAGCTTTGGATAGAGTTAAATTTGACGATGCTTTGCCAGGTAGTAAGGGTTATAAACGTACCCCAACTAATGAAGAGTTAGAAATTCTTGGAAGAACGCCATGAATAAAAATATTGATGTGGAAATCATAGAAACAGCAGAATTTGGAACCATACTTAAATGCCACGATTTGGAGGTCTCGGACGAGTTCGAAGACTTCCTGACTGAGCAGTGCTTTGTTCCGTTTAAAGTTGCGTTGCAAGCTGAAGAGACGTCATTTTTTTTGGACAAGCAAGCACTCCAGAAAAAATTCACGAGATGTATGAACGATTCTCTCGTCAACGTGATGCCGCAGATTGCCGGATCCAGCTTTAAATCAAAATCTATATCTATTGCTTAGGTAGTAGGGTGCAATAGCCGAAGGGCATTGCACCAATTGTCCAAGCGAAGAACCGTCATGCTTATCGTGATCAATGAAGTTAATGCACAGCGATAGTTTTTACTGCCATTTTTCACTAAATATTTTCAGAGACTACGACCCGGCCACCTGACGTTATCTGCAATCCGACCCGATCTGGTGCGAGAGTTACAGTATTTTACGATTCAAAAAATAACGTGCGAGTTAATATAAATTCAGGAACGGGTCGCGTAGTAACAGCAATCAAAGGAGCTCCATAATGAACGAGATAGCCTATCGTGCACGATCACTACGTTAACAAATTCACGAGGTGCTTCAAAAGGAATGGGATCCGATCTGGATACAGTCTTTTGATGACGCCGATGACGAATACGATGCCTATGTTCCTACTATTTATTCAATGCTGATTGCTCGTAAGCCTGTTAGTACGGTGCTTGAGTACCTGCTTTGGCTCGAGACTGAGCACATGGGACATACGGTTGATCGACAGCGAACACAGGACATTTCTGAAAAAATTGTTGGTCTTGTTTAGTCGTGTAATCGCGTACGTTGCAATAACTACAGGGTATATTGCACCCGTTTCCCAGGCGAAGAACTGTCAAGCCCTTCGCGTCCCCCTGATTAGATTCAACCAATAACTGCAACAGATATTCCCTAGTTGAAAATGTTTTCTTAGAAATTAATCTGAAAGTTCGTGGTTGTGGATGCTTATTAATGAGTCGACTTGATAACTTGTGAGGCTAATATGGGGGATTTTTTTAAAGATCTGATTAAAAGCATTTCGTTATACACAAGTCCCCCGCAGACTCTCACTACGCGCCAATTCCCGTTTACATTCAATGAGTTAGCGCCCCTCTTGTAAACTTTCACGAAATCGCGTTTACTCTCGTCTTTTGGGTGACGCAATTGAGAACCAAATCGGCATTGTGGACGGAGACGGAATTTGGGCAACTCGATCTGGGTGATGCGCGTCTGGACAAGCGAGCGAGGATATTGATGGAGCGACTGGCGGCAGAACCGACGATGAGTGTACCCAAGGCCTGCAATGGCTGGGGCGAGACGATGGCGGCGTACCGATTCTTTGCCAATGAGGACGTCGATTGGCGCGCACTGCTCGAGCCGCACTGGCAGCAAACCGAGAAGCGGATGCGTGATCACTCTGTCGTACTGTGTTTGCAGGACACGACCGAACTGAATTTTAATGGTCAGAAAACGCGCGGTCTTGGTCCGCTGAGCTATGAAGCACAGCGTGGCATGTATCTGCACCCGACTTACGCTGTCACGCCTGCGCGCGAGCCGCTGGGGGTGCTCGATGCGTGGATGTGGGCGCGCGAGATGAAAGACGCTTCCGGCGATCGAGGAGGCGTCAAGGAAAGCCTGCGCTGGATTGAAGGGTACGAACGTTTGGCTGAAATGGCGACGGACTTGCCTGATACGCGCCTGGTCTACGTAGCCGACCGCGAAGCAGATATGCTGCCGTTGATGAAGCGGGCGCGCGACTTGGGTACGCCGGTCGACTGGCTGGTGCGCGCGGCGCACAACCGCTGCCTGCCAGATGGCGACAAACTGTTCGCACAGACGTGCATCGGCGAGTCAGTCGGGCAGATCGAATTCGCGATGCCAGCGCGCCATGGTGTCAAGGCGCGCATGGTGCGCCAGCAGTTGTGGGCGCGTAATATCGCACTGCCCGCTGGCAAGGAGGCGCCAGTCAGCGTGACTTGCATCGTGGCCCGCGAGTGCAATGCACCCGCGGGCGTCAAACCTGTCGAGTGGCGTTTGCTCACCAACCGCAGCGCCGATACGGTCGACGCCATCGTTGAACTGATCGACTGGTATCGGGCGCGCTGGGAAATCGAAATCCTGTTCAACGTACTCAAGAATGCCTGTCGAGTAGAGGCCCTGCAGTTGGGCGCGATCGAACGCATCGAGCGTGCGCTGGCGCTCTATCTCGTGGTCTCGTGGCGCATTGCGCACCTGATGCGCATGGGTCGGACATGTCCGGATTTGGACGCCCACCTGTTCTTCGATCCCGACGAGATTCAGGCTGCCTATCTCCTGCGTAACAAGGTGCCACCTGCGATGCCACGTCTCAACGAAGTCCTGCGCCAAATTGCTTGTCTAGGCGGCTTCCTAGCCAGAAAAAGCGACGGCGAACCTGGTGTCAAGACGATCTGGCTTGGATTGAAAGATGTTCATGTTGCCGTTCGAACGATGCGTGCTTTACGACGGCTTGGCGATCAGACGACTTGTGTATAACGAGGTGACCTAACCCACGTCGTGTGACGATGTTTATCGCAGAAAAAAACATCGTTGGCATCGAAGAAATCATTATTAATTTGACTGAAAATGAACACAAGGGTGAGGCCTATGTAGCAAGGAATCCACTTTCGGGAGTCCCCGCGCTGGAACTCGATGATGGACGAATGCTCAGTGAAAGCAGGGCGATCTGCACCTATCTAGAGGGCTTGCATCCGGAGCCCAACTTGATGGGCGCAACCTTCGAAGAACGCGCCTTTATTGAAATGGCAGATCGGCGGATGGAGTTGTCGCTGCTTGGTTCTATTGCTAATTGCATACGTCACACCCATCCAGGATTGAGCGCGCTGGAACAACCGCAGTTTCATGACTTTGGTCATTCGCAAGGCGAAAAAATGCTGGTCGTCGCGCGTTGGCTAGACCAGCATCTTGCAAGCAGTCAATACGCTGCCGGTGACCGGTTCACTATCGCCGACATCACGGCATTTTGTGCGCTGGAATTTGCCCGTGGGCTAATGAAATTCAATCCGGCCGAGCAGGGCTTGCATCATTTGCAAGCTTACCGGGACCGGATTGCCCAGCGTCCAAGCGTCTAAGTCGCCGTAAAGATAGCAATGATGGAGAGGCACTCACACGTGATTGCCTCGTCATTTGGCCTTGGCGGCATGGGTCGCAATAACGTCCATCAGGGCCGGCGACAAGCAGTCATAAGGCGGCAAAGCAAGGTCTACAAGGCGTGTGCGAACAGCATCCATTTGATCGGGAGACGCACCCGACTCGATAATTGACGAGACAAAAGCGGCAAATCCGGGCGCAGACCAACCGGTTTCTGGTGAGCGCTCTGTGTGAACAAAATCTAGACCGAAAAATGGATGACCTGTATTTTCAATGCGGCCGACCATGTGCACACCGCATCCGGTGCATGCATGGCGTTGTATTGCTGTGTTGGTATCGACGATTTTCAGCTTTCCCGCATTGGCCGTGATGGTGACAGCGTCGCGGGATACGACCGCAAGCTGAGAAAATAGCGAGCCGTCCGGCTTCCAGCACTTGGAACAACCACACACATGGTTGTGCGCAGTTTGCGATGTAATCGTTACTTCAACCGGATGATCGACGCAAGCACAAACGAGCTTGCCACCAGAAAAACCGGCAAGGGTTGGGGTGATTCCGTTGTCCACTGCGGGATGAATTTGAACCGTCATTGTTTGCTCCTGTGGCATTTTTAGTTGCCACATGCTAACCACATCGCATCGGTGCGTCTGTTAGTTGCTTAACGTAACGGTGCCCGTTGTACCAAATCATATTTTACATAATATAAATTATACGAATTTTGATTGTGAGGTTTTTTTCAAATAACCACGTTTACCCAAGATTAAATCTCCAAGATAGTTGCGAATGAGCCTGCATTCGGTCGCGCAGACCTGCATTAGATCGACATGCACCAGCAATAATTGCGACCAACCGAGCAACCTCAAATTCGTTGCGCTGAGCCAAACTTGGGCTCTTAGTGGTCGGTTTCGGTCAACAGCGGCCATTGGTGCGTGAATTATTGACGATCAATTCGGATTAACCCTGCATTTTCACCGTCGACTCACCCGCCTGAGCACCGCTTTCGACGGTAGTGCTGCGATAGTTGACCGTCGAGAAGCTGGGCCAATCACAAACTATTGTTCTTGAGATTTTGACTTAATTTAGTGCTTTCGCTATCAGCCTCACCCCTAACCTGCGCTTATGGAATCGTCCACAATTACATTTCGCGGCCTAATTCTTAGGTCATTTTCTGACTCAGACGCAGAGGCGTTCACCTCCGCGGTTCTTGAATCTGTCGAATCAGTAGGCCGTTGGATGCCATGGTGTTCAAGCGATTACACCGTTCAACAGGCTCTCGAATGGTTTGCTGCCTGCCGCACCGCACGAGACGCAGGTACTGCATTCGAATACGGTATGTTTTGCCAGGGTTCTGGCAAATTACTTGGTGGCGCAGGACTGAATGAAATCAGGCGGCAGCACAAGATTTGCAACCTCGGTTATTGGGTGCGTCAGTCAATGCACCGCCAGGGCATCGCGTCTCGCTGCGTTCAAGCACTTTCCGCTCACGCACTTCACGAACTCGGATTGAATCGCGTCGAAATCGTAGTCGCCATTGGCAATACCGCTAGTGAAGGTGTTGCAGTAAAGTCTGGTGCACTTCGTGAAAGTCTCGCGCGTAATCGTTTGCACATTCGTGACAAATCGGTGTCTGCGCATGTCTTTTCGCTTGTACCCCGGTGATCCCGAGCGGAAGCCCACTTATCATTGACTGAAATTCGTAAAATGTAGTTTTGGCCTCTGATTTAAAATCTTCAATGTCCGATCTTCTTATGTCCGACCGGTAGGTTTGTGTAGGAAGTCGACTCTCGACCAACAGCGGATTGCCGCTGAACGTAAAACATTTACAAGTATGCACGCCGCTATGATTCCGTTAAAAACCAGCCGCTTGATTTTGAGTACACCTGGACTAGACGACGCCGAGGAGATGCTCGACTATCACCAGAGGAATAGACTGAACTTTCAGCCTTGGGAACCAAAGAGAGAAGAGAGTTATTACGCCGTCGAAGCAATACGCACACGCATTTCTGCCATGAACAAGAATATGCTGGAGCAGACCGCCCTGCATCTGTTGCTGAGGGGGGCTGACTCAGAACGAATCATTGGGGTATGCGGATTTACTAATATCGTGCGTGGGCCGTTTCAAGCCTGTCACCTCGGCTTTTCGATTTGCCAAGGGTTCCAAGGCAAAGGACTAATGTACGAAGCACTGCAATGCGTAATCGGCTACGTATTTAACGAGCTCGCGTTACACAGAGTAATGGCGAACTACCGTCCGGAAAACAAACGTAGTCATCACCTTCTACAGCGGCTCGGTTTCGAGCAAGAGGGGCACGCTCGTTCCTATTTGAACATTGATGGTTGCTGGAAAGATCACATACTTACGTCATTGATCAACGAGGCATCCCGCTGAAATCTCCCGGTTGGTCGACCACTTTGTGGGCTATGAATCACAAAGGCGTGCGCATTGCCTCAACAGAAAACTGAGGCATAAATCAGGTCGCTCGCATTAAACACAATGACAAATCCTGGCATGCCGCTGTTTGTAAAAATCTGCAAAACGGCCCAGTTGGTGGGCTGTTTTGCTAAATTTTGATTTATTCAGCAACGCCGTTTATCGCCCGTCGTAGTGCCGAAACACGGACTTGCCGCCGCTGGCATCGACCAGAAAGACATCGTAGGGATCCTTGCGGTCGCCTTCCATTCCCGGCGAGCCTAACGGCATCGACGGCACCGCCAGTCCCCTTGCCTTTGGCTGAGCGGCCAACAGTCTTTTGATATCCGTGGCGGGCACGTGCCCTTCAATCGTATAACCCTGGACCTGTGCGGTGTGGCAGGAGCCCAAGGAATCCGGGATGCCACCTTTCTGCCTGTAGTCACCTGGACTCGGAACGTCATGTGCCTCAACCGCAAAACCATTGTCTTTCAAATGGTCGATCCATGCTTTACAGCAGCCGCATCCAGCGGTCTTGAACACTTTGATCTGGGGCTGATTGGCGGCGTAGCTGATCGTCGGTCCGCAGATCGCGCCTGCCAGTATCGCCTTGAGCATTGTTCGGCGCTTGTTAGCCTGATTCATAATGTTTCCTTTTTCTAAATGGATTTCAACGTGTTTGGTCTCAGAATGACCGGGTGGCGAAGGCCAGATTGATGGAGACTGCAGTCCGCGGGACTGTCATGGCTGCACGCACATCCATATCATTTCGCATTGGCATTCAGATACTTGATCAACGCCTTCATCTCGCCGATTTCCTTGCGCTGCCCTGCGATAATGCCATCGGCCAGTTTGCGTACCCGTGTATCAGTGATGTTGGCCCGTTCGCTAGTCAGAATCGCGATCTGATGATGCGGAATTATGGCCTGCATCCACGACACGTCTTTGATTGTGGTCTGACTGCATGCCAGCCGCAGCGATAACCCAAACGTGAGTGTACTGCCGATGAAGATCAGGGTGTTGATGGTCCTATCATTATGCATCCCGAGCATGATATTTCTACAAGAAAACGGGCATGATCTTGCAAGGAATCTCGGACGCATCCGGACAGCAGCAATCGCTGTTCACGACATACGGTGACGGTGCGAACTCCGTAGCGATGATGCGCACGCCGGACGGTCTGAATCAGCGATTTGGCAAGGGACCCGTCACCATCGCTGTATCCGGCACCCGGAATGACTGGACCATGAAACGTGAAAAAAAGATGCCAAATTACACGACCAGTTGGAAAGAATTGCCGGTTGCAAGAGCAAACTGAACCACGACCACATGTCGATTGCAGACCGTTTCAATCAGCCACGGTAGGCAGCGGCACTTCTAAAGCACTATCGGCAGCACTACCTTATCCTGCGATTTTGAAATAGCCTCCTATGCGCTTGACATAGGCCAACAAGTCCACAAAAAACGGATGGCAACAGAGCGTGGAAGAGTCGCCGACCAGCAACAGCTTGCGCCGTGCGCGGGTCATGCCCACGTTCATGCGGCGGATGTCGGAGAGGAAGCCGATCTCGCCTTGAGTATTGCTTCGAGTCAATGAAATGGCAATGATGTCGCGCTCCTGACCCTGAAACGAATCGACGGTACCCACGCTGAGCCTGCGTTGCAGCAGCAAATCATTGAGCGCGGCGCTGTCTTCGATAGCGTCCTTCAAGTAATTGATTTGGGCACGGTACGGTGCAATCACGCCGATGGTGAGCGGGGCCTGCTGGGGTTCAGTTGAGTCGTAGGGTTCAAGCAGTTGCGCAAGGCGCTGCAGCAGCAAGTGGGCTTCTTTGGGGTTGGCCGTTGAACGGCTTTCGGGAATAGCACCCTCCAGAAAGCCACAACCGGCCGTGTCGATGAATTCCATGGGCAGGTCGGGCGCAAAACGCGGGTCGTAAGCCGCTAAGCCTGCATGGCGCACGCTAAAGTGCGGCACTAGTTGGCTACCGTAGAACTTCTCTGAGCTGAAGCCCATGATGTACTCGTGCATGCGGTATTGCACGGTGAGCATGCGGGCCGTCTGCGGCTGTCGCTGGATGCACTTTTCAAACAGGGTTTCACGCAAGCCTTCGCGGGCGGCTTTTTCGCTTTTCACCGTGGGCGGTAACTGGTGGTGATCGCCTGCCAAAACAATGCGCTGGCCCTTGGCAATGGGAATCCAGCAACCCGGCTCCAAGGCCTGAGCGGCTTCGTCGATGAAGACGGTTTCAAAGATCAGGTGGCGAATGTGGCGGTTGCTGGCACCTACCAGCGTGCAGGTGATAACTTGCACCGATTCGAGCACGTCCTCGGTGATGAAGCGCTCTAAATCGTCGGCGGCTTGGCGCAGCGTCCGCGCTTCTTCCCTCAGCCATTGGCGATGCTGACGCTCCTCGAAACCAAAGTGGCGTACGTGTTCGTTGGCAGTTTGGCGGTGCTGCTCAGCGGTTTGGCGCATCGCATGCATCTTGCTGTAGCTGGCGTGGGCCATCACACCGGCATCGAGGGTGTGCTGGTGCAGCAAGTCCGACACGCGACTGGGGTTGCCCATGCGGATCACGTTGACACCACGCTCGGCCAACTTTTCGGTCAGCAGGTCCACGGCAGTGTTGGAGGAGGCGCTCACCAGCACGCGCCGCTCGCGCCGGATGGTTTCCAGAATGGCTTGCACCAGTGTGGTGGTTTTTCCCGTGCCGGGCGGGCCGTGGATGATGGCCACGTCTTGGGCCGAAACCACATGGCGCACAGCCGCTAGCTGCGAGTCATTGAGCGCACTGGGGTAAAAAAGGTCGTCGGCTTTGTGCTCGCGAAAGCTGGCCGGCCTGGCACCCAGCAGCACGTCGCGCAGTACGGCTAAGCGGTTGCCGTGCGCAAGCATGACCGCACTCAGGGCCTGGTTCATCTCGCGGTAGCTCACCTCGTCAAAGGTGAGGTCAATGCCCAGTATGCTGCCGTCCAGTGCCCAGTCGGGCAGCGCTTCTTTGGTGGTGGCCAGCAGCAGCTTGTTGCGCCGCACGCTCGTCACGACGCCGCTCAGTACTGGTCGGTCAGGCCCTGAGTTGCCTGGCGCGTCACTGAACAACGAAGCATTTTTGCCTACCTGAAACAAGTGCAGGTCTTGCCGATGCGCAGGGCGCTCTAGCTCCACGACCACTTTGCCACCAAAACCGATGTTTTCTTGGGTAATGGTGACGGGGTACCAGGTCAAGCCGCGCCGACGGCGTTCCTTGATGGTTGCACTGGCATTGTTGAGTTTGAACTGTGCTTGGTCTTCCTTTTGTTCAAGTTGCATGAGTGCACGCACATGGCGTAACTCATGTTGAACAGCGCAGGGGGCGGAGGGGGTGGGGTCTTGGTCAGCCAAAGGAAAGGAGGAAAGGACAAAGGCAAGAAGCGGGGACTCAACCGCTCACGGGTTTAATAGCAGACAGGATTTTAACCCAAGCAGCTGAGGCTTCATCAATGAGGGAGATGTCGTGGCTTGCTTTGACCTGGGGTGGCGATCAGTGCCGCTTGTTGGCCTTCCATGTGCCGCCATAGCGGTAGCTGGGGTGTCCCTCCACTTGGGTCCGGCATGCTTGGCAAATCAGGGTCCAAGCAGCGGTGTCGTCTTGCACCACCCGGTAAAGAGTTGAACTTACGGCTTTGCAGGTTTCGCAAGCTTTGATACGGGATCGAACAGATTTGGGCATGGTGATCAAAAATTAGTCTATCGCGTCACACGAGGGTGCCACCCGTCGGGGATTGGCAAGCCAGTTTTACTCGACATGCACCGGGCTGATAGTGGCCAGCGTCGAAGGCAACCGGGTCCTGTGATACCAAAGCAGCCACACAATCATCCTCATATTGCATCACAGAAAAATGTTGATCGTATTGGGTGAAAACGTAACAAACCAGCGTCACTTAATCAACCATTAGCGGATATTCGCGCAAATTAGCCGATTATTCGAGCTTCGACAGCGGAACCCGGTCTCCGGCATGTCTTTGGCAGAATTGCTTTTAACGCCCTCCCGCTCCGTACGTCTCGATTGCCTCATGCTGCTTCCCCTTGAAAAACCTTGGCTATGGCAATCCTGCTGATGCCGATTGCAGAGCTTCTCCTCCGGGGCCTTTTCATACAAACCTGTTGTACCAGGGAGTCACAGGCGGACAGTTTATAGCGCCAGATGATTAGTAGGTATTGATACTTGGTTATGATAAATCCCATCGTGACATGTTGCAGCCGACACCTGAACACAGGATTCCCGGCCAGTCTGAAAACAGTGTCTGCTCAGTGCAAAAGGGATGGCAAGGTGGACGGACTAAATAGCAATTCGATGCTTCGCAAGTGGTCCACCATCGCACTCATATTGCTGGGTTTTGTGTCTTTCGCGGCAGCCGACGACACGGCGGTGCCGACAGCAAAACTTGATCGTGATAGTGTGCCGGCGCGCGGCCAGCAGTCTGCACTCCTGACGGTCACTGCCTTCGGACGCTATGCCGTCATGGCGGCCAGCGAGCAGGGAGTGGCACTGCAATCGGTCGACCACATGACGGGCGCCGGGGCTATTAATGGCGAAGCCGGCAAGCAGGATGGAAGGCTCGATCTATTCCTCGACCGCGGCGATTACAAGATCGTGACACGCGCGGCAGCCAACGGCAAGGGCAAGGTAGCGCTGAAGGCCCACGCTTACACCGAGCTCAACCCGCGTGTGCCGCTGCTGGTCGAGCATCGTCTTGAGAGCGCCAGTCTTGCCGACTTCCAGCAACGCTCCTACTGGATCGAGGTCAAGGAAAAACGGATCGTCACGCTGGAGGCGGCCGGCCGTCATCTGGCCGACCTACGCTTGTGGCGCGATGGTACCTGGCTAGTCGATGCAGTTCCGCAGTTGGTGCAGAGCCAGGCGCGCGTCGAGCAGCCATTGCAGATCGCGCGGTTGAGTGTCGAACTGGCGCCCGGACTGTATGTGTTGACCGCCTACGGCGGCGCCAGCCAGTCGTGGACAGAAGCGTCCGACCACACGCCTTTTTTCCTGCGTTTCGGCATCCCGACTCTGGCGCCGGCAATGCGCCAGCAATACACGATGAGCGAATTCGGCACCGATCGGTATCTGGTTCCGGCAGGACCGACTTTTTTCCGGCTCGAATTACCGTCGGCGCAAGCGGCGAGCCTGCAGGTGGGGGTTTATGACAAGGCCGAACCTTTCAAGGCAAAGGGTCAGAGCGCGAGTATCGACAAGCGGTCGGTGCCGCCGGTCGCTGAACTGACCAATGAAGCCAACCAATCCGCTAGGGTCGTCACGATCAGCATGGGTGCGGGCAAGCCGTTTGTGCTGCAGCATTTCGAGGCCGGCAACGTGCGCACTTTCGACAAGGCTGGCAACTACTGGATCAGTTCGATCCACGCAGGGTCGATCGAGGACGGCGTAGGCGCGACCGGTATCCTGACTCGCTCCACGCCTCTCCGCCGCGAGGAATATGTCAACGATCAGGTAGTAGAAATCAGTCGCGTGATGCCTTGGCGCCGCAAGTTCAACCTGCTCGGCGAATTGACGCTGTTCATCAAGGTTGCGGAAACATCGAAAATCATCGCCTCCGGTCAGGGCGTGAAAGCACGGTATCGCTTCGAGCCGTTCCTGACGTCGCACGCCGCCGATTACAAGTCGCCGCCCTGGCGCGACAACGACACTGTGTTTGAGCTTGATCGCGGCTTGCACGTGCTGCATATCGCGCCGGATACCAAGGGGATTCTCGACCTGAGTTTGATGACTGCGCCGCGCAAACCAGGTGCGGCAGCGCTACCGATCTCGCCGGTATCACCGGCCGTACGGTTTTCGCCGACTAGCCTTGACCGCAATACGCTTTACACGCTGTATCTGAATCGCGACCCCGGCGTCACCTCTGGCATCCTGTTGCGTTCACTGCCAATTGATCTGAGTGACGCCTTGCCGATCTTTCAGCAAGCCGGCGAAAAGCTTCGTATTCCAGTCGTGATTGCGGAGAAAGGCACGCTACGCGCACTGGCCGAGGACAGCAAGGCGCTGGATATCGCCATTGAAGATGGCAAGTCCGGTTCTGCCATCGACATGGAAGCCGGTAGCTACCATGTCTTGATCAGTGCCAGCCTGGCGTCGCGTAATTTTGCGCTGCGACTCGATCCCCTGCGGCTGGCAAGCACGATACCCTTGGCGCCGTTACCCGATGCGCGGGTGGCTGGCCTGCCAAAGTTTCCTGTCATCACACCCGAAGCGCCGGCTTACCTCGACTTGGGAAAGACCAGTACCGCGGAGTACAACGTAAGGGTCAGCCAGCCGGGCTTTTATCAATTCGAATCGACCGGCTTGCTGCGCACTGCCGGCCTGGTGCGCACCCGCATCACCACGTCGCTGTTTGCCGAAGCCGAAAACGGCATTGGCAGCAATTTCATGATCCAGCGTTATTTGCGCCAGGGCGATTATCAGCTCGGCGTGAGCGTACAGGGCGCGACCCGGGGGCCGCTCGGCGTGCAGCTCACGCGCACCGACGTGATTGATGGCGGCGAGTTGCATACTGGCGAAGTCGCGCGCGCCCTGCTGCCGAGCTCGCAGGCGCTGGCGTATCGATTCCGTGTCAGACAGCGCGGAACCTATCATCTTCAAACGCTCGGACTGGGCCGCAACTTCGACATCCGTCTGGAAGATGCCGGCGGCTGGCCGGTGTTGGCGCCCGTGCATCGTGGCGATGTCACGCAAGAACTTGCGCCGGGCGATTATCGCGTGCTGGTACTGCCGCAGACGGCTCCGGCCCGTGTGCTGACGCGGCTTGATCGGGTAATCGCGCCAAGTCGCTACAAAGGCCATGGCCCACATCGCATCGCACTGGAGTCGCAAGTCAGGCATGAGTGGATCGAACCGGCCAAGGGCGCGGTGCGCGAGCCGGATGAATGGATCTTCAGCCTGCCGGCGCCGGCTGAAATCACCATCACGCTCGACAGTGAAATGGAAGCAACACTGGCCAGGCCTATTGCAGGAATGGTGGCAAGCGCAGTGGCAAGCACTACCGAACAAAACGCTGCCCCACTCGCCCGCTTCGATGCGGCGCAAGCCTGGCGTGGCCGCCTCCCTGCAGGCGACTACGTTATCCGGGCGCGCAACAGCCGCTCGAACAATCATGTGCCCTATACGCTGCGCATCGCCAGCACCGAACTGGTGGCGGGGCAGTCGCGCCTAGTTTCGGCGCCGGCGATCATTCCGGTATCGGTCGGCACGGATGGCTTGATCGAGCTGCAGTCCTTCGGCGCAACCGACGTGCGCGCCCGCCTGCTCGATGCTGCGGGCGAACTGGTTGCACAAAATGATGACCGGCCAGACGACTGGAACTTCCATATCGCGCAGCGCCTGCGACCCGGCGACTACAAGCTGCTGGTCGCCCCCCTCGACAACAAACAGGCACAGACCACCGTCTCCATGCTGGCGCCCGAAGAAACGGTCGAAGCGCCGCTGCTGCCGGGCGCCATGGTCGATGTCAAGGATGCGCGTGTGCACATCTATCCCCTGCAAATTCCGCCCGGGCGCAATCTATTGCTGGTCAGCGCACAATCGAGCGAGGTGGCGGGACTGGCGCTGGAAGCACAATCGGACGATGCCGCGCAAGCCTGGGTCAACCTAGGCACGTCGATGACCAGGGCGCCGTATCTGGCGCTGCCGCTTGCCACGGATGGCCATCCTTACAAGGCTTACCGGCTCAGGGCATGGAGCGCTGACCGGCGCAGCATGCAAATGCGGGTACGCGTGGCTGCAGCGACGCTGCCCGCTGTGCCGGAGAGCAATTGGCTGCATGGCGCTGTCGCGCCGGTGACCGTCGACGACGCGTTGCCAAGGCTTCGGATTGCGATGGTCGGACTGTCCGGCCCGGGCACCTTCCGCGTCAAGGGCGATCTGGGACACCTGCGATGGTCCGACAGCATGGCGCGCGCCGCGCAACCAGCCAGCAGTAACGTCATCAGCGTGAGCGGCAAGACACTCTTGCTAGTTAATGACGACGCCGCGTCGGGCGCTGCCGCATTTGCCGCGGAGCGCCTGCAATTACCAAATGGTGAACCGGACACCTTGCGGCTGGAGCTGATGTCCGGCCAGACCGGCGCGGTCGATTTACGCCAGCAGTCGTCAGGCATATCTCTGGTGCTGGCGCAATCCAGGGTTGGCCAGCCAGGCCTGGCGCTGGGGAAGATCAACGGGACGCCGAATCCCGGCGCCGTGGGCATCGCCCAGGGTGAAGCCATCACGATTGCCTTGCCGGGCACGAGTCCCTTGGCCAGTGTCTGGAATGCCGGCAACCAGGGCGCTTCGCTGGAACTCGACCTGCGCCAGGTGATCCTGCAGCAAGGCGCTTCCCGGTCGGCCGATTTCGGCATCCTCGACGGCAACATCACATCGAAGACGGCACTGCCAGTCAGGCTTTCCGGCGACCCGCACCTTGTGCGTCTGACACTGGCACCGATGCATGCTGCGCCGCTAGCTGACTGGTTCCCTGCGCTGCAGGCGACTGTCATCAAACCACCGCAGACGATCGCACTGGCCGGCAAAGAACAATTGTTCGAGCTGCGGCTTGAGCAGGCATCGATGCTGCACTTGCGCACCAGCGTACCGGTGGTGACCCAGTATGTGGTGGAAGGACAGACGCCGCAGACCGATGCGTATTTGTTTGGCGCCAGCATCAACCTGCTGGCGCCGGCGGGTTCGTCGCGCCTGATGCTGCACGCAGTCGGCGCAGAGAGCCTGTCGGGTGCAGCGACGCTACTGATGACGCCGGTCACTGCGCTGGTCGACGGCCCAGGGCCGGAAATCCTGCTGGCACCAGGCAGCGCACGCCTGCTCTCGTTCGACGTCAAGCAGCGCAATGTGGTCGGGATCGGCATTCGCGCGTCCTCGGACGTGGTGCGCGGGGTCTTGTACGACGAGCGCGGCGTGCAGCAATCGGAAGGCGTCGTGCAAATGCCTACCCTGGCGCCTGGACGCTACTTTCTGCTGGTGGCGATGCCGACCGATAGTGCACCGGTGCGGGTGCGTCCGATCTTGCTTGGCCTGAAGCCGGCCGATACGCGTCCGCCCTACGACATCCTGAGACGCTATGTCGAGAGCAAGGATGGCGATCCGATCTTGTATGTTCCGCCGCCGCCCAAGCCGCTGTCCGATTTGATTGCGCAGGACGAACCGGAGGCGGACACCGAGTCCGTTGCCGCGCCTGACGACGAGGAAGAAGCCAAGCCATCGGATGGAACGAAACCCGAAAGCAATGGGGAAAAACAATGAGCCAACCTGTACGTGCAGTTGCCTTTTTCATTGCGCTGTGTGCATTCGGCGCAATTACCCCGGTTTCCGGCGCAAGTGCCGGGGCGACTGCCGCAAGTGTTCCGTTGTCCGCCGCCGGGTCGGCCAGCACGCCCGCTATCATCCCTCCCCCCGGTGCATCGGTGATTCCGGACAAGTTCCTGCGGCGCTGGG
Organism: Minisyncoccia bacterium; assembly: GCA_047621345.1. Classification (GTDB taxonomy): domain Bacteria; phylum Pseudomonadota; class Gammaproteobacteria; order Burkholderiales; family Burkholderiaceae_D; genus Actimicrobium. The sequence continues at coordinate 18,309 of JBLHLW010000043.1, read as the reverse complement.
ATCCGGTGACTTTCTTTTTCGATGCGCCGACCGGTCCGGCGCAGGGCGGGCCCGAGCGCGAGGCGCAGCGTTATGTCAGCATGACACCGGCGCGACCCGGCGTGTTCACCTGGCTGGATGCAAAAACATTGCAGTTCCGCCCGGTCGAACCATGGCCGGCGTTGTCACGGCTGAGCTTCAAGTTCAAGCAAAAAACCACTGACCTGATTACCTTGATGGAAGCGCCGACGAGCACCATACCGGCTGATCGCGAAGAAGGTCTCGAACCGGTCGAGCGCATCACGCTGACATTCGCCGAAGCGCTCGATCCGGCAGCACTGCGCCAAATGCTGCGTGTCGGCTTGCGTCCCTTGCCCGGCATCGACGACAGCCAGACGCGCTGGCTCGATCAGAAGGACTTTGAGCTGAAGGTCATCGAGCGCGCTCAGCGTCGCGATCCGGCCAGCTATGTGCTGACTTTCACGCGGCCAATTCCGAGCGGACAGCGCGTCATCGTGCGCTTGCGCCTGGCGCTCGATGACAACGCCGCCGATCCCTTCAAGGACATCACTTTCACGACATCGGAATCGTTTCGCATCACCAGCCTGGGTTGCGGCAATCTGCGTTTGCCGGTCACGCCGGAGGGCGTCAACTATGCCCGTGGCCAAGCGCTCGCCTGCAATGCGGACCAACGCCGCACGCAAGTTGAATTTTCCGGGCCGCTCAAGGCAATGAATCCGATCGAAGCACGCAACCTCGTGCGATTCTCGCCGGCGGTGGAAGGCCTTGGCTTCCGCATTGCCGGAAGGGAATTGCAAATCGACGGACGCTTTCAGCCCGGCACCCTGTATCGCATGAGTGTCGTGCCGGGCCCCCTGAGCGATTCACGCGGCCGTCCGCTGCAGGCGAAAGCGCCTAGCGAACTGTACCTGCACTTCCCAGCAAAGCCGAAATTCCTGCAGTGGAAGACTGGACATGGCATCGTCGAACGCTACGGGTCGCAGCAGATGCCACTGCAAGGACGGGGCTTCGGCCGACTCGATGTGAGGGTTTATCCGCTCGATCCGATGGACCGCTCGTATTGGCCGTTTCCGTTAACGGCGGTCAGCACCAATGAGCAAAAAGCGCCGCCGGCGCCGGGCGAGGAACCGGCAAAGTTCACCGAACCGGGCCAGCATATCGCCCCTGAACAATTGGCACTGCAACTGCGCAGGCTGGGTTCGCCGCCAGTCTCGACCATCGTGAAATTGCCCTTGGCGGAGAATGGCGCCGCCGCCAATTTCGGGCTCGATCTGCAATCCTATTTCGCCACGCTGTCCGGCAAAACGCAGCCGGGCACGTATCTGGTTGGCATCCGCAAGCTCGACGAGTCGACCCTGCGCAGTTGGGTACGCGTGCAAGTCACCGACCTGTCGCTCTCGACGATCGAGGAAGAAGGCGCGGTGAAGTTTGCGGTCAATTCGCTATCAAGCGGCGCTCCGGTATCCGCTGCCAACATCACCATCGAAGGCTCGCGTAACAATACATGGCTTACCGTGATGCAGGGAACGACGGGGGCCGACGGCACGTTTCACTGGCAGCCCTCCGGCAATGCGCGCGATGGCGTGTCGCTGCGCCGCATCGTGGTCCGCAAGGGGAATGATGTGCTGGTGCTCGATCCCATGAAGGCGCCGGAGCGCTTCGCCGACAATCACTGGAATGGACCAAACGGTGCCTGGCTACAATGGACACAGGGCACGATGAGCGAGCGACGCGAGCTGCCCAAGAACATGTGCCACGTCTTCACCGAGCGGCCGGTGTATCGCCCCGAAGAAGTGGTGTTTATAAAAGGCTATGTGCGAACTCGGCATCGTGGCGCGATAACCATCGCCAGCGGTGACGCAACTTTGGTGGCCGAGGGGCCGGACGGTCTCATTTGGCGTTATCCGGTCAAGCTCTCGGCGATGGGAAGTTTCGATCATGTATTCAATGAAGCCAGCGGTCCGACCGGCAGCTATAGCTTCCATCTTGAATACCGTGACCAGCCGCAATGCGGCAAGCTCGGCATCCTGAAGGAGGCGTATCGCCCGCCGGAATTCGACGTGCGCCTGAGCGCGCCGGAGCAGGTGCCGCTAGATCGCGAATTCAAGGTGAAGCTGGCGGCGCAATACTATGCCGGCGGCCAGGCCTCGGGACGGCCGGTGCGCTGGCGTGTGACGCAGTTCCCTTATGCCTGGACACCGAAAGCGCTGCCGGGATTTTTCTTTTCATCGGACGGCCGCTTCTCCGGGCGCGAGCGCTTCCAGAGCACTCCGGTTATGGAGCGTGAGGACAAGACCGATGCGCAAGGCTCGGCCAGCCTGACGTTGAATCCGGCAGCGGAAACCACCGGCCAGCCGCGTAGCTACGTTATCGAAGCCACCGCGACAGGAGCAGACGACCAGACCGTCAGCGCGACGCAGCGCGTGCTGGCTTTGCCTGCCATCGTGCTCGGAATCAAGACGCCACGTTACTTCGAGCGCGCCGCGAGCATCAACCCGGAAATTGTCGTGATCGGCCCGGATGGCGCATTGGTGACGCAGCAGGATGTCACGGTGCGCCTGATCAAACGCGAATGGCATTCGCATTTGCGGGCCGGCGATTTTTCGCAGGCCGAAGCAAAATACATCACCGACGTCGTCGATCGAAAAATCTTGGAACGCAAGGTAAAGAGTGGCGCGCAGCCCTCGCGCATCGATCTTGCGCTGGATGGCGCGGGCGTGTACGTCGTCGAACTCGAAGCACAGGACAAGCTCGGACGCGCGCAAACCGTCGCCGTCGACCTATATGCTGGCGGCGACGAAGCGGTTGCCTGGGCGCGGCCCGCCAGCGATGTCTTCAAGATATTGCAAGACAAGGCCAGCTACGCACCAGGCGAGACTGCGCACCTGATCATGGAAAGTCCGTTCCAGCAGGCACACGGTTTAGCCATCATCGAAACGCCGGACGGCAATCGCTATCAGTGGTTCACAGTAAAGAATGGCGCCGCCACGATTGACTTACCGATCCAGAAAAATTTTGTGCCGCGATTGCCGGTGCATGTTGTCCTGATGCGGGGGCGCGTGCCGGGTGTGCTGCCAACAGCGGGTTCGCAACTCGATCTGGGCAAGCCGGCTACCGTGGCGTCAACCACCTGGCTGACCGTCGAGCCGGTCGAGCACCAGGTGACGGTGACGCTCGACAATCCGGCACGGGCGCGCCCCGGAGAGACAGTCAACGTCAGGATCTCGGTGAGCGACCGTGCAAAAAAACCGGTCGCAGGCGAAGCCACGCTCTGGCTGGTGGATCAGGCGGTGTTGGCGTTAGGCAAGGAGCAGCGGCTTGATCCGATTCCCGATTTCATCTCACCGGTGAAGTCGCGCGTCGGTATCCAGGACACGCGCAACTGGACGCTCGGCACGCTGCCATGGAATGAGCAACCGGGCGGCGACAAGGCATCCAAAAATCCCGAAGAAAGCCTGCTCGACAAGGTGACACTGCGCAGAGAGTTCAAATCGGTGCCCTACTTCAATCCGACCATCGAGGTCGGTCCTTCCGGCGTCGCCAATGTCAGCGTCAAACTGCCCGACAACCTGACCAATTTCAAATTGCGCGCCAAGGTCGCCAGCGGCCCGGATCGTTTCGGTGTCACCACCGGGCAGGTGTCGGTGCGCATGCCGGTGATCGTGCAGCCGGCACTGCCGCGCTTCGTGCGTCCGGGCGATCATTTCACTGCGGCGGCAATCGGCCGCATTGTCGAGGGCGATGGCGGAGCAGCCACCGCCGAGTTGCGCGCCAGGGGTGTGGAGGTCAGCGGCAACGCGCGCCAGGCTCTCAGTCTCAAACCGAACGAGCCGCAGCGCATCGAGTACCAGGTTAGCGTACCGACGCCGCCTGTCTCGACCAATGGCGAGCCCGCTGCCGACAAAGTTGGTTTCACCTTCGCTGTGGAGCGCACGGCCGACAAGGCACGCGATGGCTTCGAGGTACAGTTGCCTGTGCGCCCTGACCGCATGAAACTGACACAACGCAAATTGATCGACCTGAAGCCCGGCGAAAGCGCGGAGCTGCCAGCAGTGATCGAAGCGGTACGTCCCGGCAGCCTGAGCCGCTCGCTGATAGCGTCGGACCAGCCGGCGCTGGTGCGCATGGCGGCCGGCCTCAGCTTCCTGATGAGCTATCCCCACGGCTGCACCGAACAGCGCCTGTCACGCGCCTGGTCCTTCCTGGCCTTCAAGGAATTCAACGACAAGCTGCAGCGCGACGGCCAGGACAAAGAATTAAAGCGCGTCGTCAACGAAGTGCTGACCTGGTTGCCGTCAGTCATCGACAGCAAGGGACTAGTCGCCTACTGGCCGGGATCGACCGGCTATGTATCGCTGACCGCGTGGGTGACCGAGTTTCTGGTGGATGCGCGCCGCGCCGGCTTCCTGGTCGACCAGGCAATGCTGGACAAGCTGGTTGGCACGCTACAGCAAGCGCTGCGCTCCGACTATCAGTACTTCATCAACGGCGAAGCCTATACCGAACGGGTAATGGCATTGCGCGCATTGGCTGCCGCCGGAAAACTCGACACGGCATACCTGGCAGAACTGGCGCGCCGGGCTAATTACCTCAATCTTGAGTCCAGCGCGGAAGTACTGCGCCTGCTCAACGTCGCAGGCGACAAGGCACCTGCAACCCGCGATGCGCTGGGCAAAAAAGTAGCAGACGGGGTGGTGATTCGCTTGTACCAAGGCAGGGAGATCTATGGCGGCTTGCAGGAAAGCGCCACCGCGCGAAACGGTCTGATCCTGCCGAGCGAAACGCGCACGCTGTCCGAAGTCGTGCGCGCCTCCGCATCTAATCCCAAATCGGATCCGCGCCTTGCGGTACTCACTGATGCGCTGGTCACGCTTGGCCAGGGCGACGGCTGGGGGTCGACGCAGGCCAACACGTCAGCCATGCTGGCCTTGTCGGAAATTCTGAAAGGCAAACCCGGCGCCGCACCGCAAAAATTGAAAGTCAACATCGGCGCGACATCACAGATCCTGGACATCGGTGCAACGGCGCCGGTGGTTCAGATGTCGAGCAACAACGCAGGCAAGGTGGTGCTCACATCCCAAGCGATCAAGCCGCTCATAGTGCGTGCCGAGACGACGTCTTTGCCGCAAGCCCTTGGCTCGCAAGCAGTCGCCGGAGCCAGCGGATTTATTGTCACGCGCGAACTGCTGCGGCAGCGCGCCGACGGTGAGGCACCCGGCAAGGAACGCCTGACCGCGCCCGGCATGGTGGTGAAGCTCCATGTCGGCGACGTTGTGGAAGAGCATGTCGAAGTGATCAGCAACACCCTGCGTAATTATGTGGCGATCGTAGTGCCGCTCGCCGCAGGACAGGAACCGCTCAATCCGAAACTCGCCACCGCGCCGCAGGAGGCAACGCCGAGCGGCACTCTGACTACGACGCCAAGCTATGTCGCTTATCTCGATGACCAGGTGGCGTACTACTACGACGAATTGCCGAAGGGGACGCATCATTTTTATTTCCGCACGCGTGCGACCGTTGCCGGCCAGTTCACACAGCCTCAGGCGACGGCGGAATTGATGTATGACGCGGCGGTGCATGGGGAATCGTTCGGTGCACGGGTGGAAGTCAGTGCGCAGAAAAAATGACGCACCTGCGCGCAATGATGTTCAGTGTTGCAGCGGCAATCCAGCCCTGGCTGCTCGCCCTCGCCCGCTGGCGGCAAAGGCAGCCAATCCGCTGCCGCCATCTCGTGCTCGCACTACTTGCAATGTGCCTGGCACTGCTCGTCGCCGACGCTGCGCGCCTCGACTTGCGCGGTCCGCTGCCATCGACACTGCTGCTCGACCGCCATGGCCAGTTCATCGCTGAAGTCAGCGAGGCAGATCAGGAATTCGGCTACTGGCCGATGGAACAATCCCCGCCGCGCGTGGTCGCCGCTGCGCTGGCACTCGAGGACAAGCGCTTCGCCAGCCATCCTGGCGTCGATATGCTTGCCATCGGCCGCGCCATCCACCAGAACGTCACCAGCGGAAAGCGCGTATCTGGCGCCTCGACCATCGCCATGCAAGTCGCCCGCTTGCTCGATCCCGGCGAACGAACATGGTGGCGCAAGGCGCGCGAGGCCTGGCGCGCTGTCGTGCTGACGGCGCGTTTCGGACGCGAGGATATTCTTTCCGCTTATCTCCGGCTGGTACCGTATGGAAATCGCGTTCACGGTATTGCCTACGCGGCGCGGCGCTATCTCGACAAGCCAGTGGCCGACCTGAGCTGGGCCGAGATTGCTTTTCTGTCGGCGATTCCACAAGCGCCGACGCGCATGAATCCGTTTCACGAAAATGGCCGCCGGCTCGCCATTGCCCGCGCCGCACGCCTGCTGGAACAACTGCGCAAGACCGACGTCCTGAACGCAGCGGAGCATGAGATCGCACAGTCACAGTTGCGCGAGATCCGCCTGATGCCACCGCAGATGCGGCCCGCCCACAGTCTGCACGCCGTATTCAAACTCAAGCAATTGCTGGTGTCGGGCCCTGCGCGCAGTGGCGCCGAGCCTTACCGCGTAGTCACGAACCTCGACCTGAAACTGCAGCAGAGCGTTGCGTCATTGGCAGCGTCGGCTGTCGCACGATGGGAACAACAGGGGGCTGGCAACGCTGCCGTAGTGCTGGTGGATCGTGCAACCAATGGGGTTCTCGCCTGGGTCGGCTCCGCCGATTATTTCGATCGCGGCCAGGCCGGTGCGCTCGATTTTGCCCGCACGCCACGTTCGCCCGGCAGCACGCTCAAGCCATTTTTCTATGCGCTGGCGCTGGAGCGCGGCCAGATCACGCCTGCCACCATCCTCGACGATTTGCCGGTTGGTGTCGAAGGGATTGCGAATGCCGATCGCACTTATCTTGGACCTTTGCTGCCGCGTCAGGCGTTGGCTAATTCGCGCAACATTCCGATGGCGCGCATGCTCAAGGACATGGGAGTGGACGAGGGCTATTCCTTTCTGCGTGATCTGGATCTGCACCACAACGAACAGGATGCGCGGCACTATGGGCTCGGCCTGACCATCGGCGCCATGCCGGTAACGCTCGAACATTTGGTGCAGGCATATTCAGTGCTGGCAAACGACGGAAAATGGCGCAGCTTGAACTGGTACCCCGGGCAGGCCGGCACGGCCCGCCAATTGATTTCTCCTGGTGTGGCGCGACTGGTGACCTTGCATCTGGCCGATGCGAGCGCACGGCTGCCAAGCTTTCCGCGCATGGGCAACACCGAGTACCCTTTTCCGGTTGCATTGAAGACCGGATCGTCGCAAGGATTACGCGACGCATGGACGCTGGCCTACTCGCGGCACTACCTGATCGGTGTCTGGATCGGCCACGCTGATGCGCGTCCGATGCACGAAGTCACGGGCGCTGGCAACGCGGCCGAACTCGCGCGGCAGGTGCTGACCTTGCTGCATCGCGACGAGCAGCATGGCACGGCCGATGTGAGTTTTCCTCGACCCATGGGCTATCTGCCCGTATCGATCTGCGCTCTCACCGGCAAGCGCGCAACGTCCGCTTGCGATCTTTCGTTTGAGGAGTGGTTCAAGCCAGGACAGGAACCGCAACAGGACGATGACGCGCATCTGCGGCTAGGGATCGATATCCGCAACGGCTTGCTTGCCCACGCAGGAACCCCGGCGCGCTATGCCGAGCTCCGCACCTTCATCAATCTGCCGCCGCGTTACGCCGACTGGTCCGCGCAAAACGGCTTGCCGCGACCGCCGCAGTTCGTGAGCGGATTCGGTAACCAAGATGAGTTCGCTGGCCAGCATTTTTTTTCGACACGCGCCCTACCCGTCAATAGCAGCGCGGCGACATCACTGAGTGCGCCATCGCTGCAGATCGTGGCGCCCGTTGACGGCTTGAATGTGTTGCGAGACCCCTCGCTGCCGGCGCGACTGAACACGATTGCGCTGCAAGTCGACGTCGATCCCCCTGTGCCTGAAGTGCTGTGGACAATCGACGGCAAACCCTATCAACTGGTGTCTTATCCCTACACTGTGCGTTGGCCTTTGCAAACCGGGCAGCATCTGGTGCGAGCCTGGCTGCCGATGACCACGCAGGCTTCGCCTTCGGTGCGGATCGTGGTGCGATAAGAATTGTTGCTCGTCGATGGAGGAGTTTCAGGTGCAGTGGAACACCATTTTGGTCAAAACTACTCACCCGGACATAACCGATGCGTTGACCTTGCAAAACGTGCCTCCTTAACAAGATGTATCAGGATAGGCTGTACGACCGCTCAAGGCACCTGTCAAAAAATTACGATACCGACCCTGTTCTGGCGGGTTGGGTTGAGGCCGTCTGACATCAGGTCAGGGTATAGCCCAAAATGACTGCTGTTTTCAGAATGTGACTGCACAAAAATTGAAAAGTGCTCTGCAAGGAGGATTTGATCGGCGGCTTTCAACCCATTGCTGTTGGTCATGCTATCGAAAAGCAGTCGTTGACCGTTGGCGCTGTCCGGCACGCAGCCTACGCCGCGAAGCGGCAACTTGATGCTGCGTGTCCGTGACGAGCAACTGGCTCGGCCTCATTCGCCGCTCCATGTGCGCTTGGTGAAAGCGTTGACACCTGTGATTCGTACCCGGCCCGCATACGTTCCTGCCGCTGAAGTGTCTCCGATCGCAACGCAGAAGTCTAATTGTTCGCAGCCAAAACGCCTAGCCACTCGATTACTTCAGGCTGACAACGCTGCGGTAACGACGAGGCCGATCGGCGTTTAAATATAGGCGGTTGCAATCTAAGCGCACCAAATGCACCTAGAAACGCACCAATTCAGAAGAAGCCAAACTCAATCATGTTCAGATTACGACGTGAATCCTTGAAATCCAGAAGGTGTCCTGAAATTTGAATGCCCTAAGCTTCGGTTCATGGATTTTTTTATGGCACGAGTTTTGCTTTTGTGACTTACAACATTTATGTAAGCCAATATAGGAAAACGCCGCATGCCAACAACACCCGGATCCATCGCCTTCCACATGATTTCTGGCGGCCCCAAGCCGGTCGCTCCGTTCAGTCACGCTACCGAGAGCGATGGTCTGGTCTTTGTCACAGGGCAAATGCCGGACACCCATGACGCACCCGGCCAACTACCCGATGGTATCGAAGCCCAAACGATCAACGTGATGGAAAACCTTCGTTTGGTGCTTAACGGATTGGGCTTGGGTTTTGAGCATGTTTTAGTCGCCCGCGCCTATCTGACGCAGTTTAAGGACGACTACGCCGCCTTTAACACCACTTACCAGAATTTTTTTGCCTCGGGGCACTTACCGGCGCGTACCTGTGTCGGTGTGACCGGTCTGGCTTACGACGCACTTGTGGAAATTGATCTCATCGCGCGTCGTCCAGCCTGAGGTAATTTTAGTTTTCACCCTTTTTGCAACTTCAGGAGCATCAAGATGTTCAATCAACTGTTTCTTACCCGTGCCGCCACCACAGTCGCCACTGTTGTCCTGTTATTCAATACCGGTGCCTCGATGGCCGACACAATGGAGGAAATCAAGGCCAAAGGCCTCATGACTGTTGCCACCGAAGACGACTACAAACCTTTCGAATTCATTGCGGATGGCAAACCGGCGGGCCTGGACCACGAACTTCTGGCGCTTTACAAAAAGCAGGTCAGCTACAAAGTCGAACAGCAAATTATCCCTTGGGCAGGCCTGCTGCCTGGCGTGACAACAGGTAAATACGATGTCGCATTGACTGCCGTCGTTGTCACTGCCGAAAGAGCGAAAAGCTTGGACTTCACTATGCCGATTGCTGAAAACACGCAGTTTTACGTTGCGCGCAGTGATGATGCTTCGATCAAGTCAGTTTCTGATTTAAATGGGAAAACCGTCGGGGTACAGGCGGGCGGCGGTTCTTTTACCGCACTGACCAACTTGCGTAAGTTGCTTGCAGCAAGCGGCGGAAGTTTAGGGCGAGTGGTGCAATACAGGTCGTTTCCTGAGGCGTATCAAGACCTCGCTAACGGACGTACCGATTACGTCGTTAATGGCGTGGTGAATCTGACCAGCCTGGTGAAGGATCAACCGCAGCGCTTTAAGCTCGGTGCCGCGGTTGGCACGCCGACTTACGCCGCTTGGGCTGTCGCAAAGGGCAATACCAGTGTGCTGGAGAACCTTAACGGCTTCATGGCAAAGGTTCGCGCTGACGGTTCCCTTTATGCTTTGCAGCAAAAGTGGATTGGACGGACCTTCAAAGAGATGCCAACCGTGGCTCCTTTCGGAGAATGACGCACGTAGCCACACATTGCCTCTGATGAACAAGGTCCGAACATGACTGCTGCTGCTTACCTTACTTTGTTCTACGGCACCGTCACGACCATGGCACTTTCTCTGGCCGCAATTGCTGTTGGATTACCCCTTGGGCTACTGATGGCGCTCGCACGCTGGCGTAGGCTGCCAGTTGCTAACGGGCTAATCAAAGCCTATGTCAGCATCATGCGTCCCACTCCGATGATTACGCTATGTCTGTTCGTTTTTTTTGTTCTGCCGGCAGCGGGGCTGGACCTGTCACCGGTATCTGCCGCATTGCTTGCCTTGACATTGAGTACCGCCGCGTTCAACTGCGAAATATGGCGTGCCGGGATGGCCTCCATCGCCAGTGACCAGTTGGAGGCGGGTGCGGCGTTTGGCATGTCGGAATGGCAAATTTTTCGTCGCATCGTACTGCCACAACTCTGGCGCGCCAGTCTGGGTCCGCTGGTCAGCGAAATGACATTACTGATTAAAGTGACGCCAGCCGTTTCTGTGATTGGCATCGTTGACATCACCCGGGCGGCGAGCCGGATTGGAGCTCAGACCTACGACCCCTTACCCGCTTTTATTGCCGCTACCGTTATCTACACGTTGATCATTGCAATGGTTGTCCAAGTTCAGAGGCTACTGGAGCGACGCATTGCCCAGCGTTACGGATACGCCGCCTCATGAACGGCCTGACAATCCTCTGGGAGGCGAGAGACCTCTTTATTTCAGGCACGTTAACAACACTGGCGTTGATCGTAGTTTGCCTTGCGCTGAGCGTTCCCATGGCAATGCTGGCGTTTATGGTTTTTGCCGAAGGCCCGTTGCCACTCGCTAACTTTGGCCGATTAATGGCAGACAGCCTGCGCTGCGTACCGTTTCTGCTTTTTGTCTATCTTGTGTATTACGGCCTGCCGGAGCTTGGCCTGCGGCTGGGTCCATTTACGGCAGGACTTTTTACCTTGGTGATTTACAACACAGCGTACTTTTTTGAAATATTTCGAACGCAGGCTCAAACCATTCCGCCCGAATCGCGGATGGCGGCAAAAGCATTCGGTTTCTCGCGCCACAAACTGTATCAGCGCATCGTGTTTCCGCAGCTGTTCAGCGCCGCCGCGCCGATGCTGGGAAATCAAGCCATCATGGTGATGAAGGACAGCGCTTTGCTGATGATCATCACGGTGGAAGACATTACTTTTGCAGCCAATTTCGTCAGCGCGAATCAATTTTCGCCGTTTGCGCCGTTTGTTTTGGCCATGACGCTTTACTGGCTTTTTTCAGTGTCCATCGACTTTGCTGTCAGCAAGTTGAATAAAAACTTCACAAAGTAAATTTCATGAAAATTGAAACCAGGAAACCAGAGTCAATTTCAGTGCGCGGTCTGTGCAAGGACTATGACGGAATCGAAATTCTGCGGGATATTGAATTTGATGTTGCGCCCGGTACCACCACGTGTGTGCTCGGCCCAAGTGGGTCTGGCAAGTCAACCCTGTTGCGCTGCATGAATTGGCTTGAAACGCCGAGCAAAGGCTCGATCAAGATCGGTGGCGAGTGGATTGGTCGCACCGGCGAAGGGGCTGCGGCTCGCCCGATGACGCGCCGAGAGTTAGCCACAGCCCGGGGCCGAATTGGCACCGTATTTCAAAATTTCGCGCTCTGGCCGCACCTGACGGTACTTGAAAATGTCATGGAAGCGCCAGTACATGTGCACAAGCGTCTATCGGCCGACGTGCGCAAGGAAGCGCTGGCACTGCTTGAGCAGGTGGGTCTGAGCGCAAAGGCCAATGAGTATCCGCACCGCCTCTCCGGTGGGCAAAAGCAACGCGTGGCAATCAGTCGCGCGTTGGCAATCAAGCCGCAAGTATTGCTATTCGATGAACCTACCAGCGCGCTTGATCCGGAAATGGTTGGTGAAGTGCTGGAAGTCATGCGAAATCTTGCCGCCAAAGGGCTCACGATGATGGTGGTCACTCACGAAATGGATTTCGCACGCGACGTTTCCAATCACGTGATTTTTTTGGACGAAGGCAAACTTGTCGAAATGGGCACGCCAGCCGAATTTTTCAATTGTCCGCGAACCGACCGTGCGCGTAAATTTCTTACGCGTTATTCGGCATAGACATTGAATGATGCCCAAGTTAAGGACGACATGGCGTTGGTACACCTCAAATCGAACAGCGACCGTTCGATGTCCATCCTTCGGCGGTGGCCCGATTGCTGGCCCGCAACAAGCTGACAAAATATAGCTGATCAATCCGGAGGAAATCCTTAGCGTGCTATTTTTCCCGAATTCTGTGGGCACCCCTTACACACCGCGATGCTCGACAAAGTACGACGTCGGTAATATGTTGAAGAAGTTCAGCAAGAGCGATCGTTATAAAGTCGCCAAGCCCAATATTCGGTTTTGCCTGCCCTATCTGTGAATGAAAACTTGCATGAAAATAATAGGCCTTTCGCTGTCGCGACTGCGTTACTGGACAACCCCGAAAAAGCAGAACTGCCCTGCGGACGTTGAGACATTTGAACATTGCTCATCGTTGGACATTTGAATCTTGACTTGACATTTAGTGTTAGCCCTAGCTAGGCTGCGCCACTAAAAAAATCTCAGCGAACCGCAATGACTCGCCTCGCAGATAATTTATTGCAGGCCGCAATACTCAATCACGCAGGATCCGCGCAGCCCGCGCACGTGCCGTGAATGGAGACATCCACCCGCTCGCCGTGGTGCCCCAGTCGTGCCAGCGCTGCGAACAAATCATGCGTGACTGCGCGTGTGGGCTCGCTGGCATCGGTGAGCCGGAACTCACGGTGGCAGGCATCGCATTCGAAGCGCGGCAATGCCCCCTCCTCCCCGGCTGACGGTGCGCGCTGCGCTAAGCTGAAACGCCAGGTACGCGCATCGTCGGCCTTGCGATGCAGTACGCCGCAACCAGCCAGACGATCCAGCAAGCGATAGAGCGTGACGCGGTTGATGTCCAAGCCCCGCTCGGTGAGCGATGCCAGCGCCTGCGCGTGAGTCAACCCGCCCGCTGGTCGGGTCAGAAATAGACCGAGCACGGCACGGGTGGCCAGCGTGCGGCGCAGACCGGCTTTTTCTAGCCGCGTCTGGATATCGGACGGAACGTCCGAGGGTTCTGTAGATGTACGTGGGTTCAAGGACACTGCCTCCGCGTTATTGCAACTTGATTGCGTTATGACGTATGCTACCGCAATTCAGTTGCATTATTGCCTCGATAAGGAACCTCGTGCAAGCCATTACCGTCCCCGAAGACCGTCCGCCTGCCATTGCATTGCACAACCTCACGCTGGGTTACGAGCGTCATCCAGCCGTACACCACCTCTCCATCACCATCGATCCCGGCTCGCTCATGGCGATAGTCGGTCCCAACGGTGCCGGCAAATCGACCTTGGTGAAAGCCTTGGCAGGACAACTGCGCCCAGTCGAGGGCTCGATCGAGGGCCTGACACACCAGCGCGTGGCGTGGCTGCCGCAGCACAGTGGCATCGACCGGAGTTTTCCCATCTCGGTGCAAGAGCTCGTACTGCTCGGACTGTGGCACGAGGTCGGCGCATTGGGACGCTTCACCCCGGCCCACCGCGCAGCCTGCCATGCGGCATTGTCTGCCGTGGGCTTGTTGGGCTTCGAGCAGCGCAGCATCGACACGCTGTCTGGCGGGCAAATGCAGCGTGCCCTGTTCGCTCGCTTGATCCTGCAAGACGCACCGGTGGTGCTGTTGGACGAGCCGTTTGCTGCCATCGACCAGCGCACCACCGACGACCTGCTTGCCCTTCTGCACCGCTGGCACGCGCAGGGCAAGACTGTGGTGGTGGTATTACACGACCTGGCACAAGTGCGGGCACATTTCCCGCACACCTTACTGCTCGCACGCGAGCCAGTATCGTGGGGCGCCACCGCCGGAGTGTTGACCGATGTGAATTGGCAAAGTGCGCTGCGCATGCAGGAGCCTTTTGATGACGACGCGGCCCCGTGCGCACCAGTGGCTTCTCAGGCACACGTCCACGGCGTGTCAGCATGATCCCGCTGGCCGGTGCCGATGTCACAACACATCTGTTGTGGGCGCACTTGTGGCTCGGACCCTTTGTCGAATTTGGTTTCATGCGCAGCGCGCTGCTCGGCTGCGTGGCGCTGGCGGTGAGCTCTGCGCCAGTCGGGGTGTTCCTGATGCTGCGGCGCATGAGTCTCACAGGCGATGCCATGGCCCACGCCATCTTGCCGGGTGCCGCCATCGGTTACCTGATAGCCGGACTGTCGTTGGGTGCCATGACGGTGGGTGGCATCGTCGCCGGTCTGACCGTGGCGGTGGGCTCGGGGCTGGTAGCGCGCAACACGGTGCTGCGCGAAGACACCAGTCTGGCTGCTTTTTACCTGCTTTCGCTGGCGTTGGGTGTGCTGATTGTCTCGACGCGGGGAAATAGCGTCGATCTGCTGCATGTGCTGTTCGGAACCGTGCTGGCGCTGGATAACGCCGCTCTTGCCTTGCTGGGCGGCATTGCCGCAGTTACGTTGGTGTCTCTGGTGGTGCTATACCGCCCGCTGGTACTGGATTGCCTCGACCCAGGCTTTCTGCGCGGTATCAGTCACTGGAGCGCAGCCGCCCACTACGGTTTTCTGACGCTGCTGGTGATTAACCTTGTGGCTGGCTTTCATGCTCTTGGCACGCTCATGTCGGTGGGCATGATGGTTCTCCCTGCGGCCACCGCACGATTCTGGGTGCGCCGCATCGGCCCGTTGTTGGGTCTCGCGGTGGCCTTCGCCCTTTCGGCCTGCGTGGTGGGTCTGCTGGTCTCTTACCATGCTGATTGGCCTACCGGGCCAGTCATCGTGCTCAGTTTGGGCACGGCTTACCTGCTCTCCCTGCTAGTCGCGCCGCACGGCTTGCTGCGCCATCAGCGTCCCGCCTCCATGCACCTCAAAGCCTGAACTGAAAGACGCCCATGACCTTACACACACACAACTTCATTCAGTCTCACCACCTTTTCGCCCTGACAACGTTGACGGTGGCCGCCTTCTCGGCACAGGCGCAGGCGCCCATCCAGACCGTAGCCAGCTTCAGTATCCTGGGTGATCTGGTGCGTCAGGTCGGCGGCGAGCGCGTCCAGGTCGATGTACTGGTCGGCCCCGGTAGTGATGCCCATATGTTCCAGCCAACACCCGCTCAAGCGCGTCTGGTCAGCCAGGCGAAAGTACTGTTCTCCAACGGTATGGGTTTCGAAGGCTGGATGAGCCGCCTGCTTGAGACCACGGCCTATCAGGGCCAGCAGGTGGTGGTGAGTCGCGGCATCAATCCGATCAAGGAAGCCGGCCACGATGACCACAAGAAGGGACACGATCACGGTGTGGCCGACCCGCACGCCTGGCAGAGCGTCGGCAACGCCAAGGTGTTCGTGAAGAATATCGCTCAGGGCCTGTGCCGCGCCGATGCCGGCGGCTGCGACCTCTATGACCGCAATGCGAGCGCCTACGTCGCACAGCTCGATGCGCTGGACACCGAAATCCGCGCCGCCTGGGCAACGATTCCCGCTGCGCAACGCAAGGTGATCACCTCACACGACGCATTCGGCTACTACGCCCGCGACTTCGGCGTGAAGTTCCTTGCACCCCAGAACGTGAGCACGGAGAGCGAGGCCTCAGCCAAAGGTGTGGCGCAGCTGGTGCGTCAGATCAGGAGCGAACAGATCAAGGCCTTGTTCGTTGAGAGCATTTCCGATCCCCGATTGATCGCGCAGATCGGACGTGAGACGGGTGTGAAACCGGCGGGCGCACTGTTCTCCGATTCCCTCTCGGGTGCAGACGGCGCTGCACCCACCTATATCGACATGATGCGGTTCAATACACGGGTACTCACCACTGCCGTGCGCGGTCAGTGAGTGAGACGATCTGATGACAGCAGCACGCAACGCCTGCTTCTTTCACTTGCTTCGCGCGACTTGTCGCGAGTAAGACCACCCTGCTCAAGCGCAACCTGGCTTCTCGCCCCCATGCCAGTGGCTACTGAACAGGCAAAAAATCACTTCATTTCAGTCACGAAGACATCGTGCGGGCGACGAATTTTTTCCAGATTGACAAGCCAGTCCTGATCCGATTCACGGAAACCCAAAGGCAAGAGGATAACGCTGCGCAAGCCGAGCGCTGTCAAGCCGAGAATTTCATCGACTGCCTTTGGACTAAAGCCTTCCATCGGTGTGCTGTCGACCTCTTCATACGCCGCAGCGATCAACGCTGAGCCAAGCCCGATATAGGCTTGTCGTGCTGCATGCTCATAATTGACTTCGGCGTCTCGTTGCGGGTAGCTGTTCAGTAACGTTTGACGATATTTTTCCCATCCTTCGTTTTTGAAGCCGCGCACGTCATTGGTCAGGTCGAACATCATGTTGATGCGCTCTGCCGTGTAGTTGTCCCATGCCGCGAATACCAGCAGATGGGAACAATCAGTCACCTGTGCCTGATTCCAGGAAACCGGCTTGATTTTTTCAAGCAACGCTTGATTCGTGACGACGAAAACTTGATACGGTTGCAGACCACTTGAGCTTGCTGTAAGACGTACCGCTTCGAGAATGCGTTCTACTTTTTCTTGAGGAACCACTTTTGCAGGATTTAGTTTTTTTGCGGCGTAACGCCATTGGAGCTTTTGAATCAAATCGGACATGTCATTCTTTCTGGTGAATGCGGTTCAGGCGTGACGACTATGCGCACAAAATGGCGGCAGGCGCGAGTGTAACTGTGATGGCCTCTCTATGTTTCCATTGCCAAATGTCGTGCCTACCGCACGCCATTTGCCGCTCACAGCAGCAATCGTTGTCAGTTAACAGCGGTACCGTTCTCTGTCTGACACCGCCCTGCCACGATTGATATTTCGTCAAACCCGTCGCCATCGCCGTCGCCCAGGCATCCGCCTGCATGCAGTCTGGTGCAACGACAGTGACGGCCGCAAGCCGGTTACGTACAGGCACTCCCAGCACGGGATACATCTATGCGCATACCGATCGCCGGACTGCCGGTGCAGCTCTAGCGCTGCCTGCAACACATCGGACAACGCGCGGGGCACGGCTTGCTATTGCCGTGGCGCAGTCGCATTCAGGCGACTGCGGTCCGATTCTGGCTTCCATATCGACATCTGCCGATCGACGGCCGCAAACAGGCAGGCATTGATGGCGGTGACATTGATGCCAGCCTCTGCGAAAAATGCTGCGCTGTAGCGCGTGTCCTCATGGTTTCTCCGTTGTCACTGCGGTGCTGCAAGTTGGCGATAAGGTCATTCTCAATAGACATCTTCACGAAAACGCCCCTCCGTTTTCAACATATGCACTGTCAGGTTCAACGGCGCCAGTAGCTGATCGAGTACCTGCATCACGCTGTTGGCCATCGCACGGTTGCCGCACACCACTACCTGTCCACCCTGTTCGATCAGGCGCTGAATCTGCAGTGCATCATCGCTGATTCGATCCTGCACATGCGCTGCATCCTTGATCCCCGAAAATGCAGCACGCAATTGCGTGAGTCGGTGATTGGTCAGATAGCCGTTCAATTGCGGCTCGTACAGGAAATCCGAAGCGGGATCGCGCCCGCCCCAGTACAGGTACATCGGATGCTCGCCCGTGTTGTTGCGGATAAATCCCACCAGAGGGCCGATACCGGTGCCAGCACCGATCAGGATCACCGGTGCCTTGCCGGAGGCCGGCCGGAAAGTCTGATTGGACTGGATGAAAGCATCGATGCTCCCACCGGTCTGCAAGCCGTGCAAGAAACCGGAGCACAGGCCATCTGGATGCTTGCGTACACAAATTTCAAGGATACCGTTACTCGAACCGCTGCCCAGCGAATAGAAGCGTGGCATGGCACGACCGGGGGGCAGGATGCCAACCAGGTCGCCCGCTTCAAAATACGGCAAGCCGCTGCCACCAAAAAAACGTCGGAGCCGGCTCGCCGGTGCCACGGCAGCAAAGCGCAGCACACTAGTGGGTGCCTGCACCTGCAGGCCATAATCGATACGCTCGACCAATTGCAATGCATGCGTCGGTGGCAGTCG
>JBLHLW010000042.1:0-35112 GCA_047621345.1 Minisyncoccia bacterium | reverse complement strand
AGGTGATTTCGACAAGGCCGAAAAAATCATCACCGATAATCGCGTGCTGTTCCACCGGATGGCCAACACGCTCAATTACCTCGACATCAAGACCGTCGTCGTGTCGTGCGGCACCTGTTACGACCAGTTGCAGGGCTACGAATTCGAGAAGATATTCCCGGGTTGCCGGATTATCGACATCCATGAATTCCTGCTCGAAAAGAACGTTAAGCTCGAAGGCGTGACCGGCACGCGCTACATGTATCACGACCCGTGCCATAGCCCGATGAAGCTGCAGGATCCGCTGAAAACCGTCAACAGTCTCATCACGACGATAGACGACCAGAAGATCGAAAAAAATGATCGCTGCTGCGGCGAATCCGGCACGCTGGCAGTCGCCAGACCCGATATCTCGACCCAGATTCGCTTCCGCAAGGAAGAGGAAATGGTCAAGGGCGTCGACAAGGTGCGCGCCGACGGTTTCACCGGTGAGGTCAAGATACTGACCAGCTGCCCTTCTTGCCTCCAAGGTCTGTCGCGCTACGACGAAGATTCCGGCACCGATGCCGATTACATCGTCGTCGAAATGGCGCGTCACATCCTCGGCCCGAACTGGTTGCCCGAGTATGTCGCGCGGGCCAATGCGGGTGGCATCGAGCGGATTCTGGTCTAGCCATGACGACGCCTGAGTCAGCTTGCGCATTGTGCGCCACCGATGGCGGTGAAGTCATCGTGCGCACCACAGATTGCCGTATCGTGCTGGTCGATGATGCGCGCTATCCCGGTTTTTGCCGGGTGATCTGGAATAGCCATGCGGCCGAACTGACCGACCTGGTGCCTGCCGATCGCAGTGTGCTGATGACGGCTGTCTGCAAGGTTGAAGCGGTGTTGCGTCAAGTGATGGCACCGCACAAAATCAACCTCGCTGCATTGGGCAATATGGTGCCGCACTTGCATTGGCATGTGATACCGCGTTTCGCTGATGATGCGCATTTTCCGGCGCCAGTCTGGGCCGAGGCGGTACGCGTGCCCGTGCCGTCATCGCTGGATGCACGGGTGGCGCTGCTGCCTGCTTTGCGCCTCGCGCTTGAGCAGGCCTTCGCGCCATGACCCTTAACTTTTTTCGGATAATTTCATCATGACAGGCTCCAAACAATCCGCACCGAAAGCCAGTCCTACCGGACTGACCGTGCACCGCAAGTCCCGCCTGCTGGAAATCGGCTTCGACGATGGCCAGAATTTTTCATTGCCGTTTGAATTGCTGCGCGTCTATTCGCCATCGGCAGAAGTGCGCGGCCACGGTCCCGGGCAGGAAACACTGCAGACCGGCAAGCGGGATATCGATATCACGGCGCTCGAGCCGATCGGCAACTACGCGGTTCAGGCACAGTTTTCTGACGCGCACGACACCGGGATCTATTCGTGGGAATATCTGCATTGGCTGGGCGAGAACCAGCCCGCTTTGTGGGATGACTATCTTGGTCGTTTGCAGGCCGCTGGCCATGAAGGCGAGAGCGGTCGCGACGTGATTGCTGCGCCCAAAGCCAGCGGCAAGACGTGTGGTTGAGCCTGGCGGCTACCTCTTCCGTCATTGTGACTGCGGTGCACCGCGTGGGCACGATAAGTCTGTGCCCACCCTACGATATTTTTATTCGGATTAGCCCATGACCAACACCACCCACTTCGGTTATCAAACCGTCGACGAACAAGACAAGGTCCACAAAGTCGCTGAAGTATTTCATTCGGTCGCCGCCAAGTACGACGTGATGAATGACTTGATGTCCGCCGGGTTGCACCGTCTCTGGAAGGCGTTCACGATTGCACAGGCAGGGATCCGCCCCGGTTTCAAGGTGCTTGATATCGCAGGAGGCACCGGCGACCTGGCCAAGGCATTCTCTGCCAAGGCCGGCTCGACTGGCGAAGTCTGGTTGACCGACATCAATGAATCGATGTTGCGGGTGGGGCGTGACCGGCTCTTGAACAACGGCTTGTCGACCCCAACATTGCTGTGTGACGCAGAGAAGTTGCCGTTTCCGGATAACTACTTTGACCGGGTGAGTGTCGCATTTGGCCTGCGCAACATGACGCATAAGGATGTTGCGCTGGCCGAAATGCGACGGGTGCTCAAGCCCGGCGGAAAGCTCCTGGTGCTGGAGTTCTCCAAGGTCACGCCGGTGTTACAAAAGCCGTACGACGTGTATTCTTTTTCCGTATTGCCCTGGCTGGGACAGCGCATTGCCGGCGATGCCGACAGTTATCGTTATCTGGCCGAATCGATCCGCATGCACCCGGATCAGGAAACATTGAAAACAATGATGCAGGAGGCCGGTTTTGGCCGAGTCGATTACTTTAATCTCACAGCAGGTGTGGCAGCACTCCACACTGGAATCAAATTCTAGGAGTACCACATGAAAAAATATTTGCTGATCATGATGCTGGCTTTCGGCGCACTGTCGATGGTGGCAACCGAGGTCGCTGCCAAACGCATGGGCGGTGGCGGTTCGTTTGGTCGCCAGTCGCAAAGTGCGACCCGACCCGCGCCAAGCCAGTCTTCGCAAGCGGCTAGTCAGGCGCGCCCGGCGACGCCGGCGGCAGCGCCGGGCGCGGCAGCACCCAAGCCGGCCAGTCCATGGCGCGGCATGCTCGGTGGGGCGCTGCTCGGTCTGGGTTTGGGTGCGATGCTGTCGCACTTCGGCCTCGGTGGTGCAATGGCCAGCATGATCAGCACGTTGCTGATGGTGGGCTTGCTGGCTGCTGCGGCGTTCTTCATCTATCGCATGTTCAAGCGCAAGACCGACAGCGACAGCACGCCAGGTTATGCCGGTGGCTATGATGCGGGTAATGCAGGGAACAACTACGATCGTACGGCGACGCCGGAAATCGGCTCGCGCATCGAGCCAGCGTCACAACCGGCTGCTCTGCAATCGGTGCCGTTGGGTAGTGGCGTTGCTGCGGCGAGCGTGCCGGCTGACTTCGACGTGCCAGGTTTTCTGCGTAACTCGAAGACGTACTTTATCCGCCTGCAAGCGGCCTGGGATAAGGCTGACATCAACGATATCCGTGAATTCACGTCATCAGAAATGTTTGCCGAATTGCGCCTGCAAATTCAGGAGCGTGGCGCGTCGGTCAATGTCACTGACGTCGTCAAGCTTGATGCCGAATTGCTTGGTGTTGAAACCATCGGCAACGACTATTTGGCCAGCGTGAAATTTTCCGGCTTGATCAAGGAGTCCGAGTCGACACCTGCCGAGCCGTTCGCCGAAGCCTGGAATCTGTCAAAGCCGACCACTGGCCAAGGCGGATGGGTATTGGCGGGCATCCAGCAACTGTCGTGATTCGATAGCGTCTGGCCGGCATAGTAGGTTACCGGCCGCAAACTGCTAAACTCGAACCGCCTGTGTATGGTCGCAGGCGGTTTTTTTTGCTATTGACGATGACACTCTCTCCTCTCTCTCAAGTTGTACCCGCTGCCATCAATCATTTGCTGGCTTCCGAGTCGTGGGCACGCACACGGCTCATGGCCCACGCCGGCAAGGTCGCCTGTTTCGATCTCGGCCTGTTCGCGCTGGCCTTGACCATCGAACCGGATGGTTATGTGAGTTATGTGAGCGTCGCCGCAGATGGTGCTGTTGTCAGCGTGACGATCCGGATCAAGCCCGCCGACCTGCCGCTGATCGTCGCCAATCGAACGAGGGCTTTTTCGTACGTCAGCATCGACGGCGATGCGGATCTGGCCAATACGATTTCGCAATTGAGCCAGTCGCTGCACTGGGAGGCCGAGGCCGACCTCAGTCGACTTGTCGGTGATGTCGCCGCGGTACGGCTAGTAGCCGGTGCGAAATCGCTGGTGCAGACGATGAGCAGTACCCACCAAAAACTGGCCGAAACGACGGCCGAATATTTTCTGGAAGAAAATCCGATGTTGATGCGCCCGCAAGCTGTCCGTGAACTGGCCACCGATGTGGCGCGTCTGCGCGACGATGTCGAACGTATGGCCAAACGCATCGCGCGCCTGAAAGGGCGGTCGCAATGAGTTTGATGAGCTTCAAGTTACTGCGCGTCCTTAAAATTGCCCGTGTCGCCATCAAGTACGGGCTAGACGATATCGCGATGTCGGGCCTGAAAATCCCGCGCACGGCAAAACTGATCGATACGTTGATTTTCTGGCGCGACATCTCGGCACCGCGTGGCGAGCGGCTGCGGCGGGCGCTGGAAGAACTCGGGCCGATCTTCGTCAAGTTTGGCCAGGTGCTGTCGACCCGGCGCGACCTGATGTCGCCTGATATCGCCGAAGAACTGACCAGCCTGCAAGACCGTGTGCCGCCGTTCGATTCCGAGCTGGCGATTGCGCAAATCACCAAGTCGCTTGGCGCTCATCCATCGGAATTGTTTGCCAGTTTTGATCGCGTGCCGGTCGCCTCGGCATCGATCGCCCAAGTCCATTTTGCGGTGCTCAAAGATGGCCGTGAGGTTGCTGTCAAGGTGCTGCGTCCGGGCATGAAAAAATCGATTGATGAAGATGTCGCGCTGATGCATGTGGCCGCAGGCTTGGTCGAGCGGTTGTGGGCGGATGCCAAGCGACTCAAGCCACGGGAAGTGGTGCGCGAGTTTGACAAGTACCTGCACGATGAACTCGATCTGATGCGAGAAGCAGCCAACGGTAGCCAGTTACGACGCAACTTCGCCGACTCGACGTTGTTGATGGTGCCGGAGATGATGTGGGATTACTGCTCGTCGGAAGTGATCGTGATGGAACGGATGAAGGGTATTCCGATTTCGCGGATCGACCAGTTGGTGGCGGCCGGCGTGGACATGAAAAAACTGTCCAGCGATGGCGTTGAAATCTTTTTCACGCAGGTGTTTCGGGATGGTTTTTTTCATGCGGATATGCACCCTGGGAACATTCTGGTGTCCATCGAACCGGCCACGCTAGGACGATACATCGCGCTCGATTTCGGTATTGTCGGCACGCTCAATGACTTCGACAAAGATTATTTGTCGCAAAATTTCCTGGCGTTTTTTCGGCGCGATTACAAGCGCGTGGCTGAAGCGCATATCGAATCCGGCTGGGCGCCGAAAGAAACCCGGGTGGATGAACTCGAATCGGCTGTGCGCGCCTGTTGCGAGCCGATCTTCGACCGGCCGCTGAAAGACATCTCGTTCGGACAAATTTTGTTGCGACTGTTCCAGACTTCGCGTCGCTTCAATGTCGAAGTGCAGCCGCAGCTGGTGCTGCTGCAAAAGACCTTGCTAAATATCGAAGGGCTGGGCCGCCAGCTCGATCCTGATCTTGATCTGTGGAAAACGGCCAAGCCTTATCTGGAACGCTGGATGACCGAGCAGATTGGCTGGCGCGGGCTGGTCGAGCGCCTCAAGGCCGAAGCACCGCACTACAACAAATTGCTGCCGCAGTTGCCGCGCATGGTGCATCAGGCGCTGGTGCAGATCGCTCAGCCCAAGGACGACAACCAGCGCTTGCTGATCGCCTTGTTGGCCGAGCAGCGCCGTACCAACCGCCTGATCAGCACAGTTGTCTATTTTTCTGCTGGGCTCATCGGTGGCTTGCTGCTAGTGCGCTTTGTCGGACGCTGGCTGGCCTGGTCGTTCTGATGGCGGCGCCGCGCTTTATCGAGCGTGATCCGTTGGCGCCAGGTTTCTGGAACGAGCGTTTCGAGCAGCAATTCACGCCGTGGGATCAGGGCGGTGTACCGCCTGAGTTGATGCGCTTCGTGGCGCAGGCGCCAGTGCCACTGACGACGCTGATCCCCGGTTGTGGCATGGGCTACGAAGTACGTCATCTGGCACAAGCTGGTTGGCCCGTGACGGCGATCGATTTTTCTCCGGCCGCGGTCGCGGTGGCGAAAGCCGCGTTGGGTGAATTTTCCGGGCATGTGCAGGAAGCAGATTTTTTTAGTTTTGAGCCTGCGCAACCCGTGACGTTCATTTACGAGCGAGCATTCCTGTGTGCGATGCCGCGCGCACGGTGGGCTGACATCATTGCGCGATGGGCTTCATTACTGGCGCCGGGTGCCGCGCTCGGCGGATTTTTCTTTTACGACGAGACACCGAAAGGCCCGCCGTTCGGGGCTGATCGCGCCGCGCTGGATGCGCTGATGTTGCCGTATTTTGTGTTGATCGAGGACGCGCCTGCCGGACAGTCGATTGCCGTATTTGAAGGCAAGGAACGCTGGCAAGTATGGCAGCGGCGCTGAGGTCGGATTTTCCTGATGTGACACCAGCTTTCGCTATAATCCGGTAACCGTTTTTCTCATTCCCTTTGCGTCCAAGGACCCGCTATGCACGCCCTCATCTGGTTTGTCATTCTCTACTGGGTGGTATCGGTTGGCATTGGCTTGTACGCGGCGCGCTTCGTCAAGAACACCAAAGACTTCGCGTTGGCTGGTCGGTCGTTGCCCATGTCGGTGGTCACCGCAACGGTGTTTGCTACCTGGTTTGGTTCTGAAGCGGTCCTCGGTATCTCATCAACCTTCGTCAAGGAAGGCTTGCGCGGCGTGGTTGCCGATCCGTTCGGGTCGTCGATGTGCCTGATTCTGGTGGGCCTGTTTTTCGCCCGTCCGCTCTATCGGATGAATCTGCTGACCATCGGCGATTTCTACCGCAATAAATTCGGCCGTACTGTCGAAGTGCTGGTGACGATGTGCATCGTGATTTCGTACCTCGGCTGGGTGGCGGCGCAGATCAAGGCGCTCGGGCTGGTGTTCAATGTCGTCTCAGGCGGCGCCATCCCGATGGACGTCGGCATGGTGATAGGCGCGGCTAGCGTGCTGGTCTACACCCTCATGGGCGGCATGTGGGCCGTGGCGGTGACCGACTTTCTGCAGATGATCATCATCGTGCTCGGCATGCTTTATATCGGCTGGGAAGTCTCTGCGATGGCGGGTGGCGCATCGGTCGTAGTGGCGCATGCCGCCGATGCCGGCAAGTTCGATTTCTGGCCAGCACCGACTTCGCGCGAGGTACTGTGGTTCGGCGCGGCGTGGATCACGATGATGCTAGGCTCGATTCCGCAACAGGACGTATTCCAGCGCGTCGGCGCTTCGAAAAATGAAAAAATCGCCGGACGCGCCTCGATTCTTGGCGGCGTGATGTACTTCTGCTTCGCCTTCATCCCGATGTTTCTGGCGTACTCGGCGACACTGATTGACCCGCAGATGGTGGCCGGTCTGATCGACACCGATCCGCAACTGATCTTGCCCACGCTAATCATGACCAAGGTGCCGCTCATTGCGCAGGTGATGTTTTTTGGCGCGCTGCTGTCGGCCATCAAGAGCTGCGCCAGCGCGACCTTGCTGGCACCGTCGATCACTTTCACCGAAAACATCCTCAAGGGTTTGTTGCCGGTGCAGACCGACCGGCAATTTTTGCTCGGCATGCGCATTGTGCTGGTGATTTTCACCGTGATCGTCACAGCCTTCGCGCTGCACAGCCAATCGAGCATCTACAAGATGGTCGAGAACGCCTACAAGATCACGCTGGTGGCGGCTTTCGTGCCGCTGGCGCTGGGTTTGTACTGGAAACACGCTACCCGACAAGGCGCTTTGGTCTCGATCATTCTTGGTTTGTCGTCGTGGACACTGCTGGAATGGCTGGCGCCGGAAGGTTACTGGCCACCGCAACTAGTCGGCGTCGTGCTCAGCCTCGCCGGGATGCTGCTGGGGTCGCTCGTGCCGCAGGTGATGCATGAGCCGGCGGCAGTGCGGCAAAGTTGATCAGAAGCACCACTCGCACCCATCGTCGTTCTCGTGAATTCGTTGCTCGGAGGCTACACGTATGTTCCAAAATAACGGAATGGGTCCTTGATCCAGATTCGCCACGCCACACCGCCGCGATCAAAGAATGCAATCGCAAAGAATTGCGAAAGGCATTTCTTCTCAAAAAGTAGGCGTTCAGTGGGGTCCCCGTCTTTTCGTGATGAATTTTTGGGAATACACCACTTTATGACGCACTTATGATGCAACAATTTGATACTTGACTCGCCGCAATCCTCTTCGGCTAGCCTCCGAAACCCTCTATAATCCAAGCCTTTGATCGCCTTGTGCGGGGACTTTTTCATGCCGATTTACGCGTACCGCTGCGAAGCGTGTGGTTTTGCCAAAGATGTACTGCAAAAGATGTCCGATCCCAAGTTGACCGATTGCCCCGAGTGCGGCAAAGATACGTTCAGGAAGCAGCTGACGGCGGCGGGTTTCCAGCTCAAGGGGACCGGCTGGTATGCCACCGATTTCCGCGGCGGTACCAATACCCCACCTGTCAGTCAAGCCGAACCGGCCAAGGCCAGCGAGCCGGGGTCGTCAACGCCAGCGGCAGCTGCTCCAGCGCCTGCTGCTGCACCGGCAGCAGTGAAATCCGATGCGGGTGGTAGTTCGCCATCATCAACTTGATTGTTTGCTTCGCCACTGTCGTGGTAACAAGGTCTGCTCACCATGCTTCGTAAATATTTCGTCACCGGATTGCTGATCCTGGTCCCGCTGGCGATCACGCTGTGGGTCGTCAACCTGATCATCGGGACGATGGACCAGTCCCTGTTGCTGTTGCCCGTACGCTGGCGTCCGGAAGTGCTGTTCGGCTTTGCGATCCCGGGCTTGGGCACCATCCTGACGTTGTTGATCATTCTGGTCACGGGGCTGGCCACGCGGAACTTCATCGGTAATCATGTGGTGATCTGGTGGGAGCGTTTGCTGACCCGGATCCCGGTGGTCAACTCGATTTATTCCAGCGTCAAACAAGTGTCGGATACCTTGCTGTCGTCATCCGGTAACGCCTTTCGCAAAGCCGTGCTGGTCGAGTATCCACGCCGTGGCAGCTGGACCATCGCCTTCCTCACTGGCGTGCCGGGCGGCGATGTGCGCAACCACCTGGTAGGCGATTTCATCAGCATTTACGTGCCAACGACGCCGAATCCAACGTCGGGATTTTTCCTGATGGTGCCGCGTGACGAGACCATCGAACTCGATATGACAGTCGATGCCGCACTCAAGTACATTGTCTCGATGGGCGTTGTCGCCCCCGAGCATTTCGATAAAAAAATCATCATTGATCCCGCCAATATCACCAGCTGACGCCTGCGGACGTCAGCCGGTCACGGCAGATCACCTGAATCACTGAATCATTGAATACGGAAACCGAACATGTCCATGCGAACCCACTATTGCGGCCTTACTACTGAAGCGCTGCTCGGCCAAACTGTCAGCCTGTGCGGCTGGGTCCATCGTCGGCGCGACCACGGCGGCGTCATCTTTATCGATCTGCGCGACCGCGAAGGCCTGGTGCAAGTCGTCTGCAATCCCGAGCAAGCCGATGTCTTCAGCACCGCCGAAATCGTGCGCAATGAATTTTGCATGCGTGTCACCGGCGTCGTGCGCTTGCGTCCTGACGGCACCGCCAACAGCAACTTGCCATCAGGCAAGATCGAAGTGTTGTGCGAGCAGCTCGAAGTCCTCAATCCATCGGTGACGCCACCGTTCCAGCTCGATGACGACAACCTTTCCGAGACCACTCGCCTGACCCATCGCGTCCTGGATCTGCGTCGTCCACAGATGCAAAACAACTTGCGTCTGCGCTACAAGGTGACGATGGAAGTGCGCAAATTTCTGGATCAGCACGGCTTCATCGATATCGAAACACCGATGCTGACCAAGTCGACCCCGGAAGGCGCGCGTGATTATCTGGTGCCGTCGCGTGTCAATGCCGGCCAGTTTTTTGCGCTGCCGCAGTCACCGCAATTGTTCAAGCAATTGCTGATGGTGGCCAACTTCGATCGCTATTACCAGATCGTCAAATGTTTCCGCGATGAAGATTTACGGGCCGATCGCCAGCCTGAATTTACCCAGATCGATTGCGAAACCTCGTTCATGAATGAACAGGAAATCCGCGATCTGTTCGAGGGCATGATCCGTCTGGTCTTCAAGAACGCGCTCGACATTGACCTGCCGAATCCGTTCCCTGTGATGCCGTACTCGGAGTCGATGGGCTTGTACGGTTCCGACAAGCCCGACATGCGCGTCAAACTGGCCTTCACCGATCTGACCGACGTGATGAAAGATGTCGATTTCAAGGTGTTCTCTGGCGCTGCCAACATGCTCGGCGGTCGTGTGGTCGGCATGCGCGTTCCGGGCGGCAGCGCGATGCCGCGTTCGGAAATCGACGCCTATACCCAGTTCGTCGGTATTTACGGCGCCAAGGGTCTGGCGTACATCAAGGTCAATGAAATCGCCAAAGGCCGCGAAGGCTTGCAATCGCCTATCGTCAAGAACCTGCATGACGCGGCACTGACCCGCATTCTCGAACTGACTGGCGCGCAAGACGGCGACCTGATTTTCTTTGGTGCTGACAAGGCCAAGATCGTCAACGATGCCATCGGTGCGTTGCGCGTAAAGGTCGGCCATTCCGACTTCGGCAAGAAGAACAACTTGCTTGATGATGTCTGGAAGCCACTGTGGGTGGTGGATTTCCCGATGTTTGAATACGATGAAGAAGGCGATCGCTGGCATGCCGCGCACCATCCGTTCACGGCACCCAAAGATGGTCACGAAGACTTCCTCGAGACCGATCCGGGCAAGTGCATCGCCAAGGCGTACGACATGGTTCTCAACGGTTGGGAGCTTGGTGGCGGTTCGGTTCGTATCCATCGCGCCGAAGTCCAGAGCAAGGTGTTCCGTGCAATGAAGATCGATGATGACGAAGCGCAACTCAAGTTCGGCTTCTTGCTCGACGCGTTGCAATACGGCGCACCACCGCATGGCGGTCTGGCCTTCGGCCTCGACCGTATCGTCACGATGATGACCGGTGCCGATTCGATCCGCGACGTGATTGCCTTTCCGAAAACTCAACGTGCGCAATGTTTGCTCACGCAAGCGCCATCGCCGGTCGATGAGAAGCAATTGCGTGAACTGCATATCCGGTTGCGTGCAGTGGAACCTGTCATCAAGGCGTAACCAGACAAAACGCCGTTTCAGGGCATAATCAAAAGGCGCGTATTGTCGCGCCTTTTTTTTGAGCCTTACGATGACACTCCCCCTATTCAAGATCCCCGAATCCGTCCTTGTCGTTATCTACACCGCCGACCTTGAAGTGCTGCTCATCGAGCGTGCCGACAAGGTCGGCTTCTGGCAATCCGTCACTGGTTCCAGAGATGCGCTCGACGAACCACTTGCCCTCACCGCCGAGCGCGAAGTAGCCGAAGAAACCGGCATCCTCATCAGCGCCGCCGGCGCCCCATCGCCGGCCGACCTGCGCGACTGGCAGCTTGAAAACCTCTACGAAATTTACCCGGTCTGGCGTCACCGCTACGCTCCCGGTGTGACACGCAATACCGAACACGTCTTCAGTCTGCAGGTACCGCGCACTATCGCCGTTACTTTGTCTGCTCGCGAACATACACACTACCGGTGGCTGCCGTACCATCAGGCCGCCGATTTATGCTTCTCTCCGTCGAATGCCGAGGCCATTTTGCAATTGCCTGAACGGCACCGCTTGGCGGAGTCTCTAGGACCTCCATGAAAATCCGTATTGCCACTTACAACATCCACAAGGGTGTCTCGTCGTTTGGCAGCAAGCCACGCATTGTTGCGCTCAAGCAGGCACTGGCGACGATGCAGGCCAATGTTTATTTTTTGCAGGAAGTACAGGGTCGCCATGATCTGTTGGCGGCGCGTCATGCGGCATCGTGGCCGGGGCAGGCCCAGCATGATTTCCTCGCTGGCGATTCCCATCAGGCCGTCTATGGAATGAACGCTGTCTACGATCACGGTCATCATGGCAATGCGTTGTTGAGCAATTTGCCCATCGCGTCATCGCGCAATCAGGATGTGTCCGACCACAAATACGAATCGCGCGGCATCCTGCACTGTGTGATCCACCTCGATGCGCTGCCGGTGCATTGCTATGTGATTCATCTCGGTCTGTTCGCGGGAGGCCGGCGGCGTCAGTCGGAAGCACTGATCGAGGCCGTGCTGGATTCGGCGCCTCCCGGTGCGCCGGTGATTATTGCCGGGGACTTCAATGATTGGGGCAACCACCTCAGTGAGGCGCTGCGGTCGCGACTGGGTGTGACCGAGGTGTTCGACGAACGGTCGCTCAGCGTCGGCATGGGAAGTTTTCTGCGGCGTTTTCGTGGTCCGAATGCGAAGATTCAGCCGGCGCGCACTTTCCCGGCAATGCTGCCGTTCTTGCAGCTAGACCGAATTTACGTGCGCGGGTTCAGTATCGAATCGGCTGAAGTCCTGCACGGTGCATTGTGGGCACGCTTGTCCGATCACGCGCCCGTCGTGGCGACGTTACAGCTGAGATAGGGAGACGGCGGATGCGTCCGATAGGTCTGGTCGCTGGCAACCAGTTGCGTTTGCTGGAGTGCGGCGCCGAATTTTTCCCGGCGCTCATTGCCGCCTTCGATGCGGCGACTGTTGAAATCCACCTTGAAACGTATATGTTTGCCGATGACCAGACCGGCGCCAGCATCAAGGCGGCATTGCTGCGTGCGGCAGCACGTGGCGTGGCGGTCTATGTGATCACCGACTGGATCGGTACTGGGCGGGTGCAATCACTTCGACTCGACCGTGACCTCGGTGCGGGTGGCGTGCACCATCGCAGCTTCAATCCGTGGTTTCGTCGTGGCTTGGCGCGCACGCACCGCAAACTGTGTGTTGTGGACCGTGATCTGGCCTTCATCGGTGGCCTCAACATCAACGATGACATGATCTCGGACGACGCGGCACGCAGCGTGTTGCCCGAGCCGCGTTGGGATTTTGCCGTCGAGATCCACGGCCCTCTGGTCAAGAGAATGCATCTGGAAACCGAAGCGCAATGGTTGCGTCTGGGCAGTCTGAAACTGCGGGCGCGTTGGGAGTTGTTTCGCGAGACCCGTACGGCGCACGGATACGGCAACGGCAGTGGTGCGCTGGCCGGACTGGTGATTCGGGACAACTTGCGCAACCGGCGCACGATCCAGCGCGTGACGTTGCAGGCGCTGGGGCGCGCGCGGCACAGTGCCATTCTGGCGACGCCGTACTTTGCTCCCGGTCGGAAATTGCGCGAAGCGCTGTCGCAGGCGGCCGCACGCGGCATCGATGTGACGTTATTGCTCGGTGTCGGCCAGTTTCGCATGCAGGATGCGGTGGCGCACTCGTTCTATCCCAAGCTTTTGCAATGCGGCGTCAAGGTGGTGGAATTTCGACGCACGCAGTTGCACGCGAAGGTAGCCGTTGTCGACGACGATTGGGCTACGGTGGGCTCCAGTAATTACGATGGCTTGAGCCTGTTTCTGAATCAGGAAGCCAACATTGTGATCCGCGACATCCCCTTTACCGAGCGTTTGCGCGGCCATATCGAACAGGCCATCCGTGACGGTACCACCATCGCACCGGAGGAGTTTGCCCACATTGGCCGACTCGAACGGGCGTGGTATGGCGCGGCGTATTTCTGCTACCGCGGGTTGTTGCGCATTGCTACGCTCGGGCGTTATTCCTGAGCGTGGTCCCTGAGTTCAGATTTTTACCCATGCACCCTTGTAAATAATCGGTCCGGTAGGGCCGTTCGGGTCCGGTGAGCCGCCTTTGGGTTCGAGCGAGACGGCCAGTAGCGGAATCGCATCCGGTGTCAGACCCGGTGCCAGCGGCAAGGTAATCGTTCCATCGGCGGCCAGTAAGCCAAGCGAACGTGGGGCGCCGGCTTTTGGTACGGCCCACAATTGCAGACTCTTGTCGGCGGCCACATCCTGTCGGTTGACCAGCTTGATGGTGACTTGACGGCGGAGCGGATCACCCGTTGCCAGTGCCACTGGCATCGACTTGTCGTCGGTGAGCATGGCGACATAGGTGGTGGCCGGTACGGTCTGGTCGAGCTGTTTGGTCACTAGCATCCCGACTAAAACGGTCGCCAGTGCCGTCGAGACCAACCCGAGTCCGCGCCAGAAGGCCAGGTCATTGCGCAGGCTACGCCAGAACGCCATCCGGTCGGTGCGCGTGCCGGTTGCCGCCAATTGGAGTTGTGCGGCGAGTCTGGTCCAGACTTGCGGCGATGGTTGGGCGACCGGTGCGAGTTCAGCCATCGGATGCAGTCGGTCCTGCCACTCGGCCACTGAGCGACGCAGCACGAGGCTGTCAGCGAGCAGTGTTTCAAAGCGACGCCTGGCACCTCCCTTGAGTGTGCCGAGTACATATTCGGCACTCAAGCATTCTATGAGTTTTTCATTATCGAGAATGTTCATGCGTCTTCCAGCTTGGTCAGACAGACGCGCAAGCGCTCCAGTCCGCGGCGGATCCAGGTTTTAACGGTGCCGATCGGCAGTTTCATGTGTTCAGCTACTTCGCTATGCGACATATCGTGATAAAAAGCCATGGCCACCGCCTGCCGGTGCAGTCCTTCCAGACGTGACAGACAGTTTGCCAGTGCGGTCGATTCCTGTGACAACTGCAACGCTGCGAGCGGCGTCAAATCACTACTTTCCATGGCATCCATGACGTCCTTGTCAAAGGTGTCTGCATCGAGTTCGACAGTGTGGTCGACCCGGCGCAGCATATCGAACGCCTTGTTACGGACGATGGTGGTCATCCATGTCATTGGCGCGGCCAGACTGGCCTGATAACTCGCGGCATTGTTCCAGACGCTGACAAAGGCTTCTTGCAGCACCTCTTCAGCAGACTCCCGCTTGATCAATATACGCAGCGCAAAGCCAAACAGTTTCGATGATGTTGCGTCATAGAGCGCACGAAAAGCGCTGGCATCCTTGCGCGCCACGGCGGCAAGCCAAATTTTTAGTTGTTGGGGGTCGGGAGATGACAATTTGGAGTCCGTCGAAAAATGGGCGCTTGATTGGTCGGTGCATGGTGAGTGTGAACTGCCATGCAGCCAGCATATTCCCTGCTATTTTTTGGCCTAGTGTATAGCATGTTGTTAGCGGTCCGGCATCTTGGCACAGGCCGTACAATCAGCGCTGTTTCCACTGACGGTTGAATCCATGAACAGCGCTACCATCCGCATTGATAAATGGCTGTGGGCCGCCCGTTTTTTCAAGACCCGTTCGCTGGCTACCGATGCCGTCGATAACGGCAAGGTGCGACTCAACGGTGTGCGTACCAAGCCAGCGCACAGCATTAAACCCGGCGACCTGCTGGTGATACACAACGGTACGACCGAATGGGAAGTGGGGGTCCTTGGACTGGCCGATGTGCGCGGTTCAGCCGACATGGCGCGGACTTTGTATGCCGAAACCGACGCCAGCAGCGCGCGTCGCGCCAACGAGACTGAACAGCGCAAGCTCTATCGCGAGCCGGGTACGACCATCAAGGGACGACCCACCAAGCGCGACCGACGCGCACTCGAGCGCAGCAGTTCCTAGCCGCCTCTGACCGGAACCCCACCGGCACTGTCGTTTCTATAGAACGGCGACTCTAAGTTCTCTCTTTACTTTCACCTCGTCGTGCATAATAGTACGAACGTACGATTTTCGACGCAGGTCGAATCCGTGACAATGCAGCAGTAACTCAATGACAGGTATTCCCTTGGCAACTAACAGCACCGAACCATCGACGCGATTCATGCGCAAAGGTGAACTGACCCGCGCGGCCATCCTTGATGTCGCTCTCGACTTATCCAGTCGCGATGGCCTTGAAGGACTGACCATCGGCTTGCTGGCTGACAAGATGAACATGAGTAAATCGGGTGTATTTGCCCACTTCGGTTCGCGCGAGGATTTGCAGATCGAAGTCCTGAAGTTGTATCACCATCATTTTGAGCAGGAAGTGTTTTACCCCAGTGTGAAAGAAGCCCGCGGCCTGCCACGTCTCAAAGGCATGTTCGCGCGCTGGATCAAACGGGTCACGGTCGAGATCGCCTCGGGTTGCATCTACATCAGCGGGGCGGTCGAATACGACGACCGTCCGGGTGCCATCCGTGAAGAACTTGAAGCGATGGTGTTGGCGTGGCAAACGGCGCTGTTTCGCTGCGTCGAGCAAGCCACGAGTATGGGCCATTTGCGCGCAGATACCGATCCGCAGCAAATGGTTTTTGAAATGTATGGCCTGATTCTGGCGTTGCATCACGACGCCCGTTTCATCAAGCGTCCTGGCAGCGTCGAGCGGGCCGAACTGGGTTTCGAACGACTGCTGCAGAGTTACCAACATGTCGCGCCGCCAGCACCGGGCGCAAACGAAAAATCACCTCCCGCTGTCACCTAGACAGCCTGAACAATATTCCCATCCAGGAGAACACCATGGGCCAGTACATCGCACCGTTACGTGACATGCAATTCGTTTTACACGAACTGCTGCAAGTGGAAGACGAACTCAAAGCCATGCCCAAGCATGCCGAGACCAACCGCGAACTGATCGATCAGGTACTGGAAGAGGGCGGCAAGTTCACGTCGCAAATCCTGTTCCCGTTGAACCATTCAGGTGACCGCGAAGGCTGCCATCTCGACAAGGTTACCCATGAAGTGACACCGCCAAAAGGGTTCAAGGCCGCCTACAAGCAATACGTCGAAGCCGGCTGGCCCTCCGTGTCGTGCGACCCCGAATACGGCGGTCAGGGTTTGCCTCTGGTAGTCAACAACTCGTTCTACGAAATGATGAATTCGGCCAATCAGGCCTGGACCATGTACCCGGGTTTGTCGCACGGCGCCTATGAATGCCTGCACGAACACGGCACGCCGGAACAAAAAGCGCTGTACTTGCCGAAGCTCGTCTCGGGCGAGTGGACCGGCACCATGTGCCTGACCGAATCACACTGTGGCACCGATCTCGGCATGCTGCGCTCGAAGGCCGAGCCGCAAGCCGATGGGTCATTCAAGATCAGCGGCGGCAAGATTTTCATTTCGGCCGGCGAACACGACATGTCGGAAAACATCGTCCATCTGGTGCTGGCGCGTTTGCCGGATGCACCGGCGGGCACCAAGGGTATCTCGCTCTTTATCGTGCCAAAGTTTCTGCCAAACGCGGATGGTTCGGTCGGCGCACGCAACCCGATTTTCTGCGGTGCGATCGAAGAGAAGATGGGCATCCACGGCAATTCGACCTGCCAGATGAACATGGACGAGGCCACCGGTTGGCTGATTGGCCAGCCGAACAAGGGCTTGAACGCGATGTTCGTGATGATGAATGCAGCGCGTCTTGGCGTCGGCATGCAATCGCTCGGCCTGACCGAAGTGGCCTTCCAGAATGCGCTGGTGTACGCCAAGGACCGTCTGCAAATGCGCAGTCTGACCGGCGTCAAGGCGCCTGAAAAAGCCGCTGATCCGATCATCGTTCATCCTGATGTGCGCCGCATGCTGCTGACCGCCAAGGCCTACGCCGAAGGGGGGCGCGCGTTCAGTTCGTATGTCGCGCTGCAGATCGACAAAGAGCTCAATCATCCCGACGAAGAAGTGCGTAAAGACGCTGCCGACGAAGTCGCGTTGC
Source organism: Minisyncoccia bacterium (assembly GCA_047621345.1). Lineage (GTDB taxonomy): Bacteria > Pseudomonadota > Gammaproteobacteria > Burkholderiales > Burkholderiaceae_D > Actimicrobium. The sequence goes on along the minus strand of JBLHLW010000042.1, from coordinate 17,722 downwards.
TGACACCGATTATCAAATCCTTCCTGACCGACAACGGCTGGATCGCGACATCGGAAGCGATGCAGGTCTACGGCGGCCACGGCTTCATCGCCGAATGGGGCATGGAGCAATACGTGCGCGACTCGCGCATCAACATGATTTACGAAGGCACCAACACGATTCAGTCGCTCGATTTGCTGGGTCGCAAAGTGCTGATGGATAACGGCGCCAAGCTGCGCAAATTCGGCGCGAAAGTGCAAGCCTTCGTCGAAGAAAACGGTACTGATGAAGCGATGTCCGAATTCATCACGCCACTGGCCGATCTGGGCGACAAGGTGACCAAGCTGACGATGGAAATCGGCATGAAGGCGTTTCAGAATCCCGATGAAGTTGGCGCTGCGGCCGTGCCCTATCTGCGCGTGGTCGGACACATGGTGTACGCGTACTTCTTTGCCCGCATGGCCAAGATCGCGCTCGAGAAGCAGGATGGCGGCGACAAGTTCTATCAATCGAAACTGGGTACGGCGCGCTTTTATTTTGCCCGTCTGTTACCTGAGACGGCGATGCTGATCCGGCAGGCGCGTTCTGGTAGCGCCAGTCTGATGGCGCTGGATGCGGACTTGTTCTAGTTTTAGATTAGGTGGGGCGCGCGCGTGGGCACGGTGAATCTGTGCCCACCCTACGGTCACCTGTCCTAGTAGGGTGGGCACGCCGTTGTGCCCACGCGTGCGACCCACATCGCTTCCCGCTTCACGCTACTTTCAAGGATTTCCATCATGTCCAATTTCATCGTCAAAAAAGTCGCCGTCCTCGGCGCCGGCGTCATGGGTGCGCAGATCGCTGCGCATTGCATCAACGCGCGTGTTCCAGTTGTCCTGTTCGACTTGCCTGCCAAGGAAGGTGCCAAGAACGGCATCGTCCTGCGCGCCATCGAAAATCTGAAAAAACTCAGCCCCGCGCCCTTCGGCAACAAGGATGACGCAGCACTCATCGAGGTGGCCAACTACGAAGACAACCTCGACCTGCTGGCCGGTTGCGACCTGATCATTGAAGCCATCGCCGAGCGCATGGACTGGAAGCACGACCTCTACAAGAAGGTCGCACCGCACATCGCGCCGAATGCGATCTTCGCGTCGAATACCTCGGGCCTGTCGATCACGGCCTTGTCGGAGGGCTTCGATGCCGAACTCAAGGCACGCTTTTGCGGCGTCCATTTTTTCAATCCGCCGCGCTACATGCATTTGGTCGAACTGATCCCGACTGCCGCGACGGCACCGCTGATCCTCGACCAGCTCGAAGGCTTCCTCGCGTCAACGCTGGGCAAAGGCGTGGTGCGCGCCATCGACACACCGAACTTCATCGCCAACCGCGTCGGTATCTTTGGCATGCTGGCAACCATCCACGAAGCCGACAAGTTCGGCCTGTCGGTCGATGTCGTCGATGACCTCACCGGTGCCAAGCTTGGTCGCGCCAAGTCGGGCACCTTCCGTACCGCCGACGTGGTCGGTCTGGATACGATGGGCCATGTCATCAAGACCATGCAGGATCACCTGAAAGACGATCCGTTTTACAGCACCTACGCGACACCGCCGTTGCTGGCCAAACTGATCGAGCAGGGCGCGCTTGGCCAGAAGGCCGGTGCCGGTTTCTACAAAAAAGTGGGCAAGGATATCTTGCGCATTGATGCGGCCAGCGCGACCTATGTCGCCGGTGGCGGCAAGGTCGACGACATCGTCGCCCGCATGCTGAAAGAAAAAGATCCGGCCAAGCGGATGAAGGCGTTGCATGATTCGACCAACCCGCAGGCACAATTTTTGTGGGCGATTTACCGCGACGTGTTTCATTACATTGCGATCCATCTGGCATCGATTGCCGACAACGCGCGCGATGTGGATTTTGCGTTGCGCTTCGGTTTCGGCTGGAACCTCGGGCCATTCGAAACCTGGCAAGCCGCCGGCTGGCAGCAAGTCGCGACCTGGGTCAAGGAAGACATCGACGCCGGCAAGGCACTGAGCAGCGCGCCATTGCCGGACTGGGTATTTGATGGCCGTACTGGCGTGCACGCCGAAGACGGTTCGTACTCGGCCTCCCGCAAGACCCAAGTCGGTCGTTCCGACCTGGCGGTCTACCAGCGTCAAGCATTCCGTGCACCCGTGCTCGGCGCCGGCGCCGTGGATGCGCGCACCGCTGGCACGACCGTGTTCGAAGATGAGTCCGTACGGATTTGGCATCAGGGCGACGAAGTCCTGATCCTGTCACTGAAAACCAAGATGCACGTGATCGGCGCCGGTGTCATTGCCGGCCTGTCGAAAGCGATTGCCGAAGCCGAAGCCAACTACAAAGGCCTGGTGATCTGGAGCGCCGATGCCGCCGAAGGCGGTGCGTTCTCGGCCGGTGCTGACCTGCAATCGATGCTGCCGTTGTTCATGTCTGGCGGCATCAAGGCGATCGAACCGGAAGTCGCCAAACTGCAGCAGGCGCATCAGGCACTGAAGTACGCCAACGTGCCGGTAGTCGCCGCGGTCTCGGGACTGGCGCTCGGCGGTGGTTGCGAACTGATGCTGCACGCGGCCAAACGGGTTGCCTCGATCGAGTCGTACATCGGCCTGGTCGAAGTCGGCGTCGGGTTGATCCCGGCCGGTGGCGGCTTGAAGGAAGCCGCACTGCGCGCAGCGGCTGATGCCAAGGGCACTGACTTGCTGCAATTCCTGAAAAACTACTTCACCCATGCGGCCACTGCTGCCGTATCGAAGTCGGCGCACGAAGCGCAAAAAATGGGCTACCTGAAAGCGACCGACGTGATCGTCTTCAATGCCTACGAATTGCTGCATGTGGCCAAGGTCGAAGCCCGTGCGATGTTCGATGCCGGTTATCGTGCTCCGATGCAGGCATTGGTGCCAGTGGCCGGACGCTACGGCATTGCGACCGTGTCGGCCCAGCTGGTCAACATGCGCGATGGAGGCTTTATCTCGGCGCATGACTACAAGCTCGGCGCGATGATCGCTGCCATTGTCTGCGGCGGTGATGTCGACGAAGGCAGCCTGGTCAACGAGCAATGGCTGCTTGACCTCGAGCGCAAGGCGTTCATGGAATTGCTCAATCATCCTAAGACCCAGGAACGGATCATGGGGATGATGCAGACCGGCAAGCCAGTCCGGAACTAATACGCGCAGCAGGACACCGGCTTTTGCCCACGTCCTGCTCAGCCACCAACATGCAGTACAGGAGAATCCCATGAGCAAACAACTTCAAGACGCCTATATCGTTGCCGCGACCCGCACGCCGATCGGCAAGGCGCCGCGCGGCATGTTCCGCAGCACCCGCCCCGACGACCTGCTGGTCCGCGCGATCCAGTCGGCCATGCTGCAAGTGCCTGGCCTTGATCCGGCCACGATCGAAGATGCCATTGTCGGCTGTTCGTTTCCCGAAGGCGCGCAAGGTCTCAACATTGGCCGCATGGCAGTGTTGCTGGCCGGCTTGCCGAAGACCGTCGGCGGCGTCACCGTCAACCGCTATTGCGCTTCCGGCATCACGGCCGTGGCCATGGCGGCTGACCGGATTCGCGTCGGTCAGGCCGATGTGATGATCGCCGCCGGTGTCGAATCGATGTCAATGGTGCCGATGATGGGTTTCCATCCGTCGATGAATATGGACATTTTCAAGGATGACAATATCGGCATGGCCTACGGCATGGGATTGACCGCCGAAAAGGTTGCGCAGCAATGGAAAGTCTCGCGCGATGCGCAGGACGAGTTCGCGCTGCAATCGCACATGAAGGCCATCGCTGCCCAGCAAGCCGGCGAATTCAATGACGAAATGACGTCTTTTGACATCATCGAACGCGTACCCGATCTGGCGACCGGCCAGATCGATGTGCGCACTCGTACGGTTAGTCAGGATGAAGGCGCACGCGCCGAATCGACGCTGGCGTCACTGGGCAAACTCAAGCCCGTGTTCGCGGCCAAAGGGTCGGTTACCGCCGGCAACAGCTCGCAGATGTCGGACGGTGCCGGTGCGCTCATCATCGTCAGCGAAAAAATTCTCAAGCAATTCAACCTGACGCCGCTGGCGCGCTTTGCCTCGTTTGCGGTGCGCGGCGTGCCACCAGAAATTATGGGCATCGGTCCGAAGGAAGCCATTCCGGCAGCGTTGCGTGCGGCCGGTATCACGCAGGATCAGATCGACTGGTTCGAATTGAACGAAGCGTTTGCCGCGCAATCGCTGGCCGTCATCAACGACCTCGGGCTCGATCCGGCCAAGGTCAACCCAATGGGCGGCGCGATCGCACTCGGCCATCCGTTGGGCGCCACTGGTGCGATCCGTTCGGCGACCGTGATCCATGCGTTACGCCGTAAAAATCTGAAATACGGGATGGTGACGATGTGTGTCGGCACCGGGATGGGCGCTGCCGGGATTTTTGAACGCATGTAATAGTTTGCGCGGGCGGTACCGGGTGATGTTTCCCGGTATTTTTTAATGCTCGCGCGTTGTATCCCCCTACACAGCAGTACAGGAGACCAGATGGATATCTTGATCAGCAACGAAAACCGCATTCTGACGATGCAATTCAATCGTCCCGACAAGAAAAATGCGATCACTGCCGCGATGTACCAGACCATGGCCGACGCCTTGCGCGATGCCGACCGTGATGCAGAGGTACGCGCCATCATGATCACCGGCCATCCGCAGATTTTTACGGCGGGCAATGATCTGGATGATTTCATGAAGAACCCGCCGCAGGGAATGGATAGTCCGGTACACCAGTTCCTGCATCAGATCAGCCATGCCAGCAAGCCGGTGGTGGCGGCAGTGTCGGGTGCGGCAGTCGGTATCGGTACGACGTTGCTATTGCATTGCGATCTGGTCTACGCGTCGGAGACGGCCAAATTCATGATGCCTTTTTCGCAGTTAGGGCTGTGCCCGGAGGCGGCTTCGAGTTTGCTGTTTCCGCAACTTGCCGGCTATCAGCGCGCGGCTGAAAAGCTGTTGCTCGGTGAAGCATTTTCGGCCGATGAAGCCCACCAGATGGGATTGGTCAACAAAGTGCTGCCGTCAGATCAGTTGCTTGACGTCGCCCGTGCTCAGGCGACCAAACTAGTGATGCTGCCGGCGTCGTCGATGCAGGTCACCAAGCGCCTGATGAAAGCCGGACAGACGGCGGCGATTGCTGCGCGCATGCACGAAGAAGGCAAGGATTTTGGGGCGATGCTGACGGCGCCTGCCGCAAAAGAGGCGTTCGCGGCATTTTTCCAGAAACGGAAACCGGATTTCTCGCAACTGGATTGAGCATTGCCGGCAAAGCGGTTTCAGTCAAACAGGACTGCTTCAGGGGCCGACCGGTCGGTTATGAAGCTTGCCTCTGTATTTCAAGCGTTTCGCGGGCTATTGCGAGGTTGGACGCCGCCACTTCTATGGCGCTATAGAAGTTGAGAATGTCTGAAGGGATGACTTCGCGCAGTATATGTGCTTCGCGTAAATAGGCGTCGAGTTCAAGTTCGGTGGCCTGCTGGTCGGCAGTACCAGTATGCGAAGCGCGCATGAAAACACGGGTCGCCATCGCACGTTGATCGCTGTTCAACGTGGCGTCATCGATGTCTATCTCACTTTGTTGCAGCATCCATGACCGTAGGGCTGGAATGCTGCTGTCGATAATTTGTCGGTTGGTAACGATGAAGTCCGTCAGTTGTTGCTCAGTCGTCTGTTCCATGTGGTCCTCGCAGAGTTTGATTAGGGAAATTTCTGATGTACTCTTGAATTCGAGTTCATGTGATTACCCCAATGAGTCGTCTGTGTGTGCTGATGGTTCCGTTGAGGGCGTGTTATGTCGTAAGCAGCCGCAGTGGATCTGATGGGGTAACGTCATCCCGCCTCACTCATTACAAGGAAACTAGCCGATGGCCGCACAACCTGAAAATACCAGCATGGCGCTCTTCTGCGACTTTGAAAACGTCGTACTCGGCGTGCGAGACGCCAAGCTTGCCGCCTTCGATATCAGCAAGGTACTGGAGCGCTTGCTGCTCAAGGGCAGCATCGTGGTCAAGAAAGCCTATTGCGACTGGGACCGCTACAAGGACTTCAAGGCACCGATGCATGAAGCGGCTTTCGAACTAATCGAAATTCCACATGTGCGGCAGTCCGGCAAGAACTCGGCCGATATCCGGATGGTGGTCGATGCGCTCGATCTTTGTTACACCAAGGCGCATGTTGATACCTTCGTCATCATCAGCGGCGATTCGGATTTTTCTCCGCTGGTGTCGAAGCTGCGAGAGAACAACAAGCGCGTCATCGGCGTCGGGGTCAAGGACTCTACCTCAAACCTGCTTAGTGCCAATTGCGACGAATTTATTTTTTATGATGACTTGGTGCAGGTCATTACCGCGCGCAAAAAAGCCGTCGCGAAGAAGCCAGCTGTTCCCAAGGGCGAGGGCAAAAGCGGCAACCGCGAAGCCAAATCCGTGATCGCAAAATCAGAAGAGGACAAACGTGCCGACCTGTTCGAGTTCCTGACCAATACCGTGGAGGCATTGATCGCCGAGCGGGGTTCGGATGAAAAAATCTGGGCCTCGATGGTGAAATCGACGATGCAGCGCCGTCGTCCGGGTTTCAATGAGTCGGCTTATGGCTACCGCTCGTTCAAGGAGCTGGTCGAAGACGCGCAGCGACACAAACTGCTGGTCATCGTGCTCGATGACAAAGCCTCGCAATACACGATTCGTCTGGCCGCTGCCGAGGACTGAGCAGTCGCGTCTATTTGCCGCCGCCGGGCGCCCCCTGAACGATGCGCATGTTGCTGAGGATTTCATGCAATTCGGCCCGGTTGTAGGCTGCCCGCATCGCATCTTTGGCGCTGATGGTTTTTTTGACCACCAGCTGGGTCAGCGAGTCGTTGAGGGTGCGTGACATGTTGTCGTCCTTGCGCCGCATGTAATCGTTGAGCAGATGGAATTTTTCGGTATCGGCGATCAGGTGAGCGATTTGCTGATGGTCGTTGAACAGTAGCTCGCTGGCCAGTGCCAGTGAGTCGCCGTTTTCGGTCGGCACCAGGGTCTGACTGATAACGCCCACCAGAGCGCCGGCGAGGGTGACGGCGCGCTGGCTGCGCTGCTCCGGTCCAAAAAAAGCCAGCAATTTAGACAGTGCGCTCAAGGCGCTGTTGGTATGCATGGTGGCCAGTACCAGATGCCCGGATTCACCGGCATGCAGCAAGGTATCGGCGGTGTCGAAGTCGCGAATTTCACCGACCATCAGGATGTCCGGATTTTGCCGCATGGCTTCGCGCAAGCCCGATGAAAAACTGGCCGTATCGGTCGGCACTTCCTTGTGCGAAATGATCGACTGCTTGCGTTCGAGCAGGTACTCGATCGGCTCTTCGATCGTGATGATGTGGCCACTGCGGGTGCTATTGAAATAGTCGAGCATCGCGGCGATGGTGGTGGTCTTGCCGGAGCCGGTCGGGCCGGTCACCAGGATGATGCCGCGCGTGGCTTCAAGCATGTTGCGCACGTACAGCGGCAAACCGGTTTTTTCTATGGCGATCGGATGCAGTGGCAAGCGCCGGACCGCGATCGTGATTTTTTCACGGGACCCGCTGTAGTACACGTTGCAACGCAGCCGGCATTGCGTCAGCAGAAATGACCGGTCGATCGCCCCGTTGGCGATTTTTTCTTCCCATTCGAGATCGATGGCGGTGAGCAGCGGAATCAGTTCTTCGCGCTGTACCGGTTCGGCATTCATCGATTGCCATTTGCGCGGCGTCTTCACCATCATCGGCATGTCCTGCTCGATGTGGATGTCGGTAAACACTTGACCGATGCTGACGAGTTCGATGATCTCTTGCAGCAGGTCGCGAAACAGGACGGTGGGGGCATTCATCAGGATTCTCCCTTGAAATGGTTACCGCGGCAGGTTGCGATACACCCGCTGCGCATAAGCCGCACGTTGTGCCGGCTGGCTTGAGTTGTAGGCGCCCACGGCGTCCCATGAATTACCGAGTCGCTGCATGTTCTGCGACAAAATCCACGCCCCCACATGGATGCTGGTACAGGGGTCGCGCAATTGCTGCTCGCTGATCCCGTACTGGCGCAGCAGCGGAAACCAGCGGCTGTTGATCTGCATCAGGCCAAGGTCGTAGCTGCCATTGCGATTGCGATTGATCGCATTGGGATTCATGCTCGACTCCGTGCGCGCGATGGCCACCAATATCGCCGGGTTGACGCTGTAGCGCTGGGCGGCTTCTTGCCAGCAGGCGTGGGCGGGTGGTGCTGTAAACAGCAGCAGTGCGGCGAACGTTGCCAGTGACGTAGGCAGTAGTCGTTGTGTTAGCGACATGTCAGGTCAAGGTTACGGGACAAAGGCAATCTCTTGCCAAGAGGAGATACCGCCGGACCGAGTGCACACTACCAACTTTCCACTCGTATTCTTCATTGCGATTGTGCCAGTTTGCGATGAATTGCAGTTTCCTGATGTATCTGTAGGACGAATTCGTCCAGCTTGCATCTCGTCTTGCAAAACCACATTACCGTTTATCTGAAGCGGGCCATCGTTTTCAACATCAATTGTGCCGAACAGTCTATGGTTGTTGGTAGGGCCCTCAAACACAGAGAAATTACCCGTGCTCGTGAAATTGTTTTCGACGGTGATTCTACCAGCAGTTAAGGAATGTGTTGTGATCGCCCTTTGATTGGATCCTTTTTTTGTCAGATATTCCCAGTCTAATGGACTCGGACCTTCGAACACCATAGGCTCGTTAAGATTCAAATTAACAGCCACATCCCCTACTCTTGGGTCCGGAATCATTAATAACTCAAAGTGAGTAGGTACTGGCTCTCTCCAACTGGATCTTACTGCCCGTTCCGACCACTTGTGACTGGTGTCGCACGAGAGTAAGTGACCAAGCGCATTCACCGCTATTGCTAAATTTGGACCGCAATCGTCACCGGCAGTTTGGATGGCATCATTGGCCATGATAATTGGTGTCGACATCGTGTTGTACGTGGGGTTGCCGTTGTTACTTCGATACAGGAAATCTGCCGCTACCTGTCCCGCTCCATAGAATAGGGCCGTCGCCAGATGGCCCTGCTCGGCGCGATTACCAGAGCACGATTGATAGGTGAAAGTATTTAGGTTTGGCGATGACGAGGTATTGTCTAGTAGCCAGCCTCCATATGCACCACGAGCAATCAGTCCCGATGTCGGGTTGTTCGGCGTTACTAACCTGATGGCGCCACCGCCGGTACCCGCCATCGCCGCTGCGTAGCCGATGTCGGCGTCGGGAATCTCGTCCCCCCCTTCGGTAACGATCAGGACTTCCAGCTCGGTCGGACTTTTCTTGTATATCAGCATGCAGGGTGTTTGCCGGTACGCATTCGTCGCGGCAAAGCTGGGGGGAAGATAAGCGACACTCGGTGGAGTGCTACCACTCAGTGGAGTGCTACCATTTAGGACGCCCAACGTCACGGCTAAGGTGGCGCCGGCCGCGATACTATCCAGCAAATTGACGTAATTGTCATCCAGATAGCGTTTGGCCGCACCGGAAAAAAGGGCCTGGTACTGGGCCGTTTGCTGGCCTTTAGTATCTTGCAGCGAGCTGTCCAGGATCGCTGTCAGTCCGAACAGCATGAACATGCCAATGGCCAGTGCGGCCATCATTTCGAGTAGCGAAAAACCGTGTTGTGATGGTCGTTTCATGATGTGTCATTCCCGATAGGCCAGCCAAATTACGGCGCCGTTGGTGATGGTGTTTGGACTCGGTATGGACGGTAAATCTATCTGGTCAACGCCGATGGTTCCGGGTGCTTCAATTTTATTCGTAACGGTATTGGCGCGACCGGCAAGAACCGAACCTTGCGCCAGTGTGGTGATGCCTTTGATAAGTCCGGGCGGGCTAACGCCAACCGAGTACACGATGATGGTGTCGCCCACGACGTAATTGCTCCACTGAGGCGGAGTGAGTCCGACATAACCAATCGGGGTAAAGGATGGATTCACCGCCACAATGCCGGATAAACTTGGATCGGCCTTGACAGAACGGACCACGCTTGAGCGATAGCTCACCATGTCGAGGGCAAGCGTGGTGACCCGCGCATCACCCTCCGCGTCTTCCAGCGCGATTTGCGAGGTCATCGACGCGTAGCCGGTGAGCGACGCGATGATGGCGATGAGGGTAAGGATCCACATGGCGGTAGTTTTTTGAAGGAGTGCTTAGCGAGAAATCCAAACCATTGTATTGGTACCAGCCGTACAGGTTGTGGTTGCATTCGCAGGAGACAGCGGGAAAGTGTTTTGTATTGTGCCAGTCCCTTTGACGCTAACCCAGCCAGAGGCGCCGCTGAGGGCGCCGATGCAGACATCCTGCGGGACTAAGGTGTATGTAATGCTAAACGTGCTACCGATTCCAAGTACTGCTACGGTTCCACCAAATGCATTGGTTGGGGTAGCAGGAACGGTGGTGTTTACCGTTGCTGGAAAGACCCTTGCAGCCGCAAGAGTTGCATTCATGGAAGCGGCACCATAACTGTTTGCTTGTCCCATATATAGTTTTTTTACGCCGGTCCGTATCGATACTGCCTCCTCCCCAAGCCGGTTCGACTGCGCGCTGCTGAACGCGCCTGTCAGCAGCGATATGGCCCCGAGAATCACGATGGCGGCGATCCCCAGATAGGCAATAGCTTCAAGCAGCGACGCGCCGCGCTGATGCCGGCCCATGGCAGTGAAGCGATGAGTGATAGTGGTATGTTTCATGATGAGCTCCTATGAAGTTGTGAGTGAGGTCGACTAGCACTAGCGTACTGCGCGGGTCATGGCGGCAATTTCCTGCTGAATACCAAAAAAACCGGCGACCAACCAGCCGATAACGACAGCCATCAAGACGATCGCGACGCCGTTGAGGACTTTCATTTGTACCGACACGGTTTCGACACCGTCTTCCATCCATTCGTCGGCCAGTGTTTTCAGGGCTTGCGAAAAACCCTTGTATTCGGCATACACACACAGATCGTCGATCATTTCTTCGGAGGGAAACTGGTAGCCGGCATTGCGAAATGCCTCGCCGCAATTCATGCCGGATTTCACGCCGAGCAGGGCGCCGTCGAGGCGCTCGCGCAGCCACGGCTGGGCCATATCGGCCAGACGGATCAGGGATTTTTCGACCGTGACGCCGGCATGCTGCAGCGCTGAAAATGCCATCAAAAATCCGCTGCCAACTACCAGTCGGTATATCGAGTACGGTGCGAACCGATCGATGATGATGCGCAGACTACCGCGCCAGCGCGGCATCGACCACAGCACCAGTGCGAACAGAAAGGCCAGCGTCAGCACAAAAGGCAGCATCCAGTGCTGCACGAGTTGCGACATCACATGCAGTGATTTGGCGGCACCATGCCAGTTGGAGGGATCGACAACCTTAGCGAATTCGGGAATGACGCGGGTGCCAAAGATATACAGATAGCAGATGATTAACACCAGAATGGCAATCGGATACGTCAACCCGGAGACGATCACGGCCTTGATTTTTTTTCCTGCCACGACGACATCGACGACGCTCAACAGCGTTGACTCGAGCTGGCCGGCCTGTTCGCCGGCGCTGATGATCATGCGCTCGGTATCGGGTACCCAGTAAGTGAGGGCTTCGCCAAAGCTACTGCCGTTTTGTACCAGACGACGGCAATCATCGAGGACGATGGCCAGTGGCTCAAGGGGTTTTTCACCATTTTTGGAAGCGCGATGGCGTAATTCTTCGATGATCTTCAGTAGCGGCAAGCCATTGGAGAGCATCTTCGAGACCTTGCGGTACAAGCGCAGGCGAGTCGATTCGGAGAATTGCAGCTTGGCCCAGCGGCGGCTCAGATCGAGTTGCATATCAGGCCTTTTTCCGAGAGGCGGCCAGCTTGGCGCGCTGGTGCAGGGGTACCAGATGGCCGACGGTTTTTTCCGCCATGCGCGGATCGATCAGTCCATCGGCGATCTTGCTAATCGTATGTTCGACCAGCGTCTGGCCACCGAGCATGGTGCGCCAGTACTCGATCGCGCCAACCTTGTCCGCCTTGCGCAGGTAAGTGCAGAGTTCGTCATCCGGCATAATTACTTCGGCCACGACAGTGCGCCCTATCGTGCCTTTGCCGCCACATGCCTTGCAGCCGTTGCCGGTCAGGAAGACTTTGTCGAGATTGTTCCCGACAGCCTTGTGCAACCGCTCGGTCTGCTCGATGCTCATTTCGCCTTCACAAGTGGCCAGCCGGCGCCGGCAATGCGGACAAAGTAATTTGACCAGGCGCTGGCTGATCATGCCGGTGATGATGGTGTGATCGGCGGTCATCGCCAGCGGTAAGCCGAGGTCGACCAGGCGGTCGATGATGGCGATGGCGCTATTGGCATGCACGGTGGACCACACCTGATGTCCGGTCATTGCCGCGCGCAGCGCGCTCTGGGCCGAGGCGCCATCGCGGATTTCGCCGATCATGATGGTGTCGGGGTCGAGCCGCATGGCATTGGAGATCGCCGCCGAGAACAGGCGCGAGCGCTCGACTTCGTTGGTGGCATTGGTGACGGCCGTCTGGACCGCGCCGGGAATCGGATATTCGACCGGATCTTCCACCGTGATCACATGCATTTTGCCTTGTGATTCGATCAGCTCGCCGCTCAGGACCCGTTGCAACGTGGTCGATTTGCCGGAGCCGGTTGGTCCGCTGATGATATTGATGCCGATCGGCTGATCTTTCAGGATCTGGATCAGACGGGCGTGCTCATTGGAAAACCCGAGCGGACGCAAGTCGATGTGGTCACCCGCATCGTTGTACAGCAATCGCAACACCATCAGGTTGCCTTCGCTGGTGGGAGCCGTCGCGATGCGTACCCCGTAGAGCATATCGGGCAACTTGTCGCGGTCACCGATGCTGGCGTCCTGGCGTTCAGTCGGTTTGTAGGAGTTGTCGGAGACGGCGGTCATCGCGCCATAAATGGTGGCCAGCAGACGCTCGCCATACTCGCGGGTCTGACTGCCGATTTTGACCAGATCGCTGTGGATACGGAAATAAAAGTCGGTACCCAGTTTGTTGACCCGGATGTGGATGTCCGAGGCGCGTTCACGGCAGCCGCGGGCCAGCAAATCCTTGGCGTTGACCTGCATGACCGTGTGTTCATGGTGGCGCACGACATGTTCACTACCACTGCGATAGAGGCGACCGATGACTTCAATGGCACAAAATACGTTTGTGAAAGGGCGTTTCAGGCGCCCAAGCCGGGCCTGATACGATTGCACATGGGCATTGAGTCCCTGACCGCTGGCGATCAACAGTCGTCCGTCTGACAGCAGGCACAGCAGCTTGCGCTCCTCTTCGCTCGCCTCGTAACTGCCCCGCACGCTCAGTACCGTGGCCGACATGAGGTCGACCTGGGTGAGCACTGCCGGCTCGGTTGGCGGCGGCGAGTTAGCCTCTAGTTGCTTGTAGCGGGTATTCATTTTCCGGGTACCTTGAAAGGCAAGCGCGGTACCGGGCTATATGCTGGCGGGGCGGCCGGCAATGCCATCATGATGGGGACACCGCCCGAGGCAGCCGAAATCAGCGCCGCATTGCCTGGCAACAGGCGAACGGTGCGTCGTTTTTCGGAGGAGACGGTAACTTCGTTGGTCCGTACCGATAGCACCCGCATACCGTTGGGTAAAACGTCACCGGCACGCACATCAATGCTGCTGCCGTTTTCAAACAGCAGCGTGGCAAACACGGTATCGCCGATGCCCTCAATGGATTGCACCGTGGGGTCTCCCGGCGCGCCGGGGCGGGCACTCTGCTCGATACTGGTTTGGCGATTAGTCAGGTCAGCTTGCAGCTGCAGGATTTTTGTCTGGAGGGTGAGTTGGCGTTCCTGCGCTTTGAGGACCAGCGTTTCGGCATCGAGGCGCGTGAGCTGGTCGGCGATGGTTTCGCCGCTCGCTGCCAGACAGGGTTGCAGAAAAAATGGCAGGGCCAGGGCCAGACTGCCCATCAGATTATTTTGCATAGACCACTCCTTCAATGTGCCAGTTGCCAGAACCCCAGCTGATTCGGTTGAGCCGGACGCCCCGCTGGCTAATCAAGGTACTGGCCATCAGTGGCGTCAGCACCCCCAGGTCGGCGCTCAGGGTGTAGGTTTTCCAATCGATTTTTGGTGCAGGGGGGCCGCCTGTCTGGGCTGGATCAGTCCCCGGTGGTGGTGGTGGCGGTGGTGGATTTTCCGTCAGCGTCAGTACAACGCCCAGTGACTGACTACTTTCCAGTAAATTGCGCAGCACGATGTCGGCGGTGAGCAAGACATCCTTGCCATTTGCCTTGGGTGCAATGGTGTCGGTGCTGGTGGCAGCGGTGCCGTTGATGTTGAGCATGGCCGCCGGTATTTTTTCAAGCAGATAGCGCACATTGCTGCCATTACTGGTCCAGTTGTAGTCGACTTTTGTATCAAAACACTGGAATTTGTCGAGTTGCCAGCCACCGGCTGTCAATGGGTCGAGCTTGGCCTGGCAGGCGCGCGCAAAATCAAGCGATAGCGGTTCCGCCAGCCACGGGCGTTCGTCCGACTGACGTGTACTGCCGGCACTGAGCCGGGCTTTTGCGGCAGCTAAAGCTAATTCTTTTTGGTGCTCTTCTTCTCGATACTTCTGAAAAAAATGGAAGCCAATGCCAGCGGCCAACACCACGCTTCCAACGCCCGCCGCGATGAAAAGGACGGGGGGGATAGTGGTTTTTATAGGCCGCAAGGCGGACCATGTGCGCGTGTGCAATTGTCCGTTTTTAAGCTTGGGCAGTAACTTGTCGAGTGTCTTTGCATTGAAATTATGAAACCCGTACTGCTCCAGTTCGGGTTCGCCAATAACGACATTCCATCCGCCCAGCGCATAGTCTCCCTGCAGGCGATCGAGCACCTCCTCGCGCGTACCTGCGAAGTCGCCATTGGGCAGAAAGTTGGCATCACGTACCGCGCAGTAGGCCCAAAAGTCATCAGCCAGCTTGAATGCACACAGCCAGTTGTGAGCGGGTTGCTGATGGCCGTCGTAATTGGCGCCCTCGATGGCGATCGTCTTCGAGATGATCGCTGCCAGCGATTGTTGTCCGCGCTGTGCACCATCTTTGGAACTGGCGTAGCCGGCCTGCGCCATCGCCTGATCTTTACGCACCACTACAAGATCTGCATCAATCTTGACGGCAAGCTGGCAAGCTTCTTTCCATAATTCGCGCGGGCGCGACAGCGATTGCCAGAACAAGCCGCAAACGAACCGGGTCTTGCCGATCTGGATTGTGTGCAGAGCCATGGTCAAGAGGCCCGCATGGCGATCGGTGTAATCATGATCACGATGACTTCTTTGTTGGTGGTGGCGCCGAGACTGCCGCCCAGCAACAGGTTGCGGGGCGTGCCGACCCCTTGCTGATTGAGGTTGTCGTCGGTTTGCTCGAAGCCGCTGATGATGAGTGTTTCGTTGGATTTCATGGCGACCCGTTGCAGGAAATTACGGGTTTCGGTTTCTGGCGTTTCAATGGTTGCGTTATTGCTGCTGACCGAGCGCAGCGCGCGCAGCGCGGATATGTCGGTCGAAAACTGTAGCAGCACCGTGCCATTGTTGAGCACGTTCGGCAGAATGGACATGTTGAAACCGGTAGTGATGGTGCCCGGGGTCAGTGTGGTGGTACTGGTATTGGCTGCCTGTGTGGTTTCCGAAGATTTCAGATACGAGGTCTGTTTGGCCACTTGCACTGGTACTGGCTGGTTGTTGAGCGTGACGACCGAGGCCGATGTTTCTCGTCGCACCCGGCCCTGTTCGGAGAGCGCTTCGATCATCATCGCGCTGCCGGCCATTTTGCTGGTCGCCGTATCGAGAATCGCGGCAGAGAACGCGCTGGTATTGGTGACCTTGGCCAGCGTGTTGGACAGGCCATATTTGTTTGATAACGTCTTGTACACGGCGTCCCACTTGATACCGTAGTTATCGCCGCGTGTGAGCGTGACTGCCAGTACGGTGACATTGACCATCACCTGACGCGACAACGCGCGGTTTTCCTTGTCGATGAACTGCGCAATACGTTCGAGATTGTCGGGAGTGTCAGAGACGGTGATCGAGCCGGTAGCGGGCGAGGCCATCACTTTTCCTTTGGAAGAAATCATGATGCTGATCGCTTTTTCGATGCTAGAGAACACCGATAGCTTGGAATTGACGGCCGTGTTTTGTGTGTTGGTGGCAATGACGCTGCCCCCGCTGGTATCAGCACCTGAACTGGCGCCACTGGAAACGTTCGCCGTCAGCGCGGAATCGCCCGGTACCGCCGCGATCTGGAAGGTGCGAGTATCCGTATGGAAAAACTGGATGCTGCCGTTGGCATATTTCCACGACACGCCGAAGCGGGCGGAGGCTGTGTCGAGCAGTCCCTTGAGGGTGCCACCTGAAAAATCGATGCGTATCGATGTTTTTTCCGGGCCGGCCGTCGCTCCCGTTGTTGACGTGGGTCTTGCGGTTGTCGGGGCTTTTTCCGGCTGCCCGGCGTTCATGGCGTCTGGCGTAATTTTGGTCGGGATAGCTGAACGTAGCGTAATTCGCTCGGCGAATTCTGACAGCGAACTGACCGATCGTTCGAAGGTAGTCGGTTGGTTGAATATCGGTGGGAGCGGTACTTGGCTACTGCGTGCCAGGCTACGGCCTATCCAGATACCTGGATCATGCTGAACGCTCAAGATTGCTTGACTCGTCGGGCCGTCAACTTTGCCGACTTCGCGAGTCAGTCCTGTCGTCCGTGTTTCGCTGGCGTTGACCCGATCGACGATACCATTTTGCATGCTGCTGCATGCCGGTAGCAGCAGGGTGCTCATCAAGGCCACAAGTGATACCTGTTTCATTGTTGTACCCCTTTGGCAAGGATGCGCAAGACTCGGTTGCCTTCAAAAAATATGGCGACAATGGGTGTTTCGCTCGATTGCAGACTATTTGCCATCGCCGTGACCGCGTCTTCGAAGGATCCGTTAATGCTGGCGGCTGCCTCAATCGAGATGTCCTGTGGTAACTCCCAGACCAGTTGCCAACCCGCCGTCAGGGACCACCGGGCGATTGCGTTTTGCAGCGTCTTGTCGGCCGGTGTTGTGGTCCACGTCGTAGTGGCGAGGGGGGGCTCTATGGGCTCGCTGATGCGACTTGGTTCAGTAATCATTTGCGGCGTGCTGTGACTTTCCTCAGCCTCATTGGCAGGCTCTGCTTTATTAATAATGAGCAGCTTCCCATTCACTTTCCACGAAAAATGGTGTTCTTTGGCTAAAGCATCCAGTACTTCTTGGGGTGGCAAGCTGGCTTTGCCATTGACTCGGCCATTGACGCCGGGAGCAATTTGAATTTTCAAGTGTTGTGCAATAGCAAGTTTTGACAGCAGTATGCGCAAGTCGCGGTTCTCTACCTGATAGGTGAATGTGGGCTTGTACCAGCGGATTTCTGCCTCTGCCAGTGCGCAGTCTGCAATGAGAAATCCATTTGCTGCGATGAGCGAAGCAACGAACGCATGTGCCGTGAAGAGCGATAACTTAAATTGCATGACAGTTCCCGGGAAGGTGGCATTAGCGTCCCCCGGTAGGGATAGGCGCGTTGACCAGCATGTTAGGAGAAGAAGTGCTATTGCTACCAAAAGTACATAGAATTAATTACTTTTAGTTTAGGCGTGGAGCTTGTAAAACACAACCTCGAAGTAATGCCTTTCGGGAATATTTTTGGTTGGTGCTAAACGGAAACACTTAAAAAAAA
>JBLHLW010000041.1:0-35781 GCA_047621345.1 Minisyncoccia bacterium | reverse complement strand
GACTGGTGTGATTGCTACAGCAGGAACTGGTTGCATTCTGGTTCATGGTGTCTTTCCGCAGAAAAAAAGGGTCGTTCAATCGCCCGGAGGCGAGTCAGCACTGAGCAGCGCGGCGGCAACCACTGCCAGTATTAGCACCCCGCTTTCAAGGCGCAAGTTCAGGACAAATTGTCGCCGTGCTTTATCGTCGTACGGTTCATCGAGCAAGGCCGGTACCATTCGCCAGCGGTTGACTGCACCGAACGCGACGGCGATACCGACCAGCGCCAGCTTAGCTGAAAGCACCAGGCCCCAGCTAGTCGTGACAAGCTGACTGATTTCTCCCATCGCGCGCCAGGCATTGAAGATGCCGGTCAGTACGATGCCCGCCAGCGCCAGCGTGGCGGCGAGCGAAAGCGCGCGCGTGTAGCGCCGGCAACTGTCGAGATCGGTCGATGTTGTACCAGGTGGTCGCGCCAGTACGATCCAGGCCGCCACCAGCACCATGCCGACCCATGCGCTAACGAGCAGGAGGTGCACGCTTTCGCTGGCGACCGACCAGCTTAGACCGCCCTCCATCACGGCATGGCTGACCAGAGCGCGGCTGACGGCAAACACGGCCAGCGCGCAGGCGATGCCTGCACCAATGACATGTTGGCCGGCACCATGCTGATTAAATGCTTGCAGCACGATAAGGGTCAGCAGTGCAGCACAACCAGTGAGCCAGCAGAGTCCGAAATGCGACCCCGATAGCACAGCGAGCACCGCTGGCGCCGCAGCCATCAGCGGCAATTCGGTCATGACGGCGACCTGAAACCACAGTACCAGCACGCTCGCCAGCAGCGTCGATACACCGGCGAACCGTGCGGTGACGTGCGCCTGGCGCGCTGCAGCGATGGCCCATCCTGACGGTTGCCCTGCCAGCCACCATCCGGCCAGCGTGGCACCGACCAGAACAGCCAGCGCGAGATTGAGCAGCGCTACCAGAGCGATCATTATTTCACCCGGAATGCATAGTCACCTTTGACCCGGTGACCGTCGAGCGTGAGCGCAGACCAATGCACTTGCCAGGTGCCGGGAGTCAGCGCTGGTGGGACCAGCACCAGACTCTCCGGATGGCCGGGTTCTACTTTGGCCGCCGGTGTCGCCAGCGCAACACCGCTGCCATCGGTCAGCGTGATCTTGCTGAAGCTGGCTTCGAGTGCTTCGTTGAACTGAAGACGAATCTGCGCCGGCGTAGCGTCGAGCACGGCACCGGCGGTTGGGCTGGCTTCTTTCAGGACCGCGTGGGCAAAGGCCGCAGGGGCCAGTGCGGCAGCGAGGAAGGCAACAATAAACGTAAAGACGGTGCGCTTGAACATGGAGGTCTCCGATCGATTAATGGTTCATGCCGGGCATGCCTGACATACCACCGCGCTTGACATCGAGGGTGGTCGCGTCGGCTGGTGGTGCCTTGGCGGCGCTGGTGGCGGGCATCGGACCGGTCCATTCGCGCGCCATCGTGTTTGGCGGTTGGGTGAACCAGCCCGGGTCCTTGTAATCATTGCGTGCCAGTCCGGTGCGCACCTTGAGAGTGGTGAACATTCCGCCCATCTCGATGCTGCCGTACGGGCCATCACCGCTCATCATCGGCAAGGTGTTTTCCGGCAACGGCATCTGCATGCCTCCCATCGCACCGCCTTTATCGCCCATCACCATGTAGTCCGGGACCAGTGCATTGATCTTTTGTGCGATGCCGCTGTGATCGACGCCGATCATGGTCGGCACATCGTGGCCCATGGCATTCATTGTGTGATGCGACTTGTGGCAATGCAGGGCCCAGTCGCCCGGGTGCTCGGCAATGAATTCGATGGCGCGCATCTGGCCGACGGCGATATCGGTTGTGACTTCCGGCCAGCGCGCCGTTTTCGGTACCCAGCCACCGTCGGTGCCAGTAACTTCGAACGAGTGGCCGTGCAGGTGGATCGGATGGTTAGTCATCGTCAGGTTACCGGCGCGTATGCGGACCCGGTCGCCCTGACGCACGACCAGCGGATCGATGCCGGGAAAGGCACGGCTGTTGAAGGTCCACAGATTGAAGTCAAGCATCGTGTTGACCTTCGGAACGCGTGCACCAGGCTCGATATCGTAAGAGTTCAGCAGGAAAACGAAATCGCGGTCGACCCGATGCAGAGCGGGATCTTTCGGATGCGTGACCCAGCTACCCATCATCCCCATCGCCATCTGCACCATTTCATCGGCATGCGGGTGGTACATGAAGGTGCCGGGGCGGCGCGCGATGAATTCGTAGACGAAGGTCTTGCCGGATGGAATGCCCGGTTGGGTCAGGCCGGTCACGCCGTCCATGCCGTTGGGCAGTTCCTGGCCATGCCAGTGGATACTGGTGTGTTCAGGCAGCTTGTTGGTGACGAAGATGCGTACCCGGTCGCCCTCGACGACTTCGATGGTCGGGCCGGGGCTCTGGCCGTTGTAACCCCACAGGTTGGCGGTCATGCCGGGCGAAATCTCGCGCACCACCGGTTCGGCCACCAGATGGAATTCCTTGACGTTGTCTTTCATGCGCCATGGCAGGGTCCAGCCATTGAGCGTGACAACCGGGTTGTACGGACGGCCATTCGGCGGTACCAGAGGCGGCATGGTGGCGGCGCTGGCTTGCAGTGGCGCTTCCGGCAAACTGGCGGCACCAGCTTTGGTGACAAGCGCGGCACCAAGCATGGTGGCGACGCTACCAGAGAGGAAGTTGCGACGTGAATTCATTATTTTTCTCCTTCAATTACGGATGGTGGTGCTGACGGCAGGCGTCCGCCGAGTGCGGCTTGCAGATTGCTATCCGCGATCCAGAAATCTTTCAGTGCGCCGATGTAGTCGTGCGCAGCGTTGGCCTGCTCACGAGAATCCGCTAGCAGGTGGAACACGCTCACGAGCATGCCGTTGTAGCGCAGCATGGTTTCGTCGGAAATACGTTTGCGCAGCGGCATGACGTCGTCGCGGTAATGGCGGGCCAGCTGATACGAGACGCGGTAATTGCCGTAGCTTTCACGTGCTTCGCTGCGCGCCATGATCGCCGTGTCAGCCAGATGGTGAACACCTTCCATGTAGGTCGATTCGGCCCGGGCAACGCGCGCGGTGCCCCAGTCGAATAACGGGATTTCCAGACTCAGTTCATAGCCAGTTTCGGGTGGATTACCACTGGACGAATTGCGCACGCCACCGATCTCGAGCGCATTGACGAAGCGCGTGCTGCGGGTCAGGTTCAGTGAGGCTGCGGTAGCTTGCAGCGCCAGTTTGCCGGCCTGAATATCGAGTCGTTCTTGCAAGGCAATCTGGTCGACCTGCTTGATATTTATCGCTGTCGCTGGCAAGTCCGGCAACCGATCGGGTAACGTGAACGCGTCGGCACGATCGAGACCGAGCAGGCGCACCAGTTTTTCGCGACTGGCGAGCACGTCTTTGTCGGCCAGTGCCAACCGGGTCACGGCGTCGGCATGGAAGCTTTGTTCGCGCGCCATGTCGAGGGCGCTCCAGTTACCTGCTTTGGCCATGCGCACACCGAGTTCGGCACCGGCTTGGGCGGCATCACTGACTTGCTGGGCATAGGTCCGCTGCTGGACGGCGCCTAGGGCGTGGTAGTAGGCACTGCGCGTATCGGCCGCGACTTTTAAAGCGGCATCGGCAACCTGCAAGCGGGTCTGTTCGAAACGACGGGTTTCGATGCGGGTGGCCAACGGCGCGGTCAGCAGATTGACCAGATTGATGGTCAGGCTGCGATCGATCAGTACGTCGCTGCCTTCGTGGGAGCGCTTGAAACCGAAGCGCGGATTCTGCAGGCGGCCGGCTTGGACCAGATCGGCTTCTGCCAGACCTAGGCGCTGATAGGTCGCTTGCAGGCCGCGGTTGTTGAGTAGCGCAACTTGCACAGCGCTGTCAACGGAGAGCGGGGCACTCAGCAAGGGGGCGATCGCGTCGGCCAACGCGGCTACGTCGGCTTCGTTGCGGACGATGCGCGTGTCCTTACCAAGGCGGTCGCGGGTGGCCGCGGTGACGGTATCGAAACCGCCGTCCGGTGAAAAGCTGGCGCAGCCGCCCAGCATTAACGTCGCCATGGCACAGGCAATGGGGTGTTTCATGAAG
The DNA here is from genome assembly GCA_047621345.1 of Minisyncoccia bacterium. Lineage (GTDB taxonomy): Bacteria > Pseudomonadota > Gammaproteobacteria > Burkholderiales > Burkholderiaceae_D > Actimicrobium. The sequence goes on along the minus strand of JBLHLW010000041.1, from coordinate 31,671 downwards.
AACCTCGCGTGTCAAAAAGAGAAGGCCTGTCCGCAGTACGGGCAGGGATCAATCGAAATTAGGCGAGGGAAGTTTGCGGGGGACGTTCGGGATGGTCGGGGACGACCGACGGCAGGAGCGAGAGCGCAACGGCAGTATGTTGGGAAGGCAAGTCGAGCATCGGCAGTACGCTCTGAGTCGATGTCATCATCACGACACCGAGACAGAAAGCTGCGCAGGCACTGCATTTGGCGGCGGTATGCTGACCGGAACTGGCTGGCTGATCGGGTGTGTCGCTTGACTGTGCTGCCAGCATTGCCGCATGGTCGTGTGGCCCGGGGGTGGCACTGGCGCTGGCACTGGCGACGATAGGTTCACACAAGAGCATGGTGGCTGAAGCAAAACCCTGTACGGGGATTGCCAGCAGCATCAGCCAGACCATCATTGTGTGGAAAATCGCTCTCATGCGGCGCAGTGTACCTCAGGTTTTAGCCAACAGGCTATTTCGGCTGGTGTTGCCACAGTAATGCAGTGATGGCTTCGGTCGTCAGCGGTCGACTGAACAAGTAACCCTGCATGAGATCGCAACCCAGCTGTTGCAGCACGCCGAGCTGGGCCTGGGTTTCGACCCCTTCGGCAATCACCTTCAGATTCATGTGGTGGCCCAGCGTGATGACGGTAGCGGCAATCACGGCGTCGTCGCCCTGGCCGATACCGCTGATGAACGAACGATCGATCTTGATCGTATCGAGCGGAAAGCGCTTCAGATACGCCAGATTCGAATAGCCAGTGCCGAAATCGTCGAGCGACAGGCGCACGCCGATCTCTTTGAGGGAGGCCATCGTGTCGATCAGCGTTTCCGTGTTTTCCATCACGATGCCTTCGGTCACCTCTAGCTCTAGATACCTGCCATCCATCCCGGTTTCGTGCAGCACGCCGCGCACTAACGCTGCGACATCGTGGTGCTTGAACTGGCGTGCCGACATATTGACCGCCATCACGATGGGCGCGAGGCCGTCGCGTTGCCATGCCTTGTTCTGGGCACAGGCGACCTGCAACATCCACGCACCGATCGGTACGATCAGGCCGGTTTCTTCGGCAATCTGTATGAATCGTGCAGGCGAAATGACGCCCATTTCGGGATGGTGCCATCGAAGCAATGCCTCGACACCGATGAGGCGACCACTGGCAATGTCGACTTGCGGCTGATACTGCAGCGTCAGCTCCTGGCGTTCCAAGGCTTTACGCAAGGCATTTTCAAGGCGGACATGGGCGCTCAGCAGTGCGCTCATGTGGGGAGAAAAAAACTGATGACCGTTGCGACCGAGTTCTTTGGCCCGATACATCGCGGTATCAGCGCTGGAGACTAACCCGTCAGCAGTGTTGCCATCCAGCGGATAGAGCGCGATACCGATACTGGGTGTGACGAAAATTTCGGCGCCGCCGAGCAGAAACGGTACCGATAGGGCCTGCGTGATTTTTGCCGCTAGCGTGGCGGTATCTTTTTGCGACGCCACATCAGGCAAGAACACACCAAATTCGTCGCCGCCTAGCCGGCCGATCATGTCATTGGCGCGCAGGCTGTCGCTGATACGCCGACTGGCTTGCTGCAGCAAGTTGTCGCCAGCGGCGTGACCGAGCGAGTCGTTGATGGTCTTGAAGTGATCGAGATCGATGAACATCACGCCGACGATCCAGTTGCTGCGTTCGGCTTGTAGCAACACCTGCTTCAGGCGGTCGTAGAACAAAAACCGGTTGGGCAATCCCGTCAGGCTGTCGTAGTGGGCCAGATAGGTCAGGTGTTTTTGTGCATGCTTGCTATCGGTGATATTTTCGTGGGCGACCACGATGCGCATTGGGCCATTCTGCGGAAAACGCGTCAGCCTGGCGACGAACCAGCTGGGCAGGTTAGGCGTGCCACAGCAGTATTCATGGTGGAATTCTTCCAGCGTGCCGGCCAGCACCGCGCGCATTCCTTGCGCTAGCAGGCGTGCATCCTCGATACCGTTGAGCGCGGCGGCGTCGCAGATGGTCAGGTAGTTGAAGCCGGTCCAGTCGATCGGAGTCGGCCCGGCAGGGGCGTTTGCATAGTTGCGCCATGCGGTATTGACCGCCAGCAGTTGACCGTGTTGGTCGACGACGCAAATATGCTCGGACAAGGCATCAATGGTGGATTTGCCGAACCGTTCCGATTCGCGTAGTGCCTGTTCCATTTCTTTGCGCTGGCTGATGTTCTCGATGAGCGCCAGCATATGGGCAGGCTGGCCGCGCACGCCGCGCGCCAGCGAAAGCGTGACACTGGTCCAAACCAACGCGGCACCGTGGCGTCGGAAGCGCAGGTCAAATGGGGGCGTTGTTGCCTGGTCGCCTGCGAGCAAGGTCGTGATGGCATCCTGCATCTGAAGGCGGTCTTCGTCAGCGACCAGACTGGTGAGTTGTCGGCCCAGCAATGACGCGTCTGTGGGGACCTGCAACATCTTGCCAAAACACGGATTGACCAGCGTGATATCGCCATTGAGGGTGGTGTGGACGATGCCGACCGGTGCCAGGTCGAAGGTGCTGCGATAGCGTTGATCGCTTTCGGTCTGCAGGTCTTCGGAATGCTGGCGCAGCCGGAGGAAGGCTTCGAGTCGGGCCAGCAAGTCATCTTTGTTGAGTGGCAGACGCAAGACATCGTCAAAGCCGGCACGCAGCCAACCGGTGGCGCGCTGGTTGCCAGTCAGTGTCATCAGGATGGGAAAGTACAGGGGATGCAATTGGCGCTTTAGCGCGAGCAAGGCCCGCCCTTGGTCGCGTGCGGCCTGCTCATCGGTGACGCACATCGCCGCATTGATCCCGGCGGCGCTCAAGTCGGCCGCTTGCAGGATTTGCACCTGATAGCCGGTTTGCTGCAGAAATTCTGCCAGCAAGCGGCGATCGACCGGATCAGCGACGAGCAGGCCGATTGTTGCCAGCGCGGGCGAGCGGTTCATCGCTTAGTCCGCTTGTTTGAAAGCGGGCACTCCGGTCAGAATGCCTTGCAGGTGCTGTAGTTTTTCGCTGATTTCGATGCCGGAGGCACTGACTTTCATCTGTCGCAGCTCGGGCTGGAAATTGCCGATGCGCTTTTTTAGGCAACCGACAATTTTGATTACCTGACCGGCATATTCGGCATAGCGCAGCAGCACGATGTTGTCGGCCAGATGACTCACTCCGAGGTCAGTGGCTTTCAGACTGGTACTGGTGATGTGTTCGACTTCATTGATCAGCAGCGTCGAAACCCCGTTGCGCGACAGGTAGCTGACCATGTTGTGGATGTGCGCTTGCGGCTTGCCGAATTCTTCCATCGCAAACAGGTAGCCGCGCAAGCTGTCGATCATCACCATCGTGCACCCATCGATTTCGACGGCGTCGCGAATGGCGGCCAGAAACTCATCGGGATAGAGTTCGATTGGATTGATGCGCACAATTTTCAGCGCGCCGGAGGCCACCACATCGTCGATCGGTGCGCCTATGCCCCGACTGCGCGCCATGATGAAGCTGGCCGGTTCTTCGAATGTGAACAGGACCGCGCGGTGGCTGCGTGCATGGTGCGCCAGAAATTGCGTGCCGAGCGTGCTTTTGCCGGTGCCGGTCGGGCCAGTCAGTAGCGTGGTGGTGCCGGATTCGAGACCGCCGCCGAGCAACTGGTCGAGCTCTGCAATTCCCGATGACATCATCTGGTCGCCCGGATTGAGCGTGCCGGTATGTTCGATGCGATGCGGGAAGACCTGCATGCCACTACCGGTGATGCGCATAGGATGGCGGCCTGACATGAATCCCGAACCGCGTAGTTTTTCGACTTCAAGGCTGCGCAGGCCGATTCCCAGCCCCGCCGAAATATCCTTGCTCAGGCGGATCACGCCATCAACGGCCAGCGCAACCGAGGTGTCGCGCACCATCTCGGTCGGATCAAATGCCAGCAGCGAGGTCGTACCGATGCCATTGAGAAAATTCACCAATGCCAGGATGTTCTTGCGAAACTGGACTTCGTCCGTTGCCAGATAGCGTAGTTGGGTCACTGAATCGATGACAAGGCGGTCAGGTCGGGCGTTACGCACGGCCTGATAAATTGCTTTCCAGATCGGCGTACTTTCGACTTCGCTGGGCGGGAATATATGATATTCGCCCGGGTCTTCGCCTAGCTCAGTGCCGCTGGGTGAGAGATCGATGATCTCGATCCGGTCGAGCTGCCAGTCAAAACTGGTCACATTGCGAATAATTTCGGGGCCGGGCTCACACAGCGTGATGTACAGGCATTTTTCATGGCGCTGCAAACCAGCGCGCAGCCATTGCAGCGAAAAAATGGTTTTGCCGGCACCGGCCGAGCCGCCAATCAGGTAGCAGCGACCGGCAATGAGTCCGCCATCGAGAATTTCGTCGCAGCCTTGTACGCCGGTGGACATACGGGTAGGGCGTGGTTGCTCGCTCATGGGACGGGACCTTCGCGGTAAATTTTTTAGACTTTCAGGCAACCTAGTTTAGCCACTAATGGTTTCAGATGCCAGAAATGAATGTTTTCATAGAAAATAATTCCCGACGTACGGTGGTGACTGCAATCTAGGCGATGACGCATACACGAGAGGCACCCATGTGGTTCCATTAACGGCTGTGATCTATACTGACAAGAATGACTATCGCTAATCTGGTAATTATTACTGACTGTACGGTACGAACTCCGCAAAATACCAGTTGCCTGCAACTGGGTCGCCGCTACCAACACGGCAGGTGTAATCAGTGGTTACCTATCGGAGCACCTGCATGACCTTGACCAACGGACTGCCTTTCCCCTACAGCGTCAAACGCCACGGCACCACGTTAGCCAATTGTGATGACGAGCCGGTCAATACGCCGGGCTGTATCCAGAGTCATGGCATGTTGTTGGTGGCGCATCCGGTGGCACTGACCGTCACGCAGGTCAGCGATAACTGTACGTAGTGGACGGCATGCAGTGTTGATGAAGTACTGGGCCAGCCGCTGGCAACTGTCCTCGGTGCGGCGGCAGCGCAGCGTATCGGCGAGCTCCTCGCGGGCGGTACGCTGGAAAATAATCCGACGTATGTAGTGGCTACGCGCGTTCCGGGCATGCTGGCCAACGCAGAGCCGCTCGATATCAGCGTGCATCTGTCAGGCGGACGGCTCATTGTTGAGCTGGAACCGACTGGCCGTGAACAGCTTGGGTCGGCTTCAGAGCGTGACTATTACGCGCGCGTCAAGACCACTATGGCGCGCTTGCGTGCCAGCCCGACACTGGCGACGTTCTGTCAGGCCATCGCCGAAGAATTGCGGACCACCACCGGTCTCGATCGCGCGATGGTGTACCGATTCCATGCGGATGACTCGGGTGAGGTCGTGGCCGACGCGCATGCGCCGAACTTGCATGCGTGGTTCGGTCTGCGTTTTCCGGCCGGTGATATTCCCAAGCCGGCGCGCGAGATATTCAAGCGCATCGGCGTGCGCCCGCTGCCGGATGCGCGCGGGGCATTGTGCGAACTGGTGCCGCTGCTTGATCCGGCTTCCGGCGCACCGCTCGATATGACCCATTGTGCTTTGCGCGGTGCATCGTTGATGTATACCGAATATCTGGCCAACATGGGTGTGGCCGCGACACTGACGATGCCGCTACTGCGCGATGGCGTGCTGTGGGGGCTGATCATCTGTCATCACTACACGGCGACGGTGATGCCGTATCACCAGCGCGCCGCCGCCGAGTTTATCGGTCAAGTGGCGTCGCTCGAAATCGGCGCTGCCGAAGCGCGCGAAAACGCGCAGTATCAACGCCGTATCGACGAGGTCCACCATGCCGTCATGGCACATGCGGCTATTTGCAGCGACATGGTGGCGCTGATGGCGGTGTCCGGCGCCCCTGATCGATCCGATTTGCGTGACGGCATTGAGGCCAATGGTGTCGCGTTGCTCCACCGCGATCAATGGTTGACACTCGGTCAGACACCGTCCGTGCCGCAGTTGCAGTCGCTTGCAGGTTGGATTCGTCAACAACTTGCTCGTGATGGCAGTGACCGGTATCTGTTCGCTACCGATGCATTGGGTAGCCTGTTTGCCCCGGCGGTATCGTATGCCGACAAGGCCAGCGGGTTGCTAGCCATCGCGATGTCGCGCTCTGTGCAGGGCGATCTGTTGCTGTGGTTCCGGGCGGAGCAGAAGCAGGTGTTCAACTGGGGCGGCAACCCTTACGATAAGCCGATGGTGACGGGGCCAAATGGTGCGCGCCTGACGCCACGGCGCAGTTTCGATCTCTGGCAGGAAGAGGTGCGCGGGAGTGCACAGCCCTGGAAGCAGGTCGAGATCGATGCGGCACTAAAATTACGCCAATGGATCGCCGATATGGTCATCAGTCGCGCCGAGCGACTCGACAAGATCAATGTTGATTTGACGCGCAGCAATGACGAACTCGATGCCTTTGCCTACGTGGCCGGGCACGACCTGAAAGAGCCGTTGCGAGGCATTTACAAGAATGCGTATCACATCAAGGAAGAACTTAACTCCGGACGTGATCTGGGCGAGGCTGCCAGCGAGCGTCTCGACTTGATGATGCGCCTGTCGTTGCGCATGGACAATCTGCTCGATGCCTTGCTCAACGTGGCGCGCATTGGCCGGGTCGGGCTGGATTATGAAGAAGTCGACCTCGCCGCAGTAGTGACCGAGGCGCTGGAAATGCTTGGTTCACGGCTGACCAACGGTGGTCTGGAGGTGCGTGTGCCGCGTCCGATGCCGCGCTTGTCATGCGACCGCGCACGGGTTCGCGAAGTGTTTGCCAACCTGATCTCGAACGCACTCAAGTACAACGATAAGCCGCATCCCTGGATCGAGATCGGTTATCTGGACTCAGACGGCGTGCTGCCGCAAGTTTTTTTCGTGCGTGATAACGGCATCGGCATCGAGAGCCGACACCGTGAGCGGGTGTTCCAGATATTCAAGCGACTGCATCCGCGGGACGCGTTCGGTGGTGGCGCTGGTGCGGGTCTGGCCATCGTGCGCAAGCTGGTTGAACAGCACCATGGTCGCATCTGGTTCGATGCGCAACCGGGCGTGGGATCGACCTTTTATTTCACGTTGGAAGAAGGTGTTCTGGCTGCATCAGGCCATCGCCATGACTGAGCCGGTGATTCTGGTGGTGGATGATTCCGCAGATGATTTTCAGACGGTGTGCATGGCGGCGACAAGCGCTCGTGTGACGATGCCAATCATCAACGCGATCGACGCCGATGTCGCGCTAGAGATGCTCGACGGCGCCGCCGATGGCGCGTTCGCTTTCATGCTGCTGGACTTTAATTTACCCGGTGTCGATGGATTGACGTTCTTGCGTCAGGTGCGCCTGCACCCGGTCCATGCGCGCTTGCCGGTGGTGGTGCTCACGGCGAGCGTTAATCCGCGTGACCGCGAGGCGTTCTTGGCCGCCGGAGCCGATGCCTTCCATGTCAAGACAGTCAGGCTGGAAGATTGTCTGACGACGCTGGAGTCCATTTTCAAGCGCTGGCCCGGTACTGCGCCCGTTTCATGAGGTCCTCCTGGCGCATCTTGCTGGTCGACGACAATCCTGACGATCGTGCCGAAGCCAAGGCTGCGTTACTCAACGGATCAAACCGGCGCTATGAGTTCATCGAAGCAGCACTGGCGCACGAGGCGCTGCATCACTGCGCGCAACAGCCTGCGCTGGACTGTATCTTGCTCGATTTCGATTTGCCAGACGCTAACGCCTTTGAATTACTGGCGCGTCTGCCCCGCGACAGTCATGGCATTACGCTGGTGCCGGTGGTGATTTTGACGGGATCGTCACGTCAGTCGCTAAGTCAGGAATTGTTACGTGCCGGGGCCGAGGATTATGTCGGCAAGGCATGGCTGGGACCGGAAAGCCTGACGCGAGGCGTCGAGAATGCGGTCGAACGCCATCGAATGAAGCGCGAATTGTGGCGCGAACGGGCCCGCCAGCAGCTCATTGCCGACATCGAGCATGCCGTCGCTGGCGGGCCCGGGAATGCGATGGCGTCGATGTTTGAACGAGTTCGTGTATTGGTGCAGGCCGATATTTTTTTGAGTCATGTGCTCGATACCGGCGACCACCAGCCCATGTTGCGACTGACTGCCGATGCGGGCTTGGATGCCCAGACTCGCTTGCCATTTTTGGTGATCGATCCGGTAACGAGTTTGTGCGGCGGTGTGGTCGCGCAAGGCAAACCGGCTTTTCGCCAGCAGATTCAGGACAGCGATGAGGCGGCGACCGCCTTGCTGAGAGAGATCGGCGTTCAAGCCTATGCGTCGTATCCGTTGCAAGTCAATGAACGGGTCATCGGTACTGTCAGCTTTGGCACGCGCACACGCAGCCAGTTTGGCGCCGGCGAGTGTGATTTCATGGCAACGGTAGTTGATCAGGTTGGTGCGGCGTGGCAACGACTTGATCTGCTGCGCAGCAAGGATAACGAACTGCGCAGTCTGACCGACAATTCACCGGACATCCTGACCCGCTTTGATCGCCAGTTGCGGCACGTCTTCATCAATGCCGCGATCACGCGCGTGACCGGTCATCCGCCGGCGTACTTTCTCGGCAAGAGCAATCGCGAGCTGGGTATGCCGGAGCCATTGTGTCTGCGTTGGGAGCGTGCGATGCGGCACGTCTTCGCGACCGGCGAAGCGCAACAGGTGTCGTTTGATTACCCGGCAGTGGCGGGCCTGCGTCACTTCGATTGCCAGTTGGTGGCCGAGCAGCGTGCCGATGGTCAGGTCATGCACATCCTTGGCGTGACCCATGACGTGACGGCACGACGACAACTCGATGAACGGCGTGAACAATTGCTCGAGGCCGAGCGGGCAGCACGCATCGAGAGCGAGCGGGCGGCGCTGATCAAGGACGAATTCCTGGCAACGCTGAGTCACGAGTTACGCACGCCGCTTTCGGCCATCATGGGATGGGCCAGTCTGCTCAAACGCGCGCCGCCCAGTATGGATTTGTACCGCAAGGGCGTCGACGTGATCGCGCGCAACGCCGCTGAGCAGGCTGCGTTGATCGGTGACTTGCTCGATATGAACCGCATCCTGTCCGGCAAGCTGCGTATGGACAGCGAACTGGTCAATCTCGATACCGTCGCTGCCGCCGCGATTGATACGTTGTCACCGGCGGCGCTGGCCAAAGACATCGCGCTTGATCTGGTGTTGGTTCCGGACGAGCCGTGTCTGGTCCGGGGTGACAGCGCGCGCTTGCAGCAAGTGCTGTGGAATCTGCTTGCCAATGCGGTGAAATTTACTGCCAGTGGTGGCCAAGTCACGCTAGCGATCAGTCAACGTGCGGGGAAGGTGGTGGCGACGGTGACGGATAACGGCAATGGTATTGCGGCCGAGTTCCTGCCTTTTCTGTTCGACCGCTTCAGTCAGGGCGATGGCAGTGCGGCGCGGGTACATGGCGGTCTCGGGCTGGGCTTGTCAATCGTCAAGAATTTGCTGGAGTTACATGGTGGTTCGGTCAGTGCCCGCAGCGACGGCGCTGGCCAGGGGGCGTGCTTTACGGTGCTGTTGCCACAAGCGTCCGCTGGGTCGATGGCGTTCATGGATCAGGTGACTGAACCAATTGTGTTGCCTGAGGACGCACTGAAAGGCGCGCTACCGGTAATCCTCGAAAACGATAGCGCATTGCGCGGCATGTCGGTACTGCTGGTTGACGACAATCCCGACGTACTCGAGTTGGGGCGGCGCCTGTTGGCCGACTACGGTGCCATCGTCATCACTGCGCAGAGCGCCGACGAGGCGCTATTACAAATTCGCCGGAACGTGCCGGATGTCTTGCTGAGCGATATCGGCATGCCCGGCACCGACGGCTATCAATTGATCGAGCTGGTGCGAACCGGCATGGAATTGGGTGCGGCGCAATTGCCGGCCGTAGCAGTGACTGCCTATGCCCGGCCACAAGACCGTGCCCGTGTGTTGCAGGCTGGTTATCAGGCCTGTATCGACAAGCCGATCCGGCCCCAGTTGCTGATCCGCACCCTGCTTGATCTGTCGATTGTCAAAGACCGTAACAGGCATCCAGATGACGTCTGATGCTATCGAACAGTGCCACTGCAGTGGCCGCCGCGCAGGCATGTTCGGTTGGTGGGCAGCGCTGCTCGGCGATCGCCAGAAAAGCTAGCCAGTGCGACCGCGCCTGGTCGCCGTAGATCGTATAAAACTGCAGCGGAAAATCGCCAGCGCCCTGCTGGTGAAGTCGGCTTGCAATAAATTGCCCTCCCAGAGTGGCTCCCTCTAGCGTATATAGCGTGCCGAACCGCGCACCAGTGCGGTCGATTGCAGGGAGGCTCACGGCCGTTGCGGCGGGGTGCCGTCCCAGCGCGGCCAGGTCGGCTTCGAGTGCGGGCAGTTTGCGCCGCGGTGCGTAATCGAACAAGTCAGGATGACGTGACAAGTACCCCAGCAGTGCCGCCTCGGCGCTGGCATACACGCCATGGAGAGCGGTCAGCACGTCGCCATACGCGCGCCGGTTGACGTTCGGTACCAGCAACTGCGCCATCAATGGATGGTGGTCAAGAGCATGGTGTGGCTCTTTGGTCGCGAGTCGCAGTTGCTGGTGCAGCGCTGACGGTGTTGGCGATAGTGGATTAGGCATCATGTTCGGGTGGCAAGGACGTTTGCCAATCGTACAGTATGGTCGTGGACGTTTTGACGTGACTTTTTTATCCCTGAATCTTGTGGCGCCCCGCCTGCTCCTGCATGTTAATGCAAATAAACCATTACTCCGCATTAACTTATGGTTTATGGTTGCATCTATCGTAGGCCGAACAACAACAATGATCCGTTTTGCAGGGATAAACCAAGCGACGCGGATCTTGCGCGAGCAAAGCCAGAAACGTGACAGAAAAAGGGACGCATGACCGCCATACCAGTTGGTTCACCTGTTTCTTCCACCACGGACAGCACCGGTTTGCAGCCGGAGACGGCGCTACCGGCCGCGCGCTCCTTGCTCTTGTTGCTCGTATTGGGGTGTTTGCTGCCAGGGATAATCGGTGCGGTAGTGATGTTTACGTACCTGTACAACGAGAGCAATGCGCAGTTGCGACGATCGACGATGGCGCAAACCCGCTCGCTAGTGCGCGAAGTTGATGACCAGTTCGCCCAACTCCATTTGCTTGCCGTGTCGCTGGCGCAAAGCCGCGCTCTTGCTGCCAATGACCTGTCTGCGTTCCATCGGGAGGCCCGCGAACTGCTCGCCGCATCGCAACGCTCGAACAGCGTGGTGGTCAGTATGTGTATGGGCAGCAATTACTCGATACGCGGAGGGAGAGAAATACGCCTTTGCCGCCTTATGGTAATGAGGAGCAGTTGCGGCAAGTGGTGGCGACGGGTCGTGCCGTGATGTCGGAGGTGTTTGCCAATACGGCGCAAGATCCCCACGCGGTGGCCGTGGCAGTGCCGGTGGTGATCAAGGGGCAAGTTGCCTATGTACTGAGTGTGTTTATGCTCCCCGGACAGCTGGATGCCGTGTTTCAGCGTCACCACTTTCCGGCCGACTGGATCGTCAGTATCTTTGATCCTAGTGGTACGGTTGCTGCGCGTAACGTACGGCCAGAGCGGATTGTCGGGCAGAAGATGAGACAAACTGCTTTGAATGTTTTGCTGGTGCAAAGCGAAGGGATCTTCGACGGTCGAACCCAGGAAGACATGCCGGTGCTGGCCTTTTTCAGTACGTCGGCAACGAGTCACTGGAAGGGGGCGATTGGCATACCCCGAAGCAGCCTGACAAACACCTTGCTGGGATGGATGGGGCTGTTCGCGCTGCTCCTTTTCGTTTTGCTCATGCCGGGAATCGCCGTGTCGCTTTGTCTGAGCAAGCGGATTACCGATTCGGTAACGGCGCTCGTTGAACTGGTACGGGACCTGACAGCGGGCAAACGCGTCACCGCTCCTCGTATTTTTACCCATGAAGCCAGTCAGGTGGCGTCGGCGATGGCGCAGTCGGCCATTGACTTGCGCGACAGTACATTGGCACTGACGACCCTGAACCGGGATCTGGAAGTGCGGATACAGGAGCGCACCCGGGAAGTGACGGATCTGTATGACCGGGCGCCTTGCGGTTATCACACGCTCGATTCCGCCGGCATCGTGATCCAGGTGAACCAGACCGAGCTGGATTTGCTAGGGTATGCGCGCGAGGAGTATCTGGGACAACCGTTCCACCTATTCATGAGCACGGATAGCCAGGCGATGATGAGCACCCGGTATCCGCAATTGCTGCGAGAGGGGCAAGTCCATGACCTCGAGGTTGATTTTTTGCGCAAGGATGGCACGCTGGTGCCTTGCCTGGTCAGTATGAATGTCGAGCTTGATGGGGCCGGACGGTTCGCGTTTCTGCGCAGCACGCTGGTCGATAACCGGATCGGTAAGGCGCGCCAGCAGCAGATTATTTCGCTTAACCAGTTTCTCAATGAGGTACTGGAGTCCTTGCCTTTTGGCGTGGCGGTCTTGGACGAACAGCAGCAGGTGATACTGCGTAACGGCTTGTTCGGCACCCTTCAGGGCTATCCGTCGGAGCTGGTCGGGAAAACACCGCTGCGCTTCGCGGAAATGCTCCGTTTTAGCTACGAGCAGGGACATTACCCGCAGCGGGAGTTTGACGACGTGCTGGCCGACTATCTCGCCCTGATCGCGACCCGCCAGCAAGCACACGTCGAACGTCGGTTGCCTGATGGTACTTGCCTGGAAATACGTGGTCGCCCGATTTCAACGAGTTGGATCTTGCTGACTTACACGGATATCACGCCGTTCCGGTTGGCAGAGCACGCCTTATCCCAAGCCCGTGCGGAGGCCGAAGCGGCTAATCTTGCCAAGAGTGCTTTTCTTGCCAACATGACCCATGAGTTGCGTACGCCGCTCAATGCCGTGATTGGTCTGGCGCGGCTGATGGCCGATTCGCCGCTCAATGCCTGGCAACGCGACTATGCCGACAAAATTCAACTCTCGGCGCAGTCGTTGCAGGCGCTGATCAACGACATTCTGGATCTGTCGAAGATGGATGCCAATCAGCTGCGCATCGAGCAAATTCCGTTCTCGTTGAACCTGCTCATGCGCACTGCAGCCTCGGTATTGGGTGTCGGCGTCGGCCACAAGCAGGTTGCCGTGGTGTTGGATCTGGCGCCGGAAGTCCCCGATGCATTGGTCGGTGATCCCTTGCGCTTGCAGCAAATTTTGCTGAACCTGATTAGCAATGCGCTCAAATTTACCGAGCGCGGTGAGATCGTCGTATCAGTGCGTTGCCAGTCGACATCACCACTGCGTGAAGGCGCCCCCGTCGTGCTGCAAGTGGCGGTGCGCGACACCGGTATCGGGATTGCTGCAGACGCGCTGGATACCATTTTCAATGCGTTCATGCAGGCCAATGAGTCGACCAGTCGCTTGTATGGCGGCACCGGCCTGGGCTTGGCAATCAGCAACCGACTGGTGACGATGATGGGCGGTCAGCTCAACGTGGACAGTGTGCCGGGGCAGGGCAGTATGTTCCGATTTTCGTTGCCCTTGACGGCAGGTGTGCCGGTGGTCGTCGTGCCACAGCCCTCTGAACGGTCCTCATTACGCGTACTGATTGTCGAAGGGCATCCAATAACACGGGTGTTGTTACGTGATGCCTGCCTGGCATCAGGATGGCAGGTTAATGTCATTGCACCGGATGAGGTGGAGCTGCCGGCACTGTTGCAGGCCAGTGCGGTCCGGGGTGAGATCGACTTGCTGCTGCTGGACGGGCGACTGCCAGGTCTGGATTCGATGGCGCTGCTACACCATCTGCACACGTTGCCTGTGATCACGCTGCCGCGTGTGATCCTGATGGTCCCGCTGTGCGACCTTGAATTTTTTTCTTTGGGGTGCCGTGATGGCTATGTCGATGGGCTCATTGCCAAGCCACTGACGCGCTGGAGTCTGGCGGAAGAGGTGGATCGACTTTTCCCTGCTGAACCGGCATCGCCCGTTCCCTTACTGCGCGCCCGCGCGCACCCACTAGCTGGCCTGCGTCTGCTAGTGGCCGAAGACAATGCCATCAATCAGGAGGTCGTTGCACAGGTACTGGCTAGTGCAGGCGCCGATGTGGTCATGGTTGGTGATGGTACTGCGGTGCTGGCAGCGCTAACGATGTCGGCAACCCGGTTTGACATGGTGTTGATGGATATCCAGATGCCGTTGATGGATGGTTACACAGCGACCCGCTTGATCCGTGACAATCCCGATCTGACGAGGCTACCGGTGATCGCCTTCACCGCACTGGCGCAAGAATCCACATCAGATTGCGTGAGCAGTGCAGGTATGGCCGGCACCCTGGCCAAGCCGCTGGATGTCGATGCGCTGCTTACACTGATCACCGATGCCGACATGGCTTGGTCCGCCAGCAACCAGCCGGTAGCCTCCGCGGCGCCGGCGACCATCCGGCTGGCCGGATTGGATTTTGTCGCGGCTTTGAAAATGTTCGGTGGCGATCGCTCCCGACTTGGGGCGATCTTGCGCACCTTCGTGGAGCGACAAGGCGATGACGCCGTCGTGGCGCAACGCCTGTTTGACGACAACGAGACGAGTGCGGCGATCGATCTGGTCCACCAGTTGCGCGGCGTGGCCGCTTCACTGCATGCCCGTGAGTTGTTCCATCTGGCCGGATTGACGGAGACCGCCCTGCTGGACGGTGCCGTCGAGGACTTGCCGGAATTGTTCCGCCAGCTTCAGGAAGCAATGACAATGATGCGTCATTGCTCACACCAGTTTGACGCTTTGCTGGCGACAGCCTGACTATTCCACCGTGACGGATTTGGCCAGGTTGCGTGGTTTGTCGACATCGGTGCCGCGGACCAGCGCAGTGTGATATGCGAGTAATTGCAGCGGCACGACATGCAGGATCGGTGACAGCAGGCCGTAATGCTCGGGTAACCGGATCACGTGGATGCCTTCGCTCGACGAGATGTGCGAATCGGCATCCGCGAAAACATACAACTGACCGCCGCGGGCACGCACTTCCTGCATGTTCGACTTCAGTTTTTCGATCAGCTTGTCGTTCGGTGCCACTGTGACTACGGGCATCTGGTCGGTGACCAATGCCAGCGGGCCATGTTTGAGTTCGCCTGCTGGATAGGCTTCGGCGTGGATGTACGAAATTTCCTTGAGTTTGAGTGCGCCTTCGAGGGCGATCGGATAGTGCAGACCGCGACCGAGGAAGAGGGCATTTTCCTTGCGGGCAAACGCCTCGGCCCAGGCGATGATCTGTGGCTCCAGCGCCAGCACACTCTGGATTGCGGTGGGCAGATGACGCAGATTTTTCAGGTAGGCGTGTTCCTGTTCGTCGCTCAGGCGGCCGCGCATTTTAGCCAGTGTGAGTGTCAGCAGGAACAGCGCTGTGAGTTGCGTCGTGAATGCCTTGGTCGAGGCAACGCCGATTTCGGCGCCGGCGCGCGTCAGGTACGAGAGTTCGGTTTCGCGCACCATGGCCGAGGTGCCGACATTGCAGATCGCCAGCGAATGGCGGTGGCCAAGTTCCTTCGCATACTTGAGTGCCGCCAGTGTATCGGCGGTTTCACCGGACTGCGAGATGACGACGATGAGCGCATTCGGATTGACGGCCGGCGTGCGGTAGCGGTACTCGCTAGCGATCTCGACTTGGGTTGGCAGGCCGGTCAGGGCTTCGAGCCAGTAGCGCGCGGTCATGCCGGAATACAGGCTGGTACCGCAGGCCAGAATCTGGATGGCATCGATGTCCTTGAAGACTGCGCCGGCGGTCGCGCCGAACAGTTCCGGGACGAAGCCTTGTACGCCTTCGAGGGTGTCGGTGATGGCCCGCGGTTGCTCGAAAATTTCCTTTTGCATGTAGTGCCGGTATGGACCGAGCTCGATATCACCGGCGTAGGCGCTCACGGTGTGGATCACACGCTCGACGGGTTGGTCGTTCTTGTCCGTGATGCGGACACTACTGCGCTGCAGGTCAACGACGTCGCCTTCTTCGAGATACAGGATCTGGTCGGTCGAGCCGGACAGCGCCATGGCGTCCGAGGCAAGGAAATTTTCGTCGCTGCCAATGCCGACGATGAGCGGGCAGCCGAAGCGGGCGCCGACGACACGATGGGGTTCATCTTTGCAAAAGGCCGCGATGGCGTAAGCACCCGTGAGTCGTTTGACGGCGCGCTGCATGGTGCGAAACAGGTCGCCGTCATACAACCGATTGACCAGATGGGCGACGACTTCGGTGTCGGTTTGTGATTCGAACACGTAACCGAGTACCTTGAGTTCGGTACGGATTTCTTCGTAGTTTTCAATGATGCCGTTATGGACCAGAGCGATGCGGTGCACGCCATCGGCATCCGGTGAAAAATGCGGATGCGCATTGAACGTCACGGGCGCACCATGCGTGGCCCAGCGCGTATGCGAAATGCCGGTACTGCCTTGCAGGCCCGATTCGTTGATCTGGGTTTCGAGTTCGGCCACACGCGCAGTGCTGCGCGCGCGCTTGAGACCGTTGTTGAAGACCGCTACGCCGCAAGAATCGTAACCACGATATTCAAGACGTTTAAGACCTTGCAGCAGGACGGGAATGATGTTGCGATGGGAGACTGCGCCGACGATGCCGCACATAGGGGAATTTCCTTATTTTTTTTGTTTGACCGGCCGTTGCCAGCCAGGGATGGTGTGTTGTTTGCTGCGCGACAGCGTGAGCTTGCCGGGCGGGGCGTTTCCGGTCAGCGTCGTGCCGGCGCCGATGGTGGCGCCCGCACCGACTGTCACCGGGGCGATTAACTGGGTATCGCTGCCGATGAAGGCATCGTCTTCGATGATCGTGCGGTATTTGTTGACGCCGTCGTAGTTGCAGGTGATTGTTCCCGCGCCGACATTGACGCGCTGACCGATCGTTGCATCGCCGATGTAGGTCAGGTGGTTGGCTTTGCTGCCACTGCCAAGCTGGCTGTTTTTAATTTCGACGAAATTACCGACATGGACCGCATCGGCCAACTCGGTGCCCGGACGCAAGCGGGCGTAGGGGCCGATTATCGCCGCAGCACCGACCACGGCTTCATCGATATGACAGAACGGCTTGATGTGTGCGCCGTCGCCGATGCGTGCGTTGCTGATCACGCAATGCGCGCCGATGCGGACGTTGTCGGCCAGCGTGACCAGTCCTTCAAACACGCAGCCCACGTCGATGCTGACATCGCGTCCGCAGGTGAGCGTGCCGCGCACGTCGATGCGGGACGGGTCGGCCAGCGTGACGCCTTGTTCCAGCAAGCGCTGCGCGACGTTGCGTTGATGGACCCGTTCCAGTTCGGCCAGTTGCACTTTGCTGTTGACGCCGAGAGTTTCCCAGACCGCGCCAGGTTGTGCCGATTGCACCGGCATGCCTTCGGCGACCGCACTGGCGGCAATGTCGGTCAGGTAGTACTCGCCCTGGGCATTGTTATTTGACAGCGCTGCCAGCCAGCGCTTGAGGGCGATCGTTGGTGCGACCAAGATGCCGGTATTGACTTCGGTGATCGCCAGTTCGTCCGGGCTGGCATCTTTCTGCTCGACGATGCGCACGATGCGGCCCTGTTCGCGCACGATGCGGCCGTAGCCGCTCGGATCGGTCATGGTGATGGTCAGGATGCCCAGCGAGTCGGCACCGGCACAGGCTAGCAGTTTCTGCAGCGAGTCGGTCGTCGTCAAGGGTACGTCGCCGTATAACACTAGCGTCGGGGTACACTCGTCGAGGAAAGGTAGCGCTTGCATGACCGCGTGACCGGTACCCAGCTGCGGCTCTTGCCGCGCAAAGACGATATCGTCAGCGTGAAACGCTGCCGGCACGGCCTCGCCACCATGGCCGTAAATGATGCACAGACGGGCCGGTGACAGTGTCCGGGCCGTGTCGACCACATGCGCCAGCAAGGATTTTCCCGCCAGTGGGTGCAGCACTTTCGGCAGGACCGACTGCATGCGTTTGCCCATGCCGGCGGCAAGGATGACTACGTTCATAGGAACCCGAATGAAAAATTTTCAAAAGCTTAACATGCGCACTGTACGAGGCATGGCCAAAAAGGTCGCGCTGTGCGCGTTCATCGTCGTGCTGGCTGGATGCAGCGCCTTGCGGCTGACGTACAGCAATGGCGAAACCTTGTCGTACTGGTGGCTTAACAACTATGTTGGCTTTGACCAGATACAGCGGACACAGGTCCGCACTCAGCTCGATAACCTGTTCTTCTGGCATCAGAAAACCCAGTTGCCCGACTACGCGCAGCTAATGGGAACGGGTCAGCGTCGTTTGCAGAACCCGGTGACGCCCGGCATAGTGCGTAACGATTATGACGTGCTGAAAAAACGTCTTGTCGTCATACTTGACCAAGCGTTGCCGGCGTTAGCCGATCTGGCCTTGTCATTAAGTCCGGAGCAGATCAACCGGATCGAAAGCAAGCTGGCTGACAGCACCGAGCGGTATCGTAAAGACTACCTTGTCGGTGACGTTGAGGAGCGTCAAGAGTTTCGCTATAAAAAAGTCATGAAGCAGGCGGAGTACTGGTTTGGCGATTTCAGTGATGCGCAGCAAGCCCGTATCCGGCAACTTTCGGATGCCCGACCGCTCGACAATGAGCGGGTGATGGCCGATCGTACACAGCGCCATCAGGATTTGATCCTGCTGCTCAGGAAAATTCGCCTCGACCAGGCACCACGCGTGGCCGTGGTGCGTGCGCTCAAGGAATACACCCGCGTGCACTACGAACGTAGTGGCAATGGCGACAACGCGGTCTACTTTGCCGCGTCGACTGACGCATCGATTCGGCTGACCGCTGACATCATTGCGCTGGCCACTCCGCAGCAAAAAACCCACGCGCTAGAGCAATTTCAGGACCTCCAGAAGATTTTCCTGGAGCTCGCGACATAGTGTCTTTGCGTTAGCGTGATGCAGGCTGAAGCGTAATGGTACCGGGCAGCATTGTCGGTAATGCGCAAGGTTCGTCATCGAACGCAATATCGCCATCGACAACCGGAGCGCCGGTCACTGCTAGTCCGGCAAAATCAAACAGGTTGCGGTCCATCAGATGCGAAGGCGCTACCGTCGACAGGGCTGCAAAGATGTTGTCGGTACGGCCCGGATTTTTCTTGTCCCAGTCACGCAGCATGTTCTTGAGTTGCTTGCGCTGCAGGTTTTCCTGACTACCGCACAGGTCGCACGGAATGATCGGGAAGTTTTTGACTTCGGCGTAGCGTTCGGTATCGGCCTCTTTTACGTAGGCCAGCGGCCGGATCACGATGTGCTTGCCATCATCGGACTGCAACTTGGGTGGCATGCTTTTGAGTTTTCCGCCAAAAAACATATTCAGGAAAAACGTCTCGAGGATGTCGTCGCGATGATGCCCGAGTGCGATTTTGGTTGCGCCGAGCTCGTCGGCGACCCGGTACAGAATGCCGCGTCGCAGCCTTGAGCACAGCGAGCAGGTGGTCTTGCCTTCGGCTATGACGCGCTTGACGATGCTGTAGGTGTCCTGATTTTCGATGTGGAAGGCGACACCGAGATCGGTCAGGTAGGCCGGGAGGATATGCTCCGGAAAATTCGGCTGTTTTTGATCGAGATTGACCGCAATCAGCTCGAAATTGATCGGCGCCCGTTCGCGCAGCGTCATCAGGATGTCGAGCAAGGCGTAGCTGTCCTTGCCGCCGGACAGGCAGACCATGATCTTGTCACCTTCTTCGATCATGTTGAAGTCACCGATGGCCTGGCCGACTTGTCGGCATAGGCGCTTATGCAGCTTGTTATTTTCGTAGGTGACTTTTTCGCGCTGTCGGGCTGACAGTTCAGCGGACGGTTCGGTCGGTTCAGTTGCTGTATCGGACATGGTGGACTCCAACATTCAGACTGCCTTGATCCGGAATACTTCAACGCCGACCGACTCGCAGTCCGGATAGACATCGGGCTTTTCGGTTGAGACACGTACTGCGCGCACCTTGGGATGCAGCAGCATCGCGGCGGCGACATCGTCGCACAGGGTTTCCTGCAAGTGGATGTGGCCCTCTTCGGTGCGCTTGGAAATCGTGCTACGAATGAAATCATAGTCGACTACTTCGTCGAGCAGGTCGCCTTTTGGGGTCGACACTTCGAGCGGAATGAACAGGTCAACATTGATGAGCACGCGCTGTTCGGCGGTCTTTTCAAAATCATGGACGCCGATGTTGATCAGGACTTCGTAATTACGCAGGAACAAGCGGCGGCAATCGGCGAGGGCAGGTTGGGAGAGAAAAGAGGACATGGTGTCGATCGGTGGTGGAACGGGTTTGAATTATTGAGCAACGAACATCACATCACGTTGCAGCGGAATCAGGTGCTGGCCGCCATCGACCAGCAAGGTGGTGCCTGTCATTGCGTGCGCCTCTGCCACATAGCAGACGGCATCGGCGACATCTTTCGGCGTGCTGGAGCGTCCCAGCGGTGTAATTTTGTGCGCCTTTTCGAAGCTGGCCTGACTCTGGTCGCCCGAAATCAACGTGATGCCAGGCGCCACGCCGACTACGCGCAGCTTTGGTGCCAGTGCCTGCGCCAGCATTACTGTAGCGGTTTGCAGTGCCGCCTTGGAGAGCGTGTAGGACAGGAAATCCGGGTTCATGTTGAACAGCTTCTGGTCTAGCAGGTTGATGACGACCGATTGTTCGCCGTCAGCGGTCGCCGTATGCAGTGCCTGCGCCAGCAGGATGGGTGCAGCAAGGTTGGCATGCATGTGCTCATCGAGTACCGCCAGTGAAAAATCAGCCGGGCTATCTTGCTCGAACAGTGACGCATTGTTGACAACGCAGGCTAGCCGGCGTTGCGGACCGCAGCATGCAATGGCGTCTGGCAACAGTTTTTTTACCGCAGTTTCATCGGTGAGGTCGCATGGCAAGGCCCAGGCACGTCTTCCAAGTTGTTCAATCTCATGGACTGTCGTGGCGGCCTCGCCAGCAGAGCGGCCGTAGTGCACAATGATGTCCCAGCCACGCTCGGCCAACGCCAGTGCGATGGTGCGACCGATGCGTTTGGCCGCGCCGGTGACAAGTGCAACTTTCTGTCGGTCTGTGGTCATAGTGTTGTGCCTTTCGCTGAGATATCGATAAAAAAGCCATGCAATTGCAACTGCCCGAACCTTCTGCTGACGCGCTGCGTGCCTCGCGCGCGCTGCACACCCTCATCGCCAACGATATCCGCCGTAACTCCGGCTGGATATCCTTTTCGCGCTACATGGAGCTGGCGCTGTACGAACCGGAGCTCGGTTATTACAGTGGCGGCGCTGCCAAGCTCGGAAAAGACGGAGATTTTACAACCGCGCCCGAAATCACGTCGTTATTTGGCGCGACACTGGCGCACGCGGTGGCTGAATTGCTGCCGAAGATCGCGCCCCATCTGCTGGAATTCGGTGCCGGCACCGGCAAGCTCGCCTTCGATTTGCTGACCGAGCTGGCGGCGATGGGCATACCGGTCCATCGGTATTCGATTGTTGAATTGTCCGGGGAGTTGCGGGCGCGCCAGCAGCAATTGCTCAAAGGGTTTCCGCAGGTGGTCTGGCTGGATCATTTTCCGGCAGCGTTTGCCGGTGTGGTGATTGGTAATGAAGTACTCGATGCGATGCCAGTACATTTGGTCGTGAAAACCGAACACGGCTGGCGTGAGCGCGGTATCGGGTTGTCAGCGCGTAATTTTGTCTATCGGGAGCATCCTTGTGACGCCACCCTCATCGCGCAAATTCCGCAGGCCGATACGCTGCCAATTGGCTATGCGACGGAAGTCCATCCGGTGGCCGCCGGCTTCATGCGGTCCCTGGCCGCCATGTTACGTGCGGGTTTCGATGAAACGGGGCAGGGCAGTGCCGCACTCCTGATTGATTATGGTTTTCCGGCGCATGAGTACTACCTGGACCAGCGTGACCATGGAACGCTGATGTGTCATTACCGCCACCATGCCCATGACGACCCCCTGTTTTTGCCGGGCTTGCAGGATATTACGGCCCACGTTGACTTTACTGCGATGGCGCGAGCAGCACTCGACGGGGGGCTCGATTTGCTCGGCTATCTGAGTCAGGCGTCGTTCCTGCTGGAAGCCGGTCTTGGTGATGTGCTGCTGCGCACTTCTCCCGAGGATGGTCGACGCTATCTGCCGCAGGCCAATGCAGTTCAGAAACTTACCTCACCTGCCGAAATGGGCGAGCTGTTCAAAGTGCTGGTGGTGGGCACGCAATTGCGGTTGCCGGAGCGCTTCGAGCGTAACGACCGCAGTCATCGACTGTGAAGGGGCAGGCATGATTCGCTGGTTCCTCGCCATTTTCATTGGCCTGATTGTGTTGTCGGCGGCGTTGCCGTGGCTCGAAAAAATTGGTCTAGGCCGGTTGCCGGGCGATCTACGTTTTCGGCTATTCGGCAAAGAAATATTTTTGCCATTCGCCTCGACCGTGCTGCTGTCGATGGTTCTGTTCGCCGTGATGCGCCTGATCCGCTAAGATGGTTGCTACGGCTTTCTGCCGTTTCAACTAAGGCAAACGATGATACGTTGGGTAGCAGTGATTTTCGTAGGCCTGATTATTTTTCCGCTGTTGTTACCATGGCTGAATCGACTCGGCATAGGCCGGGCACCCGGCGATGTGCGGTTCACCCTGCTTGGAATTCCGCTTTGTCTGCCGTTTGGTTCGACGTTGCTGGTGTCTGCGCTTGCATTTCTCTGTGCCGAGTTGTTCACCTACCTCCCTTAATTTCATGACAGCAACTATCGAAGTTTTGCGTGAGCGTCACGGTGAACGTCATAAATGGCTGGTGCTGCTGACAGTGATGATTGGCACGATGGCATCGATCTTGTCGTCGACCATCGTCAACGTGGCCATTCCTGATCTGAGTCAGCACTTTCAACTCGGACAGGAGCGCGCGCAGTGGGTTTCGTCCGGTTTTATGCTGGCGATGACGCTGTCGATGCTCACCACACCCTGGCTCTTGTTGCGTTTCGGACTGCGACGAACCTATACCGTGGCCATTCTGGTGTTGCTGACGGGAGGCGTGCTCGGCGGTTTCAGTATTAATTATTCGATGCTGTTGTCGATGCGCGTCCTCGAGGGACTGGCTTCCGGGATCCTGCAGCCGATTCCTGCAATTGTCATCCTCCGGGCATTCGATGTGAAAGAGCAAGGCCGGGCATTAGGTATTTTTGGTTTCGGGGTGGTGCTGGCACCTGCGATCGGTCCTAGCGTTGGTGGCGTGCTAGTCGAACAATTCGGCTGGCAATCCATTTTTTTTGTCGTGGTGCCATTTTGTCTGGTGGTGCTGGTACTCATTCGGCGCTATTTGTCGACCAATTCACCGTTGATGGGAGACGCCCGCAGATTCGACTGGAAAGGCCTGCTGCTGGCGGGAACCTGTACCGTCACGGTTCTCAATGGCCTGGTTCATTTGCATGATGACAGGCCGCTGGCACTGGCGCTACTGGCGATCGCGCTGGCGTCGTTCATCGGCTTCGTTGTCTGGCAGGCGCATACGGATGCGCCCTTGATGAACCTCAAGCTGTTCGGGTACCGCCAGTTTGCGATGGGCGGACTGGTGGCGTTTATTTACGGTATGGGCTTGTTTGGTTCGACTTATCTGTTACCGGTGTATTTGCAGATGGCGCTAGCTTATTCACCTTCGCGCGCAGGTTTGGTGTTGCTGCCTGCTGGAATCGTATTGGCAATCACGATTCCATTGGCCGGAAAAATGGCAGACCGGTATCCACCCAATGTGCTGGTGTCCATTGGATTGGCGTTGCTGTCCTTGTCTTTCGTCTTGATGGCACTTGGGCAACCGGGCGGCAGTTATTTGCTGCTGATGGCTTGGGCTGTTATAGGTCGCGTTGGCCTCGGTTTTGTACTGCCGGCATTGAGTCTGGGTGCGATGCGCGGGATCGACCATAGCCTGATTGCGCAGGGTGCCAGTACGCTGAATTTTTTGCGCCAACTGGGTGGCGCGATTGGCGTGAGTCTGGTTGGTATCGTCTTGGAATGGCGCCTGGCGATTCATCGCAGTGGCTCCGGTCTTGCTGCTAACAGTACGGAGAATCGACTGCACGCTTTCGATGAAACGTTCTTTTTTGTCGCTGTCTTGTGCGCCATTGCGGTCGCTGCAGCTTGGCGCATGCGTCCCACGGCCGTGACGGCGTTGTAATTTTCGTGCGAATGGCTTCCTTCGACGTCGAAAGACGGCATGTGAATTTACTTTATTGATACCGGTAGTTAGTATCAATAAACCGTAAGTTAACAATGCCGCATTCGCGGCATTCGCAAGGAGTCATGATGCCTTCGTCCAGTCAGGATGGTGCGATACCCGGAGCCGTATTTTCGCAATTAAAATTGCAGCAGCAATTGTTTGATTCACTGGTCAACAAAATTTCTTCCAATGCATCGTTGTTACTCGCGTTGCAGCAAACTAGCTGCGCTGCCAGCACCCCGTTGGTAACGATGCGGTTGCAGAGCAATATTCTTTTTTTATCGAATGAGCGAAGTCGCAACAAGGTCCGTGAACTGATCGAAGATAGTCGCGCACTAGGCGCAGCCGCCCTCGAGTTGGAGGCAGACTTTCAGTCGATCGCCCATAAACACATCGTCGAAACACGCGCCCGCGTGGTTCATCTGATTGAAGTCGCCGGGCGACACTCCGTGTTCTGTTCGCCCGAACTGATATCGCAAATTAAAACGACGATCGACAATGCCAATGCAGAGATCGAGCGCATGCAAATGATGACCGAGCAGATCAGCCGGGCGGCAGCCAGTTTGCTTGATCCAGTCCAACGAGTCCTCACCGTGATACAGGATGTCTGAGATTTTGCGTGGCGCATTCTCAGCAATCTTGTCGGGTGTGCTCAAAGCGCATCCCGACATGCGCTGGCGGTGTTGAATATTCTAGTTTGTGCTGGCGTTCAGTGTCTGTGTGAATGGTCTGGCTTAGTCCAAAAATCATCATTTTCACCTCTACTCGTAGCTTCCGTACCGCATCGGAAATGCGACGTTATCGCGCACTAATTTGCATGGCCCTTCAACGGCATTGGCTGAAGGCCTGCTATTTTTTGCAACACAGATTGCAGTGGGAGGGACTGATTCAGACTCGACAAGGGATGCCGGAGTAACAGATGCGGTAAATGACACGAATTTACTGGGGGCAATAGCTTTTCAGCCGCGAACCTTCTAATGCAATCATGTCACGCCAACGTACTATACTCATCGGCCTCCCCCTCTTTCGAGTAGCCAGAAAAAAATGAAAGAATTTCGCAGTCTGACTGCTTTAATCATCGAACCGCAACCCGGTATGCGTGGCAATTTGCACAACATGCTGACGCTATGCGAGTTAAAAAAAATCGACCATGCCGTCAGCTCTGGAACGGCGATTCGCCAACTTCAAGCACGTTCTTTTGACATCATTTTGTGTGAGTATGATTTGGGCGATGGTCAGAATGGTCAGCAGTTTCTCGAGGACGTGCGTAACAACAAGCTTATTTCCATGTCGACGATATTTTTTATGGTGACTGCAGAGCGGGCCTACGAAAAAGTAGTGAGTGCTGCCGAGTTGGCACCTTCCGATTACATACTTAAGCCATTTACGGCGGATACGTTGATGGACCGCATTGAAAAAGCGGTCGAGAAGCGCGCAGTATTTGCGGTCTTGTATCGATTGATTGAGCGAGGGGATCTGGATCAAGCTGTGGCGATGTGTATTGAGGGGGAGACAAAAAATCGCCGTTATTTAGTTGACTTCAAACGTCTGCGGGCAGAACTGCACATCTCCCTTGGTGAGCCACATCTGGCAGAAGTTTTATATGGCGAGTTATATGAGTTACGTGCGGTAGCGTGGGCTCGTCTGGGACTGGCGAAAACGTTATTTATGCAAAATAAGTTTGCTGAGTCGGAAGAGATGTTGATTGCGCTGGTGGCTGAGAATAGTAAATTCATGGACGCGTACGATTGGCTGGCAAAAGCCCATGAAGCAAACGGTAAATTTACTGAAGCGCAGCAGGTACTGGAAAGTGCGGTGGCGATTTCGCCGAATGCATTGCAACGATTGCGAAAGCTAGGTGAGGTGGCACTCGAAACTGGCGATGTAGTAACCGCAGAAAAAGCATTTCAGCAAGTTGTCTCCAAAGCACGTTATTCAGAATTTCGCGATCCGGAAGATCATGTCCGACTGGTAAAAACGTTGATTGATAAAGGCGACACTAGTCAGGCATCAACCATTATTCGTGATTTGGATCGCTCTTTATCGGGGTCTGGCAAGGGCAAGGCGTGTCATGCTATTTCATCTGCCATGCTGTTCAATCAAACCGGTGATACGGGGCGCGCAAGTGATGAGTTGAACAAGGCTGTCGAGGCCTGTCGCGACAATATTGGCTTGTCGACGGACATGAAGATGACGCTTGCAAAAAACTGTCTTGCTCAGAAGATGGATAGCGGTGCGACTGAAATCATGCTCGATGTAATGAGCAACGCATCCAACAGCGCTGAGATGGCCAAGGCAATGAACTTGTTCGAGCAATCCGGGCGTGCCGATCTGGCCCAAAGTACCGCCAAGGAAAGCCGTCGTATGGTGGTTGACCTAGTGGCATCCGGGGCCGAAAAAGCTCGCCAAGGAGATTATCGAGGAGCGGTTGCAGCGATGATGGAGGCTGTTAAAAAATTGCCAGAAAATCCGCAAGTGGTCTTCAATGCAGCTGTCGCACTGCTAAAACATCTTGACCATCTTGGCTGGGATGAGCGATTGGGTGATCAGGCGAGAGTACTAATTGACTCCGCACGTCGGCTTGACTCGGCCAACCCGCGGTTGTCGTCGCTCATGTCGCTGTACCAGAGTATTTTAAAAAAATATGGCATCTCTTCTACTGGTGCTGTGACACAACCAAAAGTGGAGTTGTAGCAGCATCAATCCCAACCGTCGCGGGCATCTCCGTTACGAATTTGGGCATCTCGAGAAAACATCTCGCGCAGTTCATCCCGTGCTTGCTTCGCCATGGACACCATCTGTTTTTGGTCCTTGTAAAACGGATAGACGGCCAGAAGTGTCTTTATGTTGTGTTTGCGAAATTTCATTGCCGCCTGGCGTGCCTCGAACGCACCTAACCCTAGTTGATGTAACACTTGCCGTCCGAGTTGCAGGGCTGACTCGAAGGTTTCGCGCTCGATTACCGTGACCCCCCGGTCCATCAACTCGTAGTAGTGCGTTACGTTGCGGGCGCGGGCAATGATCGGTAATGCGGGAAACGCTATCCGAACTGCATCAACTAGCGCGAGGCTATCTGCAACATTGTCAATGGCAACGACGAGCGCTCGGGCTTCACCCGCTCCCGCGACCTTGAGCAAATCGACGCGAGTGGCGTCTCCGTAGAAAACTTTAAGTCCGAATTTACGCAACAAATCAATTTGTTCAGGATCGTGGTCCAGAACCGTTACTCCGATTCGGTTGGCATGAAGAAGGCGACCGATAATTTGTCCGAAACGCCCAAAGCCGGCAATGATGACGGGGTTGTTTTGTGGCTCGTTGATCTCAGACGGACGTTTTTTATTGGTGCTGTGCCTAGGTGCGAGCACACGATCATAAAAAACTAACAGCAACGGCGTCGCCAGCATCGACAGTGCCACTACGACCACCAGCATTGACGATATTTTTGCTGAAAATATATTGGCTGTTGCCGCTGCACCGAAGATCACGAAGGCAAATTCTCCGCCTTGTGACAGCAAAAAAGCAAAAAGTGCCTGTTGCCCACGGGGTACGCCGAAGGACTTTGCCAGTACATAGAGTACGAGCGTTTTAATGGAAAGAAACGCGGCAACCAGACCTAGCACCAGCCAGGGTTGTGCACGGAAGATGCCAAAATCAATAGACATACCGACGGCAATAAAGAATAGCCCAAGAAGCAAGCCTTTAAATGGCTCCAGGTCGGTTTCCAGAGCGCGGCGATATTCGGAATCTGCCAGCAATACACCTGCCAGAAATGTGCCCAGAGCCATAGACATACCTACCCACTGCATCAGCAAGCCTATGCCGATGACGAGCAACAGTGCAAAAGCAGTAAAAATCTCACGCATGCCTGTGTTGGCAATAACGCGCAAAATTGGTCGAATGAGATAACGCCCTCCGATAATCAATGCGATGATTACCCCAGTTGCCTTTGCCGCTCCGCTCCAACCGTGTTCCGTGACTGCAGTTGAACTCGCACCCAGAAGCGGAACGATTGCGATCATTGGAATAGCCGCCATATCCTGAAATAATAGAATCGCAAAACTAGCAGATCCCGCGGAGGTTGCCATTAGGTTACGTTCAGAAACTGTCGCCAGGACAATCGCCGTCGACGACAAGGAGAGGCCCAGTGCTGCGATCAACGCAGTATGCCAATCGAGGCCAAGACTAAGCCCTGGCAGGAACAGTGCCAATGTAACCAGACCAACTTGCGCTCCCCCCCAGCCAAAAATAGACTGGCGCAACGACCACAGACGTTTTGGGTCGAGCTCCAACCCAATCAGAAACAAGAGCAAGACCACACCAAACTCAGAGAAGTGAAGAATATCTTCGACTTCGTTGACTAAGCCAATCCCCCATGGTCCGATGATGACCCCTGCAAGTAGATAACCGAGCACAGCTCCTAAGCCCAGTTTTTTTGCAATTGGTACAGCGATCACTGCGGCAACCAGATAAATTAACGCATTGAACAGGAGGCTATGTTCCATGATTGGCACGCCAGTGAGGATACGTTTTCAGTTGGTCAATATAGGCGGTGATGTGTCCGCTGATAGATGCTTCATCCGCTTGGTGTGCACCATGAAAAATGTGCGGTGGTAGCCACTTCATGCCACATAACTTAGCGGTTTGTTCTTGCGCCGGGAGAAACGATGAAAATGGATGCTGATGCACCCCATCAACCTGATACGTTCCTTGCGTACCACCGGTACTCGCAACCAGCCAATAGCCCTTGTCAGTCAGGGCGTTACCACCTTCGCCATAAGCCCAGCCATGTTCGAATACAACATCAAACCATTCTTTGAGTAGCGATGGCATGCTGTACCACTGAATCGGATGTTGAATTACGACAAGGTCAGCCGCTTCAAGGAGTGATTGTTCATGCTGTACGTCGATATCGAAGTCAGGATAGACCTCATAAAGGTCATGCACCCTCACGTAAGAAAGCGTTTCTGCAGCACGCGCAAGGCGTTTGTTTATTTTTGAGAGGTGAAGAGAGGCATGGGCCATGACCACCAATATGATGGGTGTTGGTGTCATTGTCTGTCAGCAGTCATGTAATTGCGATGAAGAGTAAAAAAAGATCGCTACCTTAACAAATAATAGACATCGCTGATGGTCCGTGTGTTCGTGATTGTTGACCATTCACTTGGCGACATGCCTTGTTCTCTGGCATGGTCTAACTAGGCGCTGATAGCCTGATGATGTCAGCGATCTTCTGCATCACAAATTGAGATGGACTCTATGACGAATACGCCAGAAGGAAGTAACGAATCACCAAGCTCACAAGTTGTCGAGTCGGGGAGCGGTCCTGTAGCACCGTCAGGTGCGGATAAACCTCCTCTACCTTGGGAGCTTGCGCAGCGCGAAACACCCTGGATGCAATCATGGAAGGTGTTTTCGGCTCGCATTCGGGCTCTGAGTGACAAGGTAGGGAAAAAGCTGGCCCATAGGACGTTAAAAATTGGTGTGTCAGCCAGGATATTTCACCCTGAACCGGGAGCAAAAGGGCTGCGTGGTAAAACACTTCAATACCTTGAGGAATCTATTGCTCAGTGGGTTATGTCGCGCGATGTGATGGTCTTTATGATTCCTACCGTGAATACGAATGGGTTGCTGCACCCCAGCAATATCCGTCTGCGTGATTATGCCAAACACCTCGATGGTCTCGTTTTGCAGGGAGGTGCGGATGTCTCACCTCAAAGCTATTCTGAGTTCGCAACAAGGCCAGAATGGAATGGTGACAGAGCGAGGGATATGTATGAACTTGAACTGCTGCATGAGTTCATTGAAGCGGACAAGCCAGTATTAGGAATTTGCCGGGGGTGTCAGTTGATTAACGTAGCATTTGGAGGGACTTTGTATCAAGACATCGCCTCTGATGTGCCTAATGCTATTGCTCATGTAAATGATCTTTATGACAGCCACCGACATTCAATTCAATTCCCACAAGGATCGTCATTAAGCAAAATGTTTGCAACGCACCTATCGCCGGTTGTTAACTCAATACATCACCAGGCGGTACGAGACGTCGGGCGTGATCTAAATGTTGAGGCAGTATCCGGGGAAGACCAAATAGTCGAAGCTATCCGATATCGCAAAGCTGCTTTCGTAATGGGCTTGCAGTGGCACCCCGAATTCCACCGAGCTGGTGGCGTCGAGTTGCTTGACTGCACTCCGGTGTTGGATAGTTTTTTGAGGGCTGCAAGGGAAACCAGATTTTGATGATGCACTATCCAAATTTGCCATATCGGATAACAAAATGGTGTGCAGTAAGCTGTCAAAAGGGCTTAAGTAGTTCCTGATGAGAAAAAAACAGTTGGAACTCTTAAAAATTGGCGGAGCAGGGCGACTTTATAGTACTATGCGCGGCGCACGAAATTTTGTGATCGTGTTGGGCTGCTGTAATCGAGTAGTCAAACATGAAGTAATTCAAAAGTGCGCAGCGATTGACAAGGGGCTTTCACTCAAATATAGTTTGGGGTTCCCTAGGGAGGGGTGGCCGAGTGGTTAATGGCAGCAGACTGTAAATCTGCCCTCTTACGAGTACGCTGGTTCGAATCCAGCCCCCTCCACCAGGTTAAAGTGCAAGAGAACGCGCAAGATTATCAGTTGCGGAAATGGTGGCCCTCGCGGGTGTAGCTCAATGGTAGAGCTGAAGCCTTCCAAGCTTATGACGAGGGTTCGATTCCCTTCACCCGCTCCAGTTTTAAGCAGTTGATTATTCAGCTGTAATTGCCCTTTTAGCTCAGTGGTAGAGCACTCCCTTGGTAAGGGAGAGGCCACGTGTTCAATCCACGTAAAGGGCACCAGTTTTATGTTGCAAGTCGAATTACCAAGTCGATCGGGCTCATGCCTGAACACTCTCTCAAATCGTTAGGAGTCCAAGATGGCAAAGAGCAAATTTGAGCGGACCAAGCCGCACGTAAACGTGGGCACAATTGGCCACGTCGACCATGGTAAGACCACGTTGACAGCAGCTATTGCGACGGTGTTATCGAAGAAATTTGGCGGCGAAGCAAAAGCCTATGACCAAATTGATGCGGCTCCGGAAGAAAAAGCCCGTGGCATCACCATCAACACGGCTCACGTTGAATATGAAACCGCTGCACGCCACTACGCTCACGTAGACTGCCCTGGACATGCCGATTATGTGAAAAACATGATTACGGGTGCCGCACAGATGGACGGTGCAATTCTGGTTTGTTCAGCTGCCGACGGCCCGATGCCACAAACTCGCGAACACATCCTGTTGGCGCGTCAAGTTGGTGTGCCATACATTATTGTTTTCCTGAACAAGTGCGACATGGTGGACGATGCCGAGTTGCTTGAGTTAGTGGAAATGGAAGTGCGTGAGTTGTTGGTGAAATACGAGTTCCCAGGCGACGATTTGCCAATCATTCAAGGTTCTGCAAAGTTAGCGCTTGAAGGCGACACTGGTCCGTTGGGCGAGGAAGCCATCATGAAACTGGCGGACGCACTCGA
>JBLHLW010000040.1:0-35866 GCA_047621345.1 Minisyncoccia bacterium | reverse complement strand
ATGCAGTTGGAT
This sequence comes from Minisyncoccia bacterium, assembly GCA_047621345.1. Classification (GTDB taxonomy): domain Bacteria; phylum Pseudomonadota; class Gammaproteobacteria; order Burkholderiales; family Burkholderiaceae_D; genus Actimicrobium. The sequence continues at coordinate 35,854 of JBLHLW010000040.1, read as the reverse complement.
GATCGCTATGACGGGCGGTATGAAGAAATTCATCGGAACGTAAATAATCGGCAAAGTCGGCAAAAATCGTGGCAAGAGTCATGGTTGACGGTGAGCAATAAAAAGCTCACTGCCGACCGATTTTTATATTCGGTGTCAACTGAAAAGTGGGTTTTGTTTGCTATTAATCAAATTAACTCCTAACTTGGGTGGATTGGGTTATGCCGTGTTGTCTTTCGGCGGATTTTTGGGGGTGGGCGAAAAACTCTTCGCGGTGCCGTGGAGTGCATTGACACTCGATACGACCAATAAGCGTTTCATACTGGAAGTTGATAAAGAGCAACTCAAGGATGCCCCCGGTTTCGATGCAGATCAATGGCCGGATATGATTGACCCGGTATGGAGCGATCAAATTCACTCTTATTACGGCACCAAGCCTTATTCGAACGATCGGGCTACCTGACGTGCAATAAAAATTGCATGAAACACGTCAGTTATTGATTGGTTTTCATTAAGTATTTTTATTAATGGCTATCCTCGCTATGAGCGCAGGCGGTCAATTTACTGCTAAATGAATTGGGATTTTTTAAAGGAAACTCGAGGTAATTTCTGAACAACGTCAAGAAACAGTGGGGTGATCTCACCGACAACCGCCTTGATCGGATTGAAGAAAAGCGCGATTAGCTCTTTAGCAAAAATCCAGGAAGCCTGTGGCACCGGCAAGGGTGATGCCGAAAAGCGGATCAAGAATTTCGAAGACTGGAACAAGGATTACAAGTCACGAGTTGTGCTTGACAGCAGTGTGAGGTGCCGGGCGAGTGTCCATGGGCAGTCCGCCCGGTACTCTCCATCGACGACAAATTTAAAGGAATAAAAATGAAGACAACACTCGCACTACTTTTTTTCAGCGCGGTCGGTCTCGGATTTTCAGTAACGGCATCGGCAGCGACCGCTGACGCCGGGGCTACCTACAAGGCGGCCAAGGAGAGCGCCAGCGCAATGTATAAAATGGAACGCGCCAAATGCGATGCGATGGAAAAAACCACGAAGAATATCTGCATCGCCGAAGCCAAAGCCGCTGAAAAACGCAGCAAAGCGGAAGCGGAAGCCGAGTATAAAAACACCCCCAAAGCCCGGATGAATGCACGCGTTGCTGCGGTCGATGCAGACTATGCGGTTGCCAAAGAAAAATGCAACGCTCAAAGCGGCAATCCCAAAGACGTCTGTATCAAAGAAGCCGAGGCGATGCACACCAAGGCAATCGTTGATATCAAATCGAGCAAGAAAATCGGCGAAGTAAAAATGGAAGCGAAAGAGGATAAAAGTGATGCCGACTACAAAGTGGCAATAGAAAAATGCGATGCATTAGCCGGCGCTGCCAAAGATGCGTGCGTCTCAGGGGAGAAATTAAAATATGGCAAATAAACCCGTATAAGAGCTTTGCAGATTGGGGCTAATGCCTGGGGGGCTAGGAAATTTTACAGGCGAACTGATAGGACCTATGGTCTTGGCTCCGCTCACCTTGCTGATTACGGTACGGCGCGGACACCAGCGGAAATAGGAGTTGCCAATAGATAGTGGCACACACAAAAACATGGATCGTTTTGGTCGGTTTCCTGTTCTTAAGTTAATTTCTCTTTCGACATGATTCTTTTATAAAAAGCTATTGGCAGAATTAGTCCGCACTTCAATGTGGAGTGTGGATGAATTTGTCGATAAAACTGGAATCTACATTAAGTGATTTAAGGGAAATAAAATGTACATTGGCCTCGGAACTATCGTGTTAATTATTGTATTGGTTCTCATTTTTAATTAATGGTGCGCTGATTAAGTCGGTTTTGGATGTGGATAATTACGCGGCTCATGGGTTACTCTGGCGCCAAAGTTCATGAAATCGATTTAATCAGCGATTCCTTTAAAATGGCAGGCCCGCAAGGCGAATTCATACGTCTTGTTAGTCGTCAGAATAGTTAATGCCTTGTGTAATCGTCCTGAAACATACAATGTCCGAGTAGCAGATTCGCTTTAGCTGAAAACTAGATGCGACGAGCGGTGTTGTGCTCGTTTGGCATTAGAAGATGCTTAGAAAAAATTAATGCACATCGCATTATTTCTTCCCTCAGAAAATTTGAAATATATCAACGCCTGTCTATGTGCGGTATCGCACAACTCGGTGACAAAACTCACGTTAGCCTGCTCCTGTTTCACCGGTTTCACCTGTTTCTCTCCCTTTGATAATTCCCGACGCCCTGCCTGTATCGGTGCATCTGGGAGGCCTGCACTTCCGAGGCTTCTGCTAAGCACATCGTGTACGCAACAGGAGTCCTACGCCAGAAAGTGATGTCCGGTCTTGAATATCTTGCGCGCACTTCTGTTCGGCCTCCTGCCTACAATGGCAACTCTGCGACCTGCCGATGCGGCCCATTCCCAGAGCGACGATGAATCGCCATTGCGCGCCGAACTGTACGGCGCTACACAAATGGAACAGCATGGCGCCGTATTGGCGGCCTCGCACACGGTCAGCGAGACACCCGGGCGCGACCAGTTGCTGGCGCGACTGGCCGACAATGAAGCCATCATCATCGATAGCTGCAACCTGCTGACGACCGCAGTACGAGATGGTCGTCAGATCACACCGGCAGCCGAGTGGTTGCTCGACAATTTTCATCTGATCGAAGACCAGATCCGCACTGCCAAACGCCACCTTCCCAAGACTTACAGCCGACAACTGCCGCGTCTGTCCGCCGGTCCGTCTGCCGGCTGGCCGCGGGTCTATGATCTGGCACTGGAAACCATCGCCCATGGGGATGGCCGGGTCGATCCCGAAAACTTGCGCCGCTTTGTCGCGGCTTATCAGGTTGTGCAACCGCTTAAGCTGGGCGAACTGTGGGCGATCCCGATCATGCTGCGCCTGGCGCTGATCGACAACCTGCGCCGCGTCGCCGCGCGCCTCAATACAAGTCTGCGCAATCGCACGCTGGCCGATACCTGGGCCGACCGCATGACAGATACCGCCGAAAAAAATCCTGCCCACCTGATTCTGGTCGTGGCCGACATGGCGCGTTCCGCACCGCCACTTGTGCCGCCGTTCGTGGCCGAGCTATCGCGCCGGCTGCAGGGCCAGAACCCGGCTCTGGCCCTGCCGCTCACCTGGATCACGCAGCGCCTGTCCGAATGCGGCGACACCATCGAGCAACTGGTACAGGCCGATGCACAGCAACAGGCGCACGACCAGGTCTCGATGAGCAACAGCATCGGTAGCCTGCGTTTTCTCGGCGCCATGGACTGGCGCGATTTTGTCGAGGCGCTCAGTGCAGTCGAACAAACGCTGCGACAAGACCCGCATCAGACTTACCAAGCGATGGACTTCGCCACACGCGACGGCTACCGTCACATCGTCGAACAGCTCGCTCGCGGCACCACACTGACCGAGCAGCAAGTCGCTGCCCGTGCGATCGCGCTGGCACACGAGGCCGCGATCCTCCATGGAACCAGCCACCGCCGCGCGCATGTCGGCACCTACCTGCTGGGCCCGGGTCTGGCCGCGCTGGAGCGCGACATCGACTTGCGACGATCGTCCCGGCAAGCCTTGCGGCATCTGATCCAGCGCTGGCCGCTGCACACGTATCTCGGCACGATGCTAGTCCTGCTGATACTGGCCTGTAGCGTCATCGTGCTCGAAGTCGGTACTCACCCGCCCTGGCTGCTAGCCGTTATCACCGCGCTGGCACTCCTGAGCAGCAGCCAGCTCGCGCTCGGCCTGGTGAACTGGCTGGCCACGCTGCTAGCGGTGCCGCAGCCGCTGCCGCGCATGGACTTTTCGAACGGCATACCGGCCGATGCCAGTGCGCTGGTGGTCGTACCGACGATCTTGTATTCGACCGCCAATATCGATCGTCTGTGCGAATCGCTCGAAATTTGCTATCTGGCCAACCGGGACCAGCACCTGCGCTGCTGCTTGCTGACTGACTTGTCCGATGCGGCCAGCGTCTGCCTACCCGGTGACGACACACTCATCGGTTACGCCGCCGACACCATCGCCGCGCTGAATCGGAAGTACGCCGAGCCGTCCGGTAGCCCATTCGTACTACTGCACCGCCCGCGGCGCTGGAATCCGCACGAGCAGGTGTGGATGGGGTTTGAGCGTAAGCGCGGCAAGCTGGCCGACCTGAACCGCTTCCTGCGCGGCGTCGGCGACGACGCTTTTTCCTGCATCGTCGGAGACACGACGCCACTGCAGCAGGTGCGCTACGTGATCACGCTCGACGCCGACACCCTGCTGCCGCGCGACGCAGCGCGTCATTGCATTGCCACGCTGGCCCACACGCTCAACCGCGCCAGCTACGATCCACGCCTGCAACGCGTCACCGAGGGCTACGGCATCCTGCAGCCGCGCGTGACTTCCAGCCTGCCCGGCGCCCACGCTTCGCTGTATGAAAAACTCTGCACCGGCGTACCCGGCATCGATCCGTACACGCGCGCCGTCTCCGATGTGTATCAGGATGTCTTCCACGAAGGCTCGTTCATTGGCAAGGGGATCTACGACGTCAATGCATTCGAATTAGCACTCGATGGCCGTCTGCCAGATAACCGCATCCTCAGTCATGACCTGCTCGAAGGCTGCTATGCCCGCGCCGGACTGATCAGTGACGTTCAGCTGCACGAACACTATCCGTCCCGCTACAGCGACGATGTCAAGCGCCGCCACCGCTGGATACGCGGCGACTGGCAGCTACTGGCCTGGCTGCTGCCGAGCGTACCCGGACCGACCATGGCCACCGGCGCGTCGGCGCCGCGCCAGCGCAATCCTCTATCGGCGCTGGCGCGCTGGAAAGTGCTCGACAATCTGCGTCGCAGCCTGGTGGCACCTGCGTTGACGGCGCTGGTGCTAGTTGGCTGGACCACGCTCGATAACGTCTGGTTCTGGACGCTAATGGCCGCACTGATCGTACTGGCGCCAACGGTCATTGCGGTGCTAATCGCATTGCTGCGCAAGCCAGCTGACGCGCTGCTGATCCAGCACTTCAATGAGATCGGCCGCAATGCCGGCCGGCATCTTGCACATGACGCGCTGCAACTGGCCTTCCTGCCGCACGAAGCGGCCTACAGCCTTGATGCGATCGGCCGCACGCTGTGGCGAATGCTGATATCGCAACGTCACCTGCTGGCATGGCAGCCGTCGGGCAGTCCTGCGCACTCCGATGGTAATGGTCTGCTCGACAGCTGGCGCGCCATGTGGATAGCGCCGACACTGGCGCTGGTGACGGCCGCCTGGTTGATGGCGTACCGACCGATGGCGCTGGCGTTTGCCGCACCGCTGCTACTGCTGTGGTGGACCTCGCCTAGCATCGCGTGGTGGATCAGCCGGCCGCAACAGCGTCGTACTGCAACACTGTCGGCCGAGCAGAACGCTTACCTGCGCCAACTCGCGCGCAAGACCTGGCGCTTTTTCGAGACCTATGTCGGTCCTGATGATCACTGGCTACCGCCCGATAACGTCCAGGAACAACCTGTTGCGGTCATCGCCCGACGCACGTCGCCGACCAATATCGGCCTGTCGCTACTGGCCAATCTGGCGGCCTGGGACTTCGGCTATCTGACGCTGGGACGGTTGCTCGAACGTACCGGCAACACGCTGCGCACGATGGAGCAGCTGGAACGCTACCAGGGCCATTTCTATAACTGGTACAACACGCAGACCTGCGAGCCGCTCGCGCCGATGTATGTCTCCAGCGTCGACAGCGGTAACCTGTCGGGCCACCTGCTGACGCTGCGTCCCGGCTTGCTGATGCTGCTCCATGAGCCGGTCCTGCCGGCTCAGAGTTTCGATGGCATTGCCGATACGCTGGCTGGCGTACTGGCCAGCGCCGACACGGCGCTACCGATGCCGCTGACCGAATTGCGCTCCCTTCTCGAGCAGGCATTGCACTGTCGGCCGGTCAGCCTGCACGGTGCCTGCGCGTTGCTGGCATCGCTGGCCAGTGAGGCCGCCGCCTTCCGGGCAGGACTACCGGCGACAGGCGATCTCGAACTGCACTGGTGGAGCGCAGCACTGGCTTGCCAGTGCCGAGAGCTGCACCATGAACTCATCGTGCTGGCGCCATGGTTGCTGTTGCCAGTAGCACAGCAACAGGCGTGGCCGCCGGCATTGCGCAACGCGCTCGATGCAATACCCACACTGGCCGACATCGCGAGTCTGGTCGACACGCTGCGACCACTACTCGACTCGCAGCGCACCAGCCTGCCGGCTGGCCACGACGATAGCGCTATCTCGCTGCTGCGCAGGGCAATCGAACAGGGCAGCCGCTGCGCGGTCGAACGTATCGCCGAAGTCGAACGGCTGGCACAACTAGCGCGCCAATTAGCCCACGCCGATATCGACTTTCTGGTCGACCGCACCACCAAACTGCTAGCGATTGGCTATAACGTCAGTGAGCGACGACGCGATGAAAGCTTCTACGACTTGCTCGCCTCCGAAGCACGGCTGGCCACCTTCGTCGCGATTGCCCAGGGCCAGCTGCCACAGGCCAGCTGGTTCGCGCTCGGACGCCAACTGACGGTGGCCGGCGGCGCACCCATTCTGCTGTCCTGGAGTGGCTCGATGTTCGAATACCTGATGCCGCTGCTGGTGATGCCGACCTTTGACAACACGTTAATCGATCAGACTTGCCGCGCCGCGGTGCAGCGCCAGATTGATTACGGCACGCAGCGCAATGTCCCATGGGGCATCTCGGAATCCGGCTACAACGCGTTCGACGCCGCGCTCAACTACCAGTACCGCGCATTCGGCGTGCCGGGTCTCGGCCTCAAGCGCGGGCTGGGTAACGATCTCGTCGTCGCACCGTATGCGACGATGATGGCGCTGATGGTCGAGCCCGAGGCGGCCTGCCTGAATTTGCTGCGACTCTCGGGCGAAGGCTTCGAGGGCCGCTACGGCATGCTCGAAGCAATCGACTACACCGCCTCGCGGCTGCCGCGCGGCCAACCCTTTGCCGTGATTCAGTCCTACATGGTGCATCACCAGGGCATGGGTTTCCTGAGCCTGGCCTACTTGCTGCGCGAGCGCCCTATGCAGCGCCGTTTCGCCGCCGACCCGCTGTTTCAGGCCACGATGCTGCTGCTGCACGAACGCATTCCGAAAGTCTCGGCCAGCTACACCAATACCTCGGAGCTTTCTGATATCCGCACCAGCACTGGCGAGCAAGCCATGCCGATGCGGGTGTTTCATCGTACCGACAGCCGCCTGCCAGAAATCCAGCTGCTCTCGAACGGCCGCCATCACGTCATGATCAGCCATGCCGGTGGTAGCTCAACCCGCTGGAAAGACCTGGCAGTGACGCGCTGGCGTGCCGACAGCACCCGCGACAACTGGGGTAGCTTCTGTTACGTGCGCGATCTCGATGACGGCTATTTCTGGTCCAGTACGTACCAACCGACACTGTCCGAACCGGCGCATTACGAAGTGATTTTTTCGGAAGGCAGGGCCGAGTTCCGCCGTACCGATCGTGGCATCGACATGCATACCGAGGTCGTCGTCTCGCCCGAGGACGATATCGATATTCGTCGCAGCAAGATCACCAACTGCGCGCGCCAGCGTCGCACGATCGAACTAACCAGTTATGCCGAAGTAGTACTGGCGACAGCCGCAGCAGACGCCGCCCATCCGGCTTTCAGCAACCTGTTCGTCCAGACCGAACTGCTTACTGAGAGTGGCGCGATCCTGTGTACGCGCCGTCCGCGCTCACTCGGAGAACAGATGCCGTGGATGCTGCATCAGGTCGTCGTCCATGGTCGCGCGGTCGGTACCGTCTCGTTCGAAACCGACCGTCTGGCCTTCATTGGTCGCGGCAACACGTTGACCGCGCCGGCAGCACTGACCTCGCCGACGCGGGCGCTGTCCGGCACAGCCGGTTCGGTGCTCGATCCGGTCGTCGCGATTCGCTACCAGATCTCGCTCGAGCCCGAGGAATCAGTGACCGTTGATATCGTCACCGGCGTCGCCGACACGCGCGCCGCCGCTCTCTACCTGATCGCCAAATACCGCGACCGCCACCTGGCTGACCGCGTCTTCGAACTGGCCTGGACTCATAGCCAGGTCGTGCTGCGCCAGCTCAACGCCAGCGAAACCGATGCCCAGCTGTATGGCCAGCTGGCCGGTTCGATCGTCAGCATGAACCCGGCCCTGCGCGCCGAGGCCAGTGTGCTGATCAAGAACCGGCGTGGCCAATCGGGTTTGTGGAGCTATGCGATTTCAGGCGACCTGCCGATCGTGCTGGTCCAGATCAAGGAACTGGCCCACATCGAACTGGTGCGCCAGATGGTGCAGGCCCATGCGTACTGGCGCCTGAAAGGACTGGCGGTCGACCTCGTCATCTGGAACGAAGACCATGCCAGCTACCGCCAGCAACTGCATGAACAGATCATTGGTCTGATCGCCTCTGGCATCGATGCCCACGCGATCGATCGCCCCGGAGGTATATTTGTGCGCCAGGCCGAACAGATCGCGCCGGAAGACCGCGTCCTGATCGAGTCGGTCGCACGCGCCATCCTGAGCGACCGGCGCGGCACGCTGGCTGAACAGATCAACCGACGTCACATGCCGGGGCTGCCCGTACCCGCGCTCGTGCCGCTGCGCAGCGCCATCGATGCCGCTGCGCTGACGTCTGCGGCCGACCCTGAGCCCAAACTTCTGCTTGGCAATGGTATCGGCGGCTTCAGTGCTGATGGCCGCGAATACCTGATCACCACATCGGCCAGCCAGCGCACGCCAGCTCCGTGGAGCAACGTGCTGGCCAACCCACATTTCGGCAGCGTGATTTCGGAGAGTGGTCAGGCCTATACCTGGGGCGAGAATGCGCACGAATACCGCCTCACGCCATGGAACAACGACCCGGTCTCGGACAGCAGTGGCGAAGCGTTTTATCTGCGCGACGACGACAGTGGTGCATTCTGGTCGCCTACGCCGCTGCCCTGTCCCGGTAGTGGCAACTACCTGACCCGCCACGGCTTCGGCTACAGCATCTTCGAGCACCAGCAGGACGGCATCCATTCCGAATTGTCGGTGGTGGTCGCACTGGACGCGGCAATCAAGTATTCGGTGCTGAAAGTCACCAACCGCTCGGGTCGGCCGCGCCGCATCTCGGCCACCGGGTATGTCGAATGGGTACTGGCCGACCTGCGCGCAAAATCAGCAATGCACATCGTCACCGAGCTCGATCCGCTGACCGGTGCGATGTTCGCCCGCAACCCGTACAACACCGATTTCGCCGAGCGCATTGCCTTCTTCGATGTCGATACGCCCCACCGCAGCATGACCGGCGACCGCACTGAATTCATCGGGCGCAACGGCTCGCTGGCGCACCCGGCCGCGCTGGGGCGGGTGCGCCTGTCCGGCAAGACAGGCGCCGGATTCGATCCCTGTTCGGCGATTCAGGTGCCGATGGAACTGGCCGATGGCCAGCAGCGCGACGTCGTCTTCATGCTCGGCGTGGCGGGTCGGCGCAGTGCCGACGTCAGCGATCTGGTGCACCGCAAGCGCGGTGCCGGCGCCGCCCGCGCCAGCTTCGACGCGGTGTGCGTCCACTGGAACCAGGTGCTCGGCGCGATCCGGATCGACACACCCGACCCGGCCGTCAACGTGTTGGCCAACGGCTGGCTGATCTATCAGACCATCGCTTGCCGGCTCTGGGCCCGCAGCGGGTATTACCAGTCGGGCGGCGCGTTCGGTTTCCGCGACCAGTTGCAAGATGCGATGGCGCTGATCCACACTGAACCGCATCTGCTGCGCGAACAGCTGTTGCGTTGCGCCGCCCGCCAGTTCGTCGAAGGCGATGTCCAGCACTGGTGGCACCCGCCGGCCAACCGCGGTGTGCGCACCCATTGTTCCGACGATTACCTGTGGCTGCCGCTGGCGGTCCATCGTTACGTCACCAGCAGTGGCGACTTGGGCGTGCTCAACGAAGTCACGTTTTTTCTGGAAGGCCGGCCGGTCGCGCCGGACGAAGATTCGTATTACGACTTGCCACAGCGATCCGGTGAATCGGCCAGCCTTTACCAGCACTGCGTACGGGCCATTGAACGCGGCTTGCGCTTTGGCGTGCATGGCTTGCCGCTGATCGGCTCATGCGACTGGAACGACGGCATGGACAAGGTCGGCGAGCACGGCAAAGGCGAAAGTGTCTGGCTGGCTTTCTTCCTCTACGACGTTCTGGAACGTTTTGCCGACATCGCGCAACAGGTCGACGACATGCCATTCGCAACACGCTGCCATGCACAGGCCGCACTCCTGCGCGGTCATATCGAGACCAATGCCTGGGATGGCGACTGGTACCGGCGCGCGTATTTCGATGACGGCACGCCGCTCGGTTCGACCAGTAATCCCGAATGCCAGATCGACTCGATCTCGCAGAGCTGGGCCGTGCTGTCCGGCGCCGGCGACCCGGCCCGCGCGGTCCACGCCATGGATCAGGTCGACCAGCGGCTGGTGCGCCGCGACGCCGCGCTGATCCAGTTGCTCGATCCGCCATTCAGTACCTCCGACCTCAACCCCGGCTACATTCGCGGCTACGTGCCCGGCGTGCGCGAAAACGGCGGGCAATATACCCACGCCGCGATCTGGACCGCGATGGCCTTCGCCAAACTCGGTGACGGTGCGCGAGCCTGGGAATTATTCGACATGATTAACCCGGTCAACCATGCACGCACGGCAGCCGAGGTCGCGCTCTACAAGGTCGAACCTTACGTGGTGGCCGCCGATGTCTATGCAGTGTCGCCGCATGTCGGGCGAGGCGGCTGGAGCTGGTACACCGGCTCGTCGGGATGGATGTACCGGCTGATCATCGAGTCGCTGCTGGGGATTACGCTCGCCGTGGATCACTTGCATCTGGCACCTCTGCTGCCGTCGGGCTGGGACCGCTTCACGCTACGGTACCGGTATCGCGATAGCGCGTATCTGATCACGGTCCAGCGGGGTGCCGTGGCGGGGTTGACAGTGGATGGCGTGCTGCTGGACGGGGCGACGGTGGTGATGATCAATGATGGGGCGGAGCACTTGGTGGAGTTGGTGGTGAGGTGAAGTGAAGATAGATCGCGTGAGATTTCTGAGGCCGTCAGACCAACTGGGCGTGGGTGCGCGTCGAAGCCGTGAGGGAAAAATGTGATGAAGCGTGTTGATTTTTGCTGAAATCTTCATGAACGCAGCGGGCGGCTCCCCGCGCAGCGGGCGAGCCGGACCGTCGACGCGGATAGCCGCGATTTTGTGCTTAGCTCAGGGCAAGATCTTCAAAGGCGATCCGGGCGGCCGCGATGGTGGCATCGATGACCGCATCGTCATGCTGTGCTGAGACAAATCCGGCCTCGAATGCGGCCGGTGCAAAGTACACCCCTTGGTCCAGCATGCGATGGAAAAACGCATTGAAGCGGGTCTTGTCGGTGGCCATCATCGCGGCAAAACTGTCTGGCACTTGCGCTGAAAAATACATGCCGAACATGCCGCCAATGGAATCGGCACAAAAGGCGATGTCGTGTTCTGCGGCCGCGGCCGTGAGGCCTTGCACCAGGCGCAGTGTTTGTGCCGACAGTCCCTCGTAAAAGCCCGGCACCTGAATGAGCTTGAGTGTCGCCATGCCAGCGGCCACGGCGACCGGATTGCCCGACAGCGTGCCGGCCTGGTAGACCGCACCAACCGGTGACATTTGCTGCATCAGGTCAGCCCGTCCGCCAAAAGCGGCTACCGGCAAACCGCCACCGATGACTTTGCCCAGCGCCGTCAGGTCGGGTACGACACCGTAGATGGATTGCGCGCCACCGAGTGCTACCCGGAAGCCCGACATCACTTCATCAAAAATCAGCACGGTGCCGTATTCGGTGCAAAGCCGGCGCATTGTTGTCAGAAATTCCGGGGTCGCCTTAATCAGGTTCATGTTGCCCGCGACGGGCTCGACGATGACGCAGGCGATCTCGTTGCCCATGTCGCGGAAAGCCTGTTCGAGTTGTTCCGGATTGTTGTAGTCGAGTACCAGCGTGTGTTTGACGAAGTCTTGCGGCACGCCGGCGGAGGTCGGATTGCCGAAGGTGAGCAAGCCGCTGCCGGCTTTGACCAGTAACGAGTCGGCATGGCCGTGATAACAGCCTTCGAACTTGATGATCTTGTCGCGGCCGGTTGCGCCTCGCGCCAGACGCAGCGCGCTCATTGTCGCTTCGGTGCCGCTGGAGACTAGCCTTACTTGCTCGATGGAGGGTACCAGTCGGCAGATTTCTTCGGCCATCAGCACTTCGCCTTCGGTAGGTGCACCGAAGCTCAGGCCCAGCGCAGCGGCATCCTGCACGGCCTTGATCACGACCGGATGGGCATGGCCGACGATGGCCGGACCCCATGAACCGATGTAATCGGTATAGCGCGTGTCATCGGCATCCCAGAAATACGGGCCGCTGGCGCGGGTCACGAAGCGCGGCGTACCACCGACCGAGCGAAAGGCGCGTACGGGGGAGTTGACGCCGCCTGGCGTGGTCAGTTGGGCACGTGCAAACAGGGTGTCGTTATTGGAACTCATGATGGGTATCGGCATTCAGTAAAAATCAATGTGGGGGCACCGCATCAGGTGCGGCGTTGATGTCGGCGTCGGCATCGGCATCGGCGTCGATAGCCTGTGTCGCTTCGCGCGACCAGAAATAGCGATCCGGGATCAGCTTGCCCATGCCCAGACGCTGCGCACCGAGCAAGGCGGCATGGGTGAATTCCTGAGCTTCGAAAACGGCTTCCGGCGCTTCCAGGCCGTTGGCCATCAGCGCGGCAATCGCTGCCGACATGGTTGATCCGGCACCGGTAAAGGCGCCCGGCAGCCGCGGCCAGCTGTCCTGGCGGATCACGCCACCATCGCTGTAGAGCGTATTGGTCACTTCATGGATGGCGCCCGGCGTACCGGTGACCAGCAGGAAAGCGCAGCCCAGTTCGATCACATGCAGCGCGTCGACCTCGAGCGTGTCTTCGAGGGTCGGTTCGCGCCAGGTTTCGGCCAGCCGGTCCAGTTCGCCAGCCGACAGCAGCAGCAGAGTGGCCTGCGGTAGCAGCAATTCGCGGATTGCCATTAGAACGTCGTCGCCGTCCTGCACATCATCCGGAATGGCGGTGATGAAGGGATCGAGGATCAGCGGGATTTCCGGATAGTCGGACACGATCTCGGCAATTACCGAGACGTTTTCGATACTGCCAACGGCGCCGACCTTAAAGGCGGACACGGCCATGTCTTCGAGTACGACGCGGGCCTGATCGGAGACCCAGTCAGATTCGGTGATCTCCATATCTTCAATTTTGGTGGTGTCGCTGATCATGAGTGCGGTGACGACCGACAGGCCATAGCAGCCCATCGCGGCGAACGTGGCAATGTCGGCCTGTATGCCGATGGCACCGATGGGATCGGCGGCGCCGAAGGAGAGGGCAATGGGAGAAGTTTGGATTTGCACGGCGGGTAGATTAAGATGGCGACTTCGTATTTTACTTGATTGAAGGGCAGCTAACTGTGAGTAACAACCCAACGTCGGACGTGGCAGCAACGCAGGACTATCAGACATGGATGTGCTTAATTTGTGGATGGGTGTATGAGGAGGAGGCTGGTTTGCCAGAAGAGGGTATCGCACCGGGCACCCGCTGGGCCGATGTGCCGATGAACTGGACATGTCCAGAGTGCGGAGCCCGGAAGGAAGATTTCGAAATGGTGACAATCTGATGCCGGTGTGACCTGTTTCCGACAGACGCGCTTGCTGTTGTGGGGCGCAGTTTGATATTCGGCAAGATATGTTAAAAGTTGGTCAAAAGCATCTTGCCTTTTCGTGGAGTTGCGACTTATATTGACCTAAGTCAACTGAGATCACACCATGTCAACAGCTCCCGAATTACCGGACAACGCCAGTCTGAAAATCATGGTGATTGACGACAGCAGCACCATCAGGCGTTCCGCCGAAATTTTCCTTGGTCAGGCCGGCTATCAGGTAGTACTGGCTGAAGACGGTTTTGATGCTCTGGCCAAGATGAACGATACCCAGCCTGCTTTGATTTTCTGCGATATTTTGATGCCGCGGCTTGATGGCTATCAGACCTGTGCGCTGATCAAGAAGAGTGCACGCTTCCATGCGACGCCGGTCATCATGCTGTCCTCCAAGGACGGCTTATTTGACCGGGCACGCGGCACACTGGTCGGTTCCGATGCCTACCTGACCAAGCCTTTTACCAAAGACAGTCTATTGAAAACCGTGCGTGAATTTACCGCGTCGGTGCAAGCCGTTCCCGCTTTACCTGAAAGTTCCTGATGGCCATCCATAAGATTCTGATCGTCGACGATTCGCCGACCGAGCGTTATTTTCTGACCGATGTACTGGTCAAAAATGGTTTTTCAGTGGCGACTGCCGAAAATGGAGAAGAAGCACTGCTCAAGATCAAGGCCGACAAACCGCAACTGATCCTGATGGATGTTGTGATGCCCGGACAAAACGGTTTTCAGGTAACGCGTGCCATTTCGCGCGATCCTGAAACTCAGGATGTACCGATCATCATCTGTACCAGCAAAGGTCAGGAAACCGACCGCATTTGGGGATTGCGACAGGGCGCGCGCGACTACATCGTCAAGCCTGTCGATCCGCAGGAGTTGCTGGCTAAAATCGCCGCGCTCGGTTAGCCCAGCAGACATGAGCCAGTCCGATACCGAGTTGGTTCCCGTGAGTGCGGATCGCATCGAACGGATTTATCGCAAACCGGATGCGGCTGCGCGGCGCCAGCGCATGCGCGATTTCCAGTCGCAGCTGGCAGTGCGGATGCAGCAGGCGCTTACTGGCCTGCGTGAGCAGTCCCGCCAGCTTGGCTTGCAGATCGGGTCCGAGCATTGTTTGCTGAACCTGCGCGAGGCTGGAGAAATTGTTGCTGTCGGCACAATCGCTCCGGTGCCACTGACGTATCCATGGTTCCTTGGGCTGGCCAATGTGCGTGGCAATCTGGTGAGTGTGGTCGATCTGGCGCAGTGGCGCGGCCATGGCGCTACCGTCATTGACAAACAGTCACGTATTATTGCTTTCGGACCGTCGTTGTCGTTTAACGGGGCGGTATTGGTGTCGCGTGTAGTGGGTTTGCGTGACGTCGCCGCGATGACATTGCAGCGTGATTCGGCCCACGATACGGGGTGCTGTTATTGCGATGCCGATGGCATTATGTGGCGGCAGCTTGAACTGTCCGCACTCATCGTGGACCCGCAATTTCTTCAAGTTGGTTTATGACGCCCGGGGCATCTGCGCACCGTCAATACAAACAGGATTCAGGAGACCCGTTAATGGCATTCAAGCTTCCCTTATTCTCAGGCGCTGCAGCCGGTAAAGAGCCGCAACCCCAGTCGCAACCTCAGCCTCAGCCTCAGCCTCAGCCTCAGCCTCAGCCTCAGCCAGCATCCTCCCGGGAGTCCGGCTCTAACGCGACTTTCATCGGTGACGTACTCGAAAATCGCGGTGATATCACATTGCCGTTGATTGGCCGCTTGCCGCTGCAAGAGCAGGTCCGTGTGCTGTTCCTGCTGATGGCCGGGGCGCTGGCGGGCGTCGGGATATTCGTCTTTCTCAATGCCAGCGATGCAACCCAGACCTCGACACAGAATCAGATTGCAGGCGATGCGTTAATGCATTCGCAGCGTCTGGGCAAGGCCGCGCCGAATGCCATTCAGGGAAACCTGCAGGCATTTGGCCAGCTTGAAGAGTCGCGTGTCGAATTCAATCGCGATCTTGACCTCCTGCGTAACGGCGGTACGTTTCAAGGACACAGTATCCAGATGTCGGGCGCAACGATGGCGCCTATTCTTGCGCAGACCCAGCAGCTCTGGAGTAATACCGACAAGGCAGCAGCGACGATCCTTAAGCTCAAGAAGGAGCTATCCGGATTCGGCGCTTCGCTCAAGCAACTTAACGCACTGTCTCCAGGCCTGCTCGAACTGACCGAACAAATTGCTGCGCTAAAGGTGCAGGGAGGTGCCTCGCCACGCGACATCTCGGCCTCCGGTCAACTCGTGATGCTGACCCAGCGACTGGGTCGAAGTGCCAATGAGTTCCTGACTTCTGAAGGCGTCAATCCGGAAACCGCATTCCTGCTTGGCAAGGATGTCAATACGTTCCGCGACATCGTCGAAGGATTCCTCAATGGCAGCGAGGTGCTGCGTTTAGGTGCCAGCCGTGACAAGGATAGCCGCGATAAATTGCTTGAATTGCAGGCGATGTTTGTGACCTATCAGGGGGCGGTATCGGCGATTCTCGGTAACTTGCAAAATTTCATTGCAGCCAAGCAGGCCGAGCAATTGATTTTTAATGAAAACGAAACGCTCAAGCAGCGGCTCACTGTGTTGCAGCAGTCCTACCGCGATCGACAAGATGCGCAAGCCTGGCCACTTTATGCGATGGCCTTGTCTGCCTTGCTGGCGGTGACTGCTGCAGTCGGTATTGCGCTGGTATTACTGCAGGACAGTCGAAACAGACGCAAGGACTCTGATTTGCAGCGCCAGCAAGCCGAGTTGCAGCGGTTCGAGGCGCAACGGCAGCAAGAGGAAGCGCGCGGCGCTAATGACCAGAATCAGGCGGCGATCTTGCGTCTGATGAACGAACTGCAAGAAGTTGCCGATGGCGACCTGACCGTGCAGGCCACCGTCTCCGAAGATATTACCGGCGCGATTGCTGACTCAGTCAATTACACGGTTGAAGAGTTACGTGGACTGGTCGGGCGCGTCACCAATACGGCCAAACAAGTGACCTCGGCATCGAACGATGCTCAGAAAATTTCATCTGCCTTGCTGACTGCATCGCAGCGCCAGTCACGCGAAATCCAGGAGACGGGTCAGTCCGTGCTCGACATGGCACGACAAATTACCGACGTCTCGAAATCAGCGAACGAGTCGGCTGACGTGGCGCGGCAGTCGGTCAATGCTGCTGACGAAGGTGCACAAGCAGTCGAGAACGCCATCAAGGGCATGCATGAAATTCGCGAGCAAATCCAGGAGACCTCGAAGCGTATCAAACGCCTGGGAGAATCATCGCAAGAGATTGGTGAAATCACCGAGCTGATTTCGGACATCACCGAGCAGACCAACGTGTTGGCGCTTAATGCGGCGATTCAGGCGGCCTCGGCGGGCGAAGCGGGACGCGGGTTTTCGGTGGTCGCCGAAGAAGTTCAGCGCCTGGCCGAACGCTCCGGTGAGGCGACCAAGCAGATCGGTGCGCTGGTGCGGACCATTCAGACGGATACCCACGATGCTGTTGCTGCGATGGAGAAATCGACTCAAGGCGTCGTCGAGGGAGCGCGATTGTCGGATGCGGCTGGAGCGGCCCTGTCCGATATCCGGCGCGTCTCGAACCGTCTAGCCGAACTGATTCAGGGCATCTCGCTGTCGACCGAGCAGCAGGCGACCTCGGCCAATGGCGTGGCGCAGAATATCCAGAACATCCTGAGTGTTACCGAGCAGACCCAGCACGGCACGCAACAAACGGCCGCCTCGATCCGCGAGCTGGCAAGGCTGGCCGAAGAACTGAAAAATTCAGTGTCACGGTTCAAGGTGACGACCTGATCGGCTCTGAATCGACCCTGTTGATGATCTGTCCTTTGCGGGGCGGATCATTTTTTGAATCCCCGCGAGGTAGTCATGAGCCCCCAAAATAGCGTCACTGCGCCAGGCGTGCGGGACAATTTCGATGTCGGATCGCTGTCCTGGATCATGGCGGAAATTCGCGA
This sequence comes from Minisyncoccia bacterium, assembly GCA_047621345.1. Taxonomy (GTDB): domain Bacteria; phylum Pseudomonadota; class Gammaproteobacteria; order Burkholderiales; family Burkholderiaceae_D; genus Actimicrobium. Next base: position 18,129 of record JBLHLW010000040.1, on the reverse strand, counting down.
AGCGCTGGATCAGTCAAGGACTGCGCTGGTCGAGTCTATGAGTCAGGAGGACGACGCCCGTTCGACGACACTGCGTCATGCCCGAGCCTTTCTGCATCAGGCTCATGGCGCCTTGCAGATCGTCGATATCGAAGGCGTCGCCATCATCACTGAAACAGCCGAAGATTTGCTCGAGCGAATGGAGTCCGGGCAGGTGGCCGTGACGCCTCAAGCAGCGCAGGCGCTCGATAATGCTTATCAGGCCTTGCTGGCCTATTTGGATGAATTACTGACGGGAGTGCCGCAACAGCCGGTGCGGTTGTTCCCGTATTACCGTGCGCTGCTCGAATTGCGCGGCGCCGAACGCATCCACCCTGCCGACCTGTTTTTTCCGAACCTGGCAGTGCGTCCGCAGCCTGTGCTGGACAATGTTGCCGGTACCGTGGCGGTGAGTTATGCGCAACTGCGCAAGCGCTTCGAGCTCGATTTACTGCGATTCCTGAAAAAAACCGACTTGCCGATACAGGATAGCGTGACCGACATGCTGGCCATTATCGGACTCGTCGAACAAGCGCAACTCACGCCACAGACACGCAATTTTTGGTGGGTGCTGCGGGCATTCGCCGAGGGCGTGGCGGCGGGTCAGATTCCGCCTGAGCTGTATGTTAAACAACTTTTTGCGCGTATTAACCTGCAAATTCGCCGCCTCGGCGAAGGGTCGGCCAGTATTGCCGAACGCCTGTTGCGTGACGCGCTGTTCTTCATCGCCCACATCGAGCGACCGTCGGCCTTGGCACAGCAGGTTCGCGATGCCTATCAACTCGAGGGGCGGGTGCCGCGCGACTATGCTCGGCCGCGCTATACCGCTGTCGATAGCGACGCCCTGCAGCAGGCGCGTGAACATCTGACCCATGCCAAGCAGTTATGGAATCGTATTGCCGCTGGCGATGCCAGTATGGCGACCGCTTTCGAGGCCGACATGCATCACTTGGCTGTGGCCGGCACCCGGTTGGGCGCGCCTGCGCTAGCCAAGTTCCTGTGCGAACTCAGCGGTATTGCGCGGCACGCCGCGCACAGTCGCCCAGGCGACCAGCTCGGCCTCGACGTCGCGACCTGCTTGCTGTTCGTCGACAATGCGCTGGCTAACCTGAGCTGCCTTGATGCGCAGTTTGCCTTGCACGCCGATGCGCTGAGCGCCCGCCTGCTGTCGCTGGTGGCCGGCGATGTGCCCGCTGTCGCCGATAGTTGGCTCAACGATATGTCGCGTCAGGCGCAACAGCGCCAGACCATGGCTGCGCTGGCCATTGAGATGCAATCAAATTTGCGGCAGGTTGAAAAAAGCCTTGAAGACTATTTTCGTGACCCGCGCGAGAGCGCCGGTTTGCCGTCGACCGGCATCTTGCTGCACCAGATCGGTGGCGCGCTGGCGGTACTTGATCAGCCCGATGCAACGCGAGCGGTACAGCATGTCGAAATGGCGGTGCGCGCTTTTGTTGGCAGCCCCGCTGATGCCGAGCCAGATATAGCCGCTTATTCGGCGGTGGCGAAAAATATCGGCGCGCTGAGTTTTTTTATTGAGACGTTGCAGTTGCATGCCGATGCCGCCAGGGAGGGATTTCGATTCGATGACGAGCAAGGCATTTTCCGCGCCGATCTGACCGGAAAAAAGCCAACGCCTGAGCGGACACAGGCACATGAAGGAGAGGCGTCACTGCACTCCGATCATGCGATCGCTCAGGCTAGCCTCTTTGCCGAAACAAGTGAAAGTGCAAACGATTTTTCGGACCAACCTGCCGCACCGGAATCCGCGACGGTTGAACAAGAAATGCGTCAGCATCAGCATCAAGCGGCCGATCTCGCTGCGGCGCTGATCAAACAGCCGGACGATTTAGTGCTGCAGAAAACATTGCGCGACGTGCTGCAGCAGGTCCAGCGCGACGCGCGCCTGCTCGATCACCCCGAGGCGAGTCTTCAGGCTGCTGCGGCGATCGCGCTGCTGGCGCAGCCTGACTTTGTTGCCGCCTCTAGCGCGCTGTCCGGGCTGCTGCCGGGCGGAGTCGCATTGCCCACGACGTCAGTTGTGCCACTCGAGCCATCGCCGCAGAGCGAAGCCGCTGTCGATGCCGAACTGCTGGAAATATTTTTGGGTGAAGCGGTCGATGTGCTGGCATCGGTGCGTGCAACAGTGCCGCAACTGTATGCTGACCCCCATGACAGCCTGTATCTGACAACCTTGCGGCGGGGTTTTCATACGCTCAAAGGGAGTGGGCGCATGGTTGGCCTGGAGGCGCTCGGCAATGCCGCATGGTGTGTCGAGAAAGTCCTCAATCGCAGCATCGCCGATGAAAGCGGCTGCGCGCCCGCTGTTCTCGCACTTATCGAACAGGCTGAGCAGTTGCTCACGAGATGGGTGGCCGAACTCAGCGCCGACGGTCATTCGGAGTGCAATGGGTTAGTACTGATTGAGGCCGCACAGTCAATGCTGAACGAGTCGCACTTGTCGCTCGATGTATTACCTGTCGATGGCGGGGTTTCTCCGTCCGACGCGGCCAGTGAGGACAACGGCATGGCTCCGCTGGGCGCGTTGCCCGCCACACCATCGCCATTGGTGACGACCGACAGCATTGCTGAAATTATTATGTTTCCGGGAGCGCCGGCAGCATCCCGCGACGACAACATCCGCCGCATCGGCGACCTCGAGATCAGCCTGAACCTGCATAGCATCTATCTGGCCGAAACCGACGATCTGGTGCGCTTGCTGTCGCATGATCTCGACGAGTGGCGTCATGAGCCGGAGCGACGCGTATCGGTCCATGCTTTGCATGCAGTCCATTCGCTGGCAGGCAGTTCGGCCACGGTTGGCTTGAAGTCGATGCAGGAGCTGGCGCATGGGTTGGAAAGTATCTTGCTACTCCTTGAGCGCAAGAGCGTCGTGCTGGCACCTGCCGATTTTGATCAGATCGCGCAATGTCTGGTGTTAATGAAAAGGTTGTTGCAAGAGTTTGCGGTTGGCGAGTTGCCCTTGCCGCAGCCGGTTCAGATCAATTTGCTGGCGGCACTGCACCATGACCTCGACAGCCGTAGCGCTGTGCTTGCGCCGATGTCTGAGATCACAGAGTTAGCCAGTGAGCCAAACGAGCCGAACGATGCGGTAGCGTCTGTTTCCCCTGCAGCCACAGTGGTGAGCGATGAACTGGACACGGATCTGTTGCCAGTTTTCCTGGAGGAGGGAAGCGATATGTTGCCGCAAATGGGTGCCGCACTGCGCGCCTGGCAAGAGTCGCTGACCAGCACCGCGTTACCGCAATCGGTACTGCGTCTGCTCCATACGCTCAAGGGTAGTGCCCGTATGGCCGGCGCGATGCAGTTGGGGCAGTACCTGCACGATACCGAAAGTCAGGTGGAGGCACTGCTGCATGGCGGCCATCTGCACCACGCTGCCCTCGATACGCTGTTGGCGCGACATGATCACAGCTTGCACCTGTTCGAGCTACTGCAGCATCCATCTGCCGCAACGGTGGCCGACGTGCCGTTTTCCCCGCTGGCGATACCCGATGCTGCTGCGCCGTTGCCGTTGTCGTCCGGTCAGCCTGTCAGCATCGCGCCGATGGTGCGTGTGCGAGCCGATATTCTTGATCGTCTGGTCAATCAGGCGGGTGAAGTATCGATCTCCCGTTCCCGTCTCGAAACGGAAGTCGACACCTTACGCCAGTCGCTGGTCGAACTGACGGACAACGTTGCCCGTTTGCGCGAACAACTGCGCGAAATCGAGTTACAAGCCGATAGCCAGATCACTTCAAAAATGGCGCAATCGACCGACGGTGAATTCGATCCGCTCGAATTCGATCGCTACACGCGCTTGCAGGAACTCACCCGGATGATGGCCGAGAGTGTTGGCGACGTCGCGTCGGTCCAGCAACACCTTACCCGTACGGTTGACCAAGCCAGCGTCGATCTGGTTACGCAGGCGCGGCTGACGCGCGAATTGCAGCAAGACTTGATGCAGGTACGCATGGTGCCGTTTTCAAGTATCGCCGAGCGGCTCTACCGCGTGACACGCCAGGCGTCGAAGGAAGTCGACAAGCGCGTCAACCTTGATATCCGTGGTGGGAGCGTCGAAATCGATCGTGGCGTGCTGGAAAAAATGGTGGGTCCGTTCGAGCATTTGCTGCGCAACGCCATCGTCCACGGCATTGAAAGTCGGGAGCAGCGCCGCGCCGCTGGCAAAAATGAAACCGGTGAGCTGCGCGTCGAAATCCGGCAAGACGGCAATGAAGTCGTGCTGCAGTTTGCCGATGATGGTCGCGGGCTGGACCTGCAGCGCATCCGCAGCAAGGCGCAGGCGACTGGCCTGTTGTCGCCCGAGCGTCAGCTCGCCGATGCTGAATTGACTGACCTGATTTTCAATCCGGGTTTTTCGACGGCCGCCGAAGTCACTGAATTGGCCGGACGCGGTATCGGCATGGATATCATTCGCTCCGAGGCCGGCAGCCTTGGCGGCCGGATCGCGATTGACTCACGGGCCGGGCAGGGCGCGCAATTCACCATTCATCTGCCGCTGACGCTGGCAGTGACGCAAGTCGTCATCGTGCGGACCGGCGAAAAAATGTACGCGGTACCGTCAGTGCTGGTCGAGCAGGTGCAGCAACTCAAAGCCACCGCGCTGGCCAGCGCTTACAACGACGGCGCTATCGAATGGCAAGGTCAGCGCGTACCATTATTCTATTTGCCAACCCTGCTGGGAGATCGTCAGACTGTCGCGGTGACCCAGCAATACGCGCCACTCATCATCCTGCGCAGCGGCAACGACCTCGTCGCGATCCATGTCGATGACATCCAGGGTAATCGCGAGGTCGTCGTCAAAAACATCGGTCCGCAACTGGCACGTATGGTCGGCATTGCCGGTGCCACAGTATTAGGTTCCGGCGAGATCGTCCTCATCCTCAACCCGTTGCCGCTGGCGCAACGTGTCTTGCTTGATACGGCGCGTGCGCGTGCCGTTGAGAGTGTCGGTGCCGTTGCCGACACCCACCAGGCAGTTCAGGGTTTGCGTAGCCAGCCCATCGTCATGGTGGTCGATGACTCGCTGACCGTGCGGCGCGTCACGCAGCGCTTGCTGGCGCGCGAAAATTATCAGGTGGTATTGGCCAAGGATGGCATCGATGCACTCGAGCAATTGCAGTCGATCACACCGGATATCATGTTGGTCGATATCGAGATGCCGCGCATGGACGGCTTCGACCTGACCCGCAACGTCCGCAGCGATGAACGAACCCGCAGCATCCCGATCATCATGATCACCTCGCGCACGGCGGTCAAGCACCGCAACTACGCGATGGAGCTGGGTGTCGATGCGTATCTGGGCAAGCCTTATCAGGAAGCGGATTTGCTCGCGGAGATCCATGAGTTCCTGGAGCGTAAGGTGGCGGGTGGCTGACGTTTCTTTTTAAATCGCGTGCGGGAGGGCGCAAGCGGTGCAATGCCCTGCGGTTATTGCACCCTACGAATGGATGTAACGCTACGCTCTGCGTAGGTGGTGCAATGCTCTTTGGTTATTGCACCTTGGCTTTATTTTCTAAAGGCGGTTCTCAGCGTAGGGTGCAATAACCGCAGGGCATTGCACCGGGCGTATTGACCGCAACCGCCAAGGCCAATAGATTTTTGCCGGCATCGGGCGATATCAACCCGCGTCAGACTCCGTCACCGCCACCTTCTTGACCACCGCATAACGCATCAGCGTTTGCTTGCGCGCGACGTCGTGCGCAACGACGGGATGCGGATAATTGCCGCCCAACGCAACCCCCGCGTGGTCAAGCTCCATCTTCGTCAGCAGCCACGGCGCGTGAATTTGTTTGTTGCCGAGTTGCGCCAGTTGCGGCAAGTAGCGGCGAATGAAGCGGCCATCAGTATCAAATTTTTCGGACTGGGTGATCGGATTGAAAATGCGGAAATACGGTTGCGCATCGCAGCCCGACGACGATGCCCATTGCCAGCCGCCATTGTTGGCCGAGAGGTCGAAGTCGATCAGTTTTTCGGCGAAATAGGCCTCGCCTCGGCGCCAGTCGATACCAAGATCCTTGATTAAAAAACAGGCAGTCACCATGCGCAGCCGGTTGTGCATGTAGCCGGTCTGGTTGATCTGCGCCATGGCCGCATCGACCAGCGGATAGCCGGTGCGACCGTCGCACCAGGCCTGGAACAACGCATCGGCAGCCGGGCCGGTTTCCCACTTGATCGCATCGTAGTCGGGCTTGAACGCGCCGCGTACAACGTGCGGATGATGTTGCAAAATCATGAAATAAAAATCACGCCAGACCAGTTCTGCCAGCCACGTGTTGGCGCCGCTGGCATCGGCTGCGATGCGCGCCGCCTCACAGGCACGTCGGGCCAGATGGCGGATCGACACGGTGCCAAAGCGCAAGTGCACCGACAAGTAAGACGGTCCCTTGATGGCCGGAAAATCCCGAGTTTGCTTGTATTTATCGATACGCTCCATGAAGTTGTCGACCAGTTGCTGACCACCGCGCATACCTGTTGGTATGTTCAATTGTGCAAAATTTGATGGGGTAAAACCGAGTTCGGCCAGCGTCGGCATCGTGCTGGCGATTGGGCTGACGGCAAGCCGTTCGGCAAACTGCTCAACCGGATAGGCGCGCACGTGCACGTCCGAGCTATCAAATTGCAATTGCCTGAGCCACGCATTTTTGTAGGGTGTGAAGACCGAGAACGGTTTGCCTGCCAGCGACAGGACTTCGTCCTTTTCGAAGACGACCTGATCCTTGTAACTGTGCAGGGTAATGTCGTGCTGTTGCAGCGCGCTGGCAATGACGGCGTCGCGCGCAATCGCTTGCGGTTCGTAATCGTGATTGATGAAGACCGCATCGACCTCCAGTTCACCCGCCAGCGCGGGAATCGCCTCGGCAGCACGTCCATGGCGCACGATGAGCGCGCCGCCGAGCTTGACCAATTCCTCATGCAATTCGATCAGACTGGCATGCAGGAATTCAATGCGCCGGTCTTGCTCGGGCAAGTGCTGCAGGATATCGCTGTCAAAAATGAAGACACAAAAAACGGCGCGACTTTGCGTGAGTGCGTGGTGCAGCGCGGCCTGGTCGAAGACGCGCAGGTCGCGCCGGAACCAGAGCAGTGAACGGGAGTACGGCAAGTCGGGCAGGGGAGCAGTGGTCATGGATTTCCAGGCGGTATGAAGGGCTGGCGACATTATCGTTGTTCTGCGCTGTCGCGTCCTGCATGCAGGACGCGACAGCGCTTTCCCGGATTCAGGCCCCATCAAAGCTGCTAAAATGCGCCACATGGCGACGCACAAAAAGACCCCCTCCAAGACCCTTGACAACGATGCGCATCTCGACCCGGCCGGACTGGCCGATATCGATGACGCGCCGATCGGCATGGACCTGACCAATCACTTCCTTATTGCGATGCCGGCGATGGCCGATCCGGTCTTCGGTGGCACCGTAGTTTACTTGTGTGAACACAATGCCCGCGGCGCTCTTGGCGTCATTATCAACAAGCCGACCGACATGACACTGCAAGTGCTGTTCGATCGCGTCGATCTGAAACTCGACATCCATCCCCGGCATCCGACCTTGCCCGACTATCCGGTCATGTTTGGCGGGCCAGTCCAGTTGGAGCGTGGCTTTGTGCTGCATGCGCCATTGGGCGCGTTTTCATCGATGATGAAAGTGACCGATGAGATTGCGCTGACCACCTCGAAAGACATTCTTGAAGCGGTTGCCGGTGGCCAGGGGCCAGAGCAGTTGCTCGTCACGCTGGGATGCGCTGGCTGGAGTGCCGGCCAGCTCGAAGATGAAATCATCCGCAATGGCTGGCTCACCGTGGCCGCCGACCCTGCTGTCATGTTCGATCTGCCGGTTGAGCAGCGCTTCGCTGCTGCGATCCGCTTGCTCGGTATCGATCCGAACATGCTCAATGCCGAAGCCGGACATGCCTGAGCACACCGGTTGATGGAAACGGTCCTCGGGTTTGATTTTGGCCTCAAGCGTATCGGTGTGGCAGTCGGTAATACGGGGATCCGACAGGCGCAAGCCCTGACCATTATTGATGCCGCCACCAACGACGCCAAGTTCGCCGCCATCGCTGCACTGGTGGCCAGTTGGCAGCCGGCGCGCTGCGTCGTTGGCATGCCCTTTCATCCGGATGGTGCCGAGCATGAGATGTCGGTGCGCTGCCGCCGTTTTGCCAACCAATTGCACGGCCGCTATGGCTTGCCCACAGTGCTGGTCGATGAACGCTATACCTCGGCTGTCCTTGCCCAACAGCGCGGCGAACGGATCGACGATCGAGCCGCTGCGCTGATTTTGCAACAATACTTTGATGATCCTACCGATGCCCATTCTTCCTCATGAACTCGATGCCGAGGCGCTCTATGCCCACCTCGAGCAACAGATTGTTGCCGCCCTCGGCAGCACCGAACAGCTCGCCCTGGTCGGGATTTATTCCGGTGGGGCATGGCTGGCCGAGCGGCTGGCAAAAGCCCTGAAAATTGAAGACCGGCTAGGTTTCATCGACGTCTCGTTTTACCGCGATGATGTCGCTGAAAAAGGCTTGCACGCCGCTGTCAAGCCGAGTCAGGTCGGCTTCGATGTCGAAGGTGCCACCATCCTGCTGGTCGACGACGTGCTCTATACCGGGCGCACCACGCGTGCAGCAATGAACGAATTATTCGACTACGGACGTCCGGCGTGCATCTTGCTGGCGACGCTGGTGGATCGCGGCGGGCGCGAATTGCCGATTGCGCCGGACTTCGCGGCCGCCACCGTCACGCTGGCATCCGACCAGAATCTGACCCTGCAACAAGGCGCCGATGGCGCGCTCTCCCTCACGGTGAACCATGCATAACCCGCAACTGAACAAGGACGGTGATCTGCAGCATCTGCTGACCATCGAAGGTCTGCCCAAGCGCATCGTCATGGATATCCTCGATACCGCACAATCGTTCGTCGGCATCAGTGACCGCGAAGTCAAGAAGGTCCCGCTGATGCGCGGCAAAAGCGTGTTCAATCTGTTTTTCGAGAACTCGACGCGCACCCGCACCACCTTCGAGATCGCCTCGAAGCGCTTGTCGGCCGATGTCATCAACCTCAATATTCAAGCCTCCAGCGCGACCAAGGGCGAATCACTGCTCGATACCATCGACAATCTCGCCGCGATGCACGCCGACATGTTCGTCGTGCGTCATGCGTCGTCCGGCGCGCCGCACCTGATCGCCCGGCATCTGGTCGAGACCGGTCAGTCGCATGTGCATGTCGTCAACGCGGGCGATGGCCGCCATGCGCATCCGACGCAGGGCCTGCTGGATATGTACACGATTCGGCATTACAAAAAAGACTTCACCAATCTGACTGTCGCCATCGTCGGCGACATCTTGCACAGTCGCGTGGCGCGCTCGGACATCCATGCGCTGACCACATTGGGCGTGCCGGAAATCCGCGCGATCGCGCCGCGCACCTTGCTGCCGGCCGGGCTTGATCAGATGGGGGTGCGGGTCTTCACCGACATCAACGAAGGCTTGAAAGGTGTCGATGTGATCATCATGTTGCGCTTGCAAAACGAGCGCATGAGTGGCGCGCTGCTACCGTCGGCGCAAGAGTTTTTCAAGAGCTACGGTCTGACGCCCGAGCGCCTCGCGCTGGCCAAGCCGGACGCCATCGTCATGCATCCGGGGCCGATGAACCGGGGTGTCGAAATCGACTCGGCGGTCGCCGACGGCAAGCAGGCCGTGATCCTGCCGCAAGTCACGTTTGGCATCGCGGTCCGGATGGCAGTCATGAGCATACTGGCGAGTAAATAACCATGAAACTGCATATCCAGCACGGCCATTTGATCGATCCCGCCAACGGTATCGACGCCCCCCATGATGTGTACATCGACTCCGGCATCGTTGTCGGCATTGGTAGTAAGCCGGAAGGTTTTGAGGTCACCCGCGTGTTCGATGCCACGGGCCTCATTGTCGCGCCCGGACTGGTCGACCTGAGCGTGCGCTTGCGCGAGCCGGGCTACGAATACAAAGCCACCCTCGAATCCGAAATGCAAGCCGCCTTGCAAGGCGGTGTCACTAGTCTGGTCTGCCCGCCCGACACCGATCCGGTGCTCGACGAGCCCGGCCTGGTCGAAATGCTCAAGCACCGCGCCCGTATCCTCAACCAGTCGCACGTCTACCCGTTGGGTGCGTTGACGCAAGGCCTGAAAGGTCATGCGCTGAGCGAGATGTTTGAACTGACCGAAGCCGGTTGCATTGGTTTTTCGCAAGCCGATGAACCGATCCTCGATACCAATGTGCTGCTGCGTGCCTTGCAATATGCGCAGACGTTCGGCTATACGGTCTGGCTGCGGCCGCAAGACCCGCACCTGGGTATTCACGGCATCGCCCATAGCGGACCGATTGCTTCGCGACTAGGCTTGTCCGGTGTGCCGGTGATGGCCGAGACGATTGCGCTGCAGACCATTTTCGAACTGGTGCGTGCGACCGGTGCGCGCGTCCACTTGTGCCGGATTTCATCGGCGGCCGGCATCGAACTGGTGCGCGCTGCCAAGAAAGAAGGTTTGCCGCTGACCTGTGACGTGGGGGCGCATTATCTGCACTTGACCGATCACGACATTGGTTTCTTCGATTCGAATGCGCGCCTGTCGCCACCGCTGCGTTCGCAGCGCGACCGCGATGCGTTGCGCGCCGGCCTGCTCGACGGTACCGTCGATGCGATCTGTTCTGATCATGCGCCGGTCGATGACGATGAAAAACTGATGCCGTTTGGTGAAGCCTCGCCAGGCGCCACGGGCCTTGAGCTATTGCTCTCGCTGGCACTGAAATGGGCCGATGAAGACATCGATGCGAAAGCCGGTCCGGTATCACGGGCGTTGGCCAAGATCACTGTCGATGCTGCCCGTGTGGCCGGTTTGCCGGCAGGGCAGTTGGGTGTCGGTAGCGTCGCCGACCTGTGCATCTTCGATCCGGCTGCGCGCTGGAAAGTCAATGCCAGCGCCCTTGCCAGTCAGGGCAAGCACACACCGTTTCTCGGCTATGAACTAGGGGCGCGCGTGATGGCGACGGTGGTGTCCGGACGTTTGGCCTACCTGCGTGAGTCGCGCGGCGCATGATCGTACTGAGTATGTTGCGCATCGTCGTGCACCTGCTACGCGGATTGTTGACTTGCGCACTGGTATTTCCGCTGGTCGGTGCCGAAGGGCGTGCGCGCCGTATTCGCAACTGGTCTGTTGACCTGCTGGCGATTTTTCGTCTGACAGTCGTGGTCAGACATACCGGTAGCGGTGCGCTAGCGCCGCGTGCGCTGATCGTTGCCAACCATATTTCATGGCTCGATATCTTCGTCATCAATGCGATGCAGCCATGTCGTTTTGTGGCCAAATCGGATATCCGTAGTTGGCCACTGCTGGGGTATTTATGTGCACGCTCCGGTACGATTTTCATTGCTCGTGGCCGGGTGCGCGACGTGCGGCGGATTTTTCAGGATCTCGTCAACAGCATTCGCAACGGCGAGCATGTGGCGTTTTTTCCGGAAGGGACGACTTCTGCGCAAGGGGCGGTGTTACCGTTTCACGCCAACCTGTTCGAAGCGGCCATCGATGCTGGCGTACCGATCCAGCCGATGGCGCTGCGTTATGTCGATGCCGCTGGCAAGCTCGCGCCGCAAGCCGATTTCATCGGCGACATGACCTTTGCCCAAAGTATGCTGGCGATTCTGAAAGCACCCCGCCTGACCGCTGAACTGATCGTACTGCCGCTGATTGATACCGCCGGCGCGCATCGGCGTGAACTGGCGCCGGTGGCGCGTGCGGCGATTGCGGATGCGCTGGGCTATGAACGCTGATTCTGTCAATTGGTACGGTGGGCACGGGGGTATCGTGCCCACGCGTGCGTGCTGGCGAAGGCTTGAATTGGCGGGCGTTGCTGGGTCGCTCGCGTGGGCACAACAGGCCGTGCCCACCCTACGTTGGGGATGCGCGGGCTATGAACGCTGATTCAGTCAATCGGTAGGGTGGGCACGGGGGTCTTGTGCCCACGCGGGCGTTCTGGCGAAGGCTTGAATTGGCGGACGTCGTTGGGTTGCTCGCGTGGGCACAACAGACCGTGCCCACCCTACGTTCGGAGCGCAGGGTGGGCGCTGATTATTCATCCGGGATCTGAAATTGCGGGCAGCTGACTTGTACCAGTTTGCGGTCCGACAGGCGCACTGCGCTCAGTTGGCCACCCCACAAGCAACCACTGTCGAGCCCGATCAGATTAGCTCGCAGTGTCAGTCCGCGAGCCGACCAGTGGCCATAGACTACTGTCACGTCGGCGCTCAGGCGCCCCGGTACCTCAAACCACGGCATCAGTAGCTGCGCTGACTCTTCGGGATTTTTCAGGACCATGCTGCCGTCAGCGGTACACAAGCGCATCCGGGTCAGGCCATTGACGATGCAGCGCAAGCGCTCGGTGCCGGTCAGCGCATCGTCCCAGCGCGCGGGGGCATTGCCATACATGTCTCGCAGAAAGCTGACCCAGTCCGGGCCGCGTAGCGCGGTTTCGACTTCGCCGGCCAGTGCCAGCGTCTTTTCGACAGTCCATTGTGCCGGTACGCCGGCATGGACCAGCAGATGACCGTCGACCCATTGCGCCAGTGCTTGCCGGCGCAACCAGTCGAGCAATTCGTCGCGGTCAGGCGCTTGCAAAATCTCATCGAGCGTGTCGGAGCGCCCGGGCTTGCGGATGCCGTGAGCGACCGCCAGCAAATGCAGATCATGGTTGCCGAGCACGCAACTGGCGCGCTCGCCGAGACTACGAATCAGCCGCAAGGTAGCGAGCGAACGCGGGCCGCGATTGATCAGATCACCGACAAAGAACCAGCGCGCGTCGGCATCCTCGCGCAAGACTTTCTCCATCAAGGATTCCAGTTGGCTGGCGCAGCCCTGCAGGTCGCCGATGGCGTAAAGAGATGGCAGGGCGGAAGAATTATTTGTCGAAATCATGTAAGCGATCTTGCAAGAAGAGGGAAGGGCGGGCGTTTGCCCTTAAAATCACGCATCAGCAGGCGGTTGCATTTTGTCATGTCTGCCGCAAGCACCGCATTTTTGAATCCACCGAAAGAGTCTCCACCATGTTGCCACTCTCGAAAAACATCTTCAAAGCCTATGATATCCGCGGCATCGTCGGCACCACCCTTGATACCGGCATAGCCCACAGCATCGGCCAAGCCTTTGGCAGCGCGATGCTGGCCAAAGGCGAAACCGTTGCCGTGATCGGTCGCGATGGCCGTCTGTCCGGTCCCGAATTGACTGCCGCATTGGCCCAGGGTTTGCAAGCGGCCGGTGTCGATGTCATTGACCTCGGTATCGTCGCCACGCCCATGGTCTACTTCGGCACCAATGTGCTCGAAACACGCTCCGGCATCATGGTTACCGGCAGCCACAATCCCCCCGACTACAACGGCTTCAAGATGGTACTGGCAGGCGAGGCCATCTACGGCGACACCATCATGGCGCTGCATGACGCCATCGTAGCCAAGGACTTGCGCACGGGTACTGGCACGTACCGCACCCACAATATCAATCAGGCTTACCTCGAGCGCATCCTCGGGGACGTCAAGCTGGCGCGCCCGATGAAGATCGTCGTCGATTGCGGCAATGGCGTCGCGGGTGCCTTTGCCGGCGACCTGTATCGCGGCATGGGATGCGAAGTCACCGAACTGTTTTGCGAAGTCGATGGCACCTTTCCGAACCATCATCCCGATCCTGCCCATCCCGAAAACCTGCAGGACCTGATCCGCGCACTGCAATCCGGCGATGCCGAAATCGGCCTGGCTTTCGATGGCGACGGTGACCGACTCGGACTGGTGACCAAAGACGGTCAGATCATTTATCCCGACCGGCAACTGATGCTGCTGGCCGAAGACGTGCTCACGCGTCATCCGGGCGAACAGATCCTCTACGACGTCAAGTGCACGCGTCACCTGGCGCCGTGGATTACTGCGCGCGGCGGCGTGCCGCTGATGTGGAAGACCGGACACTCGCTGGTGAAAGCCAAGATGCGCGAGACCGGCGCTCCAATCGGCGGCGAAATGAGCGGCCATATTTTCATCAAGGATCGCTGGTACGGTTTTGATGATGGCTTGTACGCCGGTGCGCGCATGCTCGAATTGCTGAGCCGGATGCGCGATCCGTCCGCCATTCTGAACGCCTTGCCACAATCGACCAGTACGCCCGAACTACAACTGGCCTTGCTGGAAGGCGAGAGTTTCGCCCTCATCGACAAGCTCAAAGCCGAAGCTACCTTCCCCGGTTCGGATGACCTGATCACCATCGATGGCCTGCGCGTCGAATATCCGGATGGCTTCGGACTGGCGCGTGCCTCGAACACGACGCCGGTCGTGGTCATGCGTTTCGAAGCCGAAACGCCGGCCGCGCTGGCGCACATCCAGTCGGAATTCAAGCGCGTCATCCTGGCGGCCAAGCCGGACGCCGAGCTGCCATTCTGACGGCGGGTCGACATTGAATATTTTGCTGGTGCGCGTGTCGTCGCTGGGCGATGTTGTGCACAACATGCCGATCGTGGTGGACATTTTGCGTTACGTCCCGCATGCGCAGATCGACTGGGTTGTTGAAGAAGGCTACACGGCGTTGGTGCGCCTCAATCCGGGCGTGCGCAACGTGATTCCGTTCGCCTTGCGGCGTTGGCGCAAGAGCCTCGCGAATGCCACCACGCGCGCCGAGATGGGTGCGTTCCGGCGTCGCCTGCGCGAGGTCGAGTACGACATCATCCTCGATACGCAAGGCTTGCTGAAAACCGCCCTCGTCATGCGACTGGCCTTGCTCGCGCCGGCTGGCCAGCGCATTGGTCTGGCCAATGCCACCGAGGGATCGGGCTACGAAGCGATCTCGCGCCTCTTTCATACGTTCAGTGTGCCGGTCGGCGTGCGCACGCATGCGGTCGAGCGTGGTCGCGTGGTGGCTGCGGCGGCGCTCGGGTATGCGCTCGATCAGCCGGCTGATTTCAATTTGTCGGCACCACTGGTCGCGCCACGTCCGCACTGGTTGCCAGTGCAGCCGTATGCCGTATTTTTTCATGCGACGGCGCGCGCGGCCAAGCAGTGGCAGGTAGCGCACTGGATTACGATTGCCACCGATCTGGCAGAGCGTGGCATGCCGGTCTTGCTTCCGTGGGGCAGCCAGGCCGAAAAAATCGCTGCCGAGCAGCTCGCGGCGCAGATGCCGAACGCACAGGTGCTGCCGAAACTATCGATGATGGACGCGGTGCTGCTGGCGCATGAGGCGGCGCTGGCGATCGGCGTCGACACCGGTCTGACGCATATTGCTGCGGCCTTCAACCGGCCGACCATCGAGCTCTACATTGATTCGCCGCGCTGGAAAACCGAAGGCAACTGGTCGAGCAACATCATCAACCTCGGTGATGAAGGCCAGGCACCGACAGTCGATGCGGTGCGCGGTGCGATCGCCGTGCTGCTGGCGCCCCTGTGATGCGGTCGCTGTATTCGTTGGCGTGGTGGTTGGCCGTGCCGCTGGTACTGGTTCGCTTGTGGTGGCGCGGGCGGCTGGAGCCGGGTTACCGGCAACACATCGCCGAGCGTTTCGGGCTGGCACCGCGCCGCATCCGCACGGCACCGCTGTTATGGCTGCATGCGGTCTCGGTCGGCGAAACCCGCGCGGCCGAACCGCTGATCGATGCGCTCTTGCTGGCTTATCCGCAGCACGATCTGCTACTCACGCACATGACGCCGACGGGGCGCGCCACGGGTGCCGCGCTGTTCGGTCATTACGGTGAGCGCCTGCAACAAGCTTATTTGCCGTATGACACCGGCACGATGGTTGGACGGTTCCTCGACAATTTTGCGCCGCGTATCTGCATCTTGATGGAAACCGAACTGTGGCCGAAT
The DNA here is from genome assembly GCA_047621345.1 of Minisyncoccia bacterium. Classification (GTDB taxonomy): domain Bacteria; phylum Pseudomonadota; class Gammaproteobacteria; order Burkholderiales; family Burkholderiaceae_D; genus Actimicrobium. The sequence goes on along the minus strand of JBLHLW010000040.1, from coordinate 2,221 downwards.
GTGATGGCGTGCTGTACCGCACGCGACATACCGGTCGTGCTGGTCAATGCGCGCCTGTCGGAACGCTCGCTGGCCAAGGCGCAGCGACTCGGCAAGCTGATTGCCGATGCTGCTGCACAACTGGCTTGTGTGGCGGCCCAGACAGCCGATGACGCGACGCGCATTCGCAGTCTGGGCGTGCATAACGTCCATGTCACTGGCAGTATCAAGTTCGATGTCACGCCACCACCGCTGTCGCTGCAGGCTGGCGCGCAATTGCGCCACCAGATTGGCGCACGTCCGGTGCTGCTGTGCGCTAGCACCCGCGCCGGCGAAGAAGTACTGCTGCTGGAGGCATTAGCCCGTAGTACTTTGCCAGCCGACATCCTGCTATTAATCGTGCCGCGTCACCCGCAGCGTTTTAATGAGGTGGCGATGCTGATCGCCGAACACGGATTCGACATGCAGCGGCGCTCTGTGATCGGCACGCAAGCTGCGGATGCCAGGGTGCTGCTGGGCGATACGATGGGCGAACTGTTCACCTATTTCACGGCGTGCGATATCGCGTGGATAGGCGGCAGCCTGTTGCCCTTGGGCGGACAAAATCTGATCGAAGCCTGCGCTGTCGGCAAGCCGGTCCTGCTTGGTCCGCATACCTTCAATTTCGCGCTGGTCAGCGACGAGGCGATCGCGGCCGGCGCTGCCATGCGGGTGGCTGATGCCGATGCGTTGTTCAGTGCGGCGGCGACGCTGCTGCGGGATGACGTTTTGCGCACCGCGATGGGCGACAGTGCGCTGCAGTTTGCACAGCAGCATCGCGGGGCGACGCGCCGAACCATGAGCGTGGTGGAGGCGGTGATGCGGTAATGCGTTACAGCGGAAGCTCTCCAGCGCTGTCGTATGTCATGTCGGGGTCGCAGAATTGGTCCCTGCCAGAAAGCAGAACTCTGGCCCGAGACACGCAAAATTCCGGCTAGCGCAACGAGACTGCTCCCAAGATCGACCATCCCCCTTTCAATGCGTTATCAGTCGTCCAATTACCATCCAATGTGGGCAAGTCATTCGCAAAGAGAATGTAGGTATTCCTGGCATCGAGTTTCCAAGGTGCAGGTTTCGCGGCATCGGCATCCGGTTGGATAATCCTGACCGCCAGTCGATAGTTTCCGGGACTGGCGTTGCGGGGAAGCAAATTGGTGGACAAAGTGAACGTGTCACCCGGCTTAACGGTCGTCAATCGAAAACTGGGCGACGACAGAATGACTGGTTGATCCTTACTGTCCAGCAGGGCAAATTGAACCTGCCAGTCAAAATAGAGCGGTGCCACGCCGATATTTTTTGCCGTCAACGCCACCGGCATGGTTGCATTCGACGACAAAGAATCCGGGAAATTCGCCGACTCGATCTGGAAGTTGTAACCCATCATGCGGTGCAATTTCATATAGGCATCGTAGTAGGGATCGCCTGGCTCGACTTTATATGCGCCGATAGTCAGCCATGAATAGTGGCCCGCAGCAATCATCCTTGCCCCCTCTGGCGTAGCGTACAGGGCGTATCTCTCTGCGTCAGTTTGCTCTATGGAGCTGTTAGGGCGGCTCTGCCCCCCAATCGGGCCGTTCAACCACTGCCCACCCGCTATCAATGCATTGTCGAATTGATCGTGGTGTTTGTTGTTGGGTACAAAATAGTCATTGTGAAAGCCAATGCCGCCGGTTGATGTGAGTGGCTCGAAATACGGTTGACGGCCCTGTATTTTGACTTTGGTGAAATTGCTCTTGTAGGCGTTGATGATCGTGTTTTTTGAAGCGTCACTAATTTGGTAACGCACGCCACCTTGCGTGAAACCCGATGTGTGCCACTCGCCATAGGAGCCGAGGATTCCCAGTTCGACCGAATAAAATCGGGGATCATTGTTGTACTTCGTGGCAAGTGCTTGAATCGCCTGTACAGCCTTTTCGGTGAAATTCGGATTGTTGTAATCAGTGAGACGGGTGTTGTCATCACCCTGTAGCCGATTTACTCCTAATTCGGTGTATAGCCACTTTGGGCAGTTGGACTCAGCGTCCGTTATCTTCCAATCACAGAAGAGACGGATGGCGACGTGTCTATTCTGGGTACCTGGCCTACTCAGTCGATCCTCTACATAGGCAAAATCGTACACGCCATTTGTGGGTTCAAATTCCTCCCAGCTGATGTAGGTGAAGCCCACAGTCGCTTCTGGGTAATTTTTTGAGGCACCGTTACC
>JBLHLW010000039.1:0-35920 GCA_047621345.1 Minisyncoccia bacterium | reverse complement strand
AAACCCCTGCTTCACCTCAAACAGTGCGGCCTTCTTATCCCCTGCCTGACTCCGACTTTTGGCAGCTGCTTCAATGCGGAACAGGTCAACGTCAACTGCAAATTCAACTTCAACTTCAACTTCAACCGCAACCGCAACCGCAACCGCAACCGCAACCGCAACCGCAACTCAGGAGCATTCACACCTATCGACAAATCGGACTGCTGAGCCTGTCGACGCCGCGCTATCGCGTGCGCCGCCAACACGCTCTTGATTACCCCTAGAACACGCTAGTCCAGATACGGATTGCCAAACCCCAGCTTCGCCAGAATCTCAATTTCTAGCGCTTCCATTTCGTCCGCTTCGACCTCTGTTTCGTGGTCGTAGCCTTGCGCATGCATTACGCCGTGCACGACCAGATGGGCGGCATGAGCGAGTAGTGGTTTGTTCTGCGCTAGCGCTTCGGACTGCAGGACATCGGTGCACAGAATCAGGTCGGCGCGGGTGATGCCATCGTCGGGAATGTCGTCGCCGTCGTTGTAAGCGAAGGTCAGTACGTTGGTCGCGTAGTCCTTGCTGCGGTAATCGCGATTGAGACTGCGGCCTTCGTCGCTGTCGACGAAACGCACCGTCAGTTCGGCCGGCGCAAACAGCGCCGCTTGTACCCAGCGCCGCACCAGAGGCCGGGTCACGAGCGTGGCCAGGCACGGGTCGGGGTACTGGACCGAGAGCGACAGCTTATTTTTTTGGGACACGGCGGCTCACAGGCTTTTTCAGCGGCGTCGGTGCACTGACTGCTTCGTATGCGTCGACGATGCGTGCCACCAGCGGATGGCGCACTACATCGGCGCTGTTGAAGCGTGTGAACGCGATACCGCGCACGTTGTCCAGCACGTCGATCGCATCGATCAGGCCGCTTTTTTGGGTGTGCTGCAAATCGATCTGTGTGATGTCGCCGGTGACTACGGCCTTACTGCCAAAACCGATCCGGGTCAGGAACATCTTCATTTGCTCCGGCGTCGTGTTCTGCGCTTCATCAAGAATCACGAATGCATGGTTCAGTGTGCGGCCGCGCATGTAGGCCAGCGGCGCAATTTCGATTGCCTGTTTCTCAAACATCTTCTGGGTGCGGTCGTGGCCAAGCAAATCGTACAGTGCGTCGTACAGCGGTCGCAGGTAAGGGTCGACTTTTTGGGCCAAATCACCTGGCAGAAAGCCGAGCCGTTCGCCGGCTTCGACAGCCGGACGCGTTAGTACGATGCGTTTGACGACATCGCGTTCCAGCGCATCGACCGCGCAGGCGACCGCGAGGTAGGTTTTGCCGGTGCCGGCCGGACCGACGCCGAACGTTACGTCATGGTCGAGGATGGCTTTTAGATAGGCCAGCTGATTCGGTGTGCGACCGCGCAGGTCATGGCGGCGGGTCTTCAGTGCCGGACCTTCCGGAGGCGCGGTCTCCGCGTCGGTCTCGATCTTGACCAGCTCGAGGGTCTTCTTTCTGGCGGCACCACGCAGCGGTTTCAGTGTCGCCGCCGGGACTTCGGCGTATGCCATGCCGGCACGCTGTTCGACCAGTGCGAGTTGGACGTCCTCGATCGAGATGACCTTGTCGGCAATTGCATAAAACTGGGCCAGCAAGGCGATCGCCCGTTCGGCATTGTGGCCGCCGACGATAAAACGTTCGCCGCGGCGGAAAATAGTGACGTCGAGCGCGGCGGACATCTGGCGCAGGTTTTCATCCATCGGACCGCACAGATGGGCGAGTCGCTTGTTGTCCAGCGGCTCGGGAATGAAGTACAGCGGTTCTGCAGGGGAGCGAGTTTTCAAGCGGTTCTTTGGTGAGGAGTCTGAAGTGGGGTGGTGTCGTTTGCCTTGTCAGCAGCAACCAGTTCGCCGCGTAGCGAGTAGCCAAAGCTGTGTGTAATCGTCAGGTCGAGTAGCTGGCCGATCAGACTGGCGCCCGCGGCACCGGCAGCAAAGTTGACCACGCGGTTGTTCTCGGCGCGACCCTGCAAATCGCCGGCGTCTTTTTTTGACGGACCTTCGACCAGAACGCGCACCACCTGGCCGACCATCGCTTCGCTGTAGCGTCGCGTGTTGGCATCGATGACCGCTTGCAGGCGCTGCAGTCGGGCTAGTTTGACCGCATGAGGTGTCTCATCTTCGAGTGTGGCGGCCGGCGTGCCGGGACGCGGGCTGAAGATGAAACTAAAGCTGTTGTCGTAGCCGATGTCATCAATGAGTTTCATCATCGCTTCGAAGTCCGCGTCGGTCTCGCCGGGGAAGCCGACGATGAAGTCCGACGAGATGGCAATGTTTGGCCGCACTGCGCGCAGGCGCCGGATGATGGATTTGTATTCGAGTGCGGTGTAGCCGCGCTTCATCGCCATCAGCACGCGGTCCGAGCCGTGCTGCGCCGGCAGGTACAGATGGTCGACGAGCTTTGGCACTTTGGCATACGCATCGATGAGGCGCTGGCTGAATTCTTTCGGATGACTGGTGACGAAACGGATACGCTCAATGCCGTCAATTTCGGCGATGAATTCGATGAGCAGCGCAAAGTCGGCGATCTCGCCATCGGCCATGACGCCGCGAAACGCATTGACGTTCTGGCCCAGTAGCGTGATTTCCTTGACACCTTGCGCGGCCAGTCCGGCGACTTCGGCCAGCACGTCATCGAAGCGGCGCGAGACTTCTTCGCCACGGGTGTAGGGCACCACGCAATAGCTGCAGTATTTACTGCAGCCTTCCATGATCGACACGAAGGCGGTCACGCCATCAACCCGGGCCGGTGGCAGGTGGTCGAATTTTTCGATTTCGGGGAAGCTGATGTCAACTTGCGCCTGGCCAGACGCACGGCGCTGATCGATCAGCGCTGGCAGGCGGTGCAAGGTTTGCGGTCCGAACACGACGTCGACATACGGCGCGCGTTTGATGATGGCCGCACCTTCCTGTGAGGCGACACAGCCGCCGACACCGATGACCAGGTCCGGTTTCAGTAGTTTTAGTTCGCGGATGCGGCCGAGGTCGGAGAAGACTTTTTCCTGGGCTTTCTCGCGCACCGAACAGGTGTTGAGCAAGATCACGTCGGCATCTTCCGGCGTGTCAGTCTTGACCATCCCGTGGGTGGCGTTGAGGACGTCGGCCATTTTGTCCGAGTCGTACTCGTTCATCTGGCAGCCGAAGGTCTTGATAAATACTTTTTTCTGCATTATTGATTCTGGCTTGGTGGTGTGATTTTGGCTGGGGGCGGGGCGGCGGCTTCAGCGGCGCTGAGCAGCCAGACCCGGTTGATCGCACCTTCGCGGTCGGTAGTGTAGTTGACGATGTGCGCGCTGCTACCCAGCGCGTTCGGAATCACGGTCAGGTTGTCGGTACTCCAGATGCGCGCCCCCTGCGAGAGTCGGGCCACCTTGCCGTCAACCTGCACTTGCGGATAAGCGGTGATGGTCAGGCTGGCGCGACTGGCATTAGCCGGGAACGGCCGGTCAAAGGCTAGCGCTGACACAGTCGTGAGCGTCAGTGCAAGCAAGGTCAGGGGGCGATAAAAACGCATATTGGCTCCGCGGAAAGGACTGCCGGGGTGATTCAGGATACGGTCGAGTGACGTGCAAAGGGAACTCAATGTGGGAGCTAGTCTATCACCAACCCCGGGCCGGCTCGCCGGCGGTGCTCAGCGTAGCCGGGCAATCGCTGCCTGCGTCTCCTGACAGATACGGGCGTAGGCTTCCTCATCCAGATTCAAGGCTTTCCAGGCGGTTTGCGAGACCGATGGTGCCAGTTCGTGACCCTCGTCGGAGGATGCCAGTTGGTGCACGATGGCGTTGGCAATATGGACTAGTGCAGCCAGAAAGCCAACGCCTTGTCGATCCGGCTCGTGGTGGCCGGCAATGGCGAGGCGCATCGTATCGGAAAAATTCCAGCTGATCGCCAGCAGTTCACCGGCTTCGGCGTGGTCAATGTCGAGGATGTCGCGTTCGGCATCGATCAGCGCGCAGCCTTGTTCCGGGTCATGATATCTGGCCAGCACACGGGCGTACTCATCAGGGAAGCAGCTGACCAATACGAGCCGGCCAATGTCATGCAGCAGCGCAGCCGTCATCGCGATGTCCGGGTGCATGCCGACATGGCGCGCCAGAATGCCGGCAGCCGCAGAGGAGGCGCTGGAATGGCGCCAGAATACGGTGTGGTCGAAGCCCTTGCATGTACGCTCCGGAAAGCAACCGGTCAGCGCCGCCTTGGTAATGAGGGTTCGCACATTCTGGAATCCGAGCAGCGTGATGGCCTGATGGATCGTGGTCACCTTGATCGCCGTCGCAAAATACGCCGAATTGGCCAGCCGCAATGTTTTCGCTGTCAGGGCCATGTCTTGCGATACCTTGCCCGCCAATACCGCGATATCGAGGTTGTCCTGATCGACGATGTTGAGTAGTTCCATCACGATCAGCGGCGGGGAGGGCAGGTCTCGCACGCTCTGGATGCATTGAGTCCGGGTGGCGGTCGTCATGAGGTAGTCCGTCGTAGCTGAGTGAATGAAATCAATGAAAATAACGTGAAGCCGATTTGGCGAGAATAACTCAGACCGAGGCTTGCGGATACTGCTCAAAACCGAAATGCGCCGGTAAGGACTCGGCATCGAGCCTGCCCAGTACGATCCGTTGGCCACGATAAGGCAAGATCAGGGGCGACGAAGGTGCTGGACCAGCGGGTTGCGCCAGCCATTCCAGCAATGCGTCGTCATCGACAGTGACGCCGTTACTCTGCAATTTTCCTAGGCACCCCGCGAGGTCGCGGTCGTCTACTTGCGCCACCTGCTCACCAGCTTGCAATATCAGTTGACCCTGTCCGGTTAGCCACGCCGCCTGGATGTGTTCCAGTACGGAGCCCGTCTGTAGAACGAACCCCTGCTGCGGGTCGGTGCGAGCGATGTAAGGCGTTGCTTCGAGATTGACGTACACCCGTTGCGGCCCATTCTGGAAATACCAGCGACCCGCCGCATCATGGAGGTAGTTGCGATTGATGAATGCCAGTAGCGCGACGTGGACGACCTTGTCGCCGGGCAGGTTGTGCTGCTGGGCGGCCTCGTCGCGCATGCGCCAGTGGCCGCGGGCATCGAGGGCCAGCCAGCCATAGCAATGCGGTACGTCCGGCCATTTGGCCATGGCCTTGCGAACAATTTCATCCATGCGAAGTACTCCTGTCCTGAAGAAAATCAACGATGCGGCGCGGCAGCCAGTCGAGCCTGCCAGGTAGCGTGCCGTTGGCGAAGCCGACATGGCCGCCGGTATCCGGATACTCGAGCGTCACGGCTGTCGCCGCGCTAGCCGGCAAATGGCGTGCCGGCAGGAATGGGTCATTGCGGGCATTGAGCACCAGCGTTGGCACCGTGATGTCGCCCAGAACGTGACGTGCGCTGGCGCGATTCCAGTAATCGTTGGTGTCGCGGTAGCCATGCAGCGGTGCGGTGACAATATTGTCGAACGCATACAGATCGCGCGCAGCCAGCAGTTTATCGCGGTCGAACAGACCGGGAAATTGGGCTAGCTTTGTCAGACACTTGGGTTTGAGCGTTTGCAGAAACATGCGCGTATAGACCAGATTGAAGCCGGACGATAGCGCCGCACCGCCAGCGGCCAGATCGAGTGGTGCGGAGATCGCGCAAGCGGCATCGACGATGCCAGCACTGTGCTGCGATTCACCGAGCCAGCGCAGGAGTGCGTTGCCGCCCAGCGAGACGCCGACCGCAAAATAGGCGCTGGCGTCGGTCGCTGCTGGCGTTGTCTTGAGACGGCGCAGCAGCCAGTCGATTTCGGTCGCATCGCCTGAATGGTAAAAGCGCGGCGCCAGATTCATCTCGCCCGAGCAACCGCGAAAATGCGGCACCGCGCCGGACCAGCCCAGACTGTGCAGATGCGCCATCAGAGCGCGGCTGTAGTGGCTGCCGGACGACCCTTCCAGTCCATGAAACAGCACGACGAAGGGCATGCCAGGACGACCCTCGACGAAATCGATATCGACAAAATCGCCATCGGGCGCCGTCCAGCGTTCGCGCCGCAGCGGCGTCGCCGCTGTGGTGATGCACTTGGCCGAATAAATGGTTTGCAGGTGGCCGCCGGGCAGCCAGCGCGGTGCGCGGTACGCACTTGCCTGACCGGCGCGCTTCAATGCAGCGTCGTCGAATCGACGATCACGACCGGTGCCTTGCCTGGCGCAATTGACGCGTGATGGACGGCGATGCGCCAGCCCATCGGTGTCTTGATGTAGACATTGGTGGCCAGGATGTGCAACTCCTGCGTGATGTCGCCACTGCGCATTTGCTCGAGCACGCTGTGGGTGGCAGCCATCAGGTTTTGCATCACATGCAGTTGCACCGGATGGATGTGCACGCCGCCATGCGCAAACACGGCTTGCCACGATGCACGAATGGCAGCATGACCGATCAGACGCGGCGCACCCGGATGGATGCAGGTGATTTCTTCATCGTCGGCCCACAGCGCCATCAAGGCGTCGAGGTCGGCACGTCCGAGGGCGTCATAGAATGCGGCTTCGGTATCGGCGGGGCTGCCGGATAATTGCTTCTTGCTGGGCATGGAAGCTCCGTGGAATTAATGGGCGTGAACGGTTTCACCGGCTTTCATGCGGTAGACCGTGCCGCAGTACGGGCATTTCGCTTCGCCGTGACTCATGTCGAGGAAGACACGCGGGTGGGATGACCAGAATGGCATCGCATCGTTCGGGCAATAGGCCGGCAAATCGCTGGCAGCCAGTTCGACAGGGGCGAGAGGGGATTTCGGTGCACTCATGGCGGGTTTCGGCTTCATCAGTCTAAGGAGACCTGATTCTAGCGGATTCTGTAGCGGATTCGGACAGCGCGAAAGTGCCCCCTTATACTAAGTGCTCTAAATCAATGATTCAAAGTCACCCTTGTCCTCGTCATGATCAATTCCGAAACCGCTTCCGGTCACCAGTCTGCCACCATCATCGAAAAACGCGCGTACGCCGATGCCTTCAAGGTTAGCGCGGCGACCATGCCGGGTATTTTTGCGTGGGGACTGGTGTCTGGTATGGCGATGGTCAAGTCAGGATTGACGATCTGGCAGGCGCTGGGCATGTCGTTCTTTGTATTTGCCGGATCGGCCCAGTTGGCGGCGTTACCGCTGATCGCGGCGAATGCGCCCGAGTGGGTGGTGTTCGTGACTGCACTGGTGGTGAATCTGCGCTTCGTCATTTTTGCTGCCGCGATCGGGCCGCATTTTGCCCACCTGCGCTGGAAGCAGCGCCTCTGGTACGGCTATTTCAATGCCGATATCACGATGGGTTTTTTTCCGCGTCGCTTTCCAGCAGATACCATGCACCAGCCCGCCGGCAAGGTGGGCTATTTCACCGGCATCTGTTATCCGAACTGGTGCGCCTGGCAGAGCGGCGCGGTCGCCGGGATTTTGTTGGCCAGCCAGATACCGGAGAGCTGGGGCATCGGCTTCGCCGGCACGCTGGCGCTGCTGGCGGTGATGATTCCGCTGACCATCAACCTGGCTGCACTGGGCGGAGTATTGGTGGCTGGCGTGGTGGCGATCATGGCGGCGCAGTTGCCGTATCGGCTGGGTTTACTGGTCGCGGTCGTCGTCGGGATGACGGTGGCGATGGGCATTGATTACCTGATGGAGCGGCACTTGCCGCGAAAAAAATCATGACGGCGACGGAAATCTGGATCACGATCGGCCTGCTAATGCTGGCGACCGTGCTGACGCGCTGTTCTTTTTTCCTACTCGGCGATGCCGTCAAATTACCGGAAAAAGTCCAGCACGCACTGCGCTATGCCCCTGCTGCCGCGATGGCGGCGATTGTCGCACCCGACCTGGTGTTCGTCGGTGGTGTGCTCGATGTGCACTGGACCAATCCGCGCTTGCTGGCCGGGTTGGGTGCGGTGGCGTTTTTTCTGGTCACCAAACATTTGCTGGGCACCATCATTATCGGCATGGCCTTGTACACGGTCCTGCGGCTGGTTCTGTAATTCGTTGCAAAAACGGCAGGTTTGCACGGGTGCTGAGGTAAAATGTTGCCTCTTTCAATGTGGGTATCGGGATTTTTGATGATGCAATTCAACCGACTGAGCGACCTGATCGCCGCCGATCAACTGCGTGGCAAACGTGTATTCATTCGCTCCGATCTTAACGTGCCACAAGATGACGCCGGTCACATCACCGAAGACACCCGTATCCGCGCCTCGGTTCCGGCGATTCGCCAGGCGCTCGATGCTGGCGCAGCCGTGATGGTGACGTCGCACCTTGGCCGCCCGGTCGAAGGCGAATTCAACTCCGTCGATTCATTGGCGCCGGTCGCCACCCGCCTGTCGGCGTTGCTGGATCAAACCGTGACGCTGGTACGTCACTGGGTTGATGGCGTCGAAGTCGCGCCGGGCCAGATCGTCTTGCTCGAAAACTGCCGCGTCAATCGCGGCGAAAAAAATAACGATGAAGCGCTGGCAAAAAAAATGGCCGCGCTGTGTGACGTGTATGTCAATGATGCCTTCGGTACCGCTCATCGTGCCGAAGCCACCACTTACGGCATTGCGCAGTTTGCGCCGCTCGCCTGTGCGGGCCCGTTGCTGGCCGCCGAGCTCGATGCGCTCGGCAAGGCGCTCAACGCGCCGGCCCGGCCGCTGCTGGCCATCGTGGCTGGCTCCAAGGTCTCGTCCAAACTCACCATTTTGAAAGCCCTCGCGGCCAAGGTTGATCATCTGATTGTTGGCGGCGGCATTGCCAATACGTTCATGCTGGCCGCGGGCCTGAAGATCGGCAAGTCGCTGGCCGAAGCTGACCTAGTCAACGAAGCCAGAGAGATCATGGCGATGATGAGCGCGCGCGGCGCGTCGGTGCCGATCCCGACCGACGTGGTCTGCGCGAAGCAGTTCGCAGCCACCGCGACGGCCACGGTCAAGGCGGTCGCTGACGTCGAAGACGACGATCTGATTCTCGATATCGGTCCGCAAACCGCGGCGTTACTGGCCACACAAATTGCGCAAGCCGGTACCGTGGTCTGGAATGGCCCGGTCGGCGTGTTTGAATTCGAGCAGTTCGGTCACGGTACCAAAACACTGGCGCTGGCGATTGCCGACGCCAAGGCGTTCTCGATTGCCGGCGGGGGTGATACGCTGGCGGCAATTGCCAAGTATGACATCGCCGATCGTATCGATTACATCTCGACCGGTGGTGGCGCTTTCCTCGAGTTCCTCGAAGGTCAGACGTTGCCGGCGGTGGCGATTCTCGCACAGCGTTTCAATAAATAGGTACAGCAATTATTCAGTCGAAAGGTTCCCGCATGTCTTTGTCCCGCGCTACTAAAATCGTTGCCACTATCGGCCCGGCTTCCAGTGATCTCGATACATTGACGCGGATGATCCGCGCCGGCGTGAACGTGGTGCGACTGAATTTCTCGCATGGCAAGGCGCAGGATCATATTGACCGAGCCGCGCTAGTGCGTCAGGCGGCGGCCGATTGCGGTGTCGAGATCGCCATCATGGCGGATCTGCAAGGTCCCAAAATCCGGGTTGGCAAGTTCGAGCATGGCAAGATCGAGTTGGTTAAGGGTGCCAGCTTTACGCTTGACGCGGCCTGCCAATTGGGTAACCAGGACGTGGTCGGCCTCGATTACCGCGAGCTGCCGCGCGACCTGCGTGTCAATGACGTGCTGTTGCTCAACGACGGTTTGATCGTGCTGATCGTCGACAAGATCGTCGGCAGCGCAATCCACACGACGGTGCGTATCGGCGGTGAGCTGTCGAACAACAAGGGTATCAACCGACAAGGGGGCGGGCTATCGGCGCCAGCACTCACCGGCAAAGACATGGAAGACATCAAGACCGCGATGAGCATTCAGGCCGATTACGTCGCGGTGTCGTTCCCGAAAAGCGCGACAGACATGCTGATGGCGCGCCAACTCGCCAACATCGCCGGCGAGCCGTTCGGCCACAAGCCATTGATGATCGCCAAGATCGAGCGGGCCGAAGCGATTCCGGTGTTGCAGGAAATTCTCGATGCTTCCGACGGCATCATGGTCGCGCGTGGTGACCTGGCTGTCGAAGTCGGCAATGCGGCGGTGCCGGCGCTGCAAAAGCGCATGATCAAGATGGCGCGGGCCTCGAACAAGCTGGCCATCACCGCGACCCAGATGATGGAGTCGATGATTGTCAACGCGGTGCCGACCCGCGCCGAAGTGTCGGATGTGGCCAATGCCGTGCTTGATGGTACGGATGCCGTGATGACATCGGCCGAAACGGCCTCTGGTCGCTATCCGATCGAAACCGTCGAAGCGATGGATGCGATCTGCATCGAAGCCGAAAAATCTGAAGACTACAAGCTCGATGCCGACTTCCTGAACCTGACTTTTAGCCGCATCGACCAATCGATTGCGTATGGCGCGCTGTTCACCGCGTATCATCTGCGCGTGAAAGCCATTGTCGCGCTGACGGAATCGGGTTCGACACCGCTGTGGATGAGCCGGCACAACATCGATATCCCGATCTTTGCGATGACGCCGAGCATGGCAACCCAGCGCAAGGCGGCGCTGTATCGTAACGTGCGGCCTTTCGAGCTGGAGAAATTAACCGATCCCGACGTCATGCTGAAAAACGTCCAGGAGTTGTTGCTGGCCAAAGGCGTGGTCGCAAAAGATGACATGATTGTTGTCACTTGGGGTGAGCCGATGGGACAAGCCGGCGGCACCAATGCGCTGAAGATTGTCAAGATAGGCGCACATTGAAATACCGAATCGAATACAGCAAATTAATCAGCCTTGGAGTCTCACCATGCCACTCGTCTCAATGCGTCAACTGCTCGACCATGCTGCTGAAAATGGCTACGGCCTGCCGGCATTCAATGTCAACAACCTCGAACAGGTTCTCGCCATTATGGGTGCGGCCGACGCGGTCAATTCGCCCGTCATCATGCAGGCCTCGGCCGGTGCCCGCAAGTACGCCGGCGAACCGTTCTTGCGCCATCTGATCGAGGCGGCCATCGAAGCTTATCCGCATATCCCGATCGTGATGCACCAGGACCATGGTCAGTCGCCATCGGTGTGCATGACCGCGATCCGCTCGGGTTTTTCGTCAGTGATGATGGACGGCTCGCTCAACGAAGACGGCAAGTCGGTCGCCAGCTACGAATACAACGTCGAAGTCTCGCGCAAGGTGGTCGAGTTTTCGCACGCCATCGGCGTGACGGTCGAAGCCGAACTGGGTGTGCTTGGTTCGCTCGAAACCATGATGGGCGACAAGGAAGACGGTCACGGTGCCGACGGCCAGATGACGCGCGAGCAATTGCTCACCGACGTGTCGCAAGCCGCCGATTTTGTCCATCTGACCCAGTGCGATGCACTGGCCATTGCGATCGGTACCTCGCACGGCGCGTACAAATTTTCGCGCAAGCCGACGGGCGACATTCTGGCAATTGACCGCATCAAGGAAATCCACGCCCGCATCCCGAACACGCATCTGGTGATGCATGGTTCATCGTCGGTGCCACAGGAATTGCTGGCCGAGATTCGCGAATTCGGTGGCGACATGAAAGAGACCTACGGCGTGCCGGTCGAAGAAATCCAGGAAGGCATCAAGCACGGCGTGCGCAAGATCAATATCGACACCGACATCCGTCTTGCGATGACGGGTGCGATCCGTCGCTACCTGTTCGAGAATCCATCAAAATTCGATCCGCGCGACTACCTGAAGCCAGCGCGCGAAGCCGCCATGCTGGTGGCCAAAGCGCGCTTCCTGTCATTCGGTTGCGAAGGCCAAGCCTCGAAAATTACACCGCTGTCACTCGAAAAAATGGCCACGAGATACAAACAAGGCGACCTGAAACAGATCGTTCAATAAGCGTTCAGTCATTCGTTAATTAAACAGAAACCTGTCCCACTGGACACACTACGGCCGGCGTTGCGCATGCATCCCCGGCCGGATTTCATGGAAAAACATATGACCAGTCTTTATCACTCCGAGATCCCGTCGTTGCCGCTGCTGGGTCGCGGCAAGGTGCGCGACAACTATGCCGTCGGTGACGACCAGATCCTCATCGTCACGACCGATCGCCTGTCGGCTTTTGATGTCGTGATGAATGAAGCGATTCCGGCCAAAGGTCGCGTGCTCAACCAGATGTCGAATTTCTGGTTCGATAAACTCGCTGCCATCGTGCCCAATCACCTTACCGGCGTGTCCCCGGAGTCCGTCGTGCAAGCCAATGAAATCGATCAGGTGCGCGGTCGTGCAGTGGTGGCCAAGCGGCTGCAACCAATCATGGTCGAAGCGGTCGTTCGCGGCTACCTGATCGGCTCCGGCTGGAAAGACTATCAGGCGACTGGTGCGGTCTGCGGCATTGCGCTGCCGGCCGGTTTGCGTCAGGCCGACAAGCTGGCCGCGCCGATCTTCACTCCGGCGGCCAAGGCCGAGGCGGGTGAGCACGACGAGAACATCAGCTTCGCCGACATGGAGCAACGCCTCGGTGCCGCACTGGCCGCGAAGATGCGCGATGTCAGCCTCGCGCTGTATCAGGCTGCAGCCGATTACGCGGCCACACGCGGCATCATCATCGCTGATACCAAGTTCGAATTCGGCCTCGATGCCGATGGCACGATGTATCTGATGGATGAAGTGCTGACCGCCGATTCGTCGCGCTTCTGGCCGGCTGATTCGTACGCGCCGGGCAGCTCGCCGCCGTCGTTCGACAAGCAATTCGTGCGCGACTATCTCGAGACACTGACTGCATGGACAAAGACCGCACCGGCGCCGAATCTGCCCGCCGATGTGATTGAAAAAACGGGTGCCAAATACCGCGAAGCGCTTGAGCGCCTGACCGGCGGCACGCTGGAGAACTGAGATGACTGGATCGGTAAAAGTGGGCGTCGTAATGGGCTCCTCGTCAGACTGGGACGTGATGCAACATGCCGTTGCGATGCTCAAGGACTTTGGTATCGCGCATGAAGCGCAAGTGATTTCGGCGCATCGCATGCCGGACCAACTGTTTGCCTATGCCGAGAGTGCCCGTGCACGCGGCCTGGTGGCCATTATTGCTGGCGCTGGCGGCGCGGCGCACCTGCCGGGCATGCTGGCAGCCAAGACCATCGTGCCGGTGCTGGGCGTGCCGGTGCCATCAAAATATTTACGCGGTGAAGATTCACTGCTGTCGATCGTGCAGATGCCCAAGGGTATTCCGGTAGCCACCTTCGCCATCGGTGAAGCCGGTGCGGCCAATGCGGCACTGACCGCGATTGCGATCATGGCGACCACCGATGACGCGCTGGCGGCCAAGCTTGAGGCCTTTCGCGCAGTGCAGACGCAAGTCGCGTTGGCGATGGTGTTGCCGCTATGAGCGACGTGCAGCGCGCGTTGATTCCGTCCGCAACGCCGTCAACATGGCTCGGCGTGATGGGCGGTGGCCAGCTTGGCCGCATGTTCGTGCACGCCGCGCAAGCGATGGGCTACAAAGTCGCCGTGCTGGAACCGGTTGATGATTCGCCGGCTGCGCATGCCGCCGACCGGCATTTGGTGGCGTCTTACGATGACGTCGACGCGTTGCAGGCAATGGCGATCCAATGCGTCGCCATAACCACCGAATTCGAGAATGTACCGGCGACCAGTCTGGCGTTGCTAGCGCAGCATGCCAGCGTCTCGCCGTCGGCAGCGAATGTCTCGGTGGCGCAGGACCGGATGGTCGAAAAACGCTTCTTCATCGATTGCGCCGGACGCTCCGGCGTGATGCCGGCACCGCATCAGCTGATTGCCGTCGAGTGCGATATCGACACGGTGACCGATGCGCTGCTGCCAGGCATTCTGAAGACTGTGCGCCTTGGCTACGACGGCAAGGGCCAGGTCCGGGTCACGACGATTGCTGAATTGCGGTCGGCATTCGCTGGCATGAACGGTGTGCCGTGCGTACTCGAAAAAATGCTGCCACTGGCCTATGAGGTCTCGGTGCTGGCCGCGCGTGGCCATGATGGAAAATCGGTGGTCTATCCGATTGCCGAGAATGTCCATCGTGATGGCATTCTCTTTACGACCACCGTGCCGGGGCCGAACGTGACAGCCGATTGCGCCGCGCGGGCGCGTGATGCCGCATTGGCGATCATCGATCAGCTTGGCTATGTGGGCGTGCTGTGCATCGAGTTTTTCATCCTTGACGACGGTTCGCTGGTGGTCAACGAGATGGCGCCGCGTCCGCATAACAGTGGGCACTACACGATTGATGCCTGCCTGACCAGCCAGTTCGCCCAGCAGGTGCGGGCGATGGCCGGATTGGCGCTAGGCGAGGTGCGCCAGCACTCGCCGGCGGTGATGCTCAATTTGTTGGGTGATCTGTGGTTCGATGTGGCTACTGGTGAACGTACCGAACCGGCCTGGGATCGCGTGCTGGCCTTGCCCGGTGCCGCACTGCATCTTTACGGCAAGGATGATCCGCGGCCATCACGCAAGATGGGGCATGTGACCTTTGTCGCAGCGACGTTGGCCGAAGCGCAAGCAAGCTTGCAGGCAGCGTGCGTGATCCTGCGCATCGCACGATAGGCGCACGCGTGAACTTGTTGCAATCCGACGACATCGCGCACGCAGCTCTGCTGCTGGAACAGGGCCGACTAGTGGCCTTTCCGACCGAGACCGTCTACGGCCTCGGGGCCGATGCCGAGAATCCGGAGGCGATTGCGCGTATTTATGCTGCCAAGGGCCGGCCTTCGAATCATCCGGTGATCGTGCATCTGTCACCGCAAGCCGATCTGGGCTATTGGGTGAGGGCGATTCCGAATGAGGCGCGGGCGTTGATCGACGCTTTCTGGCCAGGTCCACTCACATTGATTTTGCCGCGGGCGGCACATATCCCGGCAGCGGTGGCGGGAGGCCAGAATTCGATTGGCGTGCGGTGCCCCTCGCATCCTGTGGCGCAGGCATTGCTGCGCGCTTTCAATGGTGGCAAAGGCGGCATTGCCGCGCCATCCGCTAACAAGTTCGGCCATGTCAGTCCGACATTGGCACAGCATGTGCGCGATGAATTTGCCGACGGCTCGGTCGATCTGATTCTGGACGGTGGTCAGAGCGAAGTCGGGATCGAGTCGAGCATCATCGATTTATCGCGGCTGGACTCGCATGGTCCGGTACTTCTGCGCCCGGGTCGCATCACGGCATCGCAATTGGCCGAGGTGCTTGGTGTGACGCCAGCCGCACCGGATGCGGCTGCGCCGCGTGCGTCAGGCACGCTCGACGCGCACTATGCGCCCCGGACACCCGTGGCGATGATTGCCAGTGCACTGCTCCCGCAGACCTTGCAGCAACTCGCCGCCGCCGGTCGGCGTATCGCGCTGCTGCACTGGAACGATGGTCATTACGCCGATGCGCTGCGATTACCCTCGTCGCCATCCGGTTATGCACACGGTCTGTACGCCGGTTTGCGGGCGCTTGATGCGGCCGCTGCCGACGTGATTCTGATTGAGGCGCCGCCGCAATCTGCTGACTGGCAAGCCATCAATGATCGCTTGCGTCGCGCTGCCTACGACTCCGTGGGCATTCTGGAGCAACTCCTCTAATTATTGGTTAGTCGAAGGGAACTTTCTGGCTAGGCAAGCATTGTTGTCAATGGCATACTCATTCGAAATTAAAAGAACACACGTTCGTTTTGTAGAGTTTTCCGTTCGTCAAAAAAGCCTTTTAAAGGAGACACGCAATGTATCAGGTCAAGCTATCAGTAGCCGTCCTCGCCCTCGCAGTCCTCGCCGGTTGCGGCGGCGGCAGTACGGGGAGTCCTCCCAAGCCGCAATTTAGCGCTGTCATTTCGTTTGGTGACAGCCTCAGTGATGCTGGCTCCTACACCCCGGCCACGATCAATCCCGCTACCGGTCTCCCGACCGGCGGCAAGTTCACCGTCAACCCCGGTCCGATCTGGATCGAAGATATTGCGGCCAAGCTCAATCTGTCCATCACGCCTAACGTAGTTGGTTATGGCAATGCCAGCGTGACCTGTCCCAAAGCCAGTTGCACAGCGTATGGGCAGGGCGGTTCGCGTGTGACCAGTATCAACGGCATCGGCCATGACACCGGCGCCTTGACGATCCCGATGAAAACCCAGATGGATAATCATCTGGCTGCCAATGCGAGTTACAAGCCGACCGACCTGGTGTTCGTTTATGGCGGTAACAATGACGTGTTCTATCAGGCAGGATACGTTGCCGCAGTCGTTGGTGGTGCCAGTGCCGCCCCGGGTGCGACCGCTGCGAGCATTGGTGCAGCAGCGCAGGCAGCTCAGCAGACAGCGGGTCTGGCGATGGCAACTGCCGCGACGGAACTGGCAGGTTACGTGCGCGACAAGATCCTTGCCAAAGGTGCCAAGTACGTGGTCGTCATGAACTTGCCGGACAGCGCCGCGACGCCGTACGGTGCCTCGATCAGTGCTGATGGCCGAGCCTTGCTCACTGGCTTGGTCAACACCTTCAACGTCACGTTTCAAAAAGCCGTCATCGACATGGCACTCGATGTGGTGGTGGTGGATGCCAATGTTGCCAATAAAGATGTGTTCACCAACTCGGTTCAGTATGGCGTCACTAACTTTACGGTACCGGCGTGCGACTTGACCAAATTGCCAAGCGGTTCCTCGCTGTTCTGCAATGCAAGCACGCTGATCCCGATCGCCAATGCCGGCTTCCTATTCGCCGACTCGGTGCATCCGACCATTTTCGGCCATCGGCTGTTTGCTGATTACGTCACGCTGCAATTAGCGAAAAAAGGCTGGTTCTGATGGCGGGTGGGTGTGTCTGCCACAAGTAGAGAACAACACGACAACGAGGATTCCTCGCATTGGAGATGACACATGAATCAATCTGTATCAGTATTTCCGCGGCTGCTTGCCGTGGCGGCGGTCGCTGTACTGGGCACAGCGACCTTGCCAGCGGCAGCGCAGTCAGCGGGTCAATGGTCGGTCAAGGTCGGTGAAAACCTGATCACGCCAATGGTCCACAGCGGCGACCTGAGCGGTCCCGGTCTCGGCGGCGTGAAGGTCGATGTCAATAGTGCTTATGCACCGATTGTTTCGGCGACCTACATGATCACGGATAACATCTCGACCGAACTGGTGATCGGCCTGCCGTATCGGCATGACATGATCGGCAAGGGCACGATCAACGGCGTCGGCAAGATCGGCGACGTTCAGCAATTGCCGCCCACGCTGTTTGTGCAGTACCGTTTGCTCGAACCCACAGCACGCTTTCGCCCGTATGTTGGGCTGGGTGTGACGTATGCGTATTTCCGTGATGCGCATGCCAGCTCAACACTGGTGGCACTGCTCGGTCCGACTACAGTCGATATCGATGCAAAGTTTGGTATTTCACCGCAGATCGGCGCGACCTATGCGATCAACGATCGCTGGTTCATTGATTCCGCGCTCGTGAAAACGTATTTGAAGACGACGGCGACGCTGGACTCTTCCGGGCTAAAACGCACCATTGATACCAAGCTAGATCCGGTCTCGTTTAGTATCTCGGTCGGCTACAAGTTCTGAAGAGGCTGCTGCGCTGACCCGCGCAGTCGCCATAAAAAACACGCTGCAGGCGATCCGCCTGCAGCGTGTTTTTTGATTGTGGTCATTACACTGTCGGCAGTGTGCCGGCCGAGCAATAGGCCCCACCGTGATAAACCAGCGGCGCGCGGGCCGTGACCTCGCACTGCGTGACTTCGCCGACAAAAATGACATGGTCGCCTTCCGGATAGCGACTGCGGTTGCTGCACTCGAACCACGCCACTGCGCCGCGCAGGACTGGCTGGCCGGTCGCGGAAAAATCCAGATCGAGACCGGCAAACCTGTCCTCGATGCGGCTGGCAAAACGGTTCGCCAAGTCGGACTGGTCGGCTGCCAGAACATTGACCACATAGTGCGTGCTACCGCTGAATGCCACCATACTGCTGGCAGCAGCACCGAGGCTCCAGAGCACAAGCGGTGGTTGCAGTGAAACCGAGTTGAACGAAGTGGCGGTCAAGCCCAGCATGGTGCCATCGGCAGCGCGGATCGTGATGATGGTGACGCCGGTGGCAAACTGCGATAGCGCATGCCGAAAATGATGGCTGTCGAATGGTTCCATGGCGGAGTGTTGGATTGGTAGTGGCATCGGGCTTCCTGTGAGTTGCGACATTATGCCGAAAAAGCCGGTTGGCTGCGGAGTGCTGTGGTTTGCGTTAGAGTCAAGGCTTCGCACAACGGGAGAGAATATGGCTACGGAAATGGCAACATTAGGCGGAGGCTGCTTCTGGTGTACCGAAGCGGTGTATCAGCAACTCAATGGCGTGCTGGCCGTCGAGTCCGGTTATACCGGCGGCAGCGTCGCTAATCCGAGCTACGAAGCGGTCTGCAATGGCACCACTGGTCACGCCGAGGTCGTACAGGTCTCTTTTGACAGCAGTGTTGTCAGTTATCGGGAGATCCTCGAGGTGTTTTTCACGATTCATGATCCGACCACGCTGAACCGGCAAGGCGCCGATGTCGGCACACAATATCGCTCCGTCATTTATTTTCATTCCGCGGAGCAGGAAGACATGGCGCATCACGTGATCGCCGAAATGGCCAATGTCTGGGATGCGCCCATCGTCACTGAACTCAGTGCGGCGACGACCTACTACAAGGCCGAAGACTATCACCAGAATTATTTTGTCCAGCATCCGGAGCAAGGCTACTGCGCTTTCGTCGTGGCACCGAAAGTGGCCAAGTTCCGGAAAATGTTCACGGCCAAGCTGCGTTCGTGATGTTGCTTGGTGCTCGCCTCGGCTAAGGCTGCAGGCGCTCACGCTCCCAGTGGCCCCCCGGCTGCTGCTGGTAGGCAATCCGGTCATGCAGGCGTGACTGCCGGCCCTGCCAGAATTCGAGATAGTCAGGGACAAGTCGGAAGCCGCCCCAGTGAGCCGGTCGTGCCGGCGCGGAACCGCTCGTCAGTTCGGCAGCGCTGAATTGATCTTCCAGTGCTTGCCGGCTGGCGATTGGTTCACTCTGCGCGGAGGCGATGGCACCGAGGCGACTCATTAACGGCCGGCTATTGAAATACGCATCGTTGTCTTCGTCCGAGATGCGTTCGACGCGGCCTTCGATGCGTACCTGACGCTCCAATTCGACCCAGTGGAACAAGAGTGCCGCATGGCTGTTGTGCTGCAATTCCTGTCCTTTGCGGCTGGCGTAATTGGTGAACCAGACAAACCCGCGTTGATCGACTTGCTTGATCAGTACGATGCGCGAAGAGGGGCGCCCGTCGGCCGCCACGGTCGCCACGCTCATTGAGTTGGGTTCTGGCAGTTGTGCTACGAGTGCTTCATCGAACCATTTTTCGAATTGTGCGATTGGGTCATCGAGGACGTCGGCGCGCGACAGACTGGCCTGACTGTAATCCTTGCGCAGATCAGCGATGGACATGGGAGGCTCCAAGAAATGGGTTGGTGTTGGTCATAGTGAGGTCCTTGGTCGATGGTGCAATGCAGTGGCCTTTATTTTAGGCCCAAACACAAATGATGCCGTCCGTTAAAATGGCGGATGACCTCTTCTCTTGTAACCATGACAGATTCCCTCGCTCCCGATATTGATTTTGATCGCCGCTTTGGCGGTATTGCCCGCTTGTACGGCGCTGCTGCGCTGGCCCGATTTCGCGCTGCGCATGTCTGTGTGATCGGCGTCGGCGGCGTCGGTTCCTGGATCGTCGAGGCGCTGGCGCGCAGCGCTATAGGGCAAATTACGATGATTGATCTCGATAATCTGGCCGAGTCTAACGTCAATCGCCAGATCCACGCGCTCACCGCGACGATGGGCCAGGCCAAAGTGTTGGCGCTGGCTGAGCGCATCGCCCAGATCAATCCGTTTTGCCAAGTCAACCAGATCGAGGAATTTATCGATGCCGATAACCTTGATGTGATGATCGGAGGTCGTGGCTACGATTACATCGTTGATGCTATCGACAACGTGCGCGCCAAGACCGCATTGATTGCGTACTGCCGCGCGAACAAACTGCGACTGATCACCATTGGCAGCGCCGGTGGGCAAGTCGATCCAACCAAAATTGAAGTGTGTGACCTGTGTCGCACTGAGCAGGAACCGTTGCTGGCTAAAGTGCGCAAACGACTGCGTTCGGAGCACGGTTTTCCGCGTGGCACACGCAACAAGTTTGGGATCGATGCTGTATTTTCGACCGAACACCTGCGCTTTCCTGCAGTCGCTGAAAGTGCCGATGACGAGGATGAGCCGGGAGTCGCCGGCATCACCGGACTCAATTGCGCAGGGTTCGGGTCGGCCATGGTCGTGACGGCCACATTCGGACTTGTTGCTGCATCACAGGTATTAAACAAAATTGCTTTTGAGGAATAACCGATCTCGTTACACTGAGATTGCCACCCACTTTTTCAAGAATTGATGCTCATGATTTATCCTACTGTCGATACCCAGATATCCCCTGAGGGTCACCTCGAAGTGCTGTCGAAAGCGGAAGTCACCAGGTTGCTCGATCGCAGTCGCAGCGGCATGTACCAGCTATTTCGGAATTGCTCGCTGGCCGTACTCAATTGCGGCAGTGACATGGATGATGGCAAAGTCCTGCTGGAGCGTTATCCGGACTTTGATATCGGTATCGTGCTGCGCGAGCGCGGCATCAAGCTCGATGTGCGTGGCGCGCCGGCCAGTGCTTTTGTCGATGGCAAGATGGTCCGGGGAATTCGCGAGCATCTGTTTGCGGTATTGCGCGACATTATTTATGTTGATGAGGCCATCTATAACGGTGGCTCGCTCGACCTCGCAACCTCCGAAGGATCGACGGACGCCGTCTTCCATATTCTGCGCAACGCCCGCGTGTTGCGGCCCTTGTTGAGCCCGAACCTGGTGGTGTGCTGGGGCGGCCACTCCATCGTGCGCAATGAATACAACTACACCAAATCGGTCGGCTACGAACTGGGTTTGCGTGGCCTCGACATCTGCACAGGCTGCGGTCCGGGGGCGATGAAAGGGCCAATGAAGGGCGCCACTATTGGTCACTCTAAGCAGCGCATCCAAAATAGTCGCTACGTTGGATTTTCCGAGCCTGGCATCATCGCGGCGGAGTCACCGAACCCAATCTGTAATGAACTGGTGATCTTGCCGGATATCGAAAAGCGCCTCGAGGCGTTTGTGCGTGCCGGCCACGGTATCGTTGTGTTTCCTGGGGGACCGGGTACGGCTGAAGAGATTTTGTATTTGCTCGGGATATTGCTCAATCCGGCCAACGCGGAAATTCCGTTCCCGTTAATCCTGACCGGTCCGGAAAGTGCGCAGGCCTATTTCGAGCAGATCGATCGTTTCATTGGCGATACCCTCGGTGCAGCCGCACAGGCCCGTTACCAGATCATTGTTGATGATCCTGCTTTGGTTGCACAGCAAATGGACATCGGCATCAAGAACGTGCGCGAGTTTCGCAAGGCGCATGGCGACGCGTATTACTTTAACTGGCTACTCAAGATCGATCAGGAATTCCAGCAGCCGTTCGCTCCTACGCACGCCAATATGCGCGCACTGCGGCTACACAAAAATCAAGAACCTCACTTGCTGGCGGCCCACCTGCGGCGGGCTTTTTCCGGCATCGTGGCAGGCAACGTCAAAGCGGACGGTATCAAGGCAATCGAAGAGCATGGTCCGTTCGAATTGCAGGGCGATGCAGTGATGATGGCATCCATGGATGCGTTGCTGACGTCCTTCGTCGAGCAGCACCGGATGAAGTTGCCCGGTACCGCTTATTCGCCGTGCTATCGCATCTTGCGGTAACGGCCATCGGGGCGGGGAGTCTGCCCGTCCTTCTTATTTATCCTGCGCCGTGACACAGCGTGCGCTGCCGTGATCGCGGAACATCGCGCCACCGACGGGCAAGAAATCCCATTCATAACCGGTCTTTTTCAACACTAGTCTGAGTACGCCAAAGGTGGTGTTGTTGGCGATTTCACTGCCAGCGATAAAAAAGCGAAAGGGCGACAATTCAGCACCACCGGTGCCGACAACAAATTGGCGCATGGCGCCGTCTGGCCCCTGTGGGGCGAAGCGTTCGTAGTGGTGATCGTGGGCCGAGAGGATGACGTCGGTTCCGGCGCTGGCCAGCAGTTGCCATGCGGCGCGCATGCGCTCATCACTACCATGACCACCAGAACTCTGGATCGGGTGATGCCAGAATGCCAGCGTGCAGAGCGACGGGTTTGCCGCCAGATCGGCCTTGAGCCAGTCGAGCTGGGCCTGCTGGGCCGTACCCTTGAGATTGCTGTTTAACGAGATCAAATGCCAGTCGCCGATTTCGCTGCTGTAATAACCGCGTCGTTGCGGGCCCGCAAGACTGCCGAAATAATCAAAATAGCCTGCAGCGTCCTTGCTGTAGTACTCATGGTTCCCGGGACTGGGCAAAGTGCGTTGTGTGAAGCGTCCCCAGGTCGGTGCATAACAGTTAGCATGTTCGGCGGGCGTGCCAGACTGGTAGACGTTGTCACCCAGCGTCAAGACAATGGCGTTGACGTCTTTTGCCAGACCAGCAGCGATCAGTTCGGCACTACGCGCGGCCATCGTTTCTCCGGCAGGGGTTTGGCGGCAATCGGCAATATCACCCGCGGCAAAGACGGTCACGCCGCTGCCAGCGATGACTGGGCCGACAACGTCGGCTGCGGCGCTGCGGTGGCCGCTGACGCAACCGGTCAGTGTGAGCACCAGCAGCAAGGCACTGGTGCCGGTTAGGAAGGGGAAATACGGAACAGGCAATGTGGGCATGGAGTCTCCTTGCCGGAGCCTACGGTGTTGCTGGTCACAAAGCAATATCTGTCTTTGCTGGTGCAGGGAAGATGATTTCTTTGGAATGGCATTGCAAGTAGCGCTGTTGCAGCATGTCGGGGACATCGCTCGCCGGTACGGGGCGCGAGATCAGATAGCCTTGAATTTCGTCGCAATTGAGTGCCTGCAGGATGTGCAGTTGCTCGACCGTTTCCACCCCTTCTGCCACAACGGTCATGCCGAGCGCGTGCGCCATCGAGACAATAGCCCGGAAAAACACCTCGCCTTCGGTTGTTTTGCCGAGCTCTGATGTGAAGGCGCGGTCGACCTTGAGCACATCCATGGCAAGTCGCTGCAACTGCGAGAGTGACGAGTAACCGGTCCCAAAATCATCGACCAGCAGCTTGATGCCCAGAGCGCGTATCGTCCGCAGTTCGTGGGATAGCTCTTCCTGTTCGCCCATCATTAACGATTCGGTAATTTCAATTTCTACCAACCCAGCATCAATGCGGTGGCGCAGCATGCACGTCTCAAATAGGATCTTTGTGTTGCCCTTATCAAACTGTCGAGGCGAGACGTTGATCGATACCGGGACGACCGGAAAGCCTGCGTCGCGCCAGTTGGCAATCTGTTTGCAGACTTGCTCGATAACGAGTTCTCCAACGGCCATGATCATGCCGGTTTCTTCGGCAATGGCAATGAACTCAAGCGGTGGCACCATGCCACGCACCGGATGTTGCCACCGCACTAGCGCTTCCAATCCTGCCAGTTGGCCATTGGTGGCATTAATTCGTGGCTGGTAATAGACCACGAATTCGTTACGCTCGATGGCAAAGTGCAGGGCGCGTTCGATGTCGACCCGGGCCTTTAATGCTTCTGACATGCGTGATTCATAAAACTGGCAGCGATTTTTCCCGGCTGTTTTTGCGCAGTACATCGCAATGTCGGCATTCTTCAGTAAGTCACCGGCGCCATCGCCATCATGCGGAAACAGGCTGATGCCAATCGAGATGCCCACCGTATCGATGCCATGGCCCAGCTCGAAAGGGGTTGTAAAAGTATCGATGATGCGTTGGGCGACCATCGCGCTGGTAGGCCGGTCCGCAACCGTCGACAGGATGACGGTGAATTCGTCGCCACCGAGCCGAGCGACATGGTCGCCCGGACGCAAGACCGATTTCAGGCGTTGTGCCGCCATCCGCAATAGTTCATCGCCGGCCGAGTGGCCGAGGGTGTCGTTGACGTCCTTGAAATCATCCAGGTCGATGAACAGGACCGCAACCATGCGGTTGGCTTGTCGGGCCTGCTTGATTGCTTCCGGCAAGAAGCTGGTAAGCCAATGGCGGTTCGGTAGCTCCGTCAGGCTATCTTCGTTAGCCATGCGCCACAGCTCCCGTTCGTGTGTCTTTCTTTCCGAGATGTCGTGCAGGGTCATGGCGATACCAGTGCCGGTTCGGAGGAGCTTGCGATGCATCCATTCTGGCTCTTGCGGGTGTCCGGAACGACCCTGCAGTTCGTCCTCGACATAGCCAAGCTTGAGCGCTTTACGCATCGCTGCCATCGTCTCGGGAAAGTGTTGCTCTGAAGTCAGATCGGACAAGTGCATACCGATCAGCGTTGCCGCATCGACTCCATAGAATAGTGCGCCTCGGCTATTGCAATCACTGATGATGAAATCGACGATATTGCCTTGTTTGTCGCTGATCGCCATCAGTATCGATATGCCGTCGATGCTACTTTCGGTTGCCATTCGGTAGGAGTCCAAGACTTCATTTTTTTTGTACCGATACCATGCTCGAATGGACCATAACCACGTCGCTGATAGCGCTGCGAGAACAGGCAGTAATGTGTTTGTATCGTGTTTTTCTTCTGTTTGGTGCTCACTGACATGAAACGCGATGAGCGTTATGCAGATAAAAGCCCAAAACAGTAGCATTGCGCTATTGTTTTTAAGGAAGCGCAAGCTGCGCGGCACAGAGCCGGTTGTCGGCGGTGCGTGGCGCTTCATGGCTATGTGAAGGTCGTTTGCGCTCATGTTTCCATGCCGGATAAGGATTAATCGACTTGTAACTGTTGGTTAATAATAGACGGTATTAAGCGATGCGGGCAAGATTGCTTGGAAGGTGTTGCAAATTGAATGGGGGGTGTTTTTGATGGATGCCGGTGAGGCAACCATCAATGGCGGATGATCGCTGCCAACGCCAATTCGACCCAGGCGAAGCCGATTCTTTCCTGCTCGAGACGGATATTCTGGCCCAGTTGGTTATCACGCAACATGTCGTACAACGCACGCTCATCGCTATCCAGGCGGGGCAGTTCACGCTGAGTCGGTCTGTCTTCTTGTCCCCAATGCATGGCAAATTTCAGCAAAGTGGCGTGGTCCATCATGAGCGACTTGACCTGCGCAAACTGGCTGCGCAACTGGTCGAGTATGGCAAAGCCATGCGTGTCGATGTCGCCCCAGTAGATCAGGCGGCAACGCGTGAGCCAGTCAACCCCGCGCAGCACGTCGAAGCCATAACCGGCACCAAAGATCACAAGACTGTCCGGTGGCAACGGAAAGGACAGAAAATTAGTTTCGTTTTCAGTGATGAATACGTGGGTGATGTGCGGATTGAGGCGGGCAAAGCTGGGTCTGTCGAGTGTCATGTCGGTATCGAGTCCAGCCTCGTCGAGCCGTCGGAAACGAATGCGGTGTGGCTTGTCACGAAAGCCGAACCGTCGTGCAAAACCGGTACTGCCAGTGGCGCTCGGATCGATGGTTTGCAGTGGCAGGGCGAGATCCAGCAAGCTGCTCAGCACACCCTGATGCGCTTCGATGAATTTGCTGTGGACTCCGGTGATATCGACCTGACGCAGATACAGCCCGGGACGCGGATGTGCCTGCATCCAGTCGATCACTGCCAGCAGGCGCGGCCAGTCATCGTGCAGCGCCAGTGCTTGCAGCGGCCGTTGTGCCAGCCATGGCAGCACAGTCGGCTGGCGCCCGCGGGTCTGGTCGAGCAGTGTGCCGAAGCGACGTGCATCACGGTGTCTGTCGAGCAGCGCGAGTGCATCGTCGAGGGAGTCGATCCAGACTGCTTCTGGCACACGGTTGGTGCCAAACAGGCGGTGCCGGAACTCGCGTTGATCGACGCGATAGTGGGCTAGGGCATTAATTGAGGCAATCCAGACACGGGCTGCGTCGAAGTGCTCGCTCAGTTCGGTCGAGGACGGCGATTTCAGCGTCAGCCGACGAGGAAACAGACTCTCGCCCGTGACCATGCTGGCCAGCAGATCGCCGCGTTCCCACAGCTTGCGTACTTGCGCCAGCAGCGCGGACGGACTGGTCCAGTTCATCCGGCCAGCCGGGCTTTTTCGGCGCGGTATTCTTCGATCGACAGATTGCGTACTTTCGAGGCGCGACCTTCGTCATTATGGACAAAGCCGACGCTGGCCACGAACGGTTCGATGATGTGGATTTTTTGCAGTGGCGTGACGATGAGCAGCTGTAAATTGAGCTGGGAAAACAGGCGCAAGCCGTATTGTGCCGACTCATCCGAGCCGCGTCCGAAGGCTTCATCGATGACCACAAAGCGAAATGAGCGCGAACGGACTTCATCGAACTTCAGGCCGAACTGATAGGCCAGGCTGGCGGCCAGCACGGTGTAGGCCAGCTTCTCTTTTTGGCCGCCCGACTTGCCGCCCGAATCCGAATAATGCTCGTGTTCGGTGTCGTCTTCGCGCCAGCGTTCACTGGCCGCAAAGACAAACCAGTTACGCACATCGGTAACCTTGGCCGTCCAGCGCCGGTCTTGCTCGGACAAGCCTTCGCGGCCGCGAAAGCGTTCGATGATCTGCTTGACCTGCAAGAACTTGGCTTCCGAATAATGGGCATCGTCAGTCCCGCTCAACGCGCCTTCGGTGCAGGCCCGTAGCTCGCCCTGGAAGTCGCGGATGTCGGCGTCCGGTGTGACTTGCGCTTCGAGGACGATGTAGCGCGCCGGGTTGTAGTCGATGCGGGTGAGCGACTCATTGATGCGAGTGATGCGCTCGCGGATGGTTTCGCGTTCGCGTGCCAGTTGCGAATTGAAGTTGGCGATTTCGCGGATGGTGTTTTCGTTGAGTAGTTCCTTGAAGCGCGCCTCGAAACGCGGCAAATCATCGGCCTTGAGATTGTCGAGCATGGCGCGGTATTCGAACGCCGCGTCGATACTGGCATCGACCTCTGCGGTATCGAGCTTGAACGCATCCTTGTAGGCGCTCATGGCTTTGATGATGCTGTCGCGTAGTCGGTCCAGCTTGCGCACTTCGGTATCGATGCGCGCTTGCAGCCAGTCGCGCAATTCGCGCTCGCGGTTGTCGCAGGATTCGACCGATAACTGATGCTCGCCGAGCGCTTCGCTGCGTAAGGCGTTGAGTTGTGCAAAGCGGTCGGCGTGCGCCGCGTAGGCGGCGTCATCATGGACTTGCATGACGTGCGCCTGCGCCAGTTCGGCGTCATTTTTTTTCTGCTCGAGCTTCGAGCGCTTGTCCTTGTGCGCCTCCAGTTCGCGTTCGATGTCTGTCAGGCTCGCGATCACTTCGAGTAAATTTTCTGCTAATTTTTTAAGCACATCCGAGGCGGATTCCAGAGCCTCTTTTTCAGCCTGTAATTGCGCTATGTCGCGGGCTAGCGTGGGCCAGTCGAGTTCATCGAAGTCGGTATATTCATTGAGCTGCGACAGCGCCGTCAGGCGTTCGGTCAGCGATTTACGCAGCGACTGGATGCGCGAGATCAGGCTGGCGAGATCTCCCAGTTTTTCTTCCAGAGCGCGGGCCTGTGCCTCCAGCGCTGCGATCTTGGCAGCATTGGTCCAGCCGAGCACAAAGCGACTGCGGTCATCGATGCGGTGGCGGTCGTCTTTTTCGTGGCGGCCACCGCCGGTCTTGATTTGGCCGCCTTGCGAGATGGCACGGGCTTCGCGTCGAAATTGCTCGGGCGTTGTGCAACAAGGCACGTCAAAGCGCTGTGCCAGTTCGCGTTCGAGCCATTCGTAAAAAGGCGAGTCGGGCTTGATGGTCAGCTTGCGCACCAGCGAGTCGGGATGCAGGCTGGCCGGCTCCTTGCGTGCCGAAGCGCGCACATGGAAATACACCAGTCGTGCACGCAGATGTGTTTTCTCGACCCATTGCGCGACCCGTGCGTAGTGCGCATCCGGCACCAGCAGCGACAGGCCGAAGCCCCGCAGCAACCGTTCAGCAGCACCTTCCCAGACGCGTTCGTCATCGTGTACTTGCAGCAGTTCGCCCGCAAACGGCATGTCGTCTTCGGAGAGCTTCAGCGCCGTGCACAGTGCCGCGCGCATCATGATTTGCTCTGCGGGGATGTTGCTGCGACGTGCTTTCAGACTGGTGATTTCAGCGCTCAATGCATCGTGTTCCAGCTTGCCCTGGCGCAGACTGACGCCGTGTTCGGTCAGACGATTTTCCATGCTGACGTCTTGCGTGCGGGCCGCCTCGACCAGTTCCGACAGGCGATGTTGTTGCGCGAGAAAAGCGATTTCATCGTCGCAGGGGGTTTCGCCGACCGCACGCGCGAGTTCGGCATAGCGGCGCGATTTGCGTTCGCGTGCATCGCGCTCGCTGCTCTTGCGCGTGATCTCGGTGGCCAGTCGTTCGAGCCGGTCGCCGCCGTTATCGGCAATGCTGCGACGCAGGTCGCTTTCTTCGCTGCGGCGCTCGGCTTGCAGCTGGCTCAGGCGGCGGACTTGATGGTCTTGCCGGGTCCATTCATCGACCAGGCTGGCAAGACGCTTGTCGAGCAACTCGCGCTTGAGGCTGGCGAAGTAACTGCGCAGTGCGTCGCGGCAAGCGCGCAGGTCGTCGGATGTGGCGATCAGTGCAGTGTGGCGCGCGCAATCGGCGACCAGCGGCGTGAGCAACGCGACTTGCCGCTTGGCTTTTAGTACCGCCTCATGAGCACGATTCAAGTCATCGAAATGGCTGATCAGCGCCGCAATGCGTGGCGCAATATCGAACGGCTCGAGCATGTGGTTGCGCACGAAGTCGGTCAGGTTGCCGACTGATTTCATCGACACAGTTTGATGGAATAGTTCTAGCGCCTGATCGTTTTCAATGCCGAAGCGACGCCGAAACCAGGCGGCATACGGTGGGAACGTGTCGAAGATATCGGCACCTGCCGCACGCAATCTTTTGCGTAGCGCGCCGATGTCGGTACCAAATTGAGCGAAGTCGGTGGCGATGGTCAGCGCTCTTTCGGCGCCGACAAAAAAGCGTGCCGGCTGGCCTTGTGCATCCTTCATCCAGAACACTTGCGCCAGCGTGATGGTCTGGTCGTAGCCGGCGTTATGGAAGACGCCGAGGACCACGGAATAGTTGTTGTGATCACGCAGTGCGACCGGCTTGGCATTGCCGCTGCCATCATTGCGCTCGGATTTGTAATGACCCAGCACATAGGAGCGCAGCGTGCGTTCCTTGTTGTCGGCACCGGCGGCCTTGTTGTAGGCGATTTTGTGGGACGGCACCAGCAGTGTCGTGACCGCATCGACCAGGGTCGATTTTCCGGAGCCGATATCGCCGGTTAGCAGCGCATTTTTGCCGGCCGGATCGAGCGACCAGACCCGGCCATCGAAGGTGCCCCAGTTGAATACTTCCAGGCGCTGCAGCCGGAAGCCGGAGAGGGTGTCATCGGCGGAAAAGTCCATGCCGAGCGTCTCTTGTTCGACGGATTTAGTCATGGGAGGCCGTTCCGTTGAGCGTGAGTCGGTAGGCGGCCAGTCGGGTATCGAATTCGGCCAGCCATTGCGCATCGACGAAGGCTTTGAGGATGCGGCGCACTTCGAAGGCGGGCGGACCAGCCTTGAGTTTGCGCAGAAAGCCTAGCTCGACAATTTTGTTGATGTGGGTATCGACCTGATCGATCAGACGCACTTCGTTGCTACTGTCTGGCAGGAACAGGCGGATCAGATCGACGATGGCATCGCGCTCGAGTATCAGTCGGATTTCGCCGCCGCTGGCGTCAAACTCGGCCATTTTTTTGCGCAACAATGCCAGTAACAGACTGACTGGAAACGATAGCGGCCTACGTGCCACCAGTCGCGGTAACTTCGGTGCGTCGTCGTCCCCGTCGATTGTGCGTGAGCGCAGGAAAGCATAGCCTTCGGCCTCGTCGAGCACCAGTTCAAGGCCAAGTACCAGCACATAGTCGCGCACGCGGGCCTGCAAGTTCAGCAAGCCATTCCAGAGACCGGCATCGCCATCCTGATACAACACGCCCTTGAGCAGCATGATCACGAGTGCAGACAAGTCGGCGCTGTCGGGAGAGGGTTGCGCATCCCGTTGGGTTTCGTCAGTCATTGTTACCTCAAAAAAATCACGCGCGGCAGGATCGCTTGTTTGTAGAGTACCTGGCCGTCATCACCGATGCGGTTCCAGACGATAGGTTCGCTGGCATCTTCGTCGACGATGCTCGTCAAGGTATCGCTGGCTAGCTGCAGGTAGGCCACCAGCTCGGCTAGTCCGTGCTGCAACGGATGCAGCGCGCAGACTTCGCGCAGTGTCACTTGCGTCCGGTCTTGCAGCGCGTGGCGCACTTGCCTGACCAGCTGCGGTTTGTCGATGACGACTTGCGCGTACAGCGTCTGCAGCGTCGCCTCGGATGTGTCGTCGGCGCCGGACTCCAGTGCGACATCGGTGATGACCGGTTTGATGGATGGTGAAAATAGTGGCCGCTCCATCGGCAACTCGAGGTCGGCGGCGGTATCGTCGATCTCCATGATGACCCCTGTCGGCGGCGTATCGCGCACAGCGAGCGCATGGACTTCGATGCCGCGCAGGATGTCCATGATGCGACGGTTTTCCAGCCAGGCCTGATCATCGAGGAAACGGCGCAATTGCTGCGAGAGATGTGCCACCGTGCGTTGCGTGTGTTCGCCGGCTTCAAGCCAGTCATAGTGTACGCGCCGGATACGTGCATCCGGCTTTAGCTCGGCCACGGGCGCCAGCGCCAGCACGCGGTCGAGCAGTGTCGATAACTCTTCCTGTCGGCTGCTCGACATCAGGAAATCCCAAAATGCACGAAAGCTCTTGCCCTGATCCGAATCGGCAATTGCATCACGCTCGCCCATGATTTGCTCGAGCAGCGCGCCTTTGGCACCATCCCACAGGGCGATGCGCTCGCGCACGCGTCGGTCGAGTCCACGAAAATTGTGCTCAACTTCGCGGAAGTCCGTCAGCAGTTCACGGGCCAACGCCATGAATTGCTGGAAGCGATCTTTCAGTGCCGTGTCGTCGAGCAGTGCGACATCGCCGGCCAGCACGCGACCGATGTCGGCATCGATGGCGTCGCGCTGCTGGTGCAATTGCGCCAGTCGCGTGGCCGGATCGGCGTCGCTGCCGCTGTTGATTTGCTTGAGCAGATCGAACAGCGTCAGTAAGCGTGACTCGGTACCGACGAAGCTGCGCGCTACCAGCGTCCCTAGCCAGGCGATGGCTTTTTCGGTCGCGGGTGTCAGGTCGAAACGTGGTTCATCGGAACCTTGCTCGTAAAATTTACGCAGCCAGCCCTTGTCGGTATTGGCCCAGTCATTGAGATAGTCAAGCGCGGGTTTCGGGTAGGTGTCGGCGCCGTAGCGCTCGCGCAAGCCAAACAGTTCATCGTCGAGCGCTTCGGCCAGGTCGGACTGGGCGATCACGCGCAGGTTCGGCGTGATGAAGACGCGCTCCAGAAAACTGGCGATGAGTGGAGCATGATCGGATCGCAGTAATCGCCAAGCCGGATGGGACAAGCGCAGCAGATCCAGAGTAGGGTAATCGAGAGGCATGCGTTTCTATGTGAGTCGGTACCGTGAAGTTATACCCGAAGCCTGCGTGAAAGCCATAAAAAATGCCAACGGCTCGCCGTTGGCATTGAGGTAGTTCAAACAGCGAAGCGCGTTTAGCTTTGTGTGGCAGTCTTGATTTCTACCTTGGTGGCGACGAACACACCGCTACTGTTTTGCGCACCCTTGATTTCGATGTAGATCCCGTTGGCCAGGTCGGTGGCGACACCGTGTTCGAAGACCGCTTGCGAAGCATCTATTTGCAACCCGTTGAGCTTGAAGCCGGCCACCGATGTGAAGCCCTGAATCACGCCGGATTGTTCGTAGACAACGTCCTTGGCGGTGCTGTTGGTCTTGAGTTCGATCTTGGTTGCCACCAGTGTGTTTCCGCTCACGTTGCCCTTGATTTCAACATAGCTTCCCACTGTGACCAATTGGAGGCTGCCATGCTGGAAGACTGCCGTACTCAAGTCAACCGTGACGCCATCAACGACGGCAATGCTGCCGGTGATACTTCTGACGGTGCCGTACAACTCGTTGCGACCACCGATCTGGCTTTCCCGGTAGCCCTCCTGCTCGACTTCACTGGCCTGCAGAACGCTGCCATCCCAGATACCTTTGACTTCAAGAAACTGGCCGGCGACCACGGTGGTGTTGGCTCCCTTGATGGTCGCCTTGGATATATTGACTTGGGTACCGGACACCGTCAGCACGCCATTGACGGGATTCGTGTCGGCTACGCCTTTGAGCTTGAGGCGCACGCCGCTGGTGACTGTGCTACCGAAGAGCGTGCTATTTTCGAAGACCTTCACAGAGCTGGCAGTTAGAACATTCCCAACCGGACCTGAAGTCGCACGGACCTTGACACGCTTGCCATCGGCCAGTACACCGTTGACGGTTGCTTTGCTGAAGTCCACGGTGAGCGACCCTACCTGAAATGTCGTGGTGCCCAGTGCCGCCATGCGACCTGTCAGATTCACCGAGGTCAACGTGGCCTTGGCTTCGATCAATGTCGCCAGCAGACTGCCATCGGCTTGCAGCGCGCCGTACACTTCAACCACTTGTCCAACCGTGAGTGCCGCTAGTCCACTGACGCCCTGATAGTTGGTGGACGTACTGGTCACGACGCGTTGCCCCAGCAAGACGAGGGTGCCTGCATTGACATCGATAGCGCTGAGCGTACCGCGTGTTCCGTGGATTAGTTCGAGGCGGCTTGCCGTTCCTGTTTGGGAAGTGTCATTGGTTTCACCGGTGACGTGCACCGTCATTCCCAGCTTGAGTTGGTCCAAGTTCACCGTGCTCGCGTCATCATCGACCAGCGTTGCACCGACCGATGAAAAGCGCATGCCATTGACGATCACCGACCCAAAGCCTGATATGGGTCCGACGTAGACGGATGTGCCGGCGGAGGTCTGCGTCGTTGGGGGTGTGGGTGTGACGGGAGTGGCGCTACCGCCGCCACCACCGCAACCGGCCAGAAGGGCTGTGCTAACCAAGGCCAGCAGCGGCCAGTGGAGCGTCGGACGAATAGTATTCATGGATGTTCCTTCAGGTCTCTTTAGACCGGGGCTGAATGCGTCCGGTGTGCAAGAGATTACGGAGGAAATATTAAGAAGGTATTAAAGAGCAGAAATTAGGTTGATGATGGGCAATGAAACTAGGGGTGTAAGCGATGTCCTGCCAAGCAGGTAGGGCTGGCGGCGAATGTGGCTACGCGGCGTTGGGTGATGCGCGCTTGACCAAAGGGCTTGTCGCTGCCAAGTGATCATATTAGGCAAAGAAAGCTCAGGGAGTATCTGATGCCTTCAATTTCGTGGCGTGTGGCTGATCACGCGTTTTGTGGACTCCCAAGATTAAAAGCAATGCTGCGGATGTGCGGGTCAGATCAGCGGCTCAGCAGTTCGACATACGCCTGATAACGGTAGTTGCGGTTCTTTTTCTGTCCTGTCATCTCCGACACGATGCCCAAATCTTGCAGCACTTTGACGGCAGCCGTCGCGGTCGGGAAGCTGGTATCGAGTTGCTGGCGAACGCGTTCGATGGTGAAGCGCGGCATCATCGGCAACATCTCGAAAAGCCGGTAGCTCGCAGGGCCGGCCTTGGCGGATTGCAACAGGCGCTTGCGGTCGGTGGTCACGAGACTGGCAACGTCAATGATGCTCTTCTCTGCATCGGCAGCAGCAGTCGCTATACCTTCCAGAAAGAAACTTACCCAAGACTCCCAATCACCGTCGGTGCGGATAGCCGACAAGCGACGGTAGTACTCAGCCTGATGTTGCTTCAGATAGCCGCTCAGGTACATCAACGGCTCTGCCAGCAAACCCCAGTGCTCGAACAGCGCCGCGATCAGCAGGCGGCCAATACGTCCATTGCCGTCAAGGAAGGGGTGGATGGTTTCAAACTGCGCATGGATCAGCGCCACCTTGACCAAGGATGGAAAATTCGTCGCGGCGCGATGAATGAACTGCTCCATGTCGGCCAGCAATTCGGTTACGCGCTCTGGCGGGGGAGGCACAAATACCGCATTGCCGGGTCGTGCACCGCCGATCCAGTTTTGCGACCTGCGCAACTCGCCCGGTTGCTTGCCTGCACCGCGGACACCGTCAAGCAGGCGTAGGTGTGCCCCGCACAATAGTCGCATGCTGATAGGCAGCCCTTTGGGATCGCGCAGTTGCTCCTGAGTCCAGCGGAAGGCGCGGAGGTAGTTGGTGACTTCCTCAACGTCGTCGGTATTGCTCACCTTGAAACCCGCTTCTTCATCAAACAAGTCGGTCAGCGTGGCTTGCGTGCCCTCAATTTGCGACGTGAGCAGGGCTTCCTTGCGGATAGCGCTGTACAACAACCACTCCACTGACGGCACCAAGCCGGACACGCCCGCCAACCGCGCAAGTGCCAGTTCGGCTTGCCGGTTCAGGCCGGTGAACGCCTCCGGTGACAGGTCTGGATCAGACGGAGGCAAGGAATGGGGCACGAATGCGCGTACAGACTCGCCGAGTGTCGTGGAAATCGCATAGGTTCCCGTTATACGTGCCATTGAAAGCTGCCTTTATTAGTGCATCCGCAAATTAAAACATTCTTTAATTTGATTGGCAATAATTAAAGATGGCTTTCATTGGCCCATGACGCATCACCTCACCCGTCGCAGGCGCTCGCGATTTGCGGGACGCATGCCTAAGAGCCTGTTCACAATCTGCGCAGTAACAATGTCAAAAATGCCGATGCGACAAATTGCAGATTGGTATTGATCTTTTGTTTGCAGCTTTTCACTCCGGCATCTTTCCAGCCAGGCAAACGATCGCTCGACCACCCACCGCTGAGGAATAACTTCGACGCTGTGCAGTTCCGTTGCGCTTGGCGCCCTGTACCGACGCGCCCAGGAGCGCTTTGACGGCGTATGCGGGGCCACCCAATCGAGCGCGTACCAAGCTTGACTGGCTTGGGCCAGAGACCTTGCCGGATGCGAAGGTCGATCGTTGAACGGGACGAGCCGGATTCGGCTTCAGCTTCAGCTTTTACTGCAGGAAGACGTCGGATTGTATGGACCATGCTATAGCCTCTTTAGGCGTTGCTGAACTTGGCCGCATTACCCCTTTTTGCTTACTTGGCTAATAGGCGCAGTGGACTGCGGGATATTGATTAAAAAAGACGGGAAGCCTCGCCGGTATTGGCTTTTCGTGAGTGCGGGTGACTATTGCTTTGGACCGCTTGGCAAGCCGTCGGTGCTGTGCTCGGATCGGATGGGTCGTAATTGCGCCAAAAGCGATTTGCTGCAGCGGCCATGTGCCGGAGGAAATCGATTTCGTAATTACCCCGGTGCCAATTCACCGCGTGGGCCAATTGATCATCGCAGAACCTGTCCGACGTTTCCCGTTGTTCTGTGTGCAGTTTCCAGTGCGCCTCGGTCTTCGATCTTTCGTAGCGCAGCCAATAATTCTGGCGGAGTGATGTCGGAAATCGCCTTTTTTCCCAGGAATCGGTAGTCGAGACACCACCAGCGCGAGCCATTCGGATTGAGCAAGCATGTACAGCCCGCCGCCCTCGCTCAGTTTAGTGGGCCTCGCAGCGGACTTGCTGTTAAGTATGGCAGTGTCGGTAAGGGGCATGACGGTAACCGTGTCGGCAGGTAGTGGGGTTGCCGTCGAGCATCCTGTCACAACATGTCGGATTGCAATGAATCCTTTGGGACGTCCTGAAACGAAAAAGCCGCATTCTCATTGGGAGAAGTGCGGCTTTTTGAACATCTTGGAACATCATAAAACGAATTCTTGGTGGAGGCGGCGGGAATCGAACCCGCGTCCAAGAGTACTCTACAGACAGTTCTACATACTTAGTGCTGCCATTTGATTTAGTCCGGCCAACGCGGACGCACACGCTGTGGCA
>JBLHLW010000038.1:0-37737 GCA_047621345.1 Minisyncoccia bacterium | reverse complement strand
TAACTGATGTTACGCAGCCGCCTGAAGTTGCTGAAGTTGCGCATAGGCGGTACGCGATGCGTTGATGAGTAGCTTGCGACAGAGCGCAAAGGGATTCAGTTTGCTTTTAATGCTCAGGCATTCGAGCTTGAAAGTAGCGCAAATCGACATGAAGATGTGGTTACTTTGGGTTCGTACCGTTCGGGTTGGCGACTTTGCCAAGTTGGCGTTGGATTTCAAAGATTTGTGAAACACCTCCACTTTCCACCGTTTTTGTAGGTCGTGGTGATGACGTCGTAGTCGCAAGTCAAATCACTGCAAACCAGATGCAATATCCCGGTGCTCCCGTCTTTGTTTGTAAAGACCTGCTGTACTAAAAGGACTGCGTTCGCATATCCCTTGAGCCAGCCTTGCACTACGGTTTGCTCTGGAAAATCAAGCTCATCTACTCGTACAAAACGCTTTTTCTTCCTGTCTTCTTCAGAGAGTGCCACCAGTCGGTTGCCCTTGAGTGCGGAAATGAAATGCTTACTCTTGCCCGTAATGAAATCGAAGTTCTCCTCCGAAGAAAACCAACTGTCCATCAGCACAAAACGAAATTGCAAGGCGTTGTGAATACAGGTGTCGATCATTTGGCGCATCATTTCGCTATTCGTCACATCACCTTTGCGTTTGACCTGCCGGGTCTTCAAGTCGCAATATTGAAATGCCTTTTTCACCAATTCGAATGCCACCGGAATCGATGTTCCGTTGCAGTGGTACAGCGCGTTGAGAAGGTTGATTCCCCTGACATTGCGGCCGCTGCAATGGTCGTAGTGCCAGCACATCAATTCACTTTCATCGGTCCACGCTTTCTCTTGAATCGTGTCGTCAAAAATCAACACGCCCTCAGCGCTCTCAACTATCCTCACCGTCGACTTGACCTGTTGCCACAAATCCTTGGACGTGTAGTCCTACTCCGACAAAAACCGCGTGATCCTGTCGTGACTCACGTCGCCTTCGACCATCGCAGACAATCCGGTGGCGGTCGCCGCTCCAAAGGTGCTCAGCAAATAATCGGTATATAAATCAAGATCATCTTTTTTCATCCAGAAAGCCTATCAAATGCTTTCTACGGCACTCTGCGTAACATCAGTTACTAATGCAAGTAGCCACGCGGTATCGCCTTCAATTTCGTCTACTAGGCGATAGCCTTCGTGCGGAATCTACTCGCGCGCACCAGGAATTTGTCCGATGCGACCAATCTGTGGAAAGTCAGTCAGGTTATGCGCGACGTCGCTGAACAGGGCATCCATGGTCACTGCGGCCTGTTCGTTGTCTTGGGCAATATAGTCGAAGATATCCTCTCGATCTTGTTCCGCTTCTGGTGTCCAGCAGATTTTTATTCCTCGTTTTTTCTGATCAATTCAGCACGCCGCGCGGCAAATCGTGCTTCGATCATGTCGTTCGTCTTGCCAGATCCCGCCTGCATCGACAGCCGTACTGTCGCCACCTTGTCACGCAAAAATTCGTCGTAGTCACGCGCATCGTGCTGGTTCTGGACGAACCCGCGCGTCATGTCTCGGACGATCTGTGAGGCAGGGCGATGCGACGCTTGTGCTGCAGCCATGAAGGCGGCGCGTAACTCCGATTCGAGTTTCATCGCAAAAACAGCTTCTTTAGACATGGCAGGACCCTTGCAGTAGCGAGAATAGACAATGTATATACGACGTCATTACCCATTGGAGGCATGGTCAGAGCGATTCGTCATCCACTTCTGGCAATTCGGTCAGGTCTTTGCGGCTGCTCAATAACTCGCTTTTAGCAAGTGGGAGCAGGCGCTGATCTGGCGGTTTGCAGTCGGCAGAGCGGCGTGTCATTTTTTCTTTCTTCAGCCCGGTACTTCCGCAGCGTCGCTGTCCAATCGTCTCTTCTGGCCATGAGCATGCCAGCTCGCCGGTGCCGCATGTTTCCAGGTGTGCAATGGAGTGCATCGACAGGATCGCCAGCCGTTGACCTACCCTGGTCTACGACCAAAAAAAATGGCGTAGCCACCCGAAGGTGATTACGCCATTAGTCAGCCTGGCCGGTTTTTTCCGGCCGCCAGACCTACCTGACTACCTTATCGGCTAGCCATACCCAACAACAGTTCATTCAACCGCTTCACGAACGCGGCCGGATCTGTCAGCGCGCCGCCTTCGGCCAGCATGGCCTGGTCGAACAGGATGTTGGACCAGTCATCGAACTTGGCTTCTTCGTATTTCAGGCGCTGCACTAGCGGATGATCCGGGTTGATTTCGAGAATGGGTTTCGAATCCGGTGCGCTCTGGCCAGCGGCTTTGAGCATGCGCATCAGATTGCCCGACAGCTCATTCTCGTCGGCCACCAGACAGGCGGGTGAATCAGTCAGGCGGAACGTGACCCGCACATCCTTGGCCTTGTCGGCCAGCGCAGTTTTCATTTTCGCGACTAGTTCGTGGTACTGGACTTCGGTTTCTTCGTGCTGCTTTTTCTCGGCCTCGTCTTCGAGTTTGCCCAGATCAAGGCCACCTTTGGCGACCGAGGTCAGTTCCTTGCCTTCGAATTCGGTCAGGAACGACAGCATCCATTCGTCAACCCGGTCTGTCATCAGCAAGACTTCGACACCTTTCTTGCGGAAAATTTCAAGGTGCGGACTGTTCTTTGCTGCAGTGAATGTTTCACCGGTGGCGTAATAAATCTTGTCCTGGCCTTCTTTCATGCGGCCGAGGTAATCGGCGAACGACGTGGTTTGTGCGCTGTCGTCGGTGTGCGTCGACGAGAAACGCAGCAACTTGGCGATGCGGTCCTTGTTGGTCGCGTCTTCGCCTATGCCCTCTTTCAGGACCTGGCCGAACTCGCTCCAGAACGTGACGTACTTGTCTTTTTCAGCTTGCTCGTCGTTATTGGCCAGTTCTTCCAGCATCGACAGCACGCGCTTGGTCGAGCCTTCGCGGATGACCTTGACGTCACGGGATTCTTGCAACAACTCGCGCGAGACGTTGAGTGGCAAGTCGTTCGAATCAATCACGCCCTTGGTGAAGCGCAGGTACACCGGCATCAATTGCTCGGCATCGTCCATGATGAATACGCGCTTGACGTACAGCTTGATGCCGCCGCGCTTGTTGCGATCCCACAGGTCAAACGGCGCACGCGCCGGAATGTACAGCAGCTGCGTATATTCACTGCGGCCCTCGACGCGGTTATGCGTATAGGTCAGTGGCGCTTCGTAGTCATGCGAGACATGCTTGTAAAACTCCACATACTGTTCCGGCGTGATCTCGTTACGGTTACGTGCCCACAGAGCGCTGGCCTGATTGATCGTCTCGAGTTCGGTGGTGACGACGGATTCTTTCTTCTCTTCGTCCCATTCTTCTTTCTGCATCTGAATCGGCAGCGAGATGTGGTCCGAGTATTTGCGAATGATGGACTTCAGTTTCCAGTCCGACAGGAACTCGTCCTGATCAGCGCGCAGGTGCAGCGTGATCGTAGTACCGCGTTGTGGTTTATCGACCGCTTCGACGGTGAAGTCACCGGCGCCTTCGGATTCCCAGCGTACACCGTCGGCGGCTGGCAAGCCGGCGCGACGCGTATCGACCGTGATGCGGTCGGCGACGATGAAGCCGGAATAAAAACCGACGCCGAACTGGCCGATCAACGCAGCGTCTTTTTGCTGGTCGCCGGAGAGCTGCGAAAAGAAATCCTTGGTGCCGGATTTGGCAATCGTACCGAGATGCGCAATGGCTTCGTCGCGGCTCATGCCGATGCCGTTGTCGGCAATGGTAATCGTACGTGCCGTCTTGTCGAAACCGACCGTGATCTTCAACTCGGCATCGTCTTCGTACAGCGCGGCATTATTGATCCCTTCGAAGCGTAGCTTGTCAGCCGCGTCGGAGGCATTCGAGATCAGCTCGCGCAAGAAAATTTCCTTGTTCGAGTACAGCGAGTGAATCATCAGCTGCAGCAGTTGCGTGACTTCGGTCTGGAAACCAAGGGTTTGCTTTTCGGTTGTGGTCATTGTGGCCTCGGGAGTGGGAATGGATGGTGGTTGCTGCTGTCGAGGAACTTGGGGGTGGTGCGGGTGAATTCAAGATGCGGTCGCCATGACGCGATCGCGCACAGGGATAACTGAGCAGATTGTCGACCGATACGATCTGGCGTCCGACAGTTGTCAGTACTAGCTATTATTACTGGCCATTGTGCGATTCAGTGGCGCGCGTTGCGTGTTCCTGGGATGGCCTAGCAGCGTATTTTGCAGACAGCCAGCCTTAACGGGAACTGTCCGCAGTGTGCGGACAGCTATTTCACCCCGTAGTGGTGGATAAAGCCCGTACTTAGAATCCCTGCGGCTGCGACGCTTCATCGATTCCGCTGCGCGGTGAGCCGTACATCGCTGTTGGGCCCATCACCTTCTCCGTTGTCAACAGGCGCTTGGTTGTATTGATCAGTTCCTTGGCGGGGTTGCTGACCAGATGTGGCTCGTTGATACCAGGCGGTAATCGGAGGTACTCCCGATAAAGTAGGCCGGAGAGGGTCGAGATCATTACGAAGAGGACGATCTTTGTTGCTATGGATTTCAGTTTCATGTCTGTCGCTCAATGGAGGGTGAAATGACTGGCTAGTTCTGGAAGTCCGTTCTGCGTGATCCAGACCGAAGCCCTGATGCAGCGAATTTTTTCCTGTGTGCTGTTGATGCGCTATGTCTGTTCCTAAAGTGTGGCTATCGTAAAAGTTAAAACGGCAGCGCCGAAAAATGTAACTTAACTGCCTAATTGATGTCGGGATGGCAATAAATCCGACGCCTTCATTAAAGCTCAGGATCGCCTTGCATCGTACTCACATAGTTGTTAGGTAGACATTTAAAGGGTCGTATTGCGGGATGGTGGCAGCCGCCGATATGGAGGTGCCGTTTAACAAATACAGGGCGATTTTTTATTCGATTGTTGCCTGTAAAAAATGTACTATGTGATGTTTATAAACTAATAACATGCAGGTTTCGAATGCCATTTTGAGGAAAAAATGGAGGTAATAAATGCCGTTAATTTCTCTTTGAGAGTCAGGCGAATCAATGGAGCAGTGGAAGGAAGACGATTTTCACGTTCTCTCAAAAAAATTGAGCGAGAAGCAATTTTTTGATTATTTTTCCCTTAAGGCTGCAGAGATTGGTTTTGAATTTTGCAGCTTTGGAATTGCATTGCCGTTGCCGGTCAATAACCCAAAATTTATTGTTCACAATAATTTCCCAGCCAAGTGGTGGGAGTCTTACCAGATAAAAAATTATCTGAGTATTGATCCTACTGTACGTCACGGGCTTTTTTCTCTCGCTCCGATTCTGTGGAATGAAAAAACTTTTACTGCAGAACCTGCAATGTGGGAGGACGCCCAGTTACACGGAATCAAGTATGGATGGGCGCAAGCAGCATGGGATGCACGTGGAACGAAAGGAATGATTTCCCTTTCCAGAAGCGCACAGGATGTTGATGAAGCCGAATTAGATATGTCCATTTCAAGAATGCAGCATTTAGCCCAAATGCTGTTGGTTGGAATGACCGATCTGATTTTGCCAAAAGAGTTTCCTGAATCGCAGTCTCGCCTGACTTTGCGTGAAAAAGAAGTGATGCGCTGGACAGCTGACGGAAAAACATCCTACGAAATAGGACTTATATTAATTATTTCAGCAAGTACAGTTAATTTTCATATCAATAACGTGATTGAAAAACTAAACGCAGTCAATAAAATTCAGGCAGTCATGAAGGCAGCGTTACTTGGTTTATTGTAATTGTTTATATTGAAGATATTGTTAATTTAAAAGAAGAAATTAT
Source organism: Minisyncoccia bacterium (assembly GCA_047621345.1). GTDB lineage: Bacteria > Pseudomonadota > Gammaproteobacteria > Burkholderiales > Burkholderiaceae_D > Actimicrobium. The sequence goes on along the minus strand of JBLHLW010000038.1, from coordinate 31,939 downwards.
TTGATTTCTCATAATGGCACTTTAACTTAATAAACCGGTTCTCCCTTTTATCTCCAGCACATCAATCACCTTCCTGAGCTTCGGCAATAAATGGCGCGTCTGTGGCCAGACTGCATAAATCTCGCTTTCGCAAGTCGATACCGCATCCAGCATGCTCACTAGCGCGCCGCTGCGCAGGGGCTCCCTGACCAGAAACGACGGCAACTGGCAGATGCTGCATCCAGCCAATGCCATCGCCAGCACGGCGTCGCCATCGCCGACTTCATAGGTTGATGGTGGCGCGAAACGCATTTCCTTGCCATCGGCATCGATCGCGCGCCACTGCATCGGCGTATTGCGTCGGTAGCCGACGATGCACGCGTGCTGCTCAAGGTCGGCAAGCGACGCTGGGGCGCCGCCTTTGCGGGTCAGGTACGCCGGCGAGGCACAGATCAGCAGGCGCTCGCGGGTGAGTAACTTGGCGACGAGTCCACCGGATTCCTTGATCTCGCCAAAACGGATCAGCAAATCGATGCCTTCTTCGATCGGGTCGATCAGGTTGTCGGTGAACGTCAGCGTGAGCGTGAGTTCCGGATAGGTCTGCGTGAGTTCGGACAGGATGGGCAAGATTACGCCGCGTCCGAAAGCTGCCGGCATGTCGATACGCAAGCGTCCACTGGGCACTTGATGACCGTTTTGCAGCGCGAGTTCGGCGTCGGCGATGCCATCGAGCGCGATCGCGCAACTGGCGAAGTAAGCAGCGCCGTCGACGGTTAACGTGATTTTTCGGGTGGTGCGATGGAAGAGCTTGATCGATAGGCGTTGCTCGAGTCGGGCGATACTTTTGCCGACCGCCGACTTGGTAATGCCAAGTCGTTCTGCCGCGGCGGTGAAGCTGCCGGCGCGCGCCGCAGCGACAAAGATGGCAACACCGGTGAATTGTTCTGCGTGAGCCATTGTCGATCTCTAGTCTACTAAGTGACGAATAAAAGGTGGTTTATCACCAAAGAATTCTACAGTAAGCTTACTCCATTGAAGATTTGGAGATTAAGCATGCAAAAAACAGCCTTAGTAGTGGGTGCAAGTGGGATTGGTGGCAGCAACGTGGCCGCCGAACTGATTGATCAGGGCTGGATTGTTTACGGCCTGTCGCGCAATCCGCGCAATGACGTTCCCGGCCTGCGCCCAGTCGCCGCCGACCTGCTCGATCAGGCCAATTTGCAAACGGCACTGGCCGGCATCGCCCCGACCAACGTTTTCCTCACCACGTGGATGCGGCAAGAGACGGAAGCGGCGAATATCCGTGTCAATGGCGCATTGGTGCGCCACGTGCTGGCCGCGCTGGCACCGAAAAAATCCGTACGGCACGTCTCGCTGGTCACCGGTCTGAAGCACTATCTGGGGCCGTTCGATTCCTATGCCAAGGCGGGAGCGTTGCCGCAGACGCCGCTGCGCGAAGAGCAACCGCGCTTGCCGGTCGAGAACTTCTATTACGAGCAGGAAGACGAGCTGTTCAAAGCGGCCACCCGCGACGGTTTCAGCTGGAACGTGCATCGCCCGCATACCGTGATCGGCAAGGCGGTCGGCAATGCGATGAACATGGGCACGACGTTGGCGGTCTATGCATCAATCTGCAAGGAAACTGGCCGGCCGTTCCAGTGGCCGGGTTCGCAAGCGCAGTGGGAAGGACTCTCTGACGTGACCGATGCTCGCCAGTTGGCGCGACAACTGGTGTGGGCGGCCGATACCGAGGCGGCGCACAACACCGCGTTCAATACCGCCAATGGAGACCTGTTCCGCTGGCAGTGGCTATGGGGCCGGTTGGCGGCGTGGTTCGGTGTCGAGGCTTCCGGGTTCGATGGCACCGTCCGTCCGCTTGAAGAGACGATGTCCGGCGACCGCGCTGTGTGGCGCGAGATCGCCCAACGCCACGGTCTGGTCGAATCGGACTTGAACCGGTTGGCATCGGCATGGCATTCCGATCTCGATCTCGGCCGTCCGATTGAAGTCATGACCGACATGACCCGCAGCCGCAAGCTGGGTTTCACCGGTTATCAATCGACCGAGGACTCGTTTACCGACTTGTTCGCCCAGCTGCGTGCTGAGCGGCTGATTCCTTAAACGGCCGTCGCGTCACCCGCCTGCGTTACTTTTACTCGTCATCGGCCGGATAGCGCAGGCCGATCTGACCGCGCATCTGGTCCAGGTTGTCGAGCAACGCGACAGTCTGGTCCAGCGGCATGACCGGACTTTCCCGTAGCCCGGCCCGCAGGCAACGTCCCACTTCGATGGCTTCGTGGGCATAGCCGTTGCCGATTAACGGCATCGTCAGGGTTCGCACTTCGGCATCTCTGAGTGCAATTGTGATGTGCCTTGCTTCGGAAAACGGCTTTGCCACACGCACCGAGCCCAGCGGCCCGGAGATCACCAGCTCACGCGGCGTGGTTACCCGGAACGAACAAAAGCACGACGACAATCCTCCCCCTGCATGACGCAATGTGAACGCCGTGTGCTCATCGACGCCGGTCGCACCGAGTTCGGCGATCGCGTGCGTCGTTGCTACCGGCCCGAGAAAATACGCTGCCATCGACAGCGGATAAATCCCCAGATCCAGCAAGGCTCCGCCACCCAGCGCCGGATCGAGCAAGCGGTGCTCGGGCCCTACCTCGGCGTAATAACCGAAATCAGCCTGCACATGCTGCGCGGGGCCGATCAGGCCGGAATCGACCAGTCGCTTGGCTTCGACGATGCCCGGCAGGAACCGGCTCCACATCGCCTCCATCAGGAAAAGTCCTTTCTCGCGCGCCAGGGCAACAACATTGCATGCTTGCCCCGCATGCATCGTGAACGGCTTTTCGCATAGCACCGGCTTGCCGGCCTGCAGGCACAACCGCATATTCTCGGCATGCAGCGGATGCGGCGTGGCAATGTAGATCACATCGACATCGGGATCGGAGACCAATGCGGCGTAGCTGCCGTAACAAGTCGGACCGGCGAAGTCACGGCCAAATGCCAGTGCGGTAGCGTGCTGGCGCGATGCGATGGCCTGCAACTGCGCATCCGGCACATGGCGCAAGGCATCGGCAAACTGGCGGGCAATGATCCCGGTGCCGAGGATGCCCCAGCGGATTGGATGGTTCATGGAGTGCTCCAGTGAGGGAAGGGAAGGAGAGACAGGAGGCGCATGACAGCATCGGGGGTTTCCCGATGCGAGACAAGAGACAACAGCATAGTTCGTAGAGGTGTGTCACGGCGATAAAATTTATTACCGATCGGGATAAAACACGTACGCCAGCCGTTTATTGCGCTATTCTTTACCGAACGGTAAAACTTTGCTCCCAAAGACAAGCTCATCATGAAAAATGACCCGAACGGTAAAAAAATCCCGACGCAACCCGTCATCGCTTCAGTCCTGGAACTCGGTTCGCTGGTGCGCCAGACGCGCAAGGAACAGGGCCTGACTCAGGCCGATATTGCCGGACTGGCGAAGACCGGCACGCGTTTTCTGGTCGATCTCGAAAACGGCAAGCCGACCATCCAGCTTCAAAAAACACTGGATGTGATGGCCTTGCTCGGGCTGGAGTTGGTCGTTGCGAAGAAGGGCGTAGCGCGATGACACCGGCAGGCGGCGGCAACGCGCTTGCGGTATTCATGGAGTCGGTGCTGGTCGGTACGCTCTACAACGACCAGCCGCTGGCCTTCGCCTAAGATACTACGTGGCTGGAACGTGTGGAGGCACATGCGCTGACGCCAGAAATACCGCTGCAAGCCGGCAAGATCAGCATACCCGCTGTCCATGCATTTTTCGAGAATCTGTTACCGGAGGGTGACCAGCGCAGACTGATTAGCGTGCGTTATCCCGTGTCGTCGGTCTTCGGATTGTTGTCGATCATTGGTGGTGACACGCCAGGGTGCACTGCGTTGCTGCCAGTCGGCCAGCGACAATTGCTGCGCTGGCTGTTTTTCAATTTGTACGTAGGGAACAACGATAGCCACGCAAAGAACCTGTCAATCCTGGCCACGCCAGACGGTCCTCGCTTGGCACCGTTTTACGATTTGATGAGTACGCGGGTTTATGCTGGTCTGGGCAGACAGTTTGCTTTCCGGATCGGCGGGGAAAACCTGCCCGGAAAAATTGGTGCTCCACAAGTTCAGTTGCTAGCGCAAGCGCTGGATATCGCGCCGAAATATTTGCTGTCGATTGCTGGCGACATGGCCAGGAAGGTCGAAGCCGCTGTGAGGCTGGCAGCCAATGAAATTGGTCATGATCTCAGTCCGTCCGACATGCTCATGGTTGAGCGGCTGCAGTTGAAAATTGTCGGGATCGTGAAGCAGATGGGTGCAAGGATTTTGTAACGGTGCTGGCGTCGCCAATCATCCCCGCGCCGCTCCCACCTCCCGCTCCAGAAACCGCCACACCGCCGCATCCGCCATCGTTGCCACATTGATCCGCATCCGCTGTGATGGCAACTGGCGTGGCGAAAACAGGCAGCCCGGTGCCAGCAACATGCCTTCGGTCATCGCTTTTTCGGTCAGCGCATTGGTGTCGCAGCCGGCATCGACCCAGACGAACATGCCGCTGGTACTGCCGGTATCAACGCGGATGCCGATGCTGTCGAGTCGGCGTATGGTCTTGTCGCGCACGCTGTCGAGGCGGCTGCGCAGGCGGTCCAGATGCTTGCGATAGCGGCCTTCGGACAGAATCTTGTAGACCACGCGCTCGCCGATTTCGCTGGTGGTCAGCGTCGACAGGATCTTGCGGTCGGCCAATTGGACGGCGAGGTCAGGCGAGGTAGCAATGAAGCCGACGCGCAGATTGGCCGCCAGCGTTTTCGAAAATCCGCCGAGGTAAATCACCCGCTGCAACTGGTCTAGTGCGGCAATACGGGTGGCGCCACCGGCATGCATGTCGCAGTAGATATCGTCCTCGACGATCATGAAGTCGTGCTGCTCGGCCAAGCGCAGGATCTGGAAAGCTTTGGCGGCAGACAGCGACGTCGAGCTCGGGTTGTGCAGTACCGAATTGATCACGTACAGGCGCGGTTTGTGCAGCGCAGCCATCTCGGTGAGGCGCGCGATATCGGGGCCATCGGCCAAACGCGGGATGCCGATCACCTTGGCGCCGAGCAGTGAGAACGAACCGAACATCAAAAACCAGGCCGGGTCGTCGACAAAGATGGTGTCACCCGGTTGTAAAAAATGCCGTGCCACCAGATCCAGCCCTTGTGTCACGCCCGTGGTGGTGATGAACTGCTCGGGCGTGGCGGCGATGTCGAGCTCGGCCAGCTTCAGTTGTAATTGCTGACGCAGCGGTAAAAAACCCTGCGGCACGCCGTATTGCAGCAGCAGATTCTGGTTGCTGCGACCGACCGAGCGCAGCGCATTGCCGATCAGGTCAGCATCGAGCCAGTCGTTTGGCAGCAAGCCGCTGCCGGGCATTTTTTGTGGTGGCAACTGACGGAACATGTTGCGTACCAGCCAGACCACATCGAGCTTGGGCGGCGTCGTAGCCGAGGCATCCGGATGTCGTCCGACACTGGCCATCGCATGCCGTTCGCGCACATAAAAACCGGAGCCACGGCGCGATTCCAGATAACCTTTGGCGACCAGCCTGTCATAGGCTTCCACCACCGTAAAGCGCGAGACCTCATGCAAGTCCGAAAACTGCCGGATCGATGGCATTCGCGCACCGGTGCGCAAGAGCTTGTCATCGATGCGCAAGCCAACCGAACGGACGATCTGTTCGACCAGCGATTCGGCGCTGTCGCGCGAGAGGAGTGGAGGATTTGTACTGGCCATGGCACCGTGACAGTCTAATGAAATGAATGGTCAATTGTACTGGTGCTGTACTGGTGTTGTCGATTACGATAATGCCTCACTACGAAAGCGCTTATGTCCGACTCCTTGTCATTGTTGCTGCCCACCCTGACCGAACTCGATGCCGCCGCTGCCGTCGTCTATCGCGCCATGCCGCCGACCCCGCAATACTCGTGGCCGCTGATCAATGCAGCGCTGGGTACGCAAGCCTGGATCAAGCACGAAAACCATGGCCCGACCGGTGCCTTCAAGGTGCGTGGTGGACTGGTCTACCTCGATGCGCTGACCCGCCGTGCACCGCACGTGCGGGGTGTGATTTCGGCCACACGGGGCAATCATGGCCAGTCGATCGGGTTCGCGGCACGTCGCCATGGACTGCAGGCCACCATCGTGGTCCCGCTGCGCAACAGCAAGGAAAAAAATGCCGCGATGCGCGCACTCGGCGTGACGCTGGTCGAACATGGTGCCGAATTCCAGGACAGCCGCGAGCATGCCGCGCGCCTTGCCACCGAGCGTGACTTGCACATGATCCCGTCGTTTCATCGCGATCTCGTCAGCGGTGTCGCCAGTTACTGGACCGAATTGTTGCGCGCGCAGCCCGGTCTGGACGTACTGTTCGTGCCGATCGGGCAAGGCTCGGGCATTTGCGGCGCGGTGGCTGCGCGCAATGCGCTTGGCCTGTCGACCCGCATCATCGGCGTGGTGTCGGCGCATGCGCTGGCCTACCAGCGCTCGTTCGAACAGAAGCGCCATCAGGAGTCACCGGTCTCGACCGTGATTGCCGATGGCATGGCTTGCCGGGTACCTGATGCGGAGTCGCTGGCGATCATCCTGCAGCATGTCGATCAGGTCGTCGCCGTGACCGATGACGAAGTGGCGGCGGCCATGCGATTATTTTTCGTCGCCACCCACAACGTCGCCGAAGGTGCTGGTGCCGCTGCACTCGCCGCCGCGATGCAATTGCGCGATCAACTCGCGGGCAAGCAAGTCGGCCTGCCGCTGTGCGGTGGCAATGTTGACCACGACCAGTTTGCTGCCGTGCTGATGTCCCAACCGGTACCCTGAATGCAATCCCTTCTTCCGCTCGCCTTGTTTGCCTTCGTCTCGTCGATCACGCCGGGGCCCAACAACATCATGCTGACCTCGTCGGGCATACGCTTCGGCTTCCTGCGCTCGATTCCGCACATGCTCGGTATTGCGTTCGGTTTTGGCGTGATGCTGGCGTTGTGCGCGATGGGCATCGGTAGCCTGATTCTGGCGGTGCCGGCGCTGCACCTTGGGCTCAAGATCGCTGGCTCCGGTTATCTGGTGTATCTGGCCTGGCAATTGCGCCGCATTGCGTTTCGCAAGAACGAGGGCGAGGATCAGCAGCCGATGAGTTTTCTTGGCGCCGCCCTGTTCCAGTTTGCCAATCCGAAAGCCTGGGTCATGGCTGTCACCGGCGTGGCGGCCTTCCTGCCGGAAGTGCAGCCGGTGGCGCTGGCCATTGCGCTGTTCTGTCTGGTATTTTGTGCAGTCAATCTGCCGTGTATTGCGGTCTGGGCCGGTGCCGGTTCGGTGCTGCGGCGCTATCTGGCACAGCCAAAATGGCAGCGCGTATTTTGCGTTGTGATGGTCGTGCTGACGTTGTATGCGGCAGCGGCGATCTGGATATGAAAGCTGCTGCCGTATACTGGCGATAATGCATGAGCAAATTTCTATTGGCCGGTGGCAGGTGCCGCCGGCAATCTTTTTTCTGGAGACCACCATGTCCGTCTACGACAAACTGAGCGCCCTCAATATCGAACTGCCCGCCACCGCTGCACCGGCTGCTGCCTATGTGATGGCGGTTCAGACCGGCAACACCGTGTTCCTGTCTGGTCATCTCGCCAAGAAAGACGGCAAGGTCTGGGTCGGTCAGTTCGGCAAGAACATCACCACCGAAGAAGGCAAACTGGCTGCACGCGGCATCGCCATCGACCTGCTCGCGACTTTGCAGTCAGCTTGTGGCGGCGACCTCAACCGTGTCACGCGTATCGTCAAGCTGATGAGTCTGGTCAATTCGACCGGCGACTATACCGAGCAGCACCTGGTCACCAACGGTGCGTCGGAGCTGATCGGCGAACTGTTTGGCGAGCAGGGCAAGCATGCCCGTTCGGCCTTCGGTGTCGCACAAATCCCGATGGGCGCGTGCGTCGAAATTGAAATGATTGCCGAGATTCGTCCGGCCTGATCGTTGCTGATGCATAGCGAATGGCACCTATCCGGCGCCGTTCGTTCCGAAGGCAGCCACAAGCCAGCCTGAATCCCTTTTCCATCCCGAGACCATCATGCCCATTCTCCAATCGACCCCACTGTCCTGGCATTTCGCCGAACGCGCGTCACGGATGCAAGGCTCCGTCATCCGCGAAATCCTGAAGATCGCGGTACGGCCGGAAGTCATTTCATTTGCCGGTGGCTTGCCGTCGCCGGACACGTTTCCAATCGCGCGCATGCAGGCCGCGTTCGACAAGGTCCTGTCGACAAATGGCCGGGTCGCGCTGCAATACGGACCGACCGACGGCTATCTGCCGCTGCGCGAATGGGTGGCTAATTCGCTGTCGATTCCCGGCGCGACGATAGCGCCGGAGCAGGTGCTGATGGTATCGGGCTCGCAGCAGGCGCTCGATCTGATCGGCAAGGTGCTGATCGATGAAGGCAGCAAGGTGCTGGTCGAGACCCCGAGTTACCTCGGTGCGCTGCAAGCCTTTTCGGTCTACGGCCCCGAGTTTGTTTCGTTGCCGAGCGATGAGGCCGGTTTGCTGCCGGAGGCAGTGCCATCGGTGGCCCCTGGCGCCCGCTTGCTGTATGCCTTGCCTAATTTTCAGAATCCTACCGGTCGCACGCTCTCGCTTGAGCGCCGCATTGCGCTGGTCGATACGTGTGCCCGGCTGGGCTTGCCGTTAATCGAAGACGATCCGTATGGCGCCTTGAGTTACCGTGCCGCACCGCTGCCGAAGATGCTGACCATGCATCCCGAAGGCGTGATCTACATGGGATCGTTTTCAAAAACACTGACGCCAGGCATTCGTCTCGGGTACGTGGTGGCGCCGGTGGCACTGGTGCGCAAGCTGGAACTAGCCAAGCAAGCCGCCGACCTGCACACCGCAACGCTGACACAAATGGTGGTGCACGAAGTGATCAAGGATGGATTTCTTGATACGCACATCCCGACCATCCGCGCGCTGTATGCCGAGCGTTGCGCAGCGATGCTGGCCGCACTCACGGCGTTTTTCCCGGCCGGTGTCACGTGGACGCAACCGGAAGGCGGCATGTTCATCTGGGTCACGCTGCCGGCGCAGATCGACAGCATGCAATTGCTCGACCAAGCGATTGCGCAAAACGTCGCCTTCGTACCCGGCGCACCGTTTTATGCGACTGACCCGGTGCGCAACACGCTGCGCCTGAGCTTCGTTACCGTCACGCCGGAACGCATCCGCGAAGGCATCGAAAAGCTCGGCAAACTGATCGCTGCACAATGCTGACCCTACGCACATTCAACGCCGAGCAGACTGCGCACGCGCTGCCTTACGCACAACTGGTACCGGCCATCGCACTGGCCGCGCAGGAACTGGCATCGGGGCAAATCCGCTCGCCGGACCGGATGGTGGTTCCTCTGGATGGCGGTGGTGTCCTGCTGTGCATGCCGGCCACCGCCAGCGATATTGGCGTGACCAAACTGGTGACCGTCCATCCGGACAATGCGCGGCATGGCTTGCCGGCCATTCAGGGTGAAGTCATTGTCTTTGATACCGCAACCGGTCGGCGACTGGCACTGCTCGATGGTCCGACCGTCACCGCACGCCGTACGGCGGCGGTCACGTTGCTCGGCATTCAAACGCTGTTGCCGCGGCTGCCGACCTCGGCGCTGCTGATCGGTACCGGTGTGCAGGCGCTGGCACATGCCGAGGCGCTGATTGAATTTTTCGGTGTCGGCCATTTTCAGATCGCTGCACGTGACGTTGCCAAAGCCGAACAATTTTGCGCCACGCTGCGCCAGCGCCATCCACACATCATGGCGACGGCCGTGTCGAGTGCGTTCAACGACGTGCCCGTCACCGATATCCTCATCGCCCTGACCACCTCGCGCACGCCGGTCATTCCCGCGCAACTCGATGCCAGCACGCTGGCCATTGGCGTTGGTGCCTTCAAGCCAGAGCTGGCGGAGTTTCCAGCGGCGTTGCTGCAAGCGCGACAGATCGTTGTCGATGACCTCGCTGGCGCGCAGCATGAAGCCGGTGATCTGATTCAAGCGCAGGTCGATTGGACCGCTGTGCGCGGCTTGGCCTCGGTGTTACAGAATGGTTTGCCGGCGTCGGCCTTGCTGCCGGTCTTCAAGACGGTCGGGCAGGCGGCGTGGGATCTGGCGGCGGCGCGGGTGGCGCTGGCGATGCACGACTAAGCATCGATCAGGCGCCGGCCCGATTCAGAGGGGCGCGTCAGTGAAGTGCCTGGTGATGAAACACCTGCCGCAAATACGCCAGAAAAGTTTCGTCGGTACACATCGTCTTGCCCGGTGAATCTGACAGCTTGGCGACCGGCTGGTCGTTGCAGATGATGAGCTTCATCACGATATTGATCGGCACCAGACCGACATCATTGGTCAGATTGGTGCCGATGCCAAAGCCGGTCTGGACGCGGTCGGCAAAGTGCCGGTAGAGCGCCAGCGCACGGGGCAGGTCGAGGCCATCGGAAAACACCAGCCGTTTGGTTTGCGCATCGACGCGCAGCTTGGCGTAATGGGTCAGCGCTTTTTCACCCCAGAGGACCGGGTCGCCCGAATCATGGCGCAAGCCGTCGAACAGCTTGGCGAAATACAGATCGAAGTCGGTCAGGAAGGCATCCATCCCGACGGCATCGGTGAGCGCGATGCCGAGGTCGCCACGGTATTCCTGCACCCAGTCTTCGAGCGCGACTTTCTGGAAATCGCGCAGCCGTACGCCGAAGGATTGATACGACTGCAGATACTCGTGCGCCATCGTGCCGATTGGCGTGAGCGCATATTTGCGCGCTAGCCAGACATTCGACGTGCCCTTGAAGTACTGCGGCACATGCGTCGCCAGCGTGCGTACGACTTCGTCATGCCACGCGCCAGAGAAGCGCCGGCGCAGGCCGAAGTCGAAAAAAGCAAACGCATTCTTGCGCTCCGGTTCGTCGCCAAACGCGGTCAGCAGAGTGATTTTTTCTTGCAAGCGGCGGCGTCCCTCGACCAGCGCAGCGGCTTGGTCGGCGCGCCTGAAATACAGTTCATTGACGATCGCCAGCACAAAAATTTCGAAGCCGGTGACATGCACCTGCGGACCACGCGCATGGATGGACAGCGTCTCGCCGTCGACCTCGACGTGGATGAACTTGCGCTGAAAACGGAACACCGTCAGGAAATCGACGAAGTCACTTTTCATGTAGCGCAGGCTGCGCAGATAAGCCAGTTCGTCGTCGGCAAAACTGAGCCCGCACAGGTGATCGATTTCGCGTTCGACATCCGTCTGTAGCTGCGCCAGCGGATACGTTGGCGTGTTGCGGCACGTGAAGGCGTACTCGGTCTGCGCATCAGGATGACGATGCAGCAGCGCCTGCCACATCGTAAATTTGTAGAGGTCGGTTTCGAGCAGGCTGTGGATGATGGGCGGCATGGGCATGATTCAGAATTTAACAGTTTCGCCGTGGCGCAGTACGCTGAATTGACTGGCCGGTACGGCTGCCTTCTGGAGCGCCTCAATGAGCGCCTTTGGCGGTTCATCGAGTGGCTCGTCGGTCAGCTCGAACGTGCCCCAGTGGATGCCGATCGAGTGTGTCGCATGGAGGTCGCGATGGATGCGCACGGCTTCGGTCGGGTTGACGTGCTGGGGTGCCATGAACCAGCGCGGCGCGTACGCACCGATCGGCAGCAGCGCCAGATCGGTCGTCGGGAAGCGTTTGGCGATGTCGGTGAAGTCGGCCGAATAGCCCGTGTCGCCGGCAAAGAAAAACGAAAACGGTTTGGTCGCAGTGGCATCAGTGCGCACCACCCAGCCGCCCCACAGCGTCTCGAAACGGTCGGTCAGTGTGCGCGCCGACCAATGCTGGACCGGCACCAGATGCAGGTCGAGTCCGGGGACGCTGACCTGCTGCCACCAGTCCAGTTCGCGCACATTGGTGATGCCGGCGTCGGCCATCCATGCCTTCAATCCGAGTGGCACCAGAAACAGCGGCGGTCCACCGGCCTGCTGGTTGAGCTGCTGCACGCTAGGCCGATCCAGATGATCGTAGTGGTTGTGCGAGATCAGCACCACATCGACATGCGGCAATTGCGCAATGGTCAGCGGCACGCGCACCTTGCGTTTCGGGCCATAGAAACTGACCGGCGAGGCGCGTTCCGAAAAGATCGGGTCGGTCAGCACATTGACGCCGTTGACCTGCATGAGCACCGTTGCATGACCGATCCAGGTCGCGCTGGTGATGCTGCGGTTTTGTGCCAGCCACGGCAGGTCCGGACTGTCGACCGGGAACTGGTAATTGTTCGCCGGTGGCTTGGGCAAGCCTTGCGTGATGCGTTCCCATTGCCACTTGAAGAACGAACCACCGCTGATGGCACCATCCAGATAATTGTTCTTGAAGCCGTCCTTGGTGTGATGCGAAGACGGTACGTCAGTGGCCGGCTCGGCCACCGCGCAGCCCATGCACAGCAGTGCCATGGCCAGCGCAGCCCAGCGCCTGGCTGGCGCAGTGCGCGGCGTCAAGAAATTGCCGATAACGTGTGCGGCTTGAGTTTGGATTCCAGCGCCTTACCCTTGCGGGCACGCTTGCCGATGTGGAGGGCCAGACCGGTGGCCGACAGGCTGACCTCTTGTGCTTTGCCGCCGCGCCCGATGCCGGACACGACCACACCGCGCTGGCTGACCGGTTGCGCGGCGAGTAGCTTTTCACCGTCTTCGAGGGCCATCAGGATCATGCCGCGACCGCCGCTCATGGTCTTGAGTTCATCGAGGCCGAACACCAGCAGCCGTCCCTGTTCAGACAGACAGGCCACGGCGCTCGCCGATGGCGTTAGCACGCGTGGTGGCAGTGGCAAGTCACCGGCGTCCAGCGTGATGAAGGCTTTGCCGGCCTTGTTGCGACCGATCATGTCGGCGGCGCGGGCAACGAAGCCGTAACCGGCCGTTGAGGCGAGCAACATCGTGCTCTCGGCGCTACCGGCAAAGTAATGCAGGACGGTGCTGCCGCTAGCCAGTTCCACCATCGCGCTGATCGGGGCGCCGTCGCCACGCGCGCCGGGCAGGGCAGAGACGGCAATGGAATAGATACGGCCGTTGGACCCGAATGCCAGCAAGGTGTCGAGCGTCCGGCATTCGAAGGTGCCGTACAAGTCGTCGCCTGCCTTGAAAGTAAATTGGGCTGGGTCGTGACCGTGCGCCGTGCGGGCGCGCAGCCAGCCTTTTTGCGAGATCACCACCGTGACCGGTTCATCGACCACCTTCTGTTCGACAGTGGCTTTTTCGGCGGCTTCGATTAGCGTGCGGCGAGCGTCACCGAAGCGCTTTTCATCGGCTTCGATTTCCTTGATGATCAGTTTCTTCATCGCGCCGGGGTTATTCAGCAATTCTTCCAGCGTACTTTTTTCGGTGCGCAAGCCGGCCAGTTCTTGCTGGATCTTGATCGCTTCGAGGCGGGCCAATTGGCGCAGACGGATTTCGAGGATGTCTTCGGCCTGCCGGTCGGATAACTTGAACGCACCCATCAGCGCAGGTTTCGGCTCGTCCGATTCGCGGATGATGCGGATCACTTCGTCGATATTGAGCAGGATGGTTTCGCGCCCTTCGAGGATGTGAATGCGATCCTCGACTTTTTTCAGGCGGAAATGGCTGCGCCGGGTCACGGTATCGAAGCGGAACGCGATCCACTCGCGCAGGATGTCGCCCAACCCTTTCTGGCGCGGCCGACCATCACCACCGATCATCACGAGGTTGATCGAGGCGCTGGTTTCGAGTGAGGTTTGCGCCAGCAGCATGTTGGTGAATTCGGTCTGGTCCTGATTCTTCGACTTCGGTTCGAACACCAGTCGCACCGGCGCCTCGCGGCCGGATTCATCGCGCACGGCGTCGAGCAGCGACAGCATCAGCTGCTTTTGTGCCATCTGGTCTGCCGATAGCGCTTTCTTGCCGAGCTTGATTTTCGGGTTGGTCAGCTCTTCAATTTCTTCGAGTACTTTTTGCGCCGAGGTGCCGTGCGGCAGTTCGGTGACGACTGCTTGCCACTGACCGCGCGCCATCTCTTCGATCTTCCACAGTGCCCGTACTTTCAGCGAGCCACGCCCGGTTGAGTACATCTCCGACAGCGCTGCTGCCGATGTGATGATCTGGCCGCCGCTCGGAAAATCCGGGCCGGGAATGAGGGCCATCAGTTCGGCATGCGTCAGCGCCGGATTGCGGATAATCGCCACTGCAGCCTGTGCGACTTCACGCAAATTGTGTGACGGGATTTCGGTGGCCATGCCCACCGCGATGCCGGAGGCGCCATTGAGCAGCACGAACGGCAAGCGTCCCGGCAGCAGCGACGGCTCTTCGGTCGAGCCATCGTAATTGGGCTGGAAATCGACCGTGCCGAGATCAATTTCATCCAGCAGCAAACTGGAGATCGGTGTCAGGCGCGCTTCGGTGTAACGCATCGCCGCTGCGCCATCTCCATCGCGCGAACCGAAGTTGCCCTGACCGTCGATCAATGGATAGCGCAACGAAAAGCCCTGCGCCATCCGCACCAGCGCGTCATAGACCGACTGGTCGCCATGCGGATGCAATTTGCCCAGCACGTCGCCGACCACCGCCGCGGATTTGCGCGGTTTGGCGGCGGCGTTCAGGCCGAGCTGGTTCATCGCATACAGGATGCGACGCTGCACTGGCTTCTGGCCATCGCTGACATCGGGTAGTGCGCGCCCTTTGACTACCGAGATCGCGTAGTCGAGATAAGCGCGTTCGGCGAAGGTCGCCAGCGTCAGGGTTTCGGGTCCGTCCGGTGGTTCCGGGGTGTCGCCGTCAAACAGGGTGGCTTGTTCAGTCATGGATGTTGATCAAATCATTTGTCAGTGTGAGTCAGCGGGGCAGGCAAGTTGCTGCGCCCGGGAATAGTCAGGTGGATGCGTCCGGTGCCTGCCGCTTCCGTGGCGGCGGCTAGCGCGGACACTTGTGGCACATAAAACTGGTAGAACTGCGTCACTAGCCGGACGTAATTACGCGTCTCGGGATACGGCGGAATCGTGTTGCGGTACTTCTGCACCGCGCCTTCGCCGGCGTTGTACGAGGCAATCACTAGCGCTTGCTGGTCCGGGAACAGCGCAGTCAGTTCGCGCAGATAGCGCGCGGCGAGGCGCACATTGGTTTTCGGATCGAACAGCTTTTGCTGGATGCTTTTTTTCTCATCGCCGACTAGTCCGTAACGCTCGGCAGTGGCCGGCATGATCTGCATCAGGCCGATGGCGCCCTTCGGTGAAATTGCCGCGGGATTGAAGCCCGATTCGGCGGCCATCATCGCTTTCATCAAGGCCAGATCCACGTTAAATTCAGCCGCTGCCGACGCCAGTACGGCTTCGAATTTTTTCAGACTCGGATGCTCGGTCAACACTTTGAACAATGGCGTGCGGCGCGGTTCCGGCGCCGCGAGCGTCAGCTGCGACGAATCGAATACGCCGTCACCCTTGATGAACAATTGATAGCGCTCATCCAGCGCTTCGGTCGCAAAATGCGTGTCGCCTTGTGCATCGACGTAGCCATACACATCGGCGTGGGCGACCGATGACAGCAGGCAGCTTGCCAGCACGAGTGCGGCTTTTAACGTCAATTTAGATATCGGCTTCAGCTTCATTGCCGTGTTCTTCGATCCACGCGCGCCGCGCGGCAGCTTCGCCTTTGCCCATCAACATGTTGAAGCGCTCTTCCGACGAGATCAGATCGAATTCGCCGAAGGCCACCGGCAGCAAGCGTCGCGTATCGGGATTCATCGTGGTTTCCCACAACTGTTCGGCATTCATTTCGCCCAGCCCCTTGAAGCGCGAGATGCTCCATGCACCTTCCTTGACGCCATCCTTGCGCAGCTTGTCTTCGATGGCGACCAGTTCGCCATCATCGAGTGCATAGATTTTTTGCGCGGGCTTCTTGCCGCGCGCTGGTGCATCAACCCGGAACAGCGGCGGTCGCGCGATGCAGATATGACCGTGGTCGATCAGTTTCGGGAAGTGCTTGAAGAACAGGGTCAGCAGCAGGACCTGAATATGCGAGCCATCAACGTCCGCATCGGAGAGGATGCAGATGCGGCCATAGCGCAGATTGCTCAGGTCCGGCGAGTCGTTCTTGCCATGCGGGTCGACGCCGATGGCGACGGCGATATCATGGATTTCATTGTTGGCGAAGAGTCGGTCGCGCTCGGTTTCCCACGCGTTGAGGACCTTGCCGCGTAACGGCAGGATGGCCTGAAATTCCTTGTCGCGTCCCATCTTGGCAGAGCCGCCTGCCGAGTCGCCCTCGACCAGAAAAATCTCATTGCGCTTGATGTCGTTCGATTCGCAATCGGTCAATTTGCCGGGCAATACCGCCACGCCGGAAGATTTTTTCTTTTCGACTTTTTGGGATGAGCGTAGCCGCGATTGCGCCTGCTTGATGACCAGATCGGCCAGCTTCTTGCCGTATTCGACATGCTCGCTAAGCCACAATTCGAGCGACGGCCGCACAAACGTGGAGACCAGCTTGACCGCATCGCGCGAGTTCAGACGCTCCTTGATCTGACCCTGAAATTGCGGATCAAGCACCTTGGCCGACAGCACGAACGAGACCCGTGCGAAGACATCTTCGGACAATAGTTTCACGCCCTTGGGCAACAGCGAGTGCATCTCGGCGAAACTTTTTACCGCGCCGAACAAGCCCTCGCGCAAACCGGATTCATGGGTGCCGCCAGCCGAGGTCGGGATCAAGTTGACATAGGATTCACGCACCACGCCACCATCCTCGGTCCATGCCACAACCCATGCCGCACCTTCGCCTTCGGCAAATCCTTCGGCATCCTTGCCGGCATATTGCTCGCCTTCGAACAGCGGAATCAGCGGGTCCGAACTGGTTGCCTGCGCCAGACATTCGACCAGATAACCGCGCAAGCCCTGCTCGTATTGCCAGGTCTGCGATTCACCGGTCTTGCCGTTGACCAGCGTGACTTTTACGCCCGGCAGCAGCACGGCTTTCGAGCGCAGCAAGCGCTGCAATTCGGAGTGCGAGATGGCAGGGGAGTCGAAGTATTTGGGGTCCGGCCAAGCGGTGACGCGGGTGCCGGATTTTTTGTCGTCGCGGGCAATCGGACGGGTGCTGATTGGTTCGATCAAGTCGCCGCTGGCAAAGGCCAGGCTGTGCACGCCGCCTTCGCGCCAGACCGTGATTTCCAGTCGGGTCGACAGCGCATTCGTGACCGAGACGCCGACGCCATGCAAACCGCCAGAAAACGCGTACGCGCCGCCGCTGCCTTTGTCGAACTTGCCGCCGGAGTGCAAGCGGGTGAAGACGATCTCGACCGTCGGTACGCCTTCTTCGGGATGGATGCCGACCGGAATGCCGCGTCCGTCGTCATCGACAGTGACGCTGCCATCGGTATTTTGCGTGACGGTGATGTGCTTGCAATAGCCGCCGAGTGCTTCATCGGAGGCGTTGTCGATGACTTCCTGGATGATGTGCAGCGGATTTTCGGTCCGCGTGTACATGCCGGGACGCTGCTTGACCGGCTCGAGTCCTTTCAGAACCCGGATGGATGATTCGCTGTAATCGGAGGGGGCAGTTTTCTTTGTGGCCATTCAGGTTAGTGCTCTAGTGACTTTGTTGCTGGTGGGCGGGGTGTTTGTGCAGTGCATTCTAATGGGGTTTGCGGGGGTGGGGGATTTGGCGCGGGGAAAATAGTTGGGGTGGTGCGACGGTAGGGCGTTGAAAGGCTTCCAGTAAGGCGGTATTTCTTATGACTTGGCAGCTTGAATTTTGTGCTCCATGGGTCTTGACGATGGTCAGCGGTGCATTTGGTGCAATGCCCTTTGGTTATTGCACCGGATGAGTTCGCAGTTTGGTAGGGTGGGCACGGTGTTTTGTGCCCACGCGTGCGAGTCAGATGTGCACGCCAATTCTTGGCTTCTGTTGTGGCATTCGCGTGGGCACGATACCCCTGTGCCCACCCTACGTGGCGTCGCCACACCTCACTTGCTCAACAACCGCATCCCCCGCTCCAGTCCTTCTATCGTCACCGGGAACATCCGGTCATTCATCAATTGCTTGATCACCGCAATTGATTGCCGGTACTGCCACAGGCCCTCGGGTTCGGGATTGAGCCAGATGAATTTCGGAAAGGCGTGGGTGAAGCGCTGCAGCCACGCGGCACCGGCTTCTTCGTTGTTGTATTCGACCGAACCGCCAGCCTGCAGGATTTCGTAGGGGCTCATCGTGGCATCGCCGACGAAGATCAACTTGGTGTCGGCCGGGTATTTGCGCAGGATGTCCCAAGTCGGAAAACGCTCGGCGTGGCGGCGCCGGTTGTTCTTCCACAGGTAATCGTAGACGCAGTTGTGGAAGTAAAAAAACTCCATGTTCTTGAATTCGGTCTTCGATGCCGAGAACAGTTCTTCAGTGCGGGCGATGTGATCATCCATCGTGCCGCCGACATCAAGCAACATCAAGACCTTGATCTTGTTCTTGCGCTCGGGCTGCATCTTGATGTCGAGGTAGCCGGCGTTGTTGGCGGTGGCGCGGATGGTGGCATCGAGTGCGAGTTCTTCTTCAGCTCCTTCGCGCGCAAACTTGCGCAGGCGGCGCAACGCGACCTTGATGTTGCGGGTGCCGAGTTCGCGTTCGGCATCGTAATCGCGATAGCTGCGCGCTTCCCATACTTTGACAGCGGTGCGGTTGCCGCCTTCGCCACCGATGCGGATGCCTTCGGGATTGGTGCCGCCGTGGCCGAACGGTGAGGTGCCGCCAGTACCTATCCACTTGTTGCCGCCTTCGTGACGCTCTTTTTGCTCGGCCAGCAAGTCCTTGAGCCGGTCCATCAGTTTGTCGTAGCCGAATTTTTCCAGTGCGGCTTTTTGCTCGTCGGTCAGTTCGCGCTGCATGCGCTTGACCAGCCAGTCGAGCGGGATCTGCGGATTCTTCTCGAAGATCGCATCGATGCCTTTGAAGTACAGGCCGAAGGCGCGGTCGAACTTGTCGAAGTGGGCTTCATCCTTGACCAGCGTGATGCGCGACAAATAATAAAATTCGTCGAGCGAATTGCTGATGACGTTCTTTTGCATTGCTTCAAGCAGGATCAGGAATTCCTTGATCGAGACCGGAATTTTCGCATCCTTGAGCGTGAAGAAAAAATCGATCAGCATCGTTTGCCTCGCTGTGCCAGTTGGTAGGTCAGGTGTGCGTCAATTTCCGGCCACTCGCCGGCGACAATGCTGAACATCACCGTATCGCGCACGGTGCCGTCGCGACGCAGTGCGTGATGGCGGATGACGCCGTCGCGTTTGGCGCCGAGCCGGACGATCGCCGCTTGCGAAATCAGATTGAAATTATCCGCACGAAAACCGACCACGCCGCAGCCAAGCACCTCGAACGCATGACGCAACAACAGCCATTTACAGGTGGTGTTGACGTGGGTGCGTTGCCAGGTTTTGGCATACCAGGTGTGGCCGATTTCGACCCGACCCAAGGCGTGCACGATATCGTGATAACTGGTCGTGCCGATGACGGTATCGCTGGCCATGTCTCGCACGACGAAAGGCAGACGCGCGCCATCATTGAGTGCGGTGGCGATGTACGCAGCTTCATCGGCGGGGGCCGGTGCCGAGGTCACGCGCAGGGTCCAGAGTTCGCCATCTGCGGCGGCCGTCGCTAGTGCCGGCGCATGGTCGATGGTCATCGGTTCCAAGCGTACGCCGTGCAAAGCCAGCGTGACGGGAGCGATCGGAGTCATCGTCAATTGCTCAGCGATTGGTGCGTGACATGAACACCAGTCGCTCGAAGAGATGGACGTCCTGTTCGTTTTTCAGCAGCGCGCCATGCAGCGGCGGAACAATCGATTTCGCATCCTTGCTGCGCAGTGCTTCCGGTGGAATGTCTTCGGCCAGTAGCAGTTTGAGCCAGTCGAGTAGCTCAGAGGTCGACGGTTTTTTCTTCAGGCCGGGGACGTCACGCACTTCGTAAAATGTTTGCAGTGCTTGCGCTAGCAAGTCTTTTTTCAGCGTCGGATAGTGGACATCGACGATCTGCTGCATCGTGTCCTTGTCCGGAAATTTGATGTAGTGAAAGAAGCAGCGCCGCAAAAAGGCGTCCGGCAATTCCTTTTCATTGTTCGAGGTGATGATGACCAGAGGCCGGTGCTTCGCCTTGACCATCTCGCGCGTCTCGTAGACATAGAATTCCATGCGGTCGAGTTCACGCAGCAAGTCGTTCGGGAATTCGATGTCGGCCTTGTCGATTTCATCGATCAGCAGCACGACCTGTTCGTCGGCCGTGAAGGCTTGCCAGAGCACACCCTTGACGATGTAGTTGGCGATGTCCTTGATACGCTCGTCGCCAAGTTGCGAGTCACGCAGGCGCGAGACGGCGTCGTATTCGTACAGACCCTGCTGCGCCTTGGTGGTCGACTTGATGTGCCATTGCAGTAGCGGCATGCCGAGTGCAGCGGCGACTTCTTCGGCCAGCATGGTTTTGCCGGTGCCGGGTTCGCCCTTGATCAGCAAGGGGCGCTGCAAGGTGAGGGCGGCGTTGACGGCGAGTTTCAGGTCGCCGGTGGCAACGTAACTGTCGGAACCTTCGAAGCGTGTAACTGGCGGCATGGTGAGTGGTCCGTTGGAAAATGGAAAATCGAGTATAAGCGAGAAAGTTGACACTCAGTTGGGTCTGACTGCCACTAGTCGGGCGCCGAAAAGCTATTTTCCATCGTGGACTGGGCGAAGTTCTTGCGGTAGAATTCGCTGGTTTTGGTGCCGGGCGGCACGGTAGTCTCAGGCTTGCAAGAGCGTGTGGATGATCCCAGGCAGTCTGTGTTCCGAGTTTTTTTCGCATTAATTACCCTAGCTGACATGAAAAAACTACTTGCACTTCTCGTGCTGGCCGGACTGGCCAACTACGCCGCCGCAGCCGAGCTTGTTGGCGATGCCAAAGCTGCCGAAAACAAGATCGCACAATGTGTCGGCTGTCATGGCATTTCGGGTTACAAGGCGACTTTTCCTGAGGTGTATTCGGTGCCATTGATCGGCGGCCAGTCCGCCAAGTACATCGAGAGCGCGCTGCACGCCTACAAAAAAGGTGAGCGCACCCATCCATCGATGCGCGGTATCGCCACTAGCCTGAGCGAGCAGGACATCGTCGATGTCGCCGCCTACTACTCGCAAAAAAAATAACCGGGACCCACAGATGAACAAATTTTTCGCCGGCGCGGTCTTTGCGCTTTGCAGCGTGGCTGCAATGAATGCCAGTGCGGCTGGTAATGTCGATAACGGCAAGGCACTAACTGCCAAATATAATTGTGCGGCGTGCCACGGTGCTGACTACAACAGCCCGATCGATCCGACTTATCCGAAATTGGCCGGTCAGCATGCCGATTACCTCAAGCACGCACTGGTCGCTTACAAGCGCGGTGGGGACAGCATCAATGGTCGCGCCAACGCGATCATGGGTGGTATGGCCAAGCCGCTATCGACTCAGGACATAGCTGATATCGCTGCTTACTTGCATAGCTTGCCGGGGTCGCTGGTGATGGTGAAGCATTAAGATTGCTTCCGGTTCGATAAAAAAAGCCACGATGTGTCGTGGCTTTTTTTATTAGCAGCGTCGCCGCACACTCTCGATATAGGTCGCACCATCCGGTGGCAAACCGCTGCGCTGCGCGGTCCACATCATTTCACCGAGGCATTCCATGATTTGGTGATGCGCCTCGTGTTCGGAGTCGAGCTTGCGCGCCAGCGTCAGGAATGCCGCGCGGATACCAGGCGGCTGGTCGATCGAGACCTGTTCGGCGATCGAAAGATGCATCGACAAATGCAGGAACGGATTACTTTGTCCGCGTTCGACCGAATAGTCGGCGGCCAGAGCGCTATCAATGTCTTCGAGCGCGTTGGCATATTCGGGATGCTGCGCAATCCAATCGCGTGCAATCGCTTCTAGCGGGCTGAGGATTGCACCGCTGCGGTGTTTGTCGTAGGTAGCGCAAAAGAAGCGTCGTACATCATCCTGTGAAGGTGTGAACATGATGGGGGTACCAAGATAAAACGGTGATTGTACGGGGGTTGACGAGGGCACGTGGCTTTGCCGATTCGATTACCATGGTTGCCTGTTTAACTATTACCGGAGTCTTTCATGCTAGATCAAGCTACCCTCGCCACTTTGTTTTTCGATGCTCGCAGCCACAACGGCTGGCTCGACCAGCCTGTCAGTCAGGCGCAGTTGGAGCAACTGTACGACCTCGTGAAATGGGCCCCGACTTCGGCCAATTGCGAACCGGCACGCATTGTCTTCGTGCAGTCGGACGACGCACGCGCCAGACTGGCGGGCTGCATGGCTGCAGGGAATGCTGACAAAGTCAAGGCTGCACCGGTCACGGCGATTATCGGCATGGATATGGCGTTCCTCGACAAGCTGCCGGAATTATTTCCGCACGCCGATGCGCGCTCGTGGTTCGCTGGCAATCAGCCATTGATCGACGCCACGGCGTTTCGTAATTCATCGATGCAGGGTGGCTACTTCATATTGGCAGCACGGGCGCTGGGGCTGGATGTCGGGCCGATGTCAGGATTTGATGCTGACAAGGTCGATGCCGCGTTTTTCGAAGGCACGACCGTCAAGGTCAATTTTGTCTGCAGTATCGGCCACGGCGATGTCAGCAAACTGTTTGACCGTTCGCCACGCCTGCCGTTCGAGGATGCCTGCTCGGTCATCTGATCAGACGGCTTTGACCGGGACCGGGGTCTTGTCCCGGTAATCGCACAGGTCCGCAATCATGCAGTTCCAGCATTGCGGACTGCGTGCCATGCAAGTGTAGCGGCCATGCAGGATCATCCAGTGATGGGCATCCTGCAAAAACTCGCGTGGCACGAATTTCATTAGCTTGTGTTCAACCACGTCGACATCCTTGCCGGGGGCCAGTCCGGTGCGATTGCCGACCCGGAATATATGCGTGTCGACGGCAATGGTCGGTTCTCCAAACGCGGTATTCAACACGACATTAGCAGTCTTGCGGCCGACACCCGGCAGGGCTTCGAGGCCGGCTCGGTCACGCGGTATCTGACCGCCATGTTCGGTCAGGATCAAGCGGCAGGTTTCTATTGTGTTCTTCGCCTTGTTGCGATATAGGCCGATGGTCTGGATATACGGAATCAGTCCGTCAACGCCCAGCGCGTAGATGGCAGCTGGCGTGCTGGCGATCGGATAGAGCTTGCGCGTGGCCTTGTTGACGGCGACATCGGTCGCTTGTGCCGACAGCAGCACCGCAATCAGTAATTCAAAGGGCGTGGTGTATTCCAGCTCGGTGGCCGGATGGGGATTGGCCGCCTGCCAGCGTTCGAAAATGATCCGGCGTTTCTCGGCATTCATCCGGCTTCTCCGGCATCAGCTTCGCGCTTGATCCGGGCCCGTTCGATGGCGGCCTGGATGATGGCCTTCTTGCGATCCCGTTCAGCACTGTCGGCGGCGGACAACGTCGGTGCCGCCTCGACTTCCTTGAGTTTGGCAGCGGCTTTGGCGAGCAGCCGGGCGTCATTGTCGCGCTGTTCGCGCAGTAGTCGCGCCGTGCGCAAGTCATGCCGGGATCGTGCCTCGTCGGCCTGTTGCTGACTCCATGCCTGCCAGCCGGTCGTGGTGGTGACAGGCACCATCGCAATGCAATCGACCGGGCAGGGCGCCACACATAAATCGCAGCCGGTACACAGGTCGGGCAGGACCGTGTGCATCAGCTTCGGGGCGCCGACGATCGCATCGACCGGGCAGGCCTGAATGCACAGCGTGCAGCCTATGCACAGTGCTTCATCGATGACGGCGACCGGGCGCGGCCGCTCAATGCCGTGGTCAGGATTGAGGGAGAGTACCGGGCGCCCCAACAAACTTGCCAATCTGACGATACCTTCCTGCCCGCCGGGCGGACACTGGTTGATGTCGGCACTGCCATCGGCGATGGCTTCGGCGTACGGACGGCATCCGGCGTACCCGCACTTGGTGCATTGGGTTTGCGGCAGGGCATCTTCGATGCGATCGGCGAGGGAGTTCAGGGCAAGGTGCGACACGGTAGCAATCGATTTTTCGAAGACCGCATTATCCTGCATATCGGGCATCACCGACTTCAGTCGCACCAAATGAAAAAGCCGTTCGACCCGGAGGTGAACGGCTTGGCAATGATGCAGTGACGGATCAGGAATGCGCCTTGATGAATGCGCCGACTTTCGGGCAGATCAGTTCGCGCCAGCGGCGTCCGGCAAAGATGCCGTAGTGGCCGCAACCTTCAGCGATGTAATCTTCCTGCTGGTCGGCTGGAATGCCACTGCACAGCGTGTGCGCCGCCTGAGTCTGGCCCGCACCGGAGATATCATCGAGTTCACCTTCGACGGTCAGCAACGCGACGGTCGTGATGTCTTGAGGGCGTACCAGCTTGCCTTCGACTTCCCATGTGCCCAATGGCAGATTGAAATCCTGAAACACGGTCTTGATGGTTTCTAAGTAGTACTCGGAAGGCATGTCGAGCACCGCATTGTATTCATCGTAAAACTTGCGATGCTCTTCAGCCGACTCATCGTCGCCCTTGCGCAATTGCATGTAGAAATCCCAATGGCTTTGTGCATGACGATCCGGATTCATCGCAACGAAACCGGCATGCTGCAGAAAGCCCGGATACACCTTGCGACCGGCGCCCGGATAGTTCGGTGGCACCGTATAGATCACGGTATTTTCGAACCATGAAAACGGCTTCTTGGTGGCGAGGTTGTTGACTTCGGTCGGCGATTTGCGTGGATCAATCGGACCACCCATCATCGTCATGGTTTTTGGCAGCATCGGGTCTTTGGCGGTCGCCATCAACGAGATCGCGGCCAGTACCGGCACGGTTGGCTGGCACACCGAAATCACATGCACATCCGGGCCGAGTTGACGGATGAAATCCTGAACATAATAAATGTAGTCATGCAGGTGGAATGCCCCGGCAGCCAGTGGCACCATCCGTGCATCGGTCCAATCGGTGATGTAGACATCATGCTCGGGCAGCAGGGCGCGCACGGTATCGCGCAACAAGGTCGAATGGTGGCCGGAGAGCGGCGCTACCAGCAGGACTTTCGGCTGGTTCAACGCCTTGCGTTCAGCGATTGTCAGATTCTTGGCGAAGTGCAGCAGAGTACAAAATGGTTTGACGGTCGATGGCGCTTCGAGAATGCCGACGGCTTCGCCGTTGATCATGGTCGAGGTCAGGCCGAACTGTGGCTTCTCGTAATCTTTACCAAGGCGGAACATCAGTTCGTAGCCTGCCGCGATGCGCTGGGAAAATGGCGTGTGTGCCAATGGCGAAACCGGATTAGTAAACAGTTTTGCCGATGCTTCAGCCCATTGCATCAGGGGATTGATGAAGCTGCGGTTCATTTCATGAAAGTGGTAGAGCATGATGGCCTCATCGGTAATTGCCGTGTGTCGATCGGGTCGAACTCACGTTGTTGCACTGCATCTTAGACCAGTTCATCCGGGATGTGATCTGGATGATTCGGTAATTTTTTCCATCAACCAATAGTGGAGGATGATTTTTTCTGTGTTTTTTTCATCAACGCAGCAGGTATCGTAAGTGGTGACATCTTTTTTTAAATATCAATCAGCATGTTTTTACGTGCGGTCCCGGCTAATGCAAAGCCAGCATGACATGGGGGCAGGCATTTGTCAGGGCAGTTAAAACTACCAGTTAATAATTTTTAACTACTTCAATTGTCATGCCGCAGCAGTGTACGGCACGCAGAAAGATTGTGTGCAATTCATTGCAATTCATGTAAAAAAAGCATGAGGCATCCGAAGACACGTCATGCTCTTTTACGCAACTACGATGATAATTTAGTCAAAAACCGGACTTTCAACACCAAGAATCTTGTGCAGCTTTGGCGATGTCGTCGTGTACTGCATGTGGATTTTCTTGTCAGGGAAAATATACGGTGCGGCACCAAATGCCGCCAAGGCGGCTTCGTGAAATCCCGATAGGATCAGTTTCTTCTTGCCCGGATAAGTGTTGATGTCACCAACGGCAAAGATGCCCGGCACATTGGTTTCAAATTTTTCAGTGCCCACCTTGATCTGCTTGCGCTCGATGTCCAGACCCCATTCGGCGATCGGGCCGAGTTTAGGCGACAGGCCAAAAAACACCATCAGGTAATCCAGTGGCAAACGACGTGTCACGCCATCGGCGCCGGTGACCTTGATGCCGCTCATCGTGCCATCGGCAGCCGATTCAAAACCGGTCACCTGGCCGATGATCAGTTGCATTGCATAGTTGTCGCACAGCTCACGCATTTTTGCGACCGACGCCGGTGCCGCGCGGAACTCATCACGGCGATGCAGCAGGATGACCGATTCGGCCTTGCCGACAAAATTGAGTGCCCAGTCGAGTGCCGAATCACCACCGCCACAAATGACGATGTTCTTGCCGTCAAAACGTACTGGGTCGCGCACGCGGTAATGTAGTTGGGTATTGTCGTACTGGTCGATACCATCCACCTTCAATGTGCGCGGCTGGAAAGAGCCGACCCCAGCGGCGATGAAGATTGTCTTGGTCACGAAGCGCGTACCGGCTGACGTTTCCAGATTGAAGCGGCCGTCTTCGCGCTTCTCAACCAGTGTGACTTCCTGACTCAGATGGAAGGTCGCGCCGAACGGCTCGATCTGCTTGAGCAGGTTGTCGGTCAATTCCTGACCGGTGCACACGGGCACGGCGGGAATGTCGTAAATCGGTTTGTCCGGATACAGTTCGACGCATTGCCCACCCACGGACGATAACGAGTCAATGACGTGTGCCTTGATTTCAAGCAGACCCAGTTCGAATACCTGGAACAGTCCTACCGGTCCGGCACCTATAATGACGGCATCGGTTTCGATGGTCATGTGGGACGTGGTGACTGGTAAGGGTGATGAGGCGAGGGCTCCTGATTCAAGAATGGCGCTGGTAGGCATGCGACGTTGTGCTTCCTTTTACATTGAACAATAAATGTCCGCCAGACAGATGGTCTGACGGTTGGTACTGTTGTGGCGTTAGCGCTTGAGCAAGTGCAGTTTTTGCGGCGTGTCTTTGAAATCATCGGCTTCAGGCAAGGCGGCCTTGGTCTTCGTGATGGACGGCCAGCCGCGCGACAACTCGATATTCAATTTGATGAACTGCTGCTGGTCGGCCGGTACGTCTTCTTCGGCGTAAATCGCATTGACCGGACATTCGGCAACGCACACGGCGCAATCGATGCATTCATCGGGGTCGATCGACAGAAAGTTCGGGCCTTCGCGAAAACAATCTACCGGACAGACATCCACGCAATCGGTATAGCGGCACTGGATGCACGATTCGGTGACAACGTGGGTCATAACTATCCTGATTCTGTAAAGGTGAGGCGGGTTGCAGGGGCTGTGCGTGGTAACTCAGCGCGCTGAGAGCTCACGCAGCATAAAACGGGCAGCCGCAGAGGGGTGTATTTTAAGTCAGTTCGGGTATTCCTACAAATTGGGCTTAGACAGAATGCGTATAAGCAAATTCGGTGGAGTTTGCGTGATGTTTCGAGGGATGTTGACTTGTTTTTGTAGGACTTGCGGAAATCGCTGCGTAAGATTTTGACTTGATTGTGAACTAGTGTGATTTTTCTCAATGCGTTATCAAAATATCTATTGTTTTTTCGGGTGTTGGTATACTATTAACCCTGCTGTACGAGCCAGGAATAATTATCTTGGTTGATGTCACAAAAAAGAAATTCTCCAACCCCAACCTTTTTATCGAGATAATTATGAAACTTAAACTTTCTTCGGTTGCTGCAGCAACGCTATTTGTTTTGTCAAGTCTGTCTATTGCGCAAACAGCATTCGCCGCTCCTGTTTACACAACAACAAACGTACCAATAATAGCCCTGACTGAAGATATGGATAACTTGGGGCAGTACAGCGGATCTTTCGACGCGGTACACGCTACCGCGGGTTTCTACAAAGACATCTTTACTTTTTCACCTAGTTTCCCTTCTTTATTCGCTACTGCAGGCGCTGTAGTCACTTCGTCTTTCAGATTTACTGGCCTTAAGTTGCTGGAAGGTACTAATCTGAATGGGGTAAATTTAGATTCAGGTTCATTTACTTCTTTCGGCACCACATTCCTTACCTACGGCGTTAATGATGTATCGATTGACGGAACACTAAAGCTGACCGTTTTAAGTGAATCTTTTGGCGGTAAGGGGGCCGGGTTCGGTGGGTCGGTAGGTGTTTCAGTTCCGCAGACCATCTCCCCAGTTCCAGAACCAGAAACCTACGCAATGATGCTTGCCGGTCTCGGTCTACTTGGTTTTGCTGCTCGTCGCAAAGCAAAAGCGAATCAAGCTTAATTGATCAGATTTCAGCGATCCTGCCGATGCAGGGTCGTGATTTAAATATAAAAAAACCTCGCTTCTGCGAGGTTTTTTATTGGTAAATTAAAATTATGGAATAGGTGTTCGCCACGCTAACGAACTGTACTCACCAGTTGAGCTGTAAGAATTTTTCAAAGTAAGTTCTGATCAGCAGGGATAGCAATTTTTTTCATCGTTAATTGCTACTGAGAAATTTTGCGTGTAGCTACCCCACTGTATTCCATCTCCCAAATATCGTTAAAAATCTCTCCGGATTTTTGAGGTGACGTGGCGTAACTTGACTTCGCTGACGCAGGTAAATTGCTTTGTATGCGCATTCCAACCCTGGCATCGCCGTCGTTCCAAAAAATAGGTATGCGATTTTTCTGCAAGGTGCGTCATCGTGCCTTGCCACTCGATTATTTCCCCCATAAATTTTTCATCACGTGTCCAGTCGGTAAAGTTTTTCACTTTGTCCTTCTTCGCTATCGTCATCGTCATTCCACTTCAACGTGAAAATATTCAACAACTAATAAATTCTTGCTCGCAGAAAATATCGTTCTTCTTGGTAATAATCAGAATCTGCTGTTTATTTCCTTTCGCTCAACCTCCTCCTAATTCGAAATCATCCTAATAAGTAATATTGTATTAAATAAATATATTTCAAAAGTAATGCCATGTTTTTATTGTTATGTAGAAGCTTATGAAATTGTTTGTAGGATGAGAGGAGAATTTCTGTAGGACTAAAAACCACATTTGTAGGAGAATAAGCAAATTGCTAGTTAAGCTAATTTTTATCAATGCATTATCAAATAAGCTATAGGTTTTTTAATCTCTCCTATATGATAAAAATAGTTTTTAGTGTAAGAGTAATGGTGTTGTGGATGTTTCTTATTCGAAACGTTCAGTATTTTAATTAATTAGTGCTTTTAATTGGTCACTGTTTTTAATCTACATTTAATCGAGATAGTCATGAAAATTCACTACGCCGTCGCTACATTATTACTGTCATCTGCATTTTCAATGCCCGTAGCCTTCGCGGTAGATACCGCGCCAATACAAACTGTTCCACTCTCTGTTGACCCGATAACGGGCGATTTGACTTCTAATTTCGGTGGTATTCATTCCGGGACGTCGGTTTTTAATGATGTGTTTAACTTTACGCCGGCACTTGACTCAGGTTTCGCGACAACACTGGTTAGCTCGTTCACGATTTTTGGTAGCGGTATTACTTTTGATTCGGCATCCCTGAATGGATACAGTTTGATGGCTACTACGCCATCGAGTCCATCCCCGGGTTTTAGCATTTACAATCTCGTGCTGGGTGCGCAGCCGTTCACAGGTCCCTTGCAACTTCTGGTGAATGGCAACTCATTTGGGAGTGTCAGCAGCTACAGTGGGTCAATCTCGGTAGTAGCGGGCGTGCCGATTCCTCCACCAGTCCCGGAGCCGGAGACCTATGCGATGATGCTTGCTGGCCTCGGTCTGCTTGGTTTCGCTGCACGTCGCAAAACGAGGTCTATTCAGGGTTGATCCACAACCCAGTTCCGATACCGCAATCGGGGTTTCGGACTTACGCCAATGAAAATGCCTCGCTCAGCGAGGCATTTTCATTGGCGCATCGTGGACTTGTGTCCGCCTGTCATACGCTCTGGGCTAGAATGCAGGCCACAGCCAGTGGCAGGCATCCTGCACCGCCACTGTGCAACATTCCCTTCATGACTGCCCTCCATGACCAAGAAAAAAATCCTGATCGCCCGCGCGATATTCCCCGATATCCTTGCCAGCCTCGAGCAACAGTTCGAGGTCGAGTCCAATCAGGCGGACGAGATATTTTCCCCAGAAGTCTTGCTGCAAAAAGTGCATGGCAAAGATGCTGTCATGGTGACGTCCAGCGAAGGTATTAGCGCCGCCTTGATAGCGGCCTCGCCACAGCTGAAGGCGATTTGCAATATCGCTGTCGGCTACAACAACATCGCGCTCGACGCCGCTACGCAAGCGGGCATTCTGGTCACCAACACCCCCGATGTTCTCAACGAAACGACCGCCGATTTTGGCTGGGCCTTGCTGATGGCCGCAGCGCGGCGCATCACGGAATCCGAGCACTGGCTGCGTGCCGGTCAATGGAAAAAATGGAGTTATGACGGTTTTCTGGGTGCTGATCTGCACGGCAGCACGCTGGGGATCATCGGCATGGGTCGCATTGGTCAGGCGATTGCGCGCCGCTCGATGGGTTTCGACATGAAAGTCGTTTATCACAATCGTTCGCGGCTGACGCCGGAACTCGAAGCGCGTGCCAACAAGGCGCAGTACCTGAGCAAGGAAGACGTCTTGCGTCAGGCTGATCACGTTGTGCTGGTGCTGCCGTATTCGGCGGCGACCCACCACACGATTGCGGCAGCTGAACTGGCGCTGATGAAGCCGTCGGCGATTCTCGTCAATATCGCGCGGGGCGGGATTGTCGACGATGTGGCGCTCATTGCGGCATTGCGCGAACAGCGCATCGCTGGCGCCGGGCTCGATGTATTCGAAGGGGAGCCGGCACTCAATCCCGACTTTCTCGCTTTATCGAACGTGGTGCTGACGCCGCATATTGCCAGCGCCTCCGAACCGACACGGCGTGCGATGACCCGTTGCGCGGCAAGTAATCTCATCGCCGCGCTGGCAGGTCAGTTGCCACTGAATTGCCTCAACCCGAACGTACACGCAAAAGGATAAGGCGATGGCCGATATCAGCATCAAGCAGTCGCATCAGCTCACACGTGACAACGCGTTAGCCGCAGCACAAACGGTAGCGGACAAAATGGCCACCGACTATGACGTCGCGAGTACATGGGAGGGTGACGTGCTGTCGTTCAAACGCAGTGGTGTGGCCGGTACGCTGGCCATTGATGCCGATGAAGTTCGGCTCGATATCACGCTGGGCATCATGCTGAAGTCGTTTGCGCCGATGATTCAGGAAAAAGTCACTCGCAACATGGCGAAGGTGTTTGCTGGTCCGGGGTGATTTTCGTTGCTGCGAACCGTGTCAGGGCATTGCACCGAATGCGCTCGTAGAGGTCGGCAGTGCCCCCATCTGCCGCGATCGTCGGATGCTGAAATACTAGGCACTCTGTCACGACCAAGCCGGGGGCGGCCCGGCAGCCGGACCGGCATGCGGTCCCTTCTTTTTGCTTCGCCAAAAAGAAGTAACCAAGAAAAAGGCGACCGCGAAGCGGCTGCCCTGCGGGTTCCCAAAAGTCGGAGCCAGTCAGGGGGAAGGCCGCAAACTCGCTTCGCTCAGACAGTGCGGCCTTCTTATCCCCTGCCTGACTCCGACTTTTGGCAGCCACTTCAATGCGGAGCACGTCAGAGGCCACGTCAAAATCAACGTCAACGTCAACGTCAACGTCAACTTCAACTTCAACTTCAACTTCAACTTCAACTTCAACTTCAACAGCACCCGCACCCGCACCCGCACCCGCACCCGTAGGGTGGGCACGGCTTGTTGTGCCCACGCGCGCGAACCGGAAACGCCCGTCCGTTACGCAGCGTGCAATAACCGCAAGGCACTGCACCGAGCGC
>JBLHLW010000037.1:0-39325 GCA_047621345.1 Minisyncoccia bacterium | reverse complement strand
TGTGCCCACCCTACGATTGAGCCGGAGATTGACGTTGAAGCCGGAGGGTGGGCACGGCATCTTGTGCCCACGCGCGCGCACCGACAATCTCCGTTAAATCTGGTCGTTCTGCAGTGTGCTCGCGTGGGCACGATAACCCTGTGCCCACCCTACGATTGAGCCGGAGGTTGACGTTGAAGCCGTAGGGTGGGCACGGCATCTTGTGCCCACGCGCGCGCACCGACAATCTCCGTTAAATCTGGTCGTTCTGCAGTGTACTCGCGTGGGCACGATAACCCTGTGCCCACCCTACGATTGCGCGGTAGTCGCAGGGGTAGACGTTGAAGCCATCGCGGGCAATCGCCGAAGGCCTTCGCCTGCTGCGAAGCGAAGACCCGTCAGCAGTGCCCCGGATCGCGAAAGGTCGTACAACGCATTCCCGCCTACTTTTTTGCCAGCCGCAACACGAGCAAGATGAACAGCGCAAACACCGTACCGATCACTGCTGTCGACTCGCGTCCCAACCCGGCGGCGATGCCGATGGCGGCGGTCAGCCAGATGCTGGCGGCCGTGGTCAATCCGCGAATGTCGTTGCCATCGTTATGCTTGATGATGGCGCCAGCACCGAGAAAACCGATACCGGCAATGACTCCCTGCAAGACCCGCGACATATCTGCTTGCGAAGTGCCGGCCTGCAGCGGCACCAGCACAAACAATGCCGCGCCGAGCGCCACAAGCATGTGGGTACGAAACCCGGCTGGCGACCCCGCTGTTTCGCGCTCGTAGCCGAGCACACCGCCCAACGCGCTTGCCACCAGCAAGCGCACACAAATACGTGTCACTTCGGTGGCATCAGACACATCCGAAAATTCTTGCTGCATGGTCATCAGGATTTCAGACCACATTGTCGCCATTGTCATGCCTGCCTCCAGCTCGCGCCGCCGCGCAGGAAATTAACCAACAAGACCCTTGGCCAGCACTTCGGCGACCAGCACATTCAAGTCCACACCACGCTCTTTGGCCAATGCCTGCAATTGCAGCACCAGATCACTATTGAGCTTGACTGCAAACGGCACCAAACCCAATGCCTGGTCACGCTTGCGCTGTTCACGCCGGTCAACCGTCGCCACTTCAACGTTCTCGAATCCGCTCAGGCCGGGTGCGGCTGTCTTGCCCATCAGTTTCTTGGCATCGGTCTTGGCCATTCCGGTTTTTTTCATGGTGCATGCTCTCTGTGATTAAAGGTCGCCATAGTAGCGGTTGAAGCGTTGGCGCGCATGGCAATTTGATGCGACAGCGGCCCATCAGCAAACCGGAAACCGGCGTACTGCGCCGGAATCTGGTCCAGACAATGACGTTATACATCCCTGAAAATTGCTAAAAAGTACATAGATAGTGTCAAAAAGTAACTGTCGAAGGTACTCGCGGAAGTGCGTGATAACTTGAACTGGCGCGATGATCACCCGCGCAGCGCAACTGAAACTCCGCACTTCCACCGTCATCGACCAGGACCCATACACCATGGCATTTCTGCACGATCCAACTCAAAATCACTTATTGGCCGCCTTGCCGCAGGCCGAATTCGACCGTTTGCTGCCGCACCTCGAACTGGTTCCGCTGCTGCTCGGCGAAGTCCTGTCCGAGTCTGGCGGCAAGCTCCGGTATGTCTATTTCCCGACCAGTGCCATCCTGTCGCTACATTGCCAGCTCCAAAACGGCAGTTCGTCCGAAGTCGCCGGTGTCGGCAACGAAGGCGTGCTCGGCGTGTCGTTGTTCATGGGAGGCCTCACCACCCCGAGTCGGGCAATGGTGCAAACCGGCGGATATGGCTACCGGATAGCCGCACGCACCTTGCTCGATGAATTCAAGCGATCCAAACCCGTGATGCACCTGATGCTGCGCTATACACAGGCCCTGCTGACACAGATGGCGCAGACCGCCGTCTGCAACCGCCATCACACGGTCGAACAACAGTTGTGCCGCTGGCTACTGCTCACAATAGACCGTCTCGATGCCTGCGAACTGAAAACGACGCAGGAACTGATCGCAACGATGCTGGGCGTACGCCGTGAAGGCGTTACCGAAGCGGCCGGCAAGTTACAGGAACTCGGCTTGATCCGCTATCGGCGCGGCCACATCACCGTCATCGACCGGGCTGGCCTGGAGTCGCAGTCTTGTGAATGCTACGACGTGGTCAAACGCGAATTCTCCCGCCTGCTGCCCGACAAGCCCTATCGGCCAGCCTCACCGCCATCCCCGCTGCATTACCAACGGCCACACAACCATGCCCGCTCAATTAGCGCCATGTGAAGCACCGCAGAAAAAGGAGCACTGCTGGCGCAAGCCGAGCTGCCCGCTGCCGGGCGCGACGTATTGCTTCCGACGCGAGCCGGTTTTCCGGACCGGATTGCAGCTCTCCAACAAACCAATCTGTGACAACAAGATAGCAAGACGGCAATATTTTAGGTTATGTTCGGTACCGAACGGATGCAATTTTCCAGAAGCGGATACTCCCGGCCGGGACGCTGCGTGCACGTCGACAACCGCTCAGGCAATGGCGCTGGTGCTTCCCTTCACAAGGACAAAAAATGAAAAAAAATTACAATATCCGGTGCGGGCCGATGCCAGTACGTCTGATGGGTCTGACATTGCTGGCTGGCGTACTGCTTGCCGGTTGCGGCGGTGGCAGCCGCGATCCAATCCTTGGCCCCCCTGACGTCGCGTTAGCAGCACAAATCGATGCGACACGCCCGCGCGTGGCACGTACGGTGCCCGCAACAGTGACTCCCGGCCCGGCGACCGGCGCGGCAAATAACACCGCGCTGACAGCAACCTTTACCAAGGCAATGTCGGTCAGTTCAATCAATGCATCCAGTTTCACGCTCTCGTGCGCAGCACCGTGCGTAGCGCCGCAAGGCACCGTCAGCTATGCGGTCAACAGCCGTACGGCAGTATTCACACCTGCCGCGCCACTGGCAATTGGGTCGACGTACACCGCGACCATCACCACGGCGGCAACCGACCTCGCCGGCAATGCGCTGGCTGGCAACCAGGCTGCGCTGCCCGCTGCCAGTAATTACGCCTGGAGTTTCACGACAGCCGCTGCGGCGCCGGTCGGTAATCCGACAGTTACCTCGACCAATCCGCAGGCCAACGCAACCAGTGTGTGTCCCGCCTCGGCGATCAACGCAACCTTTACAGTGCCATCCGGCTTGCAAATGGATCCGTCCACCATCACGACCAGTACCTTCACCGTGACCGGCATAAGTACCGTGATCGCCTCTTCGGTGGCACTCGATGACGCGACCGGCACCATTGCCACCTTCACGCCAGCCAGCCCCCTGACAGCCGGAGTCACCTATACGGCCACCCTCAAAGGTGGCACGAATGGCGTGCGCGACCTGACCGTGCCAGGTAACACGATGGTGAACGATTATGCATGGCGCTTCACAGCCGGTACGACCAGCGCAAGCTGCCTGGCGCAGTCAACGAACCCGTTCCCGTTGGGTGCCGCAGCAACCTTTGGCACATTCGGCGGCACCGCTGGCATCACCAACATGGGCACATTGACGGTCAT
Organism: Minisyncoccia bacterium; assembly: GCA_047621345.1. GTDB lineage: Bacteria > Pseudomonadota > Gammaproteobacteria > Burkholderiales > Burkholderiaceae_D > Actimicrobium. The sequence goes on along the minus strand of JBLHLW010000037.1, from coordinate 35,769 downwards.
CCATGGCGACATTGGCACCACCGCCGTCTCGACCGCTGTCACTGGTCTGCATGACGCCGGTTCAGGTTGCACCTATACCGAAACCGGTAGCAACGCCGGCTTCGTCAATGGCCTGATCTACACCGCAGCACCGCCACCAACAGCCGCCTGCCCGTCCGAAGGCAATGCGAACACGTTCTCCATTGCGAGCAAGGCGCGCGCCGATGCGCTGAAGTTGTACAACGCGCTGGCGGCCTTGCCTGCCGGTAGCGATCCGGGCGCGGGCAGCCTGTCCGGCCTGGTGCTCGCACCGGGTGTCTACACCTCGGCCTCGGGTTCGTTCAAGTTACAAGGTAGCGACCTGACCCTCGATGCAAAGGGCAATCCGAATGCGGTGTTCGTATTCCAGATGGCAACAACGCTAACCGTCGGCGGTCCGGGTGCCGCCTTCCCGCGCAACGTCATCCTGGTGGGTGGTGCGCAAGCCAAGAACGTATTCTGGCAAGTCGGCAGTGCCGCGACGATCAATGCGGCCGGTGGCGGCACGATGGTTGGCACCATCGTTTCGCAAGCTGGGGCGGCATTCTCGACGGCAGGCAATGTCGACGTCGTGACCCTCAACGGACGCGCCTTGTCGCTGGGCGCCTCGGTGACGCTGGTCAATACCGTCATCAACGTACCAGCACCGTGATACGGCGCTGACTTCTCGACATGACACCTGTGCGGCCAACCTGGCCGCACAGGGCCCCAATATCTTGCAGGAGAAACACACTATGCAATCATTCAAAGTCGCGGGTAGCGCCGGACTCGTCGCACTGGCGGTTCTTGCCAGCCCACTGGCACTGGCTGACGAAAACGGCTGGTATGGCGGGCTCAATGCCGGACGTGCGCGCGCGTCCATCGACGACCAGCGGATCACCAGCGGACTACTCGGCAGCGGATTCGCTACCACGTCAATCGCCAACGACAACCAGGCGACGGCCTTCAAGGTCTTTGGCGGTTATCAGTTCAATCGCAACTTTGCCCTCGAAGGCGGGTACTTCGATCTGGGGCGGTTCGGCTATCACGCCACAACGGTGCCAGCCGGTACTCTTGATGGCAGCATCCGTCTGAAGGGGCTAAACCTCGATGCCGTTGGCATCTTGCCGATCACCGACAAGCTGTCGGCATTCGGCCGCGTTGGCGTCAACACCGCGCAGGCACGCGATCACTTCAGCGGCAGCGGCGCGATCAATGTGCTCACTCCTACGCGCGAAAAGCGTGACACGAACATCAAGTTCGGCCTTGGCCTGCAATACGCAATGACCGAAGCACTGAACCTGCGCGTCGAAGCAGAGCGCTATCGGATCAACGACGCCATCGGCAACCGTGGCGACGTTGACATGGTGTCAGTCGGTCTGGTCTATCACTTCGGTGACAAATCCAGCGCCCCGGTACCGCGAGCCGCCGAACCAGTAACCTACCTGCCACCACCGGTCGCCGTCATGGCACCACCGCCGGCACCACCGCCACCGCCACCGCCGGCACCGCGCAAGGTCAGCTTTTCTGCTGACTCCTTGTTTGCCTTCGACCGTGCCGACATCACCCCCTCCGGCAAGCTGGCACTCGGCAAATTTGCCAACGAACTGACAGGCACCGAGTACCAGCAAATCACGGTCACCGGTCACACCGACCGCATCGGCAGCCATGCCTACAATCTGGCCCTGTCGAGCCGCCGTGCCGATGCAGTCAAGAATGAACTGGTGAGCACGGCCGGCATCCCGGCAAGCAGGATCAGCACCCGCGGCATCAACGGCGCCGAACCCGTCACCAAGTCAGGGGAATGCGTCGGTACCCGAATCACTCCAGCACTGATCGCCTGCCTGCAACCGGACCGGCGCGTCGAAGTGGAAGTGAGCGGCACGCGCTGATTTTTTCGGCAAGGAACTGTGAGCCACCGAACAGGTATCGGTGGCTTTTTTTTCGCCATATAAACGTGCGATGCGGCTAAAAAATAGATGGTTTTTACAAAATAGTAACTGTCACTCTTATTTTTTGTTTTTGTGATAACTTGTCACTGCTAAATTTTCTTTTGTGCAACATTATCGCTACCTCGCGATTTAAAAGTTACTGACCAGGATTTACGCACCATGGCATCTCTGCATAATCCAACTCAAAACCACTTGCTGGCCAACCTGCCGCCGACAGAGTTTGCGCGTCTATCACCGTATCTCGAACTGGTTCCCCTACTGCTCGGTGACGTCCTGTACGAATCCGGTGGCAAACTAAAGTATGTCTACTTCCCGACTAGCGCCATCCTGTCGCTGCACTGCCAACTACAAAACGGCAGTTCTTCCGAAATCGCCGGTGTCGGCAATGAGGGCGTGCTGGGTGTGTCACTGTTCATGGGCGGTCTCACGACACCAAGCAGGGCCACCGTGCAAACCGGCGGCTACGGTTACCGGATGCCAGTGCACGCACTGGTCGAAGAATTCAACCGTTGCGGTGAAGTGATGCGCCTGATGCTGCGCTATACGCAGGCTCTGCTGACACAGATGGCGCAAACCGCGGTGTGCAACCGCCATCACACGGTCGAACAACAATTATGCCGATGGCTGCTGCTGACCATGGACCGGCTCGGCAACTATGAATTGAGGATGACTCAGGAACTGATCGCAACGATGCTGGGCGTGCGTCGCGAAGGGGTCACCGAGGCTGCCGGCAAATTACAGGATCGCGGCTTGATCAGTTACCGGCGTGGCCACATTACCGTCACCGACCGGGTAGGTCTGGAGTTGCAGTCTTGTGAATGTTATGAGGTGGTCAGACGCGAATTCTCTCGCCTGCTGCCCGACAATTCCTATCAACTAGCCGCCCCGCCATCCCGGCTGCATTACCACCGGCCACCGAACCGCACCCGCTCGATCAACGCCATGTGAGGCACCGTGAGTGCGGCCAGGCCGATGAAGATCAGCCGCACTAGCCGCTCTTCCAGCGCCACATCACGCCAGATCCAGAGCGCCACGACGAACATCAACGCAACCGCCATCATCGGCAGCACAGCAAAGCGCAGACCTCTGCCCGCAGCACCCGGACCGGCATAGGCCAGCGTCCGTAAAAAATGTCGGGCGCCATGCATGCCACAAAAGAAGATCGTAAAGGCCACCAGCGGCGATGCGGCAATCGCCAGCACCGCGACAGCAAGCATTTCCAGTGCGGCCTGCCAGCGCCGGCGCAATGACGACAGCACTGCAAAAAAAGTCGCCAGCAACCACGGCCATGCGGCCAGATGCAACCACCCCGCCAGCGTTGCCGCAGCAACCGGATCCGCCAGCATCCCGAACAGCCGCGCCACTTCATCGACATGCAGCAGAGCCGGCAGCACGATGACCAGCCCACCATACAAAAACCGAAAAAATCCTCCGCTACCGACTTCCGGATCACCTGAAAAATGCATCAGCGACAGCAGCAGAAAGCCACCCAGAAAATACCCCGGTGCGGTCTGCCAGAGCAGTACAACGAGCGCTGCCGGCAGCAGGTAAGCCAGCGAGAACAGGCACCAGCCGCGCAATCCCGACAGCGCATGCAGACGCTGCGCAAACAGCGGGTCAAATGCGCCGTGCGGTACGCCCAGCACGACAATCAGGCCGACCAGCAGCAGCAACACCACCGGCCCATCGGTGGTTCCGATCGGCAAGCTGGCAAGCGCCACCAGCAATGCCGTGACACTAAAAAATAGGCCCTGCCAGCGCTGCGCAGTCATGCGACTGCCGCACGCCGTTGACGCAATACGCGTTGCAGCGTGGCCGGGATTTGCTGCAAAAATGGGCGTGCCGGCAGCGCCGCGATCAGGGCAAGGTAATCCGCCAGCGAGCCCTCGTCGCTAAGAAAGCGCAGTACGCGCGCGCCATCACGTTGCCCGAACAGCGCCACAAACAGCGCTGGTGCGCTGGCCGGTTGCGTGTGCAGCACCGACAAAAATAATTGATCCATGGCCTGCAGTAAAAACGGATCGGCAACATGTCCTTGCAACGGCAGGCCGGTCGCAACACGGGTGGCGCACTGGCCCGCCCAGCGCTGGATGCGCTGAAACGCATAGCCGGAACTGGGCCGGGCACCGCCGTTACCGAGACCTGCCCGCACGTAGGTGGGATCGGATGGCGCGGCGCGTGCTGTCACCCCCATCGGCAAGATGCCTTGCTCGACACGCTGTATCCGGTATGGCAAACCCTGCACGCGCGCGGTGATGGCCTGACCCAACGACTCGGCAAGATCGGTTGCCGTCAGTGGCACCGCATCGAAAACAGTGACTTCAATCAACGCGCGCCGGGCCGACAACGGCAACACATAAATGAACTGGATACGACGCGGATCAGCCAGTGAAAAGTCCATCAAATCCACACAGGCCGGGTCGAACACCGGGCCATCGCACTCGATCTCTACTCCGGAGAATGATTGCCAGAGTGTCGCGCCTCCAATTACGGGTAGCGCACTTGGGCGGGTATCGACCACCGTCTCCGCAGCGTAACTCTGGCTGCTGGTGGCAACCTGCCAGCGCCCATTCTGTTTAACCGGCGCCTCGGCGACATGCTCGCCCAAGGCCATTGTGATGCGCGCATTGCCGGCGATGGCACGCTGCGCAGCGGCATAGAAGTCGGCTGCGGCAATCATCCGGTACGGCGCCGCAGCGCAATCAACAAACGCAATCCGACGCCCCGCCCGCACCATCATCGACGACCATTGATGACAACTCAGGTCGGCCAGCGGTGCAGTGGCATTACCCCAGAAACACCAGGTACGGTCATTGCCATACACCGTGCGCGGCTCGATGACCACGGTACGCGGGCAATCGCGACCCAGCGCCGCCAGCCGCATGGCCAGACTCAGGCCAGCGCAGCCGCCGCCGAGGATCAACAGTGCGGGATCAGTCGACATAGGGTAGTCCCTGCAACAACAAATGCAGCGTCTGGTCATGTCGCAATGAGGGGTGCCAATATTCAACATGGCTGGCCAGTGTCAAGACTGCCAACACCGTCAACCCGGCCTTGGTGCGCGTGGGAACAACGGCCCTGCCCTGCCAGCAGGCATAATCGGCCCGCCGCAATTGGGTGCCTATCGCGCGATACACCCGCCCTGCCACCAGCATGCCGGCGCGCGCCCGGAGCGGCAGATAAACCAGTCCTTGCTCGCCGCTGCGGTAATACCGATCGGCACACGCGAGAAGCGCGATGACGGCACTGCGCAGCTTCGGTTGCAGCGCTGGTCCCGGATCCACCAGTAACCGCGGCGCCAGCACGCCGATCAGCGTTGCAGGCACATAACGCCGGTCAATAGCCGCGTCCTCGCACACATCACGGCAAATATTCGTCAACTGCATGCCGATGCCGAGGTCGATCGCGTGGTGTAGCGCTTGCGGATTATCGACATCGAGCACCTTGCACATCATCAGCCCGACGGTGCCAGCGACGCGGTAACAGTAGCGCAGCAGCTCGGCTTCATCGACAAACCGCACCGGATCAAGATCGGAATCGACGCCATGCAATAACTCGAGCACGATCGCCGGCGCGATGCTGCACTCCACCATCAGCGCGAGCATGTCGGCAACCACCGGTTCGCTATCGCTGGCCTTGCCACCGGCGATAGCGACACCGATCGCTGCCAGCGCGGCTCTGGCGACGACTGGCGAACTCGACTCATCGGCGATGTCATCGATACGCCGGCAAAAACCATACAGTCGGGTCGCGCGATCGGCATGTCGTGTTCCGAGCAGCCGACGAGCCCAATGAAAACTGCGCCCTTTTTGCGCCAGCACCGCATCGGCGTTGGCCAAGGCACGGTGAGCAGCCGCGTTCACGGCATTCATGACAGCGCTGGAATGCACGCCGCAGTCGGCACGATCGTCAACGCCGGAATCAGCGCATCGACCACTTTTGCCGAACACAACACCCCCGGCAATCCGGCACCCGGGTGGGTCCCCGCGCCGGTCAAATACAGATTGGCAATGCCCTCGGCACGGTTGTGAAAGCGAAACCAGGCCGATTGCCGGAACAGCGGCGCAATGGAAAATCCCGCCCCGTGGGTACTCAAATAATTATGCTGAAAATCCGCCGGCGTCATATAAAAATCAGCCGTCATGCAATCAGCCAGCCCCGGTAACAACGTCGCCTCAAGATTGGCAATGATGCGTTCGCGCAGACGTGGCCCTTCGACATCCCAATTGACGTTACCTTGCAGATTGGGCACCGGACAGAGCACATAGAAACTGTCGCATCCGGCTGGCGCAAAGGTCGGGTCGGTCGCCGTGGGCCGATGCAAGTACAGGGAAAAATCGTCGGTCAATATTTTCCGGTCAAAGATATCCTTGAGCAGCGATTCATACCGCTCTCCCATCGTGATCGTGTGATGCGCGACATCCGGGTAAGTGCGCGTGGTGCCAAAGTACAGTACGAACAAGCCCATTGAATAGTGTGCCGCCGCCAGTTTCAAACGGGTCGCGCTGACCTGCTCGGCGGGTTTCACCATCACGCCATACAGGTGGGCAGCATCCGCATTCGAGACCACCACGTCAGCCGCCAGTTCAGTGCCATCCTCAAGCCGCACACCGGTCGCGACTTGCTGTTCGATACGGATCGACGCAACCGTGGTCTGCAACCGGATCGTAATGCCATGGCGCGTCATCAATGCCCCCAGCGCCTGCGTGATTGCGCCGGTGCCGCCCATCGCGAAGTGCACGCCGTGCGCTCGTTCAAGGAAATGGATCAAGCCGTAAATACTGGTGGTGTCGAACGGATTGCCGCCAACCAGCAAAGGCTGGATCGAGAAGGCCTGACGCAATTTCGGGTGCGACAGATAAGTCGAGACCAGACCCCAGACTGTCTGGTAGCTGCGCAAGCCAATGAGTCGCGGGATTTGCCGCACCATCGTCAGGAAGCGGTCGAACGGCAGTGCCGACAACTCCGTGAAGGCGACATCGTAAATCCGTTTCGAGTGCGCCAGTAGGGCCAGATAACCGGCTTCGTCGCGCGGTTCGATGCGGCGGATCTCCGCCAGCGTCTGTTCCAGCGTGCCACCGTAATCGAAGGTATCGCCATCAGCAAACCGGAAGCGGTACCACGGCGTCAGCGGCACCAGCGTCAGGTGATCGGCCAGTTGTTCACCAAACAGCGCAAAGAGTTCTTCAAACAAAAACGGCGCAGTGATGACGGTAGGGCCAGCATCGTGGGTATACCCATCGCGTCGAAATACTTGCGCTCGGCCACCCAGTGCGGCGCAGCGATCCAGCAACGTGACTTCATACCCCTTGGCGCGCAAGCGCAAGGCCGATGCGATACCGCCGTAACCGGCACCAATGACGATGGCGTGCTGTGACCGCGTCGCGGTGTGGTCCACTCTATTCATAGTCGTTCCGACAGTGTCTGCGCCAGACTGGCCAGCAGCGCACCTGCGCCATCAGGCAGCCGCGAGGCAAACCGAATTGCCTCCTCGAAGCGCGCCAGCGCCAATTGCCGCGCCACCATGTGGGCGTAGTCACCGTGACCAGCGGCCTCCAGAACAAAGCAGGCATTGAGTCCCGCCGGCTGATCAGCCGCACCACGATCCTTGTCGACATCCTCGATGTCGTCGGCGATCTGGTAGCCCACGGCAAAGGCTTCGGCAGCCTGCCGCGCGATAGACAAATAATTTTTCTGACCGGTAGCAATGAGTACCAGCTCCAGCGGCAAACTCAGCAGTGCGCCGGACTTGGCGGCAGCAATTTTTTCATACAGGGTGATGTCGCACGCTTGGCCGGACAAATCGGCACACTGCCCATGCACGGCACTGGCGGTAGCGGCGTGCACTTGCGCGAGCAACTGTGGCAACTTGGCGCTATCACTGAAGCGGCACAAATTGCCATAGGCAGCCGACAACAGCAGGTCGCCGGCGCAGATCGCCACATTGTCGCCAAACGCGGACCACAGCGTTGCGCAACCGCGCCGTTGACCATCGCGGTCTTGCAGATCATCATGGATCAGTGAGGCGTTGTGCAGCAACTCGACAGTCACGGCAAGCGTTACGGCATCCTCGTCGGCCAAGTGCAGCGCATGGGCCGCGTGCAGTGCCAGCCGGGCGCGCACGCGCTGGCCGCCGGAATCGAGGTGGTGCGATAGCGCACCCACCAGTGTCGACGGCAAACTGACTCTGGCCAGCTCGGCCATCCGGGCTTCCACCAGTGCGGACAAAGCATCGCACTGCTGGCTCAAAATAGGAAAAGAAGACAGGGGTAAAGCAGTCATTGCACTACTCCGGTGAAGAAGGAAACGACCGCCGTAGCCTTGGCTACGGCGGTCTGGCATCACGCTATTTAGGCGTGCTGACCTTCTGCTTCGGATTTGCGTACCGCGATCATGTAGATCAGTACGCCAAACATGGCTTTGGCGACGATGTCGGCAACGGTGTAACCCACTTGCACGGCGGTGGCAGCGCTGCTACCGGTGAAACCGATCATCGGGAAGACGAACACGACCGGATAGAAACACCATGAAATGACCGTGACCCAGCGTGCGGTGCTGATCAGTCCGCGGGCAGCGACCGGTTGCGAATCAATCGATTTTTTCAGGCCGACAAACAGGTCATAGACAATGATCAGGAAAGGGATCATGGCCAGGCCCCACCACAGCCAGCGGGTACCGCCATCTGCCGAGATTTCGCCCGGGTAGCCAAGCACGACCATCAATGCGGCCAGCAAACCAAGCTTGGTGCTTTTAGCGATCGTTTCTGCACGTGACAAACGCATCACCAGGATCAGTTCGATCAACAGCAGTGGTACGGTAAGCAGCCAGTCAACATAACGATAGGCGTCGTTGAACTTGATACCCGATGCTTTGATCTGATCACCCGTGACGACGAAGGCGGCTTCCCACGAATTGAAAATCCGTAGATAGTGGTATGCCGCGATCAGTGTGACGATGCCAGTGATGGTAAGGGCGGTACGGTAAGCCGATGCGACTTGCGAACGGCCAAGAAAGAAAAATATCGTCGCCGCTCCCATGACAGCGATTGCAAAAGAAAAGGCGTTGTAGACCAATTCGTACTGACCAATTGTGACTGCTTCCATGAACGATTCTCCGATGATCATGTTGTTACCGACAGTTCCGCGCAGCGCCGGTGACGGCACGCGGAGTTTTCAGTAACCCCTACCCTTGACCGGATTCGTCGTCGGACTCTGCAAGCCGCTTTGCCTCGCTCACTGCAATGTACTGCATGATTCTTGCAGTGAAATTGTCGTCGAGGCAAAGATGGCCCTGCAGCGCATCGTTGACAAACTGGGATGCTGCCAGCGCGGTCATCATGGCCGGATCGGCCTTGATGACCGCGAGGGCGGCATCGAACTCTGATTGACTCATCTCGTCGTCGAGAAGCATTGATGCAATTACCTGGCTGTCGATACGGGATGTGAAAGTCAAAGAAATCTCTGGGTAATGGTCCTGTCCAGCAAAGGACGAATCGCATCGGCAATAGTTGCACGTGCACGAAAAATATTTGATCGAACGGTGTTGAGCGGCATATCCATCGATTCGGCAATCTGAGCGTAGCTCAAGCCTTCCTCCTCGCGTAGCATCAAAGCATCTTTCATCGGTGTCGACAAGCTGTTAATTGACTGCCGGATACCGGCCGCCAGTTGCTGCTCCGCCAGCAATTCTTCAGGACCGTTGACAACACCCTGCAGGCGTTCGGTAGCAGCCAGCCCGAGCGTCTCTTCCATGCCGTCGAGCGAGACACGATTATCGGCTTTGCCATGGCCATCGCGGTGATAGGAAGTGACTAGGTTGCGCGCGATCGTGTACAACCAAGTAGCAAATCCGCTTTCAAAACGAAAGCCGGGCAGGCTACGGTAGGCGCGCAAAAAAGTTTCCTGGGTAATTTCTTCTGCCACAGCATTGTTGTGAACAGAAGCATTGATGAGAGCAGCCACCCTGCGCTGGTATTTAATGACAAGTACTTCAAAGGCGCGCAATTCACCGTCACAAAAACTACGGATCAGCATATCGTCCGCCTTACTGGTATCGGATTGTTCTGGCCTTGGTCGCGATGGCGACGGCGGAACCGCGATGTGACTATCTGACATGGGAGCCCTGCTTCGCTGTGATGACACTTTTTTAGTTATCGGCTTGGTGCGAGGAGTGTAACAACTTCGTGGCGCATTCACAGGCAACCACTAGTTTTCTCTACGTTAGTCGAAACCATGCAGCCGCCAGCGGGGTTTGCGGTAGCATGGCTGCCTCCGTAAGTAGGCCACGCCCCCACAACTCACCGATTGCCCACCATGCACACAGAAAGCTTCATCCCCGGCAAAGATGCCTCCCTCGAATCGACCATCCGCACGATGCAGGCCAAGCTGGCCGAGCGCGGTTTTCATCTGGATGAGTCCTCGCTGCTCAATCCTGTCGAGGCGATCTGGTCTGTCCATATGAAAGACCACGAATGCCCAATGCTGTTTTCGAACGGCAAGGGAGCCACCGAACTGGCTGCGCGTGCGAGTGCACTCGGCGAATTTTTTGAGCGTCTTGGTACGCATTATTTTTGGACCCATTTTTATTTAGGCGCGACCCGTGCCAATCGCCCGTTTGTCCACTATCCGCAGGAACGCTGGTTTGCGCCTACGGAAGATGGCCGCTGGCCGGTCGAAATGATGAATCCGGCACTGCACAGCTTTTATAATCCAGACGGCCAGATTGATAGTCAAGTACTGGTGGACCTGAACTCGGGCAACATCGAACGCGGTATTTGCACGTTGCCCTACACCCGCTTGCGCGACGGCGAGCAGACCTGGATCCCGGTCAACATCATCGGCAACCTGTATGTCAGCAACGGCATGGCGGCGGGCAATACGATGATGGAAGCGCGCAGTCAGGCGCTGTCGGAGATTTTCGAGCGTTATATCAAATACCGCATCATCAGCGAAGGGCTGTGCCTGCCGGAAGTACCGGATGAAGTGATTGCCCGTTATCCCGGCATCGCCGCCGGCATCAAGGGTTTGCGCGACGCCGGTTTCGGCATTCTGGTGCGTGACGCTTCGCTCGGTGGCCGCTATCCTGTGATGTGCGTGACGCTACTGCATCCGGGCGACCAGGGGCTGTTCGCCAGTTTCGGTGCCCATCCGCGCTTTGAAATCGCACTCGAGCGGGCACTGACCGAACTGCTGCAAGGCCGCGCACTGGCCTCGCTTGAAGGCTTCCCGGAGCCGGGCTTCGACATGGATGAAATCACGGCGGTAGCCAACCTCGAAATCCACTTTGTTGATTCGAGCGGCGTGGTCAGCTGGAACTTCCTTGGCGATACGCCAGACTTTCCCTTTGCCGACTGGAACTTCAGCACGACAACCGAAGAAGACTACAACTGGCTGTGCGCCGCCGTCGTTGCCGAAGACAAGGACATCTACGTCTCGGACTTCAGCGAGCAAGGCGCGTACAGCTGCCGCATTCTGGTACCGGGGATGTCTGAAATCTATCCGGTCGAAGACCTCGAATGGGAAAACAATAGCGTCGGCAATGACATCCGTCCAGCGCTGGTGCGGCTTAACACGCTCAACGAAGAAGAATGCGCGGAGCTGCTGGCCTATTTGCAGACCTCGAACCTCAGCGACGAGCGGCCGCTATGGGAAATCCTCGGCCTCGCCATTCCGGCCGGCACGACCTGGAAAGAGCTCCGCATCGGCGAACTGAAAACCCTGCTCGCACTGGCCATCGGTGACGATGAAGCGATCCGCGAAGGCTGTGACTGGATTCACCAGTACAAGCAAATGAATCCGGCGCGCCGGCTGGTCTATCGCTGCATCGACAGCCTGGTGGGACTCGGAAGAACAGCAGGCTACCAGCACGCCCTGGTGCTGCTATACGGTGCCGACACCGTCCGCCAGGCCACCGCCCTGCTGGATCGCAGCGAATACTTTTTCGGACTGATCGCACTGGGTGCGGACATGGAAGGCAGCGCGATGCACCAGACTTTGCTGGCGGCCTATGACAAGCTGTTTGCGAACGCGGGGTAAAGTAGCGAACGCATCGTAGGGTGGGCACGGGGTTTCGTGCCCACGCGAATGCACCGCAAAACCGCCAAATTTGAACGACGTTATCGGTTCGCACGCGTGGGCACGACAACCCGTGCCCACCCTACCAAACTGTTTGCGAACGCATCGTAGGGTGGGCACAGGGTTTCGTGCCCACGCGAATGCCCCGCCAAACCGCCCGATTTGAACGACGCTATCGGTTCGCACGCGTGGGCAAGACAACCCGTGCCCACCCTACCAAACTGTTTGCGAACGCATCGTAGGGTGGGCACAGGGTTTCGTGCCCACGCGAATGCACCGCCAAACCGCCCGATTTGAACGACGTTATCGGTCCGCACGCGTGGGCACGACAACCCGTGCCCACCCTACCAAACGTCGTAACGTGAATGCATCGTGCCCACGCGAATGCACCGCCAAACCGAAAGAATTTCCTTACATCGCCAGCTCTCACGCGTGGGAAATAATAAATCGCCCAAACAAAATATAAATACATATAATGTGTTTTTAAATTTTGTCGCCCCCGATGTTACCCACCCCAATCCCGCTCGAACAATTGCAAGCCTCCGCCGCACAAGCGGCGGCGTTGCTGAAAGCGCTGTCCAATCCCACCCGCTTGCTGCTGCTCTGCCAGATCGGCCAAGGCGAATATTGCGTCGGCGATCTCGAAACCCTGACCGGGATTCGCCAGCCAACGCTCTCGCAACAGCTCACCATCCTGCGCGCCGAAGCGCTGGTGAGCACCCGGCGCGAGGGCAAACAAATTTTTTACCGCATTGCCAGCACACAGGCGCTCGCCATCATGCAAGTGCTCTATGAACAATTTTGCTCACCTGAAAAAGGAAACACCCCATGACCATCGACTGGTTGCATTTCACCCCGTGGTCCTCGCTGGCCGGCGGCGTACTGATCGGCATCGCTGCGGCGATGCTGCTATTTTTCAACGGCCGAATCGCCGGCATCAGCGGCATCCTCGGCGGCTTGCTGCGGCCGGTGCGCGGCGATGCCGGATGGCGTGTGGCATTCGTGCTCGGACTGGTTGTTGCACCTCTGGCGTGGGGACTGTTCGCCACATTGCCCGTGGTACGCATCGAAGCAGGCAATGTCACGCTGATCATCGCCGGCCTGCTGGTCGGACTCGGCACCCGCTACGGCTCGGGTTGCACCAGCGGTCATGGTGTCTGCGGACTGGCGCGCCTGTCGCCACGTTCGATGGTGGCAACTGCGGCATTCATACTGGCCGGGTTTGCCTGTGTCTATATTGTTCGCCACGTGCTGGCCTGAGGAGATGACGATGATGAAGCTGCTACTGGCATTACTGGCCGGCCTACTGTTTGGTCTCGGCCTGATCCTGTCGGGGATGACCGACCCGGCGAAAGTGATCGGATTCCTCGATATCGCAGGCAACTGGGACCCGTCGCTCGGACTGGTCATGGGTGGCGCGATTCTGGTCGGCCTGGCCACGTTCGGCATCACCGCAAAACGAGCCAAGGCCTATCTGGGCGACGCGATGCACATTCCGACAACTCGCCATATTGATCGCCGGCTGGTAGTAGGAGGGATAACGTTTGGTGTTGGATGGGGACTAGCCGGTTACTGCCCGGGGCCAGCACTGGCCTCGCTGGCCAGCGGTGGCTACCAGGCACTGTTATTTGTTGTGGCAATGCTGGCAGGGATGGCCTTATTCGCCGTGCTGGAGAAGCGTTGATGTTGAACAGTGCCAGAAGTCTGCTCATTTGACACAACTGTCAACGTGTTGTCATTATTACCTGCCAGTATCCGACCTTAACGGTACTTTCGTGATACATACAGACTCATGACCCAACCACTGACTTACGTTCCCACGCCTGCGCAAACCATCCATGCTCTCAAGGCAAGTTGCGCGGGCTGCAGCCTGCACCAGTTATGCCTGCCAATGGGCCTCGACGAGGGCGACATCCTCCGCCTCGACGAGATCATCGGCCGCCGCCGCCGCCTCCAGCGCGATGAGATCCTGTACCGGATGGACGACCCGTTTCGCAACCTGTACGCGATCCGTTTCGGCCATTTCAAAACCTTCCAGATCAACCCTAGCGGCGATACCCACATCACCGGATTCCAGATGGCCGGCGAACTGCTGGGCATGGATGCCATCAGCACCGAGCGCCATCACTGCGATGCTGTGGCGCTCGAAGACAGCGAAGTCTGCGAGATTCCGTTTTCCCGGCTCGAAGAACTGTTCGGTGAAATCCCCCGTTTGCTGCATCACTTTCACCGCATCATGAGTCAGGAAATCATGCGCGAGCAAAACGTCATGCTACTGCTCGGCAACATGCGTGCCGAGCAACGCTTCGCCGCCTTCCTCGTCAACCTCTCGTCGCGCTACGCGACGCGCGGCTATTCCGCGACCAACTTCCAGTTGCGCATGTCGCGCGAAGACATCGGCAATTACCTCGGCCTGACCATCGAGAGCATCAGCCGTTTGTTGTCACGTTTCAAGAAGCAGGGCTGGATGGAAGTCGACAAGCGCGAAGTATGGCTGACCAATCCAACCATGCTCAGAGCGCTGGCAGCGGGGACCGAAGATTGCACGCCGATGTAAGAGTGCGCAACGGCGGGCGTCAAAGTGGCATGGTCTGGTCATCCGGCACCCGCATCAAGTAAGCGGTCAGCACGCTCGACAGCGCACAGAACAGCCAGCTTGAAAGAAAGCCGATCGTGTAGCACGCGATGTCGGGCAAGCCCGTTTCACCACTCCAGCGCAGCAATAACTCGGCTGGATCGAACAGCGAAAAAAACAATCCCGTCGCCGCAATCGCAGCGAGAAAAGAAGGCCAGAGAATGGTCATTACTAGTCGCAGCATAGTCACGCCTTTCTAATCGTGCGGTGGCACATCGGCGGCCAGCGTGATTGTTTTCCGCTCCGGCCATGGCAACTCGCCATTGAGGCGCCAGTCACGCTGTTCGCCCTCGATCAATATCTGCCAGACGGCGCGGTCCAGCAGCGGCAGCGTGACCCGAAAATATCCGCTGGCATCGAGCAGTGCAATCCGTTCAATGTCCTTTTCAGGCAAGGTCGGGTGTGCCAGATGCACACGGATTTTTCCGGTGAGCGACGGGCCTGCGGTGAACAGGGTGCCGCTTAGCGTATCGCTGGCCGCATCGATCTGCCCGATGAATGACAGCCCCAGCGATGTCGCCACGCGATCACGTCGCAAATCCTGATTGATCGCCTTGCCCTGCCTATAGTAATCATCGACGACCAGCGCATCCTGATGAGTGACGGCAAGCCAGATTGTCACCGTACCGGCAATAATCACCAGAAACGGACCGAGCATCAGCAGCCACGGCCAGCGATGCTTGTACCAGGGAGCGGGCTTGTGAATCAGGGGTGAGGCATGCATGGTGTTCTCCGTTTAATGATGGTCGTCGTGCTTGTCATGGTCTGCGCGACCGGCACCGTGCGGCACAAAAAAGACCGCCTTTTCGGTGACCTGTTGCGTGACATGGTCGGTCGCGACAAGGGTGAAACTGATCTTGTTCGAACCTGGCCTGCCCTCGCCTGCGGCAACCCGGACCCGCACCGGCACCGCACGTGAACCGGTGCCTTCGAGGTCGAGTTCATCCGGTGAGGCCAGCGTAATACCGTCGATGCCATCTACCGAAATCTTGAAGTGATGACTGGCTTCATCGGTATTCATGATCTGCAGTCGGTAGACGTTTTCAATCATGCCGTCCTCGACTTCCCGCCCCATGCTGCCGCGGTCCCGGATCACATCCATCTTCAGCGGCGTGCGCAGGAACAGCGACACAAAAAACGCCGTGACGATCAACGCCAGGATCGCGCTGTAGATCAGCACGCGCGGGCGCAATACCCGCGCCTGCATCTGCTTGAATGACCACTTTTTTGTGATGGCATGATCGGTCGAATAGCGAATCAGGCCGGCAGGCAAATCAATTTTCGCCATCACGGTGTTGCAGGCATCAATGCAAGCAGCGCAGCCAATACATTCGTATTGCAAGCCATCGCGGATGTCGATGCCGGTCGGGCAGACCTGCACGCACAGCGAACAATCGATGCAGTCGCCCTGCACTTTCGCGACGGGCGCGGCGTCTTTCTTGCTGCGTGCGCCACGCGGCTCGCCACGCTCGGTGTCGTACGTGATGATCAGCGTGTCCTTGTCGAACATCGCACTCTGAAAGCGAGCATACGGGCACATGTACTTGCAGACCTGCTCGCGCATCCAGCCGGCATTGCCGTAGGTCGCCAGCGAATAGAACAGGATCCAGAACCATTCCCATGGGCCGAGACCCAGGCCGGTGACGGCACCGATCAGCGAACGGATAGGCGTGAAGTAACCCACGAAAGTCAGCCCGGTCCACAGCGCGACCGATCCCCAGGCCAGATGTTTGGCCGACTTGCGCCAGAGCTTGTCGATGCCCCACGGCTGCTTGTCCAGACGCATGCGAGCGCTGCGTGGCCCTTCGATCTGGCGCTCGATCCACATGAAAATTTCGGTATAGACCGTTTGCGGACAAGCGAAGCCGCACCAGACCCGCCCTGCCACCGCCGTCACGAGAAACAGGCCGTAGGCACAAATGATCAGCAGTACCGCGAGATAAATGAAATCCTGCGGCCACAGCACAATGCCAAAGATGTAGAACTTGCGCGCGCCTAAATCGAACAGCAACGCCTGCCGTTCGTTCCATTGCAGCCAGGGCAGGCCGTAAAAAACCAGTTGCGTAAGCCACACGCAGAGCCAGCGCAAGGTCGCATAACGACCTTTGATTTCACGCGGATAGATTTCTTCGCGTGCTGCGTACATCTTGATGACGGCGACTTCGGGGGTGCTCATAAGCGACTGCTTTGTCCTGTGAAAATGTTGACTTGGCCGGCGTGAGCAGAGCGCGCGCGTGGGCTCAACGGCGAGCCTGCCCTCCGGGGTCCACGGCCGCCGTAGGGTGGGCACGGTTTCATCGTGCCCACGCGCGCGCCCTGGCTACCTCTGCCCCGCCGGATCATTCGACAAGCTCCAGACATACGCCGCCAGCACATGCACTTTGGCCTCGCCGAGGAAGTCCTTGAACGCCGGCATGACGTTGTTGCGACCCTTGCGTAGCGTTTCCATAATGGTGTCGGCGCTACCGCCATACAGCCAGATCTTGTCGGTCAGATTGGGCGAGCCGAGCGCCTGATTGCCTTTTGCATCGGCACCGTGGCACGCCGCACAAACTGCAAATTTCGATTGCCCAAGCACGCGCTTGATCGGATCCGATGTCGCACCCGACAAACTGAGCACGTACTGCGCCACGTTCTCGACATCCTTGTCCGAGCCGAGCGCCGCCCCCATCGGCGGCATGATGCCGTTGCGGCCATGTAGCAGCGTGGCCTTGATGGTTTCGGGATCGCCGCCATACAACCAATCCTTGTCGGTCAGGTTCGGGAAACCCTTGCTGCCATGCGCATCCGAGCCATGGCACTGCGCACAATAAGTCAGAAACAACCGCTCGCCGATGGCATGCGCTTGCGGATCGGCCGCGACCACTTTCAGGTCCTGCTTCAAGTAACCATCGAAGAGCGGACCATATTGAGCATCGGCTTTTTTCAGCTCTTCGGTGTACTGGCCAGTCGAGGTCCAGCCGAGTTTTCCGGGATACGAACCCAATCCCGGATACAGGTACAGGTAGACCAGGCCGAAGACGATCGTGATATAAAACAGCCACATCCACCAGCGTGGCATCGGCGTGTTCAACTCAGTCAAGTTCTCATCCCAGACATGGCCAGTTGTGCCGATCTCGCCGTCTGCGCCGGGCTTGACGACAACCTGCTGACGCGACTGCGCCCAGAGCAGCAGGCCGCAACCGAATACCCCCAGCAGGGTCAGCACGGTAATGAAGATGTTCCAGAAACCGCTGGTAAAGTCAGCCATGTTTGTTCTCCGTCGAAGTGGGTGGACTGCCATCGGCGTCATCGGCGAACGGCAGATGAGCGGCCTCGTCGAAATCAGCGCTGCGGTTGAGCACAAAGGTCCACCAGACAATGCCAACGAAGGTGGTCAGACTGACCACCGTCATGACACTACTAAGGTCGTTAAAAATAAAGGCGATGGCCATCTCAGTTCCTTGTCTTGATCAACGTGCCCAACCCTTGCAGGTAGGCGATCAGTGCATCCTGTTCGGTCTTGCCTTCCAGCGTGCCGGGACCGTCCTTGACTTCCTGTGCGCTGTACGGTGTACCAAGGCGCTGCAACGCCTGCATCTTCGCGGTCACATCGCCCGGCACCAGCTTGGTCGCCGCCAGCCACGGATAGCCGGGCATGTTCGATTCCGGCACCAGATCGCGTGGATTATTGAGGTGAATGGCGTGCCAGTCGTCGCTGTAGCGGGCACCGACGCGCGCTAAATCCGGACCGGTACGTTTCGATCCCCACTGGAACGGACGGTCATAGACGAACTCGCCGGCCACCGAATAATGACCATAGCGTTCGGTCTCGGCACGCAGCGGCCGGATCATTTGCGAATGGCAGTTGTAGCAGCCTTCGCGCACATAAATATCCCGACCGACCAACCGCAATGCCGAATAAGGTTTCAGGCCAGTGATGGGCTCGGTCGTCGAACTTTGAAAAAACAGCGGCACGATTTCGACCAGACCACCGACGCTGATGACCACCAGCACCAGCGCGATCAGCAACCACGGATTCTTTTCAATCCACGCATGGGAAAATTTCATTGATGACTCCTGATCAGGCTTGGCTGGGTAATAGGGAGGGAATGCGTGCTTCGACCGCCGTGCCGTCGCGCATCGTCATGAAGGTATTAAACGCCATCATCACCATCCCGGAAAAGTACAGCAGCCCACCGCTGACGCGGATCACGTAGTACGGATAAGTGGCCTTGACGCTTTCAACGAAACTGTAGGTCAGCGTGCCGTCGGCATTGACAGCGCGCCACATCAGGCCCTGCATCACACCGGCAATCCACATGGAGGCGATGTACAGGACGACACCGATGGTGGCGACCCAGAAGTGGGTATCGACCAGACGCGGACTCCACATCGCGTTCTTGCCGGACAGGCGCGGGATCAGGTAATAGATCGAGCCCATCGTGATGAAACCGACCCAGCCCAACGCGCCGGAGTGGACGTGGGCAATCGTCCAGTCGGTGTAATGCGACAGCGAATTGATGGTCTTGATCGACATCATCGGACCTTCGAAGGTCGACATGCCGTAGAACGACAGCGACACGATCATGAATTTCAGGATCGGGTCCGAACGCAGTTTGTGCCAGGCACCGGAGAGCGTCATGATGCCGTTGATCATCCCGCCCCACGACGGCGCCAGCAAAATCAACGAGAACACGACCGCCAGGGATTGGGTCCAGTCCGGCAAGGCGGTGTAATGCAAGTGATGCGGACCGGCCCACATGTAGGTAAAGATCAGCGCCCAGAAATGGACGATCGACAACCGGTACGAATACACCGGCCGCTCCGCTTGCTTGGGGATGAAGTAATAGACCATGCCGAGATAGCCAGCAGTCAGGATGAAACCCACCGCGTTATGGCCGTACCACCACTGGATCATCGCATCCTGCACGCCTGAATAAGCCGAATACGATTTGGTGAACGACGCCGGCATGCTTGCGCCATTGACGATATGCAGGATCGCGACAGCCAGAATGAAGGCACCGAAAAACCAGTTGGCAACATAGATGTGCTTGACCTTGCGCTTGAGTAGCGTGCCAAAAAACACCACTGCATACGCGACCCACACTACCGTGATCAGCAAGGCAATGGGCCACTCGAGCTCGGCGTATTCCTTGCCGCGCGTGAAGCCCAATGGCAGTGAAATCGTCGCGCAAATGAGCACCAGCTGCCAGCCCCAGAACGTGAACGCCGCCAGCCCATCCGAAAAAAGTCGGACCTGACAAGTGCGCTGCACTACGTAATACGAGGTTGCAAACAGACCGCAAATACCGAAGGCAAAAATCACGGCATTGGTGTGCAGCGGGCGCAGTCGGCCATAGGTCAACCACGGAATATCGAAGTTCAACGCTGGCCACGCCAGCTGCGCTGCAATGAGTACACCGACCAGCATGCCGATCGTGCCCCACACCACCGTAGCGATCGTGAACTGCTTGACGACCTTGTAGTTATAGTTCAGCTCAGTTCCCACAAATGCTCTCCCGAAATAACAACGTTGACGAGTGGAGAGTAAGAGTCGGGACGTTAAAAATCCTTGATGTGAATCAAATTGGCAAGTGTGGTCATAGGGACCTGAAGGAATTGAGAGCGATGTCCATTCACGGCAGTATCGTGCCCACGCGAATGTACAGCGAACACACGCCCGGAACACAAACAAATAATCCCGAACATAAACAGCGAACACATCAGTAACAAAGCACACACATGGAACAAGAGGGACCACGGTATTCTCGACTTACTCTAACCACGCAACCGGCAAGCGCCGCTCACCATGACCCAATCCCTCTTCGTCGAATCCGAATTCATCCTTCTGCTGATCTCGGCAATCGTCGTGCCGATTGCCCTTTACGGCATCATGATGTGGAAAAAATCGATCTCGCGAGTAAGCGTGCTGCTGTTTGCAGTGACGCTGATAATCATCGCCGGCGGGAATGTTTTTTTGTTGCAGCTATTGCGCAAGATGGCGAGCGCCACCCCCTCGCTACTCGACGACCGGATTTTCTCATCCGAAATCTCGGTCGCGCTTTACCTGATCCCGGCCATCTTCGCCGGGATAGGCATCAACCTGATTTCACATATCGTCATCAGCCACCTGACAGAAGCCGAGCGCCGCTTCGACCAGGAAAAGGACCGTCAGTGACATGGAGACGCCGCATACTGGCCTTACGGAATCAGCCGGTGCAATGCCCTGCGGTTATTGCACCCTACGAAAAAACCCGACGAGGGTGTATCAGCCGCACCAAAAAGTAGGGTGCAATAACCAACGGGCATTGCACCAAATGCGCCTACCAAAATCGCAAAGACAGAAAGACGCCGCGCCGCAGAATGCGCTACGCGGCGATCCAACCCACGCCATTGTTTAGACGCAGCTAACCTGCACTGTCGTCACTGCCGCCGCACCCATTACCGCCGTCCCTGTGCCCGCCACCACACTGCAAGTTTGCCCCGCAGGCTGGGTCAGCACCGCCACGCCATACACCGTGCCATCCGCCACCGTCGTCGGCAGCGTAAAGGACTGCGCACCCGCTGCCGGACTCACGGTATCGCTACCATTGGTCAGCACCAGACCGGCCGCCTTCAGGTTGGCAATGGTGCCGCCCACGGTGTACTTGTTCGGTACACACACCACGTTGGCGGTGGTGATTGCAATGCCACTGGCGCTGCCGACCGCATTAGCGACGACACAGGTCAGCCGTGCTGGCTGGGTTTGCACGGTGATGGCAAATGAAGCATTGACGTCGATCTGGTTCGGGAATGTATAAATCGTCGCATTGGCCGGAATGGCGACGGTACTGGCGGTGCCGTTGGCGAGCACCAGCCCGTTCGTCGTCAGGCCGGCAACCGCGCCGCCCAAATTGACGGTGGTATAACCGCCGCACGCTGCCAGCGCGCAAGACAGGATTAGCGCCGCCGGCAGGCGCAAAGTAGAAGTGAGTGTGGTCATCGCAAGCTTTCGGAAACGGGTAGAAAAATCAACATGGAGCGCGGATAAATCAGGCGGCCGGCGTCGGTACGCAATTGACTGCCACATTGCTGACATTCGTGGTGCCCATCTTGCCGACGCCATTCTGTACCGTGCAGGTCAGACCCGCTGGTTGCGTCAGCACCGTCACGCCGTAGGCGAAACCATCACCGATCTTGGTCGGCAAGACGAAGGTCCCGGTATTGACCGGCACACCGACCGTATCACTGCCATTGGCCAGCACCAGTCCTGCCGCAGTCAACCCGTAGACCACACCACCAAGCGTCTGGTTTGGCACGCAGGCCACCACCACGTTGGTCACATCGCCACTGGCCACGCCACTGCCGTTGGTGACGCGGCAAGTCAGATCGGCCGATTGCGCCGTCACCACGGTATTAAAGCTGTAGCCCGTCGGGACCCGCGCCGTGAACGTGAAGGTGCTGGTGTTAGTCGGCAGCGTCAGGCTGGAATAACCGTTATTGAGCGTCAGCGTACCGGTGCTCAGGCCGGTGATGGTGCCGCTCACGCTGATATTGGAAACATTGCTACCGCCGCCGCAGGCCGTCAGGCCGGTGACAGTCACCAGCACAATCGCTGCACGGGAAATCAAGGTCAGTGTCTTCATGAGTACTCAATAAAATTATTCGGAAGCCGGCCGTCAACCCGGCAAGGTGCGGCCTATTTATACGCTAATTCGGGAGCCCCGCGATAACTGATGCAATGATTTAATTGCCTACAAATTGATTGCGCAAAATAAAAAAATCCACGTACTCGATCGCACGTGGATGAACCCATTAGTCAGTTGGGAGAGGAGCAGACTTGATGCACATCGCAAAGATAAATCTACGGCCAGCGCCGCGCCCGTTCCCTTACAAACGCTTACGGTCACCGGCACTCCTGTAGAAATCAGACCTCTGTCACCACCTGCCCATCGACCAGTTCGATGATGCGATCGCACTGGTGCGCCAGCGCGAGGTTATGTGTCACCAGCAGAAAAGTGGTGCCACTGGCGGCGCTGATCTCGCGCATCAGCGCAAAGATGCCCTCGGTGGCCTTGGTATCGAGGTTGCCAGTGGGTTCGTCGGCCAGGATCAGTGGCGGCGACATCGCCAGTGCACGGGCAATCGCGACACGCTGCTGCTGACCGCCCGACAAGTTCGATGCCAGATAATCGGCGCGCTCGGCCAGCCCGACCCGCGTCAGCAAATCGCGAGCAACGGTACGCATAGCCGCATCGGGCCGGCCACGGTCGAGCAGCATCGGCATCATCACGTTTTCGAGCGCGGTGAAGGCGGAGATCAGATAGTGCGACTGGAACACGAAGCCGACCCGGTGGCCACGCAAGCGCGTCAGTTGTGCCTCATCGAGCGTGGTCGTGTCGGTGCCTTCGATGCGCAGCTGGCCACAGGTTGGACGATCGAGCAAACCGATGAGGTTGAGCAGCGTGCTCTTGCCGGAGCCAGATGGACCGATCAGCGCAACGAACTCTCCCTTTTGCAAGACCAGGTCGATGCCGTGCAGGATTTCGGTCTCGGTCGGCGTGCCGATGCCGAACGATTTACGGATGCCGGTCAGGCGCAGGACTTCGTTAGCCCCCTCAGCTAACTCAGCCACGGATGGCCTCGACCGGTTGCAACCGCGCTGCGCGCAAGGCCGGCGTGACGGCGGCGGCCAATCCGGTCAGCGTCGCCAGCAGCGCCGCCCACAAGAACAATTGCACACTGACCGTGATGACAAACATCGGTGTGCCATCGGGATTTTTCGCCACCAGCCGCCACAGTAACAGCAAGCCGGCCGCCATCGCCGACCCCAGCACCGAACCAAACAATCCGACAACGCCGCCCTGAATGAGGAATAGTCGCATGACCTGCCCGCGCGAACCGCCCATCGCACGCAGGATGCCGATCTCTTTCGAGCGCTGCACTACCGAGACCACGAGCACGCTGGCGATACCGGCAGCGACCGACAGGCCGACGAAGAGCCGAATCATCTGACTGGAAAATTTTTGCGCATTCAAGCCCAGAAAAAACTGGCTGTTGGTGGCGATCCAGCTCAGCGCCTGCAATCCGGTCGCGCTGGAAATCGATTGCGCAACCAGTTCGGCATCGAACGGCACCCGCACCGTCAGGTCGATGGTCGAGACACCGCCGACCAGGCCGGTCAAGTTTTGCGCGGTCGACAACAGCACGTAGACATTGCGTTGATTGACGGCGCGGTTGCCAAGGTCGAACAGGCCGGCAATCGTCAGCGTCAGGCTGCCACCATTGGCACTGGTCACGCGTAATTTGTCACCGACCTGTACGCCCATGTCCTCGGCCAACTGGATGCCGATCAGCATGTCGGTGTTTGTCATCCGGTAGGACCCGGCGGTGATTTTTTCGGGCAGCGGGACGATCCTGGCGTACTGCTCGGGATCTATGCCGACCAGCGAAATCAACTGGCTGGCGTCGCCACGCAAGGCAAACGCCGGCCCGGTCACCGATGGCGACACCGCCAGCACGTCCGGACGCAGCTGCATTTCCGCACGCACCTTTTGCCACTGGTCGATCGAACTGATGCGCTGCGACGGCTTTTGTTGCGCCGTCAGGACTTGCGTGCCATTGGCGTCGGCGCGCTGCGGTTGGGCGACTTGCTGCGGTCGTTGCAGCACGATGTGCGGTTGCGAACTAAGCACCCGCTTGAACAGGTTAGCTTGCAAACCATCGAGCAAGGCCGACATAAAAACAATCACCGCCACACCAATGGCAGCACCCACAATGATGAAGATCGATTGC
Source organism: Minisyncoccia bacterium (assembly GCA_047621345.1). GTDB lineage: Bacteria > Pseudomonadota > Gammaproteobacteria > Burkholderiales > Burkholderiaceae_D > Actimicrobium. The sequence goes on along the minus strand of JBLHLW010000037.1, from coordinate 11,356 downwards.
AGCCGCCCCTCACGCAAAAAGCGCACGGCAGCGATCCACTCGAATGGCAGCCAGTCACTCATCGCACTGCGACCCGGATACGGTCGCCCTCGACGGTAGGTGGCGTCAGGCCCGGCAAGACCTGTTCGCCCGCTTCCAGACCCGCCAGTATTTCAACCTTGCCGATACCGCGTGCGCCCGGCTTGACGACTTGCCGCACGGCGCGCCCCGCGCGCGCTACCAGCACCCAAGGCTGCGCGCCGGCACCGTCACGCAGGTGCGATAGCGGCAGTACCAGCGTGGCGTTGCGGCGCGCGACCTCGATATCGACCGAGACCGTCATGTCCTGCCGCAGCCACGCCGGCGGCGCGGCAACATCAAGCTTCACGACCACCGATCCGCGCGCCGGATCGACCGATGGATTGATGTACGCGACCCGTGCCGCAAAGTGCTGCGTCGGGTACGCATCGGCTGCACCGAGTGCCGGCTGACCGAGCTGCACCATGGCCAGGTTGCGCTCGTCGATCTGCACCACCAGCTGGGTCTTGCCGACCGGCGACAAGACCATCAACACCTTGCCCGGCTGGACCACGTCGCCCTGCTCGACATGGCGGGCGATCAGCACGCCATCGGCCGGAGCGCGGATTTCGGTGAAACGCAGGCGTGCTTGTGCCAGATGCAAACTGGCGTCGGCCTGCTGCAAGGCGGTGCGTGCGAGCAGCGTGTCGCTGCCGTCGTCGCGGCTGGTCGCGACCTGCAACTGTGCGCTGCGCAACTGGCTAGTGGCGATATCGAGATTGCGTTGGGCCTCATCAAGTGCGGCCTGACCAACGAAACCCCTGCCCTGCAGTTCGCGGATGCGCGCATGCTGGCGACGGACATTGACCAGCGTCGCCTCGGCTTGCTGCTGCGCTTGCTGCGCGAGGGGCAAGGCGACGGTGCGGACTTGCTGCAGCTTCGCCTGCGCTTGGGCGACCGCCGCGACGGCTTGTTCGACGGCGGCGCGGGCTTCGCTATTTTCTAGCACGATGAGCAACTGACCGGACTGCACCGATTGCCCTTCGGCCACCGGGATAGTGGCCACGGTGCCGGTCACCTGACTACCCATATCGACCCGCAACGGCGTCTCGACCCGGCCGCTGGCGACCACGGTGTGGACCACGTCGCTGCGTTCGACCAGAACCACCGGCACCACCGGACCGGCCAGCACACGCCAGACGCCCCACAGCACCACAGCCAGCAGCGGCACTACCAGCAGCCCGCGCCGCGCGAAAAACTCAGGCAGCTTCATCACTTTCTTTCGGATGGATTTGTGGCCGGTCGTCATCTTGCAACACACGCCAGCCGGGGCCAATCAAATCGTCGAACTGACCATTGTCGGATGCACCGAAAAAAATCCAGATGGCAGCAAACACGACGCCGATACTCAGCGGAACCAACAGGAAAAGCGCTTCCATGATCAGGATTTCTTTCTCGTCAAAGGGTGAGGCCGGCGTAAGCGCAGCGCATTGAGTACGACCACGGCAGAGCTGACTGACATGCCAACGCCAGTCATCCACGGATTGAGCCAGCCTAGCGCTGCGGCCGGAATCGCCACGATGTTGTAGAGCGTGGCCCAGGCCAGGTTTTGCCGGATCACTGCCAGCGTTTGTGCGGCCGTGGTATTGACTTCGCACAGCGCCGACAAGTGCCCGGAGAGCAGAACGCAATCGGCGTGTAATTGCGCCAGCGCCGTGCCGCTACCCATCGCGAAAGACACATCGGCGCCGCTCAGCACGGCCGCATCATTGATGCCATCACCGACCATCGCGACGATGGCGCCGTTGCGCTGCAGGGCCTGTACGTAAGCCAGCTTCTGGTCGGGCAAGACGTCGCCCAGTGCGGTCTCGATGCCAAGCCCGAGGGCAACTTGCTGCGCGACGGCTTGCTGGTCGCCGCTCAGGAGAATGACGGTCTTGCCGCTACGCTGAAAATGCGCAACAACATCGCGCGCCTCGCTGCGTACGCCATCGGCAAGATCAAAGCGTGCCAGCCAACCCGTGTCGTTGCCCAGATAAACGGCAGTCGCATCCGGTATGGCCACGTCCTCGCAAGCCCCGGCCAGCGCGCTAACAAAGGCTGCCGAACCGAGCCGGTAGAGCCGCCCATCGAGCGTGCCTTCCAGTCCGCGCCCTGCCCTATGCGCCACATCGACTACCTGCAACGCCGGCACCGGACTCTCCTGCGCTGCGGCGACTAGCACCGCAGCCAGCGGATGCGCACTGGATTTTTCCATTGCGGCGGCCAGTTGCAGGCACCAGTCACGGGATACGGCTCCCAGCAATGCAACATGCCGCAACACCGGCTTACCCATGGTCAGTGTGCCGGTCTTGTCGAAAATGACGTGAGTGGCCCGATGCAAGGTTTCGAGCACATGCGGTTGCACGATCAGGATGCCGCGCCGCACCAGTCGGTCGGTTGCCGCAGCCAGCGCGGTCGGGGTCGCCAGTGACAACGCACACGGACACGACACCACCAGCACCGCAATCGCGATCGGCCAGGCGCGCGCTGCATCGGCCCATTGCCAGTACCCAAACACGGCTAGCGCAAACAGCAACAGCATGCCGACAAACCACGCGGCCACGTGGTCAGCCCATTGCGCCAGTTGCGGCTTGCCCTGCCCGGCCCGTTCGATCAGCTTGACCAGAATCGATAACGTGCTGTCACGCGCAGCCTGCGTGACGCGCACGACGAGGGGCTGGGTGGCGTTGACCGCGCCACCGGGCAGCGTTGCGCCGACAGTCTTGCGCAACGGTTGGCTTTCGCCGGTCAGCAGCGACAAATCGACTGCGCTGTCGCCTTCGAGTACGCACCCATCGGCGGCAATGGCTTCGCCGGGTCGCACCAGAATCACATCCCCTGCGCGCAACTGGCCAGCGGCAATGAGTACTAGCGCGCGGTCGTCCGGATACCCGGGCATGGACCAGGCCGACGCCGGCAACGCCGATTGCAGATTATTCAGTGCCGAGGCCGCCTTGCGCCGCGCCGTCAGTTCCAGATAACGGCTACATAGCAGTAAAAAAATGAACATCGTGATTGAGTCGAAATACACCTCGCCGATGCCGCGCCAGGTGGCCACGACACTCCCGGCAAACGCGGCGCCGAGTCCGAGTGCGACCGGCACATCCATCCCCAGCTGACGGCTTCTCAGGTTGACCCAGGCGCCCCTGAAAAATGGCCGCGCCGAATACAGGATCGCCGGTAACGTCAGCAGCAGACTGGCCCAACGCATCAGGCTGGCAATATCGACATCCATCGTGCCGTCGCTGGCCAGATAACCCGGCAGTACATACATCATCACTTGCATCATCGACAGACCGGCGATGAAGAGCTGGCGGAACAGCGTCTTGCGCGCCCGCTCGAGCTGCGCACCGTGGCGCACCGGATCGTACGGAGTAGCGGCGTAGCCGATTTCACGCAGTGCGATGAGGATGTCGCTGGGCTTGCAGCGGGTGCGATTCCAGCTGACCTGCAGGCGCTCGGTAGCGGCATTCATGGCGACGGCCTGCACGCCGGGCAAGCGCGCCAGCCGGCGTTCGATCAACCAGACGCAGGCCGCGCAGCGGATGTCTTCGATCAGGAAGATTGCTTCGGTACTGTTGCTGCCACCCTGCGTTCCGGTATCGATGCCAGCAACGGCTTCGGTGTCATAGAGAGTCAGTTCGGGCGGGATCAGGCCATCTTGCGCGGCAGTGGCGGCGTAGCCTTCGCGCGTGCGGTAGTAATCGCTAAAGCCGTTATCGACAATGCTGTGCGCGACTGCCGCACAACCGGGGCAGCACATTGGCTGTGCGACGGCATTGATCATGACTTGCCAGCGACTGCCCGCCGGCACCGGCAAACTGCAGTGAAAACAGCTGCTCATGACACGATCGGCGTGATGCAGATGGCGTCGAGCCAGCTGCCCGGCATACCCTGGGAGGCGTGCCACACACCGACCAGTCCGAACGCCAGTACCAGCGCGCCACTGGCCAGCCGCACGCCGCGTTTCTGCATCACCGTGCGCAATTGCGTGCCGAGCAAACCCGCCACCAGCAGTGTCGGCAGGGTACCCAGTCCGAAGGCCAGCATCACGCTTGCGCCGGATAACGCCGAGCCGGTCAGCATCGCCGTGAGCAGCACGCTGTAGACCATCCCGCATGGCAGCCAACCCCACAGACCACCCATGGCAAACATTTTGAGCGGACTATCGAGTGGCAGCAAATGGCGCGTCAGCGGCTGGATCGACGCCCAGAGCGACTGGCCGAGCGACTCGATACGCGCCAGTCCCTGCCATGCCCCCATCAGGTAGAAGCCCAGTGCAACGAGCATCAGATTGGCCAGCCAAAGGCCGACCAGCTGGAATGTCGCCAACCCCGTCAGCAGGCGCGCGCCGCTGGCCACGCCGCCCAGTATGGCACCGGCCATCGCATAACTGCCGATGCGGCCAGCGTTATACGACAGCACCCGCAGCAAGCGATTCGCCGGAGCCGCCGTCATCACCGCCACCGGAAACGGCCGTACCGTCGGCACCACGGACAACGCCGCCACGATACCGCCACACATGCCGATGCAATGCACACTGCCGAGCAGACCGATCACAAAAAATGGCAAGAGCGAAAGCGCAGTCATCAGATATCCGGTTCAGATGGTCTTCGAATAACGCAGCGGATCGACGGTGGCGTTCAGATAGCGATCGAACACCATGCAAATAGTACGGATCAGCAGCCGGCCTTGCGGCGTGACGCTGATCCACTCGTCATCGATGGTCAACAAACCGTCCTGTGCCAGCACGTGCAACTGCGCCAGTTCGGTAGCGAAATAGGTCGCCACGGTGACCGGGTAGGCCTGCTCGATGGAGGCAATCGACATCTCGAAATTGCACATCAGCAGCTGGATGATCGCGCGTCGCAAGAGGTCGTCCATACCCAGCTTGATGCCGCGCACAATCGGCAGTTCATTCTTGTCGAGATGCGCGTAATAGGCCTCCAGCGTCTTGGCGTTCTGACTGTAGGTCGCTGCCACCGCGCTGATGGCCGACACGCCGCACGACACCAGATCGAGTTCGGCATGCGTCGAATAGCCCTGAAAATTGCGATGCAGACGCCCCTGCCCCTGTGCAATCGCAAGGTCATCGGTCGGGCGGGCAAAGTGGTCCATACCGATGTACACATAACCTGCCTCGGTCAAGCGACGGATGCAGAGCGCCAGCATGTCGAGTCGGGTTGTGCCGTTGGGCAGCTCCGCATCGAGGATGCGGCGCTGCGGCTTGAAGACATGCGGCAGATGGGCATAGTTGTAAATCGCAATACGGTCCGGGCTGGCCGCAATAACCTTGGTCAGCGTCTGCGCCATCGTCATCACGTTTTGCTTCGGCAAACCGTAGATCAGGTCGATGCTGACCGAGCGAAAATTGGCATCGCGCGCGGCTTCAATGATGGCCAGCGTCTCGCTTTCGGGCTGAACGCGGTTGACCGCTTTCTGTACCTCCGGATTGAAATCCTGCACGCCCAAACTGATCCGGTTGAAGCCCTGCCGGCGCAGCGTGAAGACCCGCTCGCGCGAGACCGTGCGCGGATCGACTTCGATCGCATATTCACCAACCTCGTCCGGAGCCAGCTTGAACCAGCGCCGCACGTGCGTCATCAGTTCTTCCATCTGGTCATCCGAAAAATAGGTCGGCGTGCCGCCGCCGAGATGAACTTGCTCGACCTGGTTCATGTCGGCAAACAGCTGCCCCTGCATCTCGATTTCACGTTTGAGATAGCTCAGATAGGTGGCGGCTTTTTCACGTTTTTTGGTGACGATTTTGTTACAGGCGCAGTAGTAGCAAACGGTGTCGCAAAAGGGAATGTGCAGGTACAGCGACAGCGGCTTGCGTCCGCCACGGGTACGCAGACCGGCGACGGCTTGCAGGTAATCGCGATAGCGGAAGGCATCGGAAAACCGGTCAGCCGTCGGGTACGAGGTGTAGCGCGGACCCTGCTGCCTGAATTTTCCGATGAGAGCCACATCAAATTGCACTGACGGGACGGACGTGACCGGAATAAGGGAAACCATCAATTTTGCTCCTGCTACCATTCACGCCGAGGCTGGTTACGTGACTTGATGACCGGAGTGTAGGGAGGCTGCCTCTCAAAAACTTTGACTCACATCAAAAACGGCAGAGACGCAGCGTGTTTGCAAACATATCTGCTACCAGGCCAGATCCAGCTAAAACCCGACGGGCATCGCCATCCCGGCGCGCCGCATCGCATCCCTGACCGATTTCAGGACGGTCGCTTCATTGAATGGCTTGATGATGAAACCACTGGCACCCAGCGACAGACATTGCTTGATGGTAGCCACGTCGCGCTCGCCGCTAACCATCAGCACGACCATCCTGTCGAGCTCAGCGCGCAGTTGTTTGAGGACATCGATGCCGCTAATGTCGGGCATCACGATGTCGAGGCAAACGACTTCCGGCTTGAGCTTCATGACCAGTTCGTAACCGTTGTTGCCATTACTGGCTTCGCCGATGACCTGCAAACCGCTGCGTACCAGCATTGCGCGCAGGACAGCGCGAGTCATTTCATTATCATCGATGATCAGTGCGTTCAACGCAGTTCCTTGCAACTAGTTAAAGCAACGAAGTTACCACGAGTTGCGAATTTACCGCGACGACCGTTCTCCTTGCCTGAATGTGTCATGAACCGACATTTCAGCAAGCATTTCCATCGTCATTGCTACATCAATGCAGCTAAAGAAATATCAGGCGAAAGTCGTCGCCCTCTCCACTCTGTTTGAATATCTGTGCGAAACCAGTGCGCTCGACAGCAATCCGGTCAAGGGCGCCAAGCGCCCGAAGGTCGATTCAGGGACTTATTCCAGAAGCAAGGTGGGATGGCGACACTCAGACATTCACTGAGCGATTTCAAGATTATCTCGTTTGCTTATGCTAACCGGCGCACCTCCTGGCAAGGGTGGTGTAATTGCCGGCTTGAACAATCGTTGACGGCACCAACGACAATAATGTGCAACGGTCTGCTTTGCCCGATAGCTGTTGTGACCTTCGTTTGAAAACGCACCGACGTGCGTTAGCCGTCTTTTTCGACCGACATTATCTGCGTACAGCGGCAGCCTCAAGCCAGAGATAACTGCGAACGTGCCTGCATTGCACCATGTCGATCTGCATTCAATCGCAATGAACCAGCACTAATTGCGACGGACCGGGCAACCAACATTTGGTTGCTCCATGAAAAACTTGGTTCCGTAGGTGCCGGTGGAAATTTCCCCACAAAAAAGGCGCTCACGATTACATAAACAAAAAAGTAGGTGGCAGTACGTGACTTGTGCGAGGTTCGACTCATAAACTAGTCTTGCAATTAGATTCGCGCTTTTCTCGTTTTGTCTTTGCGCCAAACCCGTTGTCTATCGCAATGGATAAAGCGTGGTGGCGTTGGCAATCCCGGGAGCAGCTTGTTTAACTCAACATTCGACACCGACGTTATGTCGCCAGTCAATTTAGCGTTAGGTAAAAATCAACCCATGCGACACTTCTACGCACTTCTCGTTGCCGCCGTCCTTATGGGCACCGGCCCTGTTTTCGCCCAGTGGATAGATCGGGAAGGTCGACGGCTGCCGGACACCGACCGAATGAAGACCAACGGTGACCTCGGTATCCAGATCGTCCTTACATCCAGCGCAAGCAAGTTCCGTGATACCTGGAATAAGTCGGCCACTCCACCGCGTCTAGAGTCGTCAGATAGTGTCCGACGGGGAGGAGAGATCTCCGCCATGATCGTATTCCACGGTTGCAGCGCAGGTACATCCGGCACGTGTAATGCGCTTGTGCGGTTCTCCTTGGTATCACCGGACGGCACGATCACGCCGGGAGGAGAAGGTCCTCTCTGGACTGGCCGACCCATCAGGGGGCAGATCCTGCTGTCAAACGCGACCATGACCGTCGGATTCGACAAGACCGATAAAGCCGGCAAGTACAAGATCCTCGCGATCGTCATCGACAAGGAAGCAGGCAAGCAGCTTCAAGTCAGTGTGCCTTTCACTCTGCTATAGCCTAACTGGTCACTCAAGCGGCGCGCCAACGGCAGGGTGCCAGGCTTACTCGGCGTTAGGGAGCCTTCGATACGTCCCATGGCGCCACTCTTGGCCGCATTCGCAACCTCTGTTGCACCTCGCGCGGCCGGAAAATCAGGCCCCGATGGGGGGGTGCAACGACCTCGGAAATTAAAAAATATATGATCGGAAAACTTTTCCACTGAAGTACGGCGTTGGCGCACTCGATCAGATGTTTTCAGGCAAATAGTTTGGCGGGAGATGTTGTGGGGGGACGGTCATTTCTCGGCAGACCTGACGCGACCATGTTCAAGCTCGGCGCAGGGCGACTGCCGTCAGATGAGGGCGACGATATTGCGCTTCGAGCACGCAGCAACTCGGCAAGATATGTATGTTGATGAGTGTATTTCTTGATAACTCGCATTTTGTCGATCACTTACGGCATTCTTGCCTTTTTCCATACAAAATTCAGGCTAGCGCGCTGGCTTGTGCCCCGCCCCCACCGCACGCTGAGTCGCATCGGCCAACGACTTGAGCACCGTCGCGGCGTTGAATGGCTTGATGATGAAACCACTCGCACCGCTGGCCAGACACTGCTTGATCGTCTCTGTGTCCCGCTCCCCGGTCACCATCAGCACGATCACTTGCGGCATCGCTTCCTTGAGCTGCTTGAGAACTTCGATACCGCTGAGGTCAGGCATCAGGATATCGAGGAACACCACGTCAGGCAGCAGCTTAAGCGCCAGTTCATAGCCCGCCTTGCCGCTGGCCGCTTCGCCGCACACATGGTGAGCCGTGCCGAACAGCATCGCCCGCAAGACCGTACGGGTCATGTCATTGTCGTCAATGATCAATACGTTCAAGGAGGTTTCCCGATAACCGCGATGAACCAGCCAGCACCCGAATCAGGACTGGAACTGCTTCACGGCAGACACGATACCACCGTGAATGCGGTCACCAATCAAAACAAACCTTAAGTAACCATCGACCTGCCAAGTGGCTGCGCGTGCCAGTTATCCGTCCCGTTACGATGAACTCCTACACGGTCAGCGTGCGGCATGACAATCAACGTCAACGCGACAACGCACGCATCGCTGGTTTTTTTTGCAACCGAGGGCGAGCGACCGGTCGTTCGAATGGCGCTAGCGCCACCGCGCTAACGCCTTGTTGCTGATGCTTCAGCTTGAACACCGTCAAGGTCTGAACCACTTTCAACGTCTGCTCCTGCAAGCTACCCGCCGCCGCCGCCGCCTGCTCCACCAGCGCAGCGTTCTGCTGCGTGACCTCATCCATCTGCGTGACCGCATCATTGACCTGACCGATACCGGCGCTTTGCTCGCGCGAAGCCAATGCGATCTCGTTCATGATGCTGCTGACCCGGTCGACCGAGGCGATGATGTCGCGCATCGTGTTGCCGGCCTGTTCGGCTAGCACCGTGCCGCTACCGATGCGTTCCACCGAGACATCAATCAGTTGCTTGATTTCTTTGGCGGCACTGGCGCTGCGTTGTGCCAGGTTGCGCACTTCAGAAGCCACTACGGCAAAACCGCGACCTTGTTCGCCGGCGCGGGCTGCCTCGACGGCGGCGTTGAGCGCCAGGATATTGGTCTGGAAAGCGATCCCTTCGATGATGCTGATGATGTCGACAATACGTTTTGACGAGGTCGTGATTTCACCCATGGTAGTTACGACCTGCGCGACAATCGTCCCCCCCTTGCCGGCCACCAAGGCGGCATCACTGGCCATGGTGTTGGCCTGAGTCGCGTTACCGGTATTTTGCTGAACCGTCGAAGCCAGCTCCTCCATGCTGGACGCGGTCTCCTCGAGGGCCGACGCCTGCGACTCGGTGCGCCCCGACAGATCCATGTTGCCGGCAGCGATTTCGCCGGTGGCCTGACCGATCTGTTCGAAATTGCTGCGCACGTCACCGACGATCGAATGCAGATTCACACGCAATTGGCGCAGCGAGCGCAGCAGCTGGCCGACATCATCCTTGCGGGTGGTGCTGATGTCTTGCGTGAGGTCGCCACCGGCCATGATCTGGCTGGCCAGCAGCGCCTGCTTGACCGGCGCAATCACCCCTCGATACAGCGAGAACCACAAATACGCGACGCAGCCAACGGCCAGCAATGCCAGCACCGTCAGCCAGAGCGGACCAGACGCGGAGAGGTTCAATGACGCCAGGACCACCAGTACCAGCATGACGAAACCCAAGTTCAGGCTGATGCGCTGACTCAGCGACAGGCTGGCCATCCGGCCTACCCGCGCTAGCACACCCGTGCTGATAACGGCACCCTGGCTCAACGCGATCCGATCAGGATTACCATTTTTCAGGTTGCGGTATAAGGCACTCGCGTCACTGATTTGCTGACGCGTAGGCTTGGTCCGCACCGACATATAGCCGGTCGTCCGGCCGTTTTCCATCACCGGCGTCACGTTCGCGAAGACCCAGTAAAAGTCGCCGTTCTTGCAGCGGTTCTTGACCATCCCGGTCCATGACAAGCCACTCTTGATGGTGGCCCACATGTCGGCATACGCTTCTACCGGCATATCGGGGTGGCGCAGGATGTTTTGCGGCGAACCGATCAGCTCTTGCTCGCTGAAACCGCTGACCTCAACGAAGTACGGATTGACGTAAGTGATGTTGCCTTGCTGGTCGGTAGTCGAGACGATGGTTTCGTTATCGCTCAGTTGGTATTCGGTATCGGTAACCGGAGTGTTCATGCGCATGATGACTGGTCTCGGTAAGGGGTTGGACTTTGGACTGGCGCGAGCAAAAAAATAGAGCGCTATCCTGGCTTTTTTTACCCTGCCTGTCAGTCTGAAAAACACAAAGACTTTCGGCCGAATGAGAACAGTGTATTTCCATCAAACAATAAAAATATTTGATCTAGATCAAATAATAGAATTTAGCCTTTAGAAATATTTTTCTTGCAACTTGTGGTGGCAGGCAGAACATTCGGCCCTCGCACGGGCCGATTTCCAGTCTCGTAGGGTGGGCACGGCGTTATGTGCCCACGCGCGCGAACCGAAAGCGACCGTCAATTACGGTGGGTGCAATAACCGAAGGGCATTGCACCAAATGCTCTGACGGCGGTAACTGATTCTGTCTGCGCTCCGTCATGACCAGGCCGGGTGCGGCCCGGTAGCCGGTCACTTCTTTTTGCTTCGCCAAAAAGTAAGTAACCAAGAAAAAGGCGACCGCGAAGCGGCTGCCCTGCGGGTTCCCAAAAGCCGGAGCCAGTCAGGGGGAAGGCCGCAAACTCGCTTCCCTTGCAGGGCGCAGATTCGCTTGCAAGCGAAT
>JBLHLW010000036.1:0-39929 GCA_047621345.1 Minisyncoccia bacterium | reverse complement strand
CTTGGTGTCCCCAAGGGGATTCGAACCCCTGTACTCACCGTGAAAGGGTGATGTCCTAGGCCTCTAGACGATGGGGACAGAAACTGTCCGTACTGGCCGGTGGCGCTTTTACTGCTGACGTTGCAACTTCTTCAGATCGCTCATAAGAGGATTTTCTTACATTTTTTGGGCCGCGGCCTGGCTTGTAAGCCAAACACTTCGAATCCCCCCACGCGCAAGCGCGTGGACTCTTGATGCTTCTTCTACAAAAAAAATTGCCACACTTTCGCGTGGCCATTTTTTTATCTTGGTGTCCCCAAGGGGATTCGAACCCCTGTACTCACCGTGAAAGGGTGATGTCCTAGGCCTCTAGACGATGGGGACAGAAACTGTCCGTACTGGCCGTTACTGATTACTTCCTGACTACTCTCTGTGTTGAACCGACATCATTAAGATGCTGGTGGAGGTAAACGGGATCGAACCGATGACCTCTTGCATGCCATGCAAGCGCTCTCCCATCTGAGCTATACCCCCGTACGACAGAGGCCGAATTATAGCCGAGGAAATCGGCGCCTGTAAATCCTATTCGGCAAATTATTCCAACCCAGTTAAAAGACGCTTTTGCACCAGCTGCCGGCCGAACAATTCGATCACGGCGTCGATCGCTGGGGTCTGCAACTGCCCGGTCAATATCAGGCGTAATGGCATTGCGAGTTGTGGCATCTTCAGACCATGGCTCGCCAGGACTTCCTTGATCATGACGGCAATCGCGGCCTTGCTCCACTCGACCGTCTCGCACCGCACGGCGAACTCGTCCAACGCAGGCTTGACCGCATCAGTCAGATGCAGCGTCAGCAACGACGCATCCGGTTGCGGCTGACGGTAGAACAGCATCGTCGCACTGGCGACTTCGATCAACGTGTTGGCGCGCTCCTTCATCAGGCCAATGGCGCGAACCAAGTCAGGACTACCTTCGAATTGTGCATCCACCATCAACGGGCGCACCAGCTCCGCCAGCTGCAAGTCGTCAGTGTGCTTGATGTAGTGATTATTAACCCATGCCAATTTTTCGGGATTGAACTGAGCCGGCGATTTCGACAGATGGTCGAGGTCGAACCATTCAATAAACTGCGCCATCGAAAAAATCTCTTCATCGCCATGACTCCAGCCCAGACGCGCCAGATAGTTCAGCATCGCTTCAGGCAGGAAACCCTGCGCCGGATAATCCATCACGCTGACTGCGCCATGGCGCTTCGAAAGTTTTTCGCCGTCAGTGCCAAGAATCATCGGCAAGTGGCCGTATTCCGGCAACTTTGCGCCGAGTGCTTGCAGGATGTTGATCTGGCGCGGCGTGTTGTTGACGTGATCATCGCCACGAATAACGTGCGTGATTTCCATATCCGAATCATCGACAGCCACACAAAAATTGTAAGTCGGCGTGCCATCCGGGCGGGCAATGACAAGATCATCCATTTCACGGTTGGCGATCGTGATCGGTCCCTTGACCAGATCGACCCAGGTGACTTCACCATCGAGCGGATTGCAAAACCGCACCACCGGTTGGCGATCCGCCGGCACTGGCGGCAAGGCCTTGCCCGGCGCCGGCCGCCAGGTACCATCGTAGCGCGGCTTGTCGCCGGCCAGGCGCTGACGTTCACGCATCGCCTCGACTTCGGCCGGGGATGAATAGCAGTGATAAGCGTGGCCGCTGGCGAGCAACTGGGCCACCACTTCGCGATACCGGTCCATGCGCTGCATCTGATAGAACGGACCTTCATCGTGCTGCAACCCTAGCCACGCCATGCCATCGAGGATGGCTTGCACCGCTTGCGGCGTGGAGCGTTCGAGGTCGGTGTCTTCGATGCGCAAGATGAAGGTGCCGCCAAAATGGCGTGCATAGGCCCAGGCGAACAAGGCGGTGCGCGCACCACCAAGATGAAGATAACCAGTCGGGCTGGGAGCAAAGCGGGTGCGAACAATCATGGCGAGCGGGATCGACGCCGGGTTGCGGCGTCGCCAATGAGGGAAAATAGCATTTTACCGCGCCGGCTTGCTCACGCGGCACCCCTGACGACGTGCGTCAAATGACGCGCAGTGATCTTGTAGGGTGTGCACGGCTTCTTGTGCCCACGCGCGCGGGCCAGGAATGTCGGCCAAATCCTGCTTCGGTGGAGCATTCGCGCGGGCACGATGCTGCCGTGCCCACCCTACGGTACTCAGCCGGCGCACCACCACACCGATTTACCTCACGGTTAGCCGCAGCACGGCCGCACTGCTAGAATCACGACTTTACTTATTTCACTGTGCCCTGCTCATGAGCGCTACTTCGCCACGCCAGCTATTCGTCACCACCGCCCTGCCCTACGCCAATGCAGCCTTCCACATCGGCCACATCATGGAATACATCCAGGCTGATATCTGGGTTCGCTTCCAGCGCATGCAGGGCCACGAAGTGCATTTTGTCTGCGCCGACGATGCGCATGGCGCACCGATCATGATCGCTGCCGACAATGCCGGCGTGACGCCGCAGGAATTTGTGGCCCGCATCGCAGCCGGCCGGCAAGCGCCGCTGGAAGGCTTCCATATCGCCTTCGATAACTGGCATTCGACCGATGGCGCAGAAAATCACGAGCTGTCGAAAGAAATCTACTGCAGCCTGCGCGACAACGCCGAACTGATCACAACCAAGACCATCGAGCAGTTTTTCGATCCGGTCAAGAACATGTTCCTGGCCGACCGCTACATCAAAGGCGAATGTCCGAAATGTGGCGCCAAGGACCAGTATGGCGATTCCTGCGAAGTCTGCGGTGCCGTGTATGCCCCGACTGAACTGAAAAATCCGTACTCGGCCTTGTCCGGCGCGGTGCCGGTAATGAAATCATCGGAGCATTTTTTCTTCAAATTATCCGATCAGAAATGCGTCGATTTCCTGCGCGAATGGGCATTCAAAGAAGGCCGCTTGCAGCCCGAAGTCGCCAACAAGGCGCGTGAATGGCTAGAAGGCAAGGACGATAAGGAAAGCGGACTCGGCGACTGGGACATCAGTCGCGACGCACCCTATTTCGGCATCGAAATTCCTGATGCACCCGGCAAGTACTTTTATGTCTGGCTGGACGCACCGATCGGCTATCTGGCCTCGCTGAAAAATTACTTTGACAATACCGGGCGCGACTTTGACGCCTTCATGGCCAATCCTGCGACCGAGCAATATCACTTTATCGGCAAGGACATCACCTACTTCCACACCTTGTTCTGGCCTGCGATGCTGCACTTTGCCGGACGCAAAGTACCGAACAATGTCTTCGTTCACGGCTTCATCACGGTCAGTGGCGAAAAAATGTCGAAGTCGCGCGGCACCGGCATTTCACCATTACGCTACCTTGACATCGGCATGAACCCGGAATGGATGCGCTATTACATCGCCGCCAAACTGAGCGCCAAGGTCGAAGATGTCGACTTCAATCCCGATGACTTCGTGGCTCGCGTCAACAGTGATCTGATCGGCAAATACGTCAACATCGCTAGCCGCTCGGCCGGTTTTATTACCAAGCGCTTTGAAGGCCATGTAGTAACCAATTGGGCCACCACATCCGACACCTTCCTGTTCAGTCTGCGCGATGTCGCCGATGAAATTCACGCACTGTACGAAGGTCGTGAATACGGCAAGGCGCTACGCCTGATCATGGAACAAGCTGACCGCATCAATGCCTATGTCGATGCCAACAAGCCGTGGGAACTGGCCAAGAATACGGACAACGATGACCGCTTGCAGGAAGTCTGCAGCCGCCTGCTCGAAGCCTTCCGACTCCTGACCTTGTATCTGAAGCCGGTGTTGCCGGCGCTGGCGGCGCAAGTCGAGTCCATGCTCGATATCGCGCCGCTGACATGGTCTGATGTCAGCAAGTCGTTGCCTCACCAGCACCAGATCCATCCATTCGTGCACCTGATGCAGCGGGTTGATCCGAAGATGCTCGATGCGCTATTCGAGCCGCCAGTGCCAGCGGCGACCACCGCACCAGTGGCAGTCGCCGCCACCCCGGTAGCAGCCACCAATGAAATCAAGATCGACGACTTTGCCAAGGTTGATCTGCGCATCGCCCGCATCGTCAATTGTGAAGCCGTCGACGGTTCCGACAAGCTGCTGCGGCTAACGCTTGATGTCGGCGAAGGCCGCCTGCGCAATGTCTTCTCGGGCATCAAATCGTCCTACCAGCCCGAAGAATTGATCGGCAAGCTGACCGTCATGGTCGCGAACCTCGCACCACGCAAGATGAAGTTCGGGATTTCCGAAGGCATGGTGCTGGCTGCCTCGGCTGCCGATGAAAAAACCAGTCCCGGCATTTATATCTTGCAACCATGGCCGGGCGCTGAACCCGGCATGCGGGTCAGCTAAGACCCACTCCGCCATTTCGGCGGGGCAAAAGTAGTACCTGCCGGCACGCGAGGAATCCCCTCCATGCACAGCAAGGCAATCTGATTGTGCACAATTGGATTGTCTTACCTGCTGCTTTCCGCGTTTTCTCTTGAAACCCGAAGCGACTGCTGTGCACAATGGCCTTACCCGCAGGCCGGACCTGCCGCATGCTTTTCAAGGGACATGGCATGTCATCCTTTCGCTTCCGGTTTCATCCGGTCCTGCTCGACACGCTGACCGACTATAGCCCGCAGCGCCTGCGCAACGACATCCTTGCCGGCATCACTGTCAGCGTCGTCGCACTCCCACTGGCGATGGCTTTTGCGATCGCCTCCGGCGTCAAACCGGAAGCGGGCCTGTTCACCGCGATCATTGCCGGCTTCCTGATTTCTGCACTCGGCGGATCGCGTGTGCAGATCGGCGGACCAGCAGGCGCCTTCATCGTCGTCATCTACGGCATCATCGAAAAATACGGCTTAGCCAATTTGCTGATCTCGACCAGTTGCGCCGGCGTTCTGCTGTTTGCAATGGGATCCTTCCGGCTAGGCTCGTTAATTCGCTACATTCCGCTGCCGATCGTGATCGGCTTTACCAACGGCATTGCGGTCCTCATCGCCCTATCGCAGCTGAAGGATTTTTTTGGCCTCAACATCACCCGCATGCCCGGTGATTTTTTTGCCCAATTACACATGCTGGCGCAACAGGCACCGACCACCCACTGGCCCTCGCTGCTGCTGGCGCTGCTCTCGCTGCTACTGCTGATCGGCTGGTCGCGGCTAGGACGTTCGTCACTCAATCCCGACCTGCCGCATCCGCACTGGCGCCGACGTTGCAGCATCGTCCCGGGCAGCGTCGTGGTGCTGTTGCTGGCCACGCTGGCTAGCGCGCTGCTAGCCTTACCGGTCGAAACCATCGGCAGCCGTTTCGGCGGTATTCCACAAGGACTGCCAGTGTTTGTGCTGCCGGACTTCAGCTGGGAGTTAGTCAAGCAACTGTTCGCGCCGACGTTGACGATCGCCTTGCTGGGGGCCATCGAGTCCCTGCTGTGTGCGCGTATCGCCGACGGCCTGATTGATACCCGCCATGATCCGAATCAGGAATTGATGGCGCAGGGCGTGGCCAATTTCATCACGCCATTTTTCGGCGGCATGCCGGCCACGGGCACCATCGCCCGCACCGTGACCAATATCCGAAGTGGTGCGACCTCACCGGTGTCAGGCATCGTGCATGCGCTGACGTTGCTGCTGCTGATCCTGTTCGCCGCACCGTTGGCCTACGACGTACCGCTTTCAACAATGGCAGCGATCCTGCTTTACATGGCCTGGAACATGGGCGAATGGCACGAGTTCGCGCGTTTGCGGCGACTGTCGATGCCGTATCGCATCCTGATGCTGGCGACGTTTTTCCTGACCGTCATCGTCGACCTGACTACCGCCGTTGAAGTTGGGCTGGTGCTGGCGTGCGTTTTCTTCATCTACCGGATTTCCGACCTGACGCAGATCGTGCCGATCACGGATAGTCGGCTAGTGGCCGGGGTACGGGCGTATTCCATTTATGGCTCGCTGTTCTTTGGCGCAGTCGGCAAACTCGAACTACTGATTGAACCGCAGGCCGTGCCTGAGCGGGTACTGATCCTCGAACTGCATCAATTGATCAGCATCGATTCCACTGGCCTCGATGTACTCGACACCATACGCAGAGCCTTGCACCGCCACGACGGACAATTAATCCTGTGTGGCGCCAACCGGCAACCGCGCGCGCAAATGGAGCGCTCTGGCTTCCTCGAACGATTGGGCGAAAGCCATTGTGTCGACACTCTCGACGCAGCCTTTTCTCTGGCCTGCATTTTCGGTGCAGCCAGCGACGAACAAGGTAAAATGTGCGCTGCCGCCAATCCGTCGCAAAGAGCCCTATGAAATTCACCAAGCAAT
Organism: Minisyncoccia bacterium; assembly: GCA_047621345.1. Classification (GTDB taxonomy): domain Bacteria; phylum Pseudomonadota; class Gammaproteobacteria; order Burkholderiales; family Burkholderiaceae_D; genus Actimicrobium. The sequence goes on along the minus strand of JBLHLW010000036.1, from coordinate 33,605 downwards.
TCCAGCGCTACGAATCCGAGATCACGCTCTTCATCGCCGACCTCAAAAAGAAAAATCCGCAACTCGAAGAGCAACAACGTGCCGGTCGTGCACTGCTGTGGGACAAGGCACCGCGCGACCTCGATAGTCAGGATCGCACCAACGACTCGAAAGTCGCGCAACAACCGTACGTGTACCAAAACAAGCTGTAACGATGCGCGCAGTGTCGCCTGCGCTGGCGCTTGTTCCGGAGGAAGGCAACGGTGTCGCGCGTCTGTATGGCGAGCCACTATTCAAGCTGCCCAACGACCTCTATATCCCGCCCGATGCGCTGGAAGTGTTTCTGGATGCGTTCGAGGGTCCGCTCGACTTGCTGCTCTATCTGATTCGCAAGCAAAACTTCAATATTCTGGATATTCCGATGGCGCAAGTGACGCGCCAATATCTGGCCTATGTTGACCAGATCCGCCTGAGCAATCTTGAGCTAGCCGCTGAATACCTGCTGATGGCGGCGATGCTCATCGAAATCAAATCGCGGATGCTGCTGCCACCGCGCAAGACCGACAATGATGAGGCCGGCGATCCACGCGCCGAGCTGGTCCGCCGCCTGCTGGAATACGAACAGATGAAGCTGGCTGCCTACCAGCTCGATGCGGTGCCACAAGTCGGCCGTGATTATTTCCGGCCACAGATTTTTATTGAGCAGGCACTGGTGACGCGCTGGCCCGATGTCGCGGTGATCGACCTGCAATCCGCGTGGGCCGATGTCATCAAGCGCACCCGATTATCCGAACATCACAAGATCAGCCGCGAAGAGCTGTCGGTGCGCGAGCACATGAGTGCCATCCTGCGCCGCCTGCAAAGCCAGCGCTTCGTCGAATTCACTGACTTGTTCGAGACCTCGCGCGGCATTCCGGTACTAGTGGTGAACTTTGTCGCCCTACTGGAACTGGCCAAGGAAAGCCTGATCGAAATTACGCAGGCCGAACCGTTTGCGCCTATCTATGTCCGGCTGGCGTACTCGCCCAGCTGATTCTTTTTTCCCTTCTTCCCTTGTTTTTGGATACCCATGAAAATCATTTCCTCGATCGACGATTTGCGCGACCAGTTGCGCGGCCAATTGCGCACCGCCTTCGTCCCCACGATGGGCAATTTGCATGACGGCCATTTGTCGCTGATCAAACTGGCCAAGAAACATGGTGATCCGGTCGTCGCATCCATCTTCGTCAACCGCTTGCAGTTCGGGCCGAACGAAGACTTCGACAAATACCCGCGCACGTTCCAGTCGGATGTCGAAAAACTCGAAAAAGAAGGCGTCTACGTCCTGTTTGCACCGACCGAAAAAGACCTGTATCCGGAGCCACAAGAATTTCGTGTGAAACCACCTGACGATCTGGGCAACACCCTGGAAGGCGAATTCCGGCCGGGCTTTTTTACCGGTGTCACCACCGTCGTGCTCAAGCTGTTTTCGTGCGTACAGCCTAGCGTGGCCGTATTCGGCAAAAAGGATTATCAGCAGCTGATGATCGTACGCAATATGTCGCGACAATTCGCGCTGCCCACCACCATCATCGCGGCCGAAACCTTTCGCGCCGACGACGGACTGGCGCTGTCGTCGCGCAACATGTATCTGTCTGAACAAGAACGTGCCACCGCGCCACAGTTGTATCAGGCGCTCCATGCGATGGCGGCCGAAGTGCGCGCCGGCCAGCATGACGTGGTCGCGCTCGAGCGTCATGCAATGAGCTTGCTGGCGGCCAACGGCTGGCAACCGGATTACATGTCCGTGCGCCGCCGCGCCGACCTGCAAACACCGAGCGTCGACGAGATCGTCCGTGGCGAACCGCTGGTCGTGCTGGCGGCCGCCAAACTCGGCGCAACACGCCTGATCGACAACCTCGAAGTGTGACGACAGCGATGACAAGGCCGCTGAAGTGCAGTCTGATCGCGCTCCTGTGTTGCGCTCTCGGAACAAGCGCACAGGCCGCGCCGATATCGGTGACCGATGATGCTGGCCACCTCATCACGTTGAAGACACCCGCCCGACGCATTGTCAGCCTCGCACCACATGTTACCGAATTGCTGTTTGCCGCTGGTGCCGGCGAACGCCTCGTCGGCGTCAGCGATTACAGCGATTTCCCACCCGCAGCCAAGGCCATCGGTTCGGTCGGCGGTGCCGCGTCGCTCGATATCGAACGCATCGTCCAACTCAAACCCGACCTGGTGGTGGCCTGGGGCAGTGGCAATTCGGCCTCGCAACTGGCGCGCCTGCGCGCACTCGGCATTGCCGTCTTCGACAGCGAACCACGCACCTTCGCCGCCATTGCCTCGTCGCTGGAACGACTGGCAACACTGGCTGGCAGCGAGGCCGTCGGCCATGCTGCCGCAGAGGATTTTCGGACGCGCATCCAAACACTGAGCAGTACCTACCAGCAGCGTGCGCCGGTGCGCGTGTTCTACCAAATCTGGCGCGAGCCGCTGATGACACTCAATGGAAAAAGCATGGTCTCAGCGGCGATCCGGTTGTGCGGCGGCAACAATATTTTTGCGCAATTGCCACAGATCGCTCCGGTCGTCGGTACCGAAGCAGTACTGGAAGCCAACCCCGAAGTCATACTGACAGGTGGCGACGACGAGATGGCGGCACTGGCTGGCTGGCGCCGCTTCTCATCCTTGCTGGCGGCTCAACGCAACAACCTGTTTGTCATCAATGCCGACTGGCTGGCGCGCAGCGGACCGCGCCTGCTCGATGGCACCGAACTGTTGTGCCGCCAGCTTGACAGTGCGCGCCGCAAGCGACCATCCTAACGGATCATCGTTGAAAGGGCTCCGATGCTGATTGTCATTTACCTGTTGCTGATCTTGCTCAGTCTGGTGCTGTGGATCTGGCTGACCCGACGCATCTGGCGCGTCAGTCCGGCCGCCGCCGGTGCTTCTTTTTTTTTGCTGCTGCCAGCTATTTACTGGAGCTGGAAACTCTGGAATGATCCAGCTGCGCGGATCCGGATACCGGCCATCGCAAATGTGGTCATTACCGTGATCTTGCTGGTAATGAGTTACCGCATCGGCGACACGGCTGTGCAGGATTTCCTGCAGCGTGCGGGGGCGTCACAAGCGCAGTCGGGCCTGCCTCACATCGACATGAATGCCTGGTGTCAGGAAAAATACGGCACATCTTTCGATCGCAACCGTGGCGCATGCGTCGACAACACGCTGCCAGCGGCGAAGTAAAAAAAATCAAAGAGCTTCTGCTGATAAAGACCAGGCAGATACCGCAACGATGCGTCCGCACCAGGAGATAACACCACCATGAATTCTTCCCGAATGACCGTTGCGACCCGGCTTGCGCTGGCTTTTTCTACCATCCTGTTGCTGTTGCTGGGTGTAGCCGGTGTCGGTATCTGGTCGTTACAAGGCGTCGACCAGATCGCTGGCAAGATGATTTCAACGACGATGCACAAGGCCGAATTGGTACAGGAATGGCATGCTGCGACCCACCTGAACGGCGCGCGCCTGATCAGCGTACTCAATGGCAATGACCCGGCAGTGCAGAAAAAAACCGAGAGCGACATCAAGGCCACCACGGCACGTATCAGTGTCATCCAGAAGCAACTCGACACGCTAAAAAACGCTGTCGAAGTGCCGGTCTACGCCGAGATCGGCGAACGCCGCGCCGCCTACATCAAGGCCCGCAACGCGGCCTTCAGCGCGAAGAAAGAGGGCAATGAGGACGCTACCAAGAGCGCCATCACTGGTCAGCTCGAACCGGCTCTCGCCGCCTATCTCACCACCCTCGACAAACTCGCCGCGCAGCAGCGCGCGGCCATCGACGAGGCCGGCAATGCCGTAGCCCAGCGCAACCAATCAGGACAAATGCTCATTGCGGTCTTCTCAGGCATTGCCTTGCTGGCCGGAATCGCATTCGCCATCGGCATCACGCGCGGTTTGCTGCGGCAACTTGGCGGCGAGCCGGCTTATGCGATGCAAGTCACTGCCAACATCACGGCCGGCGACCTGCACGCAGACATCGTCCTGCGCCCGGGCGATCAGACCAGCTTGCTGTTTGCATTGAAGTCGATGCGCGACCGACTCGGCGAAATCGTTGGCCAAGTGCGCGTCGGCACTGACACGATCGCCCACGCATCAGGCGAAATCGCCAGCGGCAACATGGATCTGTCAGCGCGCACAGAAGCGCAGGCCGGTTCGCTGGAACAGACGGCGTCCTCGATGGAAGACCTGATTTCGACCGTCCGTCAGAATGCCGACAACGCAAGTCAAGCCAACAGCCTCGCCGCCAGCGCATCGGCGGTCGCCATACGGGGTGGCGCCGTCGTCGCCGAAGTTGTCGGCACGATGACATCGATCAATGATTCCTCAAAGAAAATCGTCGACATCATTGCCGTGATCGACAGCATCGCGTTCCAGACCAACATCCTGGCGCTCAATGCCGCCGTCGAAGCTGCCCGCGCCGGCGAGCAAGGCCGCGGGTTTGCGGTCGTCGCATCCGAAGTGCGCAGCCTGGCGCAGCGCTCTGCCTCTGCCGCAAAAGAAATCAAAGAATTGATCAGCGATTCGGTCGGCAAGGTCGATGCAGGTTCCAGGTTGGTCGACCAAGCCGGCGTGACGATGAATGAAATCGTCACCAGCGTCCAGCGCGTGACCGACATCATGGGCGAAATTTCCTCGGCCAGCGCCGAACAAACCCGCGGTATCGAACAAATCAACATGGCCATCACAGAGATGGATGACGTTACCCAGCAGAATGCAGCACTCGTTGAGCAAGCTGCTGCCGCCGCGCAAAGCATGCAGGACCAAGCGCATCACTTATCCGATGTAGTCAGCGTCTTCCGGTTAGACGGGGCGAGAGTGGCAACGCCGCCAGTCACAGCAAGGACCGCTACCGTAGCGGTTGTGCGCGCACCGGCGGCCATAAAAACGCCGGCCGTGCGGACAATGACGATACCGGCACCGGCAATCAAAAAACCGGTCGCTGGCAATGATGACTGGGAAGAGTTTTAAGAGACCGGACCAGTCGGTATCGTAGGGTGGGCACAGGGTCATCGTGCCCACGCGTGCGCGCTGCAACGGCTCGGTGAGGCGCGCGCGTGGGCACGGTAATGCTGTGCCCACCCTACCAATTCCAAAGAAAACCAATCTCATTACACCGTATGCATTAACCCGCAATAAAGCTGCGCATCCCCTGCCCCTCCAGCACCCGAAAAGCACAACCAAAAGCCGGCTCCAGCACAGCCGGCGTCAGCACGTCGCCGACTGCACCGCTCCAGCTGCATCCGTCGCCCAGCACCAGCACATGCGTCGAAAAACGGGCAGCCAGATTGATATCGTGACAGTTCATGACCACCGCGTGTCGGGCACTAAGCTGGCGTATCAGATCCAGCATGGCCAGCTGATGCGCGACATCCTGATGCGCAGTTGGCTCATCGAGCAACATGATGGCCGGCGCCTGCACTAACAAGGTCGCCAACGCCACGCGCTGGCGCTCCCCTCCCGATAACTGCAACACATCACTGTCGGCCCGGTTGCCCAGATCCACGCTAGCCAGCGCCGCGCGGGCAGCGGCGATATCGGACTCGGTATCCCAGCCACGACCTACCCGATAGGGCGTGCGGCCGATCAGCACGGTCTCCAGCACCGACATCGAAAACGCATCGACATGCTGTTGTGGCATCAAGCCACGCAAACGCGCCAGTGCGCCCGCAGGGATCGCCGGCAACGCGACTTCGTCGATGAGCACCCGGCCGGTCGCCGGCCGCAACAAACCAGCGACCGTATGTAGCAGGCTGGTCTTGCCCACCCCGTTGCGTCCGAGCACGCACCAGAACTGGCCTGGACTGACCTGCCAATCCAGCGCTTGGATGAGGCTGCGTCCGCCGACGACGATGCCTAATTTTTCAGCACGCAGAGAATTCATGCGCGGCCCCGTTGCAGCAAGAACAAAAATACCGGCACGCCCACCAACGCAGTAATCACGCCGACGGGCAGTTGGGTCGGTGCGACGACAGTGCGCGCCACCAGATCGGCGAGCACCAGCGCCACTCCGCCACCGAGCGCGCAGGCCGGCAACAGCAAACGCTGGTCGTTGCCAAACACCAGCCGCAACGCATGCGGCACAACCAAACCAACGAAGCCAATGGTACCGGCCACCGCCACCGCAGCAGCCGTCGCGACCGACGCCACCAATAAGGTCACGGCGCGCAAACGTAGCACCGGCACACCAAGCAATTGCGCGGCCGCGTCGCCATGCGCCAGCACGTTGAGCCGGGCGGCGTTCGCGCACGCCCAGACAAGAGCGAGCACCAGCGCGATACAAGCCGGTGCATACAGTAAATTATTTTCAAGGTCGCCCATCAGCCAGAAGATCATTCCACGCAAGCGGGCATCGGGCGCCAATGTCAGCATCAAAGTCATACAAGCACCAAACCCGGCGGCAATCATCACGCCGGTCAGGATCAAACGAATTCCGGAAATACTGCCCGACAACTGCAGCAGTGCACCACGCGCCAAACCAAACAACAAACCGGTGGCCAACAGCGCACCGGCCAGAGCACCCACATGCGCGCTCCAGGCCAGCAGTGCGGCAGGCGCCAACAACATCGCCATCATGGCACCCGCCGCCGCACCGCCGGACACACCCAGCACATACGGATCGGCCAACGGATTGCGCAACAGGACTTGCATCAGTGCACCGGCCAGCGCCAGCAAGCCACCCACCGCAAACGCAGACAGCGCGCGCGGCAGACGCAAGGCCCACAAGATATCGGCCGAGCCAGAAAAGCAGCCGGTGCTGCCGCAGGCGACCGCCAATCCCATGGCGATGGCAGCCAATGCCGCCATCGACAACAGGATCAGCCAGGCACGCTGCGAGCCGTTACGCACTGAGTACCGTCACTGCACCCTCACTGCTGCCAGCGCAGACCGGCGAACACACCACGTGGTGGCTGGTTGTAGCCATACACGGTTTGGTAGTCGCGGTCGAACAGGTTATCGACACGGGCGAACAGCGAGACCGATTTTGACAACGCATACCGCGCGTTCAGGTTAGCCAGCACATAGCCGCCGAGCGAACGACTGCCATCGTTGCGATTGCCGCTGTACTGCACGTCGGCACCGACCCGCAAGGCACCAAAGGCTTGCGCCGCCGAGACCGAGGCCAGCGTGCGGGCACGACGGATCAGAATCTGGTTGGTCGCCTCGTTGACTGGCTCTTGCAGCGTCAGGCTAGTTTTGAGATCGACGCCGGCTAACTTACCGCTGGCGCTGACTTCCACACCCTGATTGCTGGCCTGAGCAATGTTGAAGGTTGGGCAGCCAAACGGAAAGGCACCGCTAAAGCAGTTGTCCGGATCGATACCAAACTGGTCCTTGGTACGGGTCTTGAATACCGTGGCGCGCACCAGCGTACCGGCGACCGCATATTGCGCACCGACCTCGACTGAACGCGAGGTCTCGGGTTTCAGGTTGGCATTGCCGTTGTCGGGGTCATAGACTTGCGCCAGCGTCGGTGCATTGAACGCAGTCGAGGCACTGGCCACCAGCTTGAACGCCGGCGTCAATGCATACCCATAGCCGAGGTAACCGGTGGTCTTGGAACCAGAACCGTCAACTTGATCATGGCGCACGTTGGCTTGCAACTGATGGGCATCGATCTTGCCGCTGGCGCCAGCGTAGACACTGGAAGTGGACCGCGATGGCGCGTTGCGCAGGATGCTGAAACCATCGTTGTTCGCCACGTCGGCTTTTTCATGGCCGAGATCGGCGCCGGCAGTCAATGTCCAGTCTGACGTGAGCACGAATTCATTGTTCCATTGCAGCAGATTCGCCGTACTTTCGTCCAGACTGTCATAACCAAACGCACTGATCGAGATGTCACGATTGCTGGTGCGGGTTTGCGACAGCGTCACGTTTGACACCCACGACGACGACAGCTTGTCGCGTGAAAACAGCGCCAGCGATTGCTGTTTCGAGCTGCCCTTGTTGATGTCGGTTGGCGCGCCGAAGCCGCCGCCGTCATAGGTGAAATTGCCTTCATTAGCATACAGGCGGATACCGGCTTCATGCCCTTTGGCCCATTGCTGCGACAGCGACGCCGAGACGCTGGTGTTGTCGTAGCCATTTTTATTCGGGTTTTCGTTCGGAAATTGTTCGCGGTTCATCGCCGAAAAGCCATCGGTACGAAAACGTGCAGCCGATACAGCGTAGCGCGTGCCATCGCTCTGGCCGGACAAGTCACCGGAGACATTGATGGTGCCACGCGAACCGGCCTCGACGGAGGCGCCGATGACTGGGGTGCGGTCGCCGCGCCGGGTGAAAATCTGGATCACGCCGCCGATAGCGCCCGAACCATAAATCGCCGAGACATTGCCGCGTACGATTTCGATATGGTCGATTTGCTCCGGCAGAATGTGTTCAATCGCCGCCGAACCCGAAAAACCCTCGCGCCGAACCGGCACACCATCGATCAGGATCAGGGTCTGGCTGGGCGACGCACCACGCAGGAAAAACGAGGACAACTGTCCCGGTCCGCCGCTCTGGGTAAATTGCAATCCGGCTTCATTGCGCAGCAACGTCGGTACATCGATCGCTTGGCTATTGCGGATGGTCTCGCTGGAAATGACCGTCGTGTGGGGCAGTGCATCAGTCTGGCTTTGTTCGATGCGTGCAGCGGTCACAACGACAGCTGGCATCGCGGTATCGGCCAATGCGCCGGCAGCGACAGAAACCAGCGAGACAAATGTCAGCGCCCGAGCAGAAACAAGGGAGGGAGTAGGGTAAAAAAGGGACATGAGAGGCAATCAGGCAAGGGAGCACCACGCCAGCTTCCCCGCAGGCGCGGTTAATCAGAAATGCGGCGAGCCGGAATTTTCCGGTGCCGCGCTTCCACCTGTTCTGGCCGGTATCCGGGCTCCCAAGTCAAACCGCATCGCCTTCCCATGCGTCATTGCACAGTGGCGTACCATGCGGCCGGCAGAAATCATTTCTGCGCTTGTTTACCGTTGCGGGGGCAGCACACGCTTGCTCGTGATGAACGCGTGTTTCCCGTTTAACTGCGCGCCGGAGACGACGCGCGGGCACCAAAACAACGCGAGTGTAGTCGTTTGACAAGAGCAACGTCAATCAAGGTCTTTCAAACTAGCAATGTGGACAAAATCATGAAATTGCTCATATGTAATTTTTTTTGCCGCTATTCAGTGCCTTGCACGTACAAATTTTGGGTATCATCGTGCCATCCATGAGAAGGGCGTCGGCGCCACTGCCGCTCATGACAGTCCGGATAGCGGCAGCACCCTTGGCTTGCTGCAACCGACTCACACCACAACTCATCAGGGACGCACCAGCCATGTCAGACGATTTCGATGCGCTGTTTGAAGAAGTAGCCGCACAAAGGACCGCCACCTTTGCAGAACCAGAAGCTGCCGCAGCACCAGCGGCTCCGACAACCACTCCCAATACCAAACAAGAGAACGACGAACAGCCGCCGCCGCCGCACCAGCACGAAGGCGCGACGCCACGAACATCCGACAATCCGATGTTCGAACGCCTTGGCGGCATTGTTCGCCTGCTGCACGACTCGCTGCGTGAATTGGGCTACGACCGTAGCTTGCATGTCGCGACGTCGCAAATCACGGATGCGCAGGATCGTCTCGAATATATTGCTACGCTGACCGAACAGGCCGCCAACAAGGTCCTCAATACGATCGACGAAGGCATGCCCGCGCAAGATGCATTGGCCAAACAAGCCAGAGACATGGACAGCCGCTGGACCCAACTGTACGAAGGCAAACTCAGCGTCGATGAATTCAAGGTGCTGGCCGCCGACTCACGCAGCTTCGCCGGTGTCGTGCTGACCAATACCGACGCCGAAAAAGCCCGCCTGCTGGAAATCATGATGGCGCAGGATTTTCAGGACATCACCGGCCAGCTGATCAAGAAAATTGTGGTCATCACGCAAAAAGTCGAGATCGAACTGGCGCAATTGCTGCGTGACAATGCACCGCCCGAACTCCTGAAGGAACGCACCGAAGAAAAAGAAAATGACCTGATGCAGGGCCCGGCGGTTGTCGGCGTCGCGATGCAACAGGATGACGTTGACAGCCTTCTGGATGGATTGGGCTTCTGATGGAAGACATGCTGAAGGATTTCGTGATCGAGGCGCTAGAACTGGCGACCAACGTGGAAGAGCACCTGCTGACACTGGAGCGACGGCCCAACGACAAGGAAACCCTGAATGCGGTCTTCCGGTCGTTTCACACGATCAAGGGTGGTGCCGGATTCATGAGCCTGCCGGCGATGGTGTCGGCCTGTCACCTGACTGAAAACCTGTTCGATGCCTTGCGTACCGGGGCGGCACCCGTGACGCCGCTGGCCATCGAAGCGGCACTGCAAGCCAGTGGCTTCGTGGCAGACCAATTGACCGAACTGGCCAACGGCGCACATCCCGAAAGCTTGTCGGCAATGCCCGCTGCGCTGGAAAACATCCTGACCCAAGCGATTGAAGGAAAAGCGACCGAAGTCGCAGCCCCTGCGGCCGCCCTTGTTATGGTGGCGCCAACGCACGCTATCGCCACAACAGGCAGCGATGACGGCCTCGACTGGGAAGCGCTGTACGCCGCCGTCGTACCCGGCGCGACCCCGGTCGTCGCCAAGGCGCCTGTGCCGACCGTTGCAGCAGTCGCATCGGCGGCTGCCGCAGCAGCGATTGCACCATCAACAAGCACGACTCCGGGCGAAAAAGCGCCAGTCGTGTCGATCAAGGAAGACAGTATCCGGGTCGACGCGGTCAAACTCGATGCGCTGCTGGAAGTGGCTGGCGAGTCGGTGCAGGCCGCCAATCAGGCCAGCGTGCTACTCGAAAAACTGCAGCAATTCAAATTCGATGGTGCAGCTACAGCATTAATGGCCAGCCTGACCGAAACCCTCACTCGGGCCTCACGCTATTCGACCGAACTGCAACGGGCGACACTATCGACGCGCATGCAACCGGTTGGCCGGTTGTTCCAGAAATTTCCTCGACTAGTGCGCGAACTGGCCAAAGACCTCGGCAAGGATGTCGAACTGGTCATCGAAGGAGCGGAGACCGAAGTCGACCGAGTCGTGGTGGATAGCCTCTACGACCCGCTAGTCCACATGCTGCGCAATGCCCTCGATCACGGCATCGAAAGTGCAACCGACCGGGCTGCGCTGGGTAAACCATCCCGCGCCATCATTTCACTGAAAGCCTGGCAGGAAGCCAATAGCGTGATGATCGTGCTGGGCGATGACGGTAAAGGTCTCAATGCGGCCGAACTGCGTCGCAAGGCGATCTCGAAAGGACTGATCAGCGACAGCGCGGCACAGACCGATCAGGAGGCCTACCAACTGGTCTTCCTGCCGGGCTTCTCGACCAAGGATGTCGCATCCAGTGTGTCAGGACGCGGCGTCGGCATGGATGTGGTCAAAACCGCCGTCGAAAAACATCGCGGCGCCATCAGTATCGATTCAGCACTGGGCAACGGAACGCGATTTTCAATCCGCCTGCCAATCGAGTTGTCGATCGTACCGACCATGCTGGTACGCACTGCCGATGCGGCTCTGGCCATGCCGATGGCTGTCGTACAACGGGTTGTCGAACTACCAGAAACCTACATGCAAGTTGGCGGCGCGCCAGTATTGCGCGACCAAGGACAACCGCTACCGGTGCGCTCGCTGGCAGCCATCCTCGGCTACACGCCGGGTCCGGAGCGGGTTGGAATTGTCATCGCGGCGCCAAGCCCGTACATTCTCGCCGTCGAAAAAGTCGAAGGCACGGCCGAAATGGTCATCAAGCCATTGACCGCGCTGTCAGTACAAGGAATCACGGGTACCGCCCGTTCGGCGGAAGGAGAACTGGTGCTCGTCATCGGGCTATCGTTCCTGCTCGATGGCTGCAAGACTGGCAGCCGACTCGCCGCCTGATGACTGGCATGCAGCGGGTTCGGTGACGAACTCGCTGCATGCCATGAAACTCGTCTCGCCTTGGTCAGGCTTTTACTTCGCTGCGGGCGGACTGACTGGCTGTTTGACGCTGCGGCTGTGGCAGTTGGGATTGCGCTGGTGTCGACTCCCGACGTCCAGCTGACTGTTCACCTGGCGACTCGCTCTCGCTTCTATCGCGAATCTCCAGCCTGACACCTTGCTGCCGATGGTGCAGCGGCACCGTGATTTCCAGCACACCATCGCGCATGCTGGCCTGCACAGCTTGCGGATCGACACCTTCAGGTAACGGAATCGAACGGAAAAAACGTCCTTGCGTGCGCTCGACCCGATGATAGCCCTCGACTTGCTGATGGCTTTCCGTGTGACGTTCGCCTTCAATTGTCAGCCTGTCGTCGTGCAACTGTAACTTGACATCGTCGCGGCATAACCCAGGTAAATCGGCGCGAATAACCATCTCTTTCCCGCGTTGCGACACATCCACCGTGGGAGTCCAATGAGGCTTTCCCAAAAGAGGCCGCTGGCCTGATTCGGACAATGGTCCCTGCATCAAGCGGCCCACGTACTGATCCATGTCTTCCGACAGCTTGCGCAACATCACGAATGGCTCTTCCCAAACGTTCAATACCTGCGGTAGCCAGTTGTGCGGCGACGCGAATGATTTTTGCAACATGCTGGCTTCCTGCTCCAGCATACGCACCGGCATCTGCCCAAAAGCGTTCGACATCTGTGACAGCATGCGTGCCGGTTGCGCCCACGCCTGCGCGAGCGGGGGCGGTGCCACACCGGCGGCGGAGGGCGCGGAGGAAGGTGGCCGAGCCTGACCCAGATCACCACTAAATTGCATCGAACCGTTTTGCTCTGACATAGTGCTCTCCAAAATGAAAAAGAATTAAAAGAATTAAATGAAAGTGCCCGGGATTGCCGCTTGCATGGAACGCGTGTCTTCAATGTGACGAACGGTCCACCAGCGCCAGTGAAAGAATCCGTAGATCGCAAGAAGAAGTTCCGATTGAATTCACCTTCGTTGATCTCACGCGGATGCAAACGGTATGTAGTGTGCAGCGGGTATGCGACAGATTGCGCGAACAACATGCACAACGATTGCGCCAACACAAACAACATCACCGATATCACTCTAAGCTCCGGCAGCTCGACTCAACCCAGCTACATTTTTGAAAGTGAATACCGCATGCGGCCACTGCGCATCCTTACCTGGCAGATACATGGCAGCTACCTGCATGCGCTAAGCCAGCTGCCGCATCAGTTCTATTTGATGACGGACCAGGAGCTTCCCGGCAACGCTTGGCCGTTTGGCGATAACGTCCATCCCTTGCCTCCGGCGCAAGTCCATACCGGGCAATTCGACTGCGTCCTGTTTCATCGGCACGCGCATTATCTGGAAGAACAGCACCGCTACCTGAGTGCTGCACAGCGCCGTTTGCCGCGTATCTTTGTCGAACACGCCGCACCCGTTGACGCCTCCGGTGGCGCGCGTCATCCGGTCGATGATCCCGATGTACTGCTGGTGCATGTCACTGACTACAATGCCCTGATGTGGGATAACGGCGGCCAAACAATCCGTGTCATCAACGATGGTGTGACGGCGTCGGCCGATCTCACCTACAGCGGTGAGCGCAACTGTGGCGTTGTGCTCAGCAATCTGCTGCGATCACAACCGGGGGACGAGGAGCAACACCAACCGGGCGGTGATATTTATCAACAGTTGTCTCGGCGCGTACCGCTCGAGATTTTGCCAACACGGTGCCCCACTATCCTCGAACACGATCACTGTGCGCCGCTGCGACTCCCCGCCAAGGCGGTCCAGTATCGTTTCCTGTTCCATCCGGCGCGCAGCCATACGCTCGATCCCGGCGTCATCGCCGGCATGATGAGCGGCATCCCAGTCATTGGTCTGGCGACCGGCGAGATGGCCAGCCTGATCCAGAATGGCCTCTCGGGTTACGTCGAGACTGACCTCGACAAACTCGCGGCACACATGCAGGAATTGCTCGCCAATCCCCACTTCGCGTTTGTGCTCGGACGCGGTGCGCAACGGCGTGCACGCCAACGTTTCGGAATGCCGCGCTTTCTGGCGGACTGGAACGCTGCACTGCAATCAGTGACCGGTTTGCGGGCCGGGCCAAGCTCGGACTGAGTACAATAGAAAACTTGTCGACACCTCATTGATTGCACTCATGAACCAACTCGAGCAACTCAAACAATTCACCACCATCGTCGCTGATACCGGCGACTTCCAAAGCATCGCCAGCTTTACGCCGCAGGACGCGACGACCAACCCGTCGCTCATCCTGAAAGCAGTACAAAAAGAAGCCTATCGCCACCTGCTCGAACAAGCAGTCCGTGACTATGCGGGCAAGTCCACTGCCGACATCGTTGATCATTTACTGGTCGCCTTTGGCGGCGAAATCCTCAAGCTCATTCCCGGCCGCGTCTCCACCGAGACCGACGCCCGTTTATCTTTCGACACCGCAGGGATCGTCACCAAAGGCCGCCATCTGATCGCGCTCTATGAAGCGGCGGGTATTGCGCGCGAGCGCGTCCTGATCAAAATCGCCTCGACCTGGGAAGGCATCCGGGCAGCCGACATCCTTGAACGGGACCAGATCCGCTGCAACATGACCCTGCTGTTCGCGTTACCCCAAGCCATCGCCTGTGCCGATGCCGGTGCACGTCTGATCTCGCCATTCGTCGGACGCATCTATGACTGGTACAAAAAATCCACTGGTCTGGAATACACTGGCGCCGACGATCCCGGTGTGCAATCGGTGCAGCGTATCTACAATTACTATCGCAAATTCGGCTACGCCACAGAGGTCATGGGCGCGAGCTTTCGCAATACGTCGCAGATCCGTGAGCTGGCCGGTTGCGACTTGTTGACCATCAGTCCCGAGCTGTTGCAACAACTAGCCGACAGCAACGAACCTATCGATCGCAAACTCAGTCCAGAACTTGCACAGAGCGCCGATCTGCACAAGCTAACGCTCGACGAAAAAGCGTTCCGCTTGATGTTCAACGGCGAGGCAATGGCGACCGAAAAACTGGCTGAGGGGATTCGTGCCTTCTGCGCGGATTCGGTCAAGCTTGACGGCATGGTCGAGGACTTGCGCAACGCCTGACCTGCCGGCAGTTCTCAGGGCTTGCTGAACTTCAGGGTGAAGTCGTCCTGTGGTTGCAGCGGCTCCGGCGTATTGCGATCACGCGGATCAGCCGGATTGCGCAAGAAGCCGGCCTCGGCAACAAACACAAAACCGGCCGCTTCGATTTCGCGACGCAAGAACTGTTCGTCGATCCGGTGCAAAGTCCCGGCTTCACGGAGGTTGGTGCGAATCGCATCACGGGTTACTCCCAAATGAAGCGAAGGTCAATGTAACGCTTATTACCGCCTACCGTTTTGCGGATGCGACCGTGCCGGACACCCCACAAACACCGAGAGTAGCTAAGTAAAAAATACATACCAGTAGGTAGTGGCATACTGCGCTGTACCCAGCAACGCTCAATCCGCGCGTACCAGATGATGTCGATGACCTCGATCATCCCCGCATGCATCACACCAGGAGAAACCCCCGCTCATGTCCTATTTCAAAGCTAGTAGCCTGATCATCGCCACTGTCCTGGCCATTGGCGTTCCGACTGTCGTCCAAGCCCAATATAACGGCCCCTCCAGCCAGAAGGTCACCACCACTGTTGCAGACATCCTGAAGAATCCAGTTGATGATCAACAAGTGATGTTACGCGGCGTACTGCTGAAGAAAATCAGCAAAGAAAAATATCTGTTTTCAGATGGAAAAAACGAAATCCGTGTCGAAATCGACGACCGCGATTTCCCTAACCAATCTATCGATGAAACCACCCGTATCGAAATCCGCGGAGAAGTCGAAAAAGAATTCATGGAGTCACCGGAAATCGACGTAAAGACTGTCACGATTTTGCGTTAATACGCAGCGCGCAACAAAAAAGGGTTACCGCCGAAGCGTGTAACCCTTTTTATTTTCCTGCCAATTCTTGGTGCTGATGAGGCGAATCGAACACCCGACCTACTGATTACGAATCAGTTGCTCTACCAACTGAGCTACATCAGCGAAGTGCCGTATTCTAGCAAAGTTTCACTGCCAAATACCAGCCAACTTTGCATTTACTGCGAGAACAACTGGCGAATCTCGCCATCGTGCGCCCTACGCAGCACAATTACTGCTTGTGATACGCAGTAACCCGCTCGACTTCGTTCTTCGAACCCAGAAATACCGGTACCCGTTGATGCAATTTTTCCGGCTGAATATCCATGATACGGCCATGGCCGTCGGTGGCTGCGCCGCCGGCTTGCTCGACGATGAAGGCCATCGGGTTGGCTTCGTACATCAACCGCAATTTACCCGGCTTGCTCGGATCACGGATGTCCGCCGGATACATGAAAATACCGCCGCGACACAAGATGCGATGCACGTCGGCGACCATCGAGGCAATCCAGCGCATGTTGAAGTCCGCCTCACGCGGACCGGTGGTTCCCGCTAGCATTTCATTGACGTAACGTGTGACCGGCGGATGCCAGTGGCGCGCATTCGATGCATTGATCGCGTATTCGCGGGTGTCCGCCGGGATCTGGATATTGCTCTGGGTGAGCACCCATGAACCCATCTCGCGATCCAGCGTGAAGCAGTTGACGCCGTTGCCAGTCGTCAGCACAAGAACGGTCTGCGGACCATACACGGCGTAACCGGCGGCGACTTGCTGCGCGCCTGGCTGCAAGAAATCCTGCTCGGTCGGCGTCGCCATCCCCTCGGGTGCTTTCAGCACTGAGAAAATCGTCCCGATCGAGACGTTGACGTCGATGTTGCTGGAGCCGTCGAGCGGATCAAACAACAGCATGTACTCGCCCATCGGATAGCGATTCGGAATCAGGTGGATGGTTTCCATTTCTTCGGAGGCCATCGCGGCCAGATGCCCACCCCACTCGTTGGCTTCGAGCAGGATTTCATTGCTGATGATGTCGAGCTTTTTCTGCACTTCGCCTTGCACGTTTTCGATGTTGGCGCTACCGAGCACATCGCCCAGCGCACCCTTGCCGACTGCGTGGCTGATGGTCTTGCAGGCGCGTGCAACGACCTCAATCAACAACCGTAGTTCGGCCGGGATGGTGTTGTGGTTACGTTGTTCTTCGACCAGATGCTGGGTCAGGCTGATACGTTTCATGGTGGTCCCTTTGCTTTCGGTTCAGTTGGCAAGTGCCTTGTTGATCACTTCCATTACATCTATCGAGAGTGATGGCGCCGCGGCTATCTGCTGCAATGCCTGCTGCATCCGTTCCTGGCGTGCCGGGGCATATTTGCGCCAGCGATCCAGTGAGCGTGCCAGGCGGGCTGCAACTTGCGGATTGATGCTATTCAGTGCAATGACCTGCTCGGCCCAGAATGCATATCCACTGCCATCGCTGGCGTGAAATTGTGCCGGATTGCCGTTGCAAAAACTAAATATCAGGCTTCGTGCACGGTTAGGATTTTTTAACGTGAAGGCCGGGTGCTGCATCAATGCGCGCACGGCGGCAACGTCGGTGCCCCGCGCCATGGCTTGCAGCGTGAACCACTTGTCGATCACCAGCGGATCGGCCTCGAATTCCTGATAAAAGCCGGCGAGAGCAGCATGTCGTCCCGGGGCACTGGTGTTGATCAGCACTGCCAGTGCAGCTAGCCGATCGGTCATGTTGCCCGCCTCGTCGTATTGCTTCTGTGCCAGCGCATGGACAGCTGCATCGTCAAGTTCGGCCAGCAGCGACAGTGCAACGTTTTTCAGTGCCCGCTTGCCTGACGAGATCGCATCGGGCTGATAAGTACCCGGAGTCTGGTTGTCTGCATACGCCGCCTCGAGGTCGGTGCGCAACGTCGTTGCCAACGCGAGTCGCAACGCCTGACGCGCGGCATGGATCGCTTGCG
Source organism: Minisyncoccia bacterium (assembly GCA_047621345.1). Taxonomy (GTDB): domain Bacteria; phylum Pseudomonadota; class Gammaproteobacteria; order Burkholderiales; family Burkholderiaceae_D; genus Actimicrobium. The sequence goes on along the minus strand of JBLHLW010000036.1, from coordinate 15,708 downwards.
GCTCGACCACGGCCAGCGCTTCGGCGATCATCGTCTCGGAAGGCAGTGTCAGGATCACTTCGCGGAATGAGGCACCAAGCTGCTGGTTATTGAGGGTGGCGCGCAAGGCACTGGCGAGCAAGGCATCCGTGGTCACGGCATCGCCGTCGCTGACCAGTGCCAGCAAGCGACGTGTCGCCAAGCGCTGGCCAGCTTCCCAGCGGTTGAAGGCATCACTGTCGTTGGCCATCAGGAAGGCTAACTCGTCGTCGCTGACATCGATCGACAGGACCACCGGTGCAGAAAAATCGCGCAGTATCGACGGCACCGGTTGTTCAGTCACGCCGGTAAACACGAAGGTCTGCTCGGCCTCGGTCAGTTCAAGCACCATGGTGTGCTGCGGTATGGCGGTGCCTGCCGACGCGCCTTGCAAGACCAGCGCCATATCTTTGCCCTGACCGTCGAGCAAGCCCACCGCGACCGGAATGTGGAATGGCAATTTGTCCGGTTGGCCGGGGGTGGCCGGGCAATGCTGCGCCAGCGTGATGGCATACGTGCCGGCCGCGCTGTCATAACGCGTGCTAGCGCGGACCTGCGGCGTGCCAGCCTGGCTGTACCAGCGTTCGAACTGGGTCAGGTCGCGCCCGTTGGCATCGACCATCGCCGCACGGAAATCATTGCACGTAACGGCCTGGCCATCATGCCGTTCAAAGTACAAATCCATGCCTTTGCGGAAACCGCTCCGACCGAACAGGGTCTGGTACATGCGGACGACTTCAGCGCCCTTTTCGTAAATCGTGACGGTATAGAAATTATTGATTTCGAGATAGGAGTCAGGCCGCACCGAGTGCGCCATCGGACCAGCATCTTCCGGAAACTGGGCCTGACGCAATACCCGCACATCCTCGATGCGCTTGACCGCGCGCCCCGACGCCGAACCGACCAGATCGGCCGAAAATTCCTGATCACGAAAGACGGTCAGTCCTTCTTTGAGCGAGAGCTGAAACCAGTCGCGGCAGGTCACACGGTTACCGGTCCAGTTGTGAAAATACTCGTGGCCGACGACCGCTTCAATGTTGGCGTAATCGACATCGGTCGCGATGCGCGGATTGGCCAATACGAACTTCGTGTTGAAGACATTGAGACCCTTATTCTCCATCGCGCCCATGTTGAAGTCACCAACGGCGACGATCATGAAGCGATCCAGATCCAATTCCAGTCCGAAGCGCTCTTCATCCCACGTGATGCTGTTTTTGAGCGAATCTATCGCGTGCTGGGTCTTGTCCAGATTGCCCGGTTCAACCCACACTTGCAACAGCACGTCGCGGCCAGATTTGAGCCGCATCGTTTCTTCCTGGCAGACCAGCTTACCGGCCACCAGCGCAAACAGATAGGACGGCTTCTTGAACGGGTCTTCCCACAGCGCGAAGTGGCGGCCATTCTCTAGATCGCCATGATCGATCAGATTGCCGTTCGATAGCAGCACCGGATACGTGGCTTTGTCAGCACGCAGCATCACGGTGTATTTCGCCATCACATCGGGACGATCGGGGAAGAAGGTAATTTTGCGGAAGCCTTCAGCTTCACACTGGGTAAAGAAATTTCCGCTCGATACGTACAAGCCCATCAGCGACGTATTGTGCTGCGGCGCGAGGGCTGTTTCGATTTCGAGGTCGACCTGATCCGGTGCATTGGCGATCAGCAGATTGCCATCGACAAGCTGAAATGACTGCTCGTCCATTGGTTCGCCGTTCATGCTGATACTGATCAGCCGGAGCTCGTCGCCGGACAGCGTGATAGTGTGATCATCACTGGCAACGTTGCGGGTAAGCGCGATGCGGGTGATGACGCGTGTCTCGACTGGATCGAGATCGAATCCCATGTCGATGGTATCGACAAAATAAGCGGGCGGTGTGTACTGCTCGCGAAAAATGGTGGGAGGATTTTCAGTACGCATAGGGTTGGGTTTTCTCGACGTTTAAGGCAACATGGCATTTTACAAGCATCGGAGTCAAGCATGAAAATTGTGTCAATAGCAGCACTGTGTGGATTGGTATTACTGACCGCAGCCTGCACGAAAGAACAGCAGAACAAAATCAGCCGGTCGGTGCAAAACTGGACCGGCACCAACGGTGTGCTGGAATTCTATGCCGGCGAAAAACTGGTACGCCGCTTCATTGGCATCGACAAGATCACCACTGCGATGGGTACGGATGACAATAAAGCGCGCACTTATCGGTTCGGCTATGGCGTGCTGGATGAAAACTTCAATCTAATTGCCGATCCGGGTGAGAAAAAAGTGTATTTCGAGATTAGTGATCTGGGTTCGAATTACATTTTCTTCGAAAACCCACGGTAATCGATTCGCTGGCGCAGGCAGCGTTTCCGAAAACACGCTAGGCTGGACCTCATTGTTCAAGGAGATCACCATGAAACGCCTTACCCTGCCCCTGCTGGCAGCATTGCTCGTGCTACTGTCTGGCTGTGCCAGTACCGTACGCAGCAATGTCACCGTATTTAGCGACTGGCCTGCCGCCCTGCCCGACCAAACCTATGTCTTCGAGCGCACCGAAGTGCAAGACAAAGATCTTGAATACCTGAACTACGAAAACCTGGTCCGCAATGAAGTCCGCCGGCTCGGCTTGACCGAAGCCGAAACTGGCAAGTCGCCGACCCTGAAAATTATCTTGTCGTACAACGTCAACGAGACCACCGTCCGCTCCGTACAACCGGTCTACATTGATCCGTTCTTTTACGGCGGCGGCTTCTACGGCGGTGGATTTTATTCGCGCCGTCACTTCGGATTTGGCTACGATCCGTTTTTCCGCGGACCGCCTATCGTCAATTACCAAGAGCGTTTTTATCAGGTCTACCAACGCCAACTGCATGTCCTGATCGGCCGCCATGCCGACGGCAAGAGCCTGTATGACGTGCGCGTCAGGAGTCAGGGTAAGAATCCATCACTGTCTGTCGTCATGCCCTACATGGTGCGCAGCGCGTTCACCGAATTCCCGGGCAAAAATGGCGTGGCACGCACGATTGATCTGAAAATCACGGATTGAATACCCGCGCCCGACACAACCGGCTGACACGCACCACGCGCACGACGGTCAGGAAAAATATGCCTGCGATCCAAAGGTAATGCCGACAATCATCATGACGGCAATGGCCAGTACGATCAGCAGGCGTCCGAATTTGGGCGAGCCATCGGAACCGTCCGGCTGCTGTTCATCCGGATGTTCCATCGGATTGGGCAACGCATCTTTCGGGAGTAAGTCGCTCATGCAGTCCTCATGGAATCAGAATGGTGGAACCGGTTGTCTTGCGCGCCTCAAGGTCACGGTGAGCGCTGGCCGCCTCGGCCAAGGGATAGCGCTGATTGATCTCAATGGTGACCTTCCCGCTCTCGACCATGCCGAACAGTTCACCGGCCATCGCTTCAAGGTCTTCCCGTTTGGCTGCATGCGAAAACAGGGTCGGACGCGTAATGAACAGCGAACCGCGCGAGACCAGTTCATTGAGCGTAAAGGGGGGCACAGGACCGGAGGCACTCCCGTAGCTGACCATCAGTCCCAGCGGTGACAGGCAATCGAGCGACTGCGTAAAGGTGTCAGCACCGATCGAGTCATAGACCACCGGTACGCCGGCACCGTTGGTGAGTTCCTTGACGCGCTCGACAAAATTCTCGGTGTTGTAGTTGATGACGTGGGTACAACCATGGGCTTTGGCCAGCGCTCCTTTTTCGTCCGAGCCGACCGTGCCGATCATCGTCACGCCGAGCGCCTTGGCCCATTGGCAGGCGATCAATCCGACACCACCAGCAGCCGCATGGAACAGGATGGTTTCGCCACCGCGTAGCGGGAAGGTGCGACGGAACAGGTATTGCACCGTCATGCCCTGCAACATCATCGCCGCCGCCGTATCGAGGCCAATCGCCTTTGGCACACGGACCAGAATGGCCGCCGGCATCACCCGCACATCGGCGTAAGAACCGGTCGGCCGACCGGCATACGCGACGCGGTCACCGACCTTCAGATGAGTCACGCCAGCACCAACGGCTTCGATCACGCCAGCGCCTTCCATGCCAATGCCGGCCGGCAGCGGCTGCGGATACAAGCCGGTACGAAAATATACATCGATGAAGTTCAGGCCACAGGCCTCCTGCCGCACACGGGCTTCGCCAGGTCCCGGGTCGCCGACTTCGACATCGACGTATTCCAGCACTTCGGGGCCACCGGTTTTGAAAATGCGAATTGCTTTTGCCATCGTGATGCTCCTGTTTTTATGTTTTACGGGGGACTTCGAAACCAAATGTCTGCGTACCGTATCACGCTTTTTTGCGTGACAACAGATAGATCCCCGCCAGCACCAGCCCGGTGCCCGCTAGCTGAAAACCGGTAATCGGTTCGTCGAGGATCATCGCTCCGAGGAACAGCGTCGACACCGGGCCGACCATGCCAGCCTGCGAGGCAGTGCCAGCACCGATGCGCGCCACCGCGAACATCGTCATCAGCACCGGCAGCACCGTACAGAAAACCGCATTGAACAACGACAACCAGTAGACTTCCATCGGCTGCACCAGCATGCCGGCCGGACGCAGCAGGAAAAACTGGCCGATGCAAGCGGCGCTCGAAACGCACATCGCATACGACACCAGCCGCAGCACGCCAACCCGCCGCACCATTTCGCCGGAGGCCAGCAAATACAGCGAGTACGATACCGCCGCACCCAGCACCAGCGAGGCACCGAGCAGCACGTTGGCGCCACCGGTACGGGCATCGTGGACGAACACCAGCAACATGCCGACATACGAGATCAACAGGGCGCCCCACTCGAGCGGGGTAATTTTTTTCTTCAGGAACAGCGCGGAAATAAGCAGGACGAACGACGGTGTCAGGAACAGGATCAACCGTTCCAGACCGGCGCTGATGTATTGCAGACCAAGGAAATCAAGAAAGCTCGACAAGTAATAACCCAACAGACCAAGCACTACGATGCGCGCCCGCTCGGCATGCGACAGCGACGGCTCGGTCCGCATTTTCCAGAACGCGATGACCAGAAAAAACGGTAGCGAGAACAGCATCCGAAAAGCGATCAGCGTGACTGCATCGACGTCGTAGCGATAAATCAGCTTGGCCACGATGGCCTTGGTCGAGAACAGGATCGCACCGACCACCGCGATGGCCAGTCCGATCAAAAAAGTTTTGCGGGCAGCAGAATCCGGCAGCGTCGTCATCCGCTTACGGCGCGATCAGATGACCGAGCTTGGCAGCCTTCGTATCGAGGTAACGACTATTGAACGCCGTCCGTTCAACCACCAGCGCAATGCGTTCAGTCACGTTGACACCCAGTACCGCCAGCGCATTGATCTTGCGCGGATTGTTGGTCATCAGGCGCAATGACGCGATCCCGAGGTGCGCCAGCATCGGCAGCACGAGGCTGTAATTGCGCTGGTCCGGCAGGAAGCCTAATGCCTGATTGGCTTCGACCGTATCGGCACCGCCATCTTGTAAATGATAGGCACGCAGTTTATTGACGAGGCCAATACCGCGCCCTTCCTGGCGCAGATACAGCAGCACGCCACGGCCTTCTTCGGCAATTTTTTTCAGCGCTGCCTCAAGTTGGGCACCGCAATCACAGCGCTGACTGAACAACGCATCGCCGGTCAGACATTCCGAATGCATGCGCGCGAGCACCGGCGTGCCATCGCCGACGTCGCCTAACGACATCGCCAGATGCTCTTTGCCAGTGGCCGCTTCGGTAAATGCATGCAGGCGAAAAGTCGCCCACGGTGTCGGCAGGTCGCACGTGGTGGCGTACTCCAGCACGGCCTGCGGCAAGGTGCTAGTGGACTGGTCGAACTGATTTTGCGACATGACACTTCTCACGGGAGGACAACTTCAATCAAAAAGCAAAGGCATCCGGCAACCGTTTCTGGACGCACCGGATACTTAACAGTGCGCAAGGATATCAGGCCAGCGCCAATCCGTTGCCTTCCACGTCAGTTAGCTGTCCTGTCCTCGATGAAGGGAATGAAATAATTCCACCCGTCAGTGCCAATAATCAGAGCACGGCCCAGCGGCGCAGCAGGTTGTTATAACAACCTGTCAGCGAAATCAGGGCAGCATGATCATCCCCAAGTTCCTGACGCAGACGCTGAATACTCATATCCATATCAAACAGCATACTGCGCTCACCGTCGTCTTTCACCATACTTTGCACCCAAAAAAAAGAGGCTACTCTGGCTCCGCGCTGCACCGGATTGACCCGGTGCAGACTGGTCGATGGGTAAAGTATCAAGTGGCCTGCGGGCAACTTGACGGACTGCGCGCCGTAGGTATCCTCGATCACCAGCTCGCCACCGTCATAGGTTGCAGGATCACTTAAAAACAACGTGGCCGACAGGTCGGTACGAATGCGACCTGACGTACCGGCAACCGGACGAATGGCATTGTCGACATGCGTACCAAAAGCTTGCCCTGCTTCATACCGGTTGAACAGCGGCGGGAACACCTTGTCTGCCAGTGACGCCGAATGAAACAAAAAACTGCGTTGCAACGCATCGAGAACGACTTCTCCAAGCTGGCGTGACAAAACACCTTGCTCGGATAATTGCTGATTGTGTTTTACCCGGGATGATTGATAGCCGGCAGTCTGTTTGCCATCCTCCCAGGGAGCACTGGCAAGTGCTCCCTGGAGCTGGGCCAGTTCGCCGGGGTTCAGTAAGTCAGGAATATTCAGGATCATGACACTTAAAACGCAAACTGCGCTGCCAGGGTTGCCGAGCGTCCCGGCCCGGGGATACTTTGACCGCTGGCTAGCTCGAAGGTATATGTTTTATTGGTGACGTTATAAATATTGAGACGCAACGTCGTAGTTGCATTGACCTTGTAGGAAGCCACCGCATCGCCAACCCAGTAAGGTGCCGCCTTTATCGTGAAGTTATCCCGGTCATCGCTGCGAATATTGCTGGTGCGGGCATCCATGTACTGGGCACCACCGCCGACGGTCAGCTTGGGTGTCAATTGATAGGTAGTCCAGGCACTGATGCTGTGACGCGGCATGTTATCGAGTCGCTGACCGACTTCAAATGCCGTGTTGGAACGCGACACTTGGCCATCCAGATAGGTGTAACCACCAAACACATTCCAAGTGTTGTTGATGCGACCGGCGGCGCTCAACTCGAGTCCGTTGACACGCTGGACACCATCGAGCACGAGCGGCGGCTCGCCGGGCAATCCGGGTGTGCGGGCATTCGTTTTCTCGGTCCGGAAAATTGCCGCGTTCAGATCAAGCTGATTGTTCAGGACCGTCAACTTGCTGCCCAGCTCGACACTACGGCTTTTTTCAGGGGCGACGCGAAAGCTGCTCTCTGCAATCGGCACCTTGTTATTGCCGCCCGCAAGCTGGACCAGATCGGCGCGTCCCGACGTATCGAACGACGTGCCATAGCCGGCATACAGACTGAGCTGCGGCACTGGCTTGTAGACCAGGCCAAGACTGCCACTGGTCTCCTTGTCAACATGCGCCAGATCGCTGACATAACCGGGCAATCGACCGCTGTCGTCGATGCCACGCACCTTGGTTTTGACGTAGTCGTAACGCAAGCCGCCATTCAATTCCCATTGCGGCGTGAGCTTCATGGTGTCGAATACATAGATCGCTGCCTGATCGGTATCGAGTTGCGCCCGGGTACCGTTATAAGGTATCGCTGCCGCCGCGCGCGCCACCGGATCAAAGAGACTTGTCGTGGATCCATTGGCATCGAGCCGACGCCGGTTCTCGGATTTTTGTCGGGAAAATTCAGTCCCCACCACCAGGGTATTGGCAATGCGTCCGGTATTGAACTTGATGGTCAGATCGGTTTGATTAATGAGTACCTGATCAATCTGGTCACGTGGCTTCTGGTTGCCCACTACACGCGTGTCCGCATCGATTGTTGTCAGATTTCCCGGTGAATACCGCGGTGATGAAAATATCGCATCGTTGTGTGTGCGCGTGACACGCAACTGGTTCTGCAAGGACACACGGTCGTTAAATTCATGGACGATTTTCACGCTGCCCTGATCCGACGTCAGACGCTGATAATCCGTGGTGTAACCATAAAAATGGCGGGTATCGACGGGCGCGACCCGACCTTCGAAACCCGAACCGGCCAATGAGAAATTACGCGAATTCGGAATGCCCGAATCGGCCAAATTATCTTGCTCCGTATGCAGGAACCCCAGCGTCACGCGGGTCGCTGTCCCCAATCCGAATGCCAGCGTCGGCGCGACGCCCCAGCGCCGGTTACTGACCTGATCGCGGCCGGCCTGATCGGCTTCGTGCGCCATCACATTCAACCGGAAGGCGGCGCCCGGCCATGTCTCTATCGGCGCATTGAGATCCACCGTCAGTCGTTTCAGGTTGTCGGTGCCGGCACTGACTTCGATCTCCCGGAAGGCGTTCATTCGGGGTGCCTTGCTCACCTGGTTGATTGTCCCGCCGGTCGAACCACGCCCGGCAAACGCCGATGACGGCCCCTTGGTGACTTCAATCTGTTCAATGAAAAATGGATCGCGGAAATAGTTGCCCACATCGCGGACACCGTCAATCAGGATATCGTCACGCGCCGAAAATCCGCGAATTTTCAGTTGATCGCCGGAGGGCGGATTACCTTCGCCAGCTTGCATGCTGATACCAGTGATATTGCGTAATGCGTCGCGCAAACTCTTGACGCCCTGCTCTGCCATCAGCTGCTCAGGAATAACGGTAATGGTTTGCGGTACATCAGTAATCGGGCGGTTGTATTTTGGCGACGACAAAGTACCTGCCATGTAGGGTGGCAACGTCGCACCTTCTACCAGCACTTCAACCAGTTCGGTCTGCGCGATCGCGCCAGTGGAGTACAGCAAACTAGCGCTCGCACATGCCTGTAAAACAGCAAGATGAAAACGGCTCAATGGCAAAGCGGGAAGTGATTTCAAAGAACGACACCCTCAGTGACGATCCCGAACGCAAAATTGCGCGTGATGATCGGCCCGTAACTGCAGCAGACCAAATGATAGTGATTCTTATTAGCGTCAGTCAATCAAGTTTCAGTGAAGCATGCTTTGCACCCTTGCCATTGTTCGAATCAAAAAGACGAAACCCACGCCCAGCCTGGGTTTCGGAAAAATCACCCACTGATTTTCATTGGATAACCGCAGAGGCCATCCTGCTTTAACCCCCTGAAAAAGACGACTTCAACTTAGTCAACCGGTTGGAACTGCTCATGATCGAAGTGCAGATCGACCGCGCTGCCTGCTGCCAGCAAGTCGGATGGATTGCGATTAAGCGTATCGACCATCAATGCGCAACCGCGCGCGGTGACGTGATACCGGATCACATTACCGAGCAACTGATGATGCCGCACGATGGCCGAGCAGCCCCCGCTGCCGGCAGCGTGTAGCGCAATCGATTCAGGTCGGATCGCCAGGTGGCCGTCGATTTGCAAGTCCAGGACGGCCTTGGCCTGCGGTACATCGAGCAAATTGACGTTACCGATGAAGCGTGCCACGAAGGCCGTCGCCGGTCGTGCATAAATCGTCTCGGCAGCGCCCTGCTGGACAATGCGCCCGCCCTCCATGACGACGATGCGGTCCGATAAAATCAGCGCTTCTTCCTGGTCGTGCGTGACGAATACCGTGGTCAGTTTCAGTTGCTGCTGGATGCGACGGATTTCTTCTTGCAGCATCTTGCGGATGCGCGCGTCGAGTGCTGACAACGGCTCGTCGAGCAACAGGATGCGCGGCCGCACGACCAGCGCGCGGGCTAGCGCGACACGCTGACGCTGACCACCTGAAAGCTGGTGCACCAGTTTGTGTTCGTGGCCACCAAGTTCGACCAGCGCAATCATGGCCTCGACCCGCTGGGCGATCTCGTCGGCGGGCAGGCGCTGCATTTTCAGACCGAAAGCGATATTACCCAGCACCGTTAAATTCGGGAAGAGCGCATAGCTCTGGAACACCATGCCGATACCGCGCCGCTGCGGCGCGACCGCCGTGATGTCGGTGTCAGCCACATGAATCTGCCCGCGATCGGGCGCGGTCAGTCCGGCGATGCAACGCAGTAGCGTCGATTTGCCGCAACCGCTGGGACCCAGCAGCGTGACCAGTTCACCTTCGGCGACGTCGAGGTCGATGCGATCGAGCACGGTGGTCTTGCCGAAGGTTTTTGACAGTCCGGCGACGCGTAAATAATTCAATGCAACTCCTATCGGCCAAGCCGGGTGGCAATCCAGGTCACGACCAGCGTGAACAGGAAATACGTCATCACGACTGCGCTGGTGAAGTGGCCGCTGGTCGAACGCATCGTGTACAGGTAAACATTCAGAGTCTCGAAACGGCCGCCAACGAGCATGTTGGCAAACACGAATTCACCTAGCAAAAACGAAAACGACAGGAACAGGGCCGCCATCAATGCCTTGCGCAGATTGGGCAGTACGACACGCAAAAAAGCCTCCGGCGTGCTCGCCCCGAGCAAGTGGGCAGCATCCATCAAGTCACGCACATTGAGTCCCTGCAAACTACTGGCCAATGCGCGATAAATGAATGGCAGCACGATCGTGAAGTAGCAACCGACCAGTACCCACGGTGTGCCGATCAGCGGCAAGGGTCCGTCGGCATACAGTTGCAGCAAGCCGACCGATGACACCACCGGCGGCACCGCAAATTGCAGCAGGATCAGTAGATTCATCCAGCGGTCGAGTTGCGGAAAATAATAAAACACGACAAAAGCCGCCGGCACGATCAGCACGGTCGCCAGTATCAGCGTAGCCACCGACACCAGCAGCGAGTGGCCGAACGCGATCAGAAAACGCGGCTCGCGCAGCAGCGCCAGATACCAGTCAAACGTCAGTCCATCAGGCAGCACGGTGGCACCCCAGCGCTGCGACAGCGAATACAGCAGCGTCGCCAGAATCGGCATCCCGAGCAGGATCACCAGACTCGCCACGACCGTGCGGTGATACGTGTTAGCGCGCATGGTGACTCCGTTTCAGCAGCCACTGATTGACGCTCACCATCAGCACCATCAGCGCAATGAGCAGCACCGCCAGCGCCGCGGCCAGATTCGGTTCAAGGAAAATATCACCGGCCACCAGACTAGCAATACGGATCGTCACGAGGTTGTAGTTCGAGGTCATCAGTGCATAGGCGCTGGCATACGCACCCATCGCGTTGGCAAACAGCAAAATGAAGGTGCCCAGCACCGCTGGCAGCAGCACCGGCAAGCCGATCAGTTGCCAGTAGCGCAGTCGTGATGCACCGAGCAGGGCCGCACTGGCCTGCCAGTCATCATCGAGCGCATCGAAGGCCGGGTACAGCAGCAGGATCGCCAACGGAATCTGGAAATAGGTATAAATCAGTGTCAGTCCGGCCCGCGAATACAGGCTGAACTCGCCCAGCCAGCCCCACTCGCGCAACAGCAGCGTGGCCGCGCCATTGGCGCCGAGGATGATGATGAACGCGAACGCCAGCGGTACGCCGCTGAGATTGCTGGTCATGTTCGTGAAGGCCACCGTGATATCGCGCACAGTGCCATCGACGCGCCGGATGGAGGCGGCGCCGACCAGCCCGATCAACAGGCCGGCCAGACTGGCACCGGTGGCAACCCACAGGCTGTTGCCGAACGCTTGCCGGTAAAAGCTCGCGCCGAGAATCTCGATGAAATTGCCCAGCGACCAGACATCATCGACCCGCACGCTGTTGAATAACACCCAGCCTGCCGGCGCCAGCGAAAACAAGCCGGACACCAGCAGCAACGGTAACAACAGCATGGCAGCGCGCCAGTGCTTTGCCCAGTTGGAACCAATCATGCAACCAGCAGCGACGGGTTACGCGACTTGTCATGCGCCACACCGAGCAGGTCGGCCAGCACGCCGCACAATTCGACCTGACGCGGTTGTGCCAGCGGGTCGTGGCTAAAGCTGCTGCCCATCACGAACAGCGGCACTTGTCGCTCTTCCGGCAGCACGCCGCGATGGGTATGGTCGCGGTTCATGCCGTGGTCGCTGGTGACGACAACCTGATAACCGGCCGCCAGCCAGCCCGGTAATTGCGTCGATAACGCATTGTCAAAACTGCGTGCGGCGTTGCGGTACTGACCGCTGTCACCACCGTGACGATGACCGGCGTCATCCGTATTCATCGGATGGATCAGCAGAAAATCCGGATCATGCCGACGGCGCAGGATCTCGGCATCGAGCAGCAGGTGATCATCCGGATAGCTGTCGGCGTGATAAAACACGCCGTGCTGGATTGGCAGGCTAGCGTCGTCGGTGAAGCGATCACGCACCGGCTCGTAAGGCGACCGGTTGTAGAGCTCGCTGATCCAGTGATACGCCGCTGCAGCCGTGGTGCCACCGACTGAACGCGCCAGATGGAAGATGCTGTCGTGGTGCGACAAGCGGGTGACCTGGTTATGCACCACGCCGCTGTCGACTGGTCGCACGCCGGTCAGGATGCATTCATACAGCGGGCGCGACAGGGATGGTAGTTCGCATTCCATCCGGTACAGACTGGCCTGTCCGGCTTCGCACAGACCTTGCAAAAAGCCCATGCCATCATGAGCCGATTGCCAGGCAAGACCGTCGATGAGGACGAGGATGACTTTGTTTTTCATCGCTGACTCACTTGTTGAACATCATGACTTGCTCTTGCCACTGGCGCGGTATGGCGCGGGTAGTTTTTTCCCATGCTGCAAAATCCTGGATCGGCTTGGCGTTCTGGTATTGCGCCGCTGGCAGCATCTTGTCCTGCACTTCTTTCGGCATCACGACATTGCTGCGGATAGGACGGGCATGGCCGCGCGCCAGATTGATCTGGCCTTCGTCACTGAAAATGAATTCGCGCATCAACTTGGCCGCGTTCGGATGCTTGGCATGCTTGTTGATGATGGTGGTGTAACCAGCCACTAACGAGCCATCCTGCGGAATCGATACGGTGAACTGGCTGGCGTCGATTTTGTCGCGGTAGCTGAGCGCATTGAAGTCCCACAGCAAGGCGACTTCGACTTCGCCTTTTTCCATGTTGGCGATGCTCGGATTGGTCAGCGACAAACGTCCCTGGCGGGCCAGTTCGGCGAACAACTTGTAGGCCGGCGCGAGATTTTTTTCACTCCCGCCAAACGCTAGCGCTGCCGCCAGCACCGCACTGTTGGCTTGCGAGGCGACACCGACTTCACCGACCGTCACGCGATACGTACCGGCCAGCAGGTCTTTCCAGTTCTTCGGCGGATTTTTCACCAGCTTGTTGTTGCTGATGAAGGCCATCGTGCCGGTGTAGGCCAGCATCCAGTGGCCATCGGTATCCTTGGCCCAGGCCGGGATCTCGTTCCAGGTCGATGGCTTGTACGGTTGCGTGACGCCCTTGGCCAGCGCGATCGGCCCGAACGAATGACCGACATCACCGATGTCGGCCGAGGCATTGCTTTTTTCGGCCTCGAACTTGGCGATTTCCTGCGCCGAACTCATATCGGTGTCCTGATGCGTGATGCCGTATTTGCTTTCCATCGCGGCCCACGACTGCTTCCAGTTGGCCCAGTCTGGCGGCATGCCAACGCTGTTGACAGTGCCTTCTTTTTTGGCAGCGGCGATCAGTGCATCGAGCGATTGCTGGGCCGTGGAGGTAGCGGTGGAGACCAGCAAGGCGGTCGCCATCAATATCAATCGCAATGGTCGTTTCATATTATTTTTCCTTGCGCGCTGTGCGCGTGAAATCGAACAGGTTCATCAGATCGCCGAGTGCCGGCTGGTTCAACGGCACATAAGGATTACGCGGATCGCTGACCGGATTCGGCAAGTTGTCGCGACTGCGTGACGACAGCGGCGGCATCTTCCAGTTGCGCTCGATGAACTTCAGGATCGATGCATGGCTGTAGTAAGTGTGATCGACATGACCGGGTTTTGAAAACGGCGACACGGCGATGAGCGGAATGCGCGTGCCATCGCCAAAAAAGTCGATCGCCTGCACATAACCGGAATCGTAATAGCCGCCGCCTTCATCGAAGGTGACCAGCACCACGGTATTTTTCCACAGCGCCGGATTGGCTTTGACGCGGGTGATGACGTCCTGCGCCAGCGCATCAAAACTGGTTTGCATCGCATAGCCAGGATGACCGGAAATACTGTCGTACGGGGCGATATACGACACCGCCGGAAAGGTCTTTGCATCCTTCACATCGACATAGAACTGTTGCAAGTCATGCAGCTTGTGACGGTCGGGACCGGTCATCGTCGAGGTGAAGAAGGTCGGCGTATCGCACATCGCGCAGTATTCCTTGTCGGTCTTGATGCCATCGTTGCGACCGCCCGAATACCATTTCCACGACACGCCCGCGGCGGTAAGGCCATCGCCGATATGCGGGATGGTTTGCGGCGGCAGCAGAAACTTGTCCGGTGCAACCGGCAGCAAGTCCCCGGATGGTGAATATGCCGGATCCATGTTGTTGACCATGTAGTAGGTGTCCGGTGCGCAGTTGCCATCGTTGAAGGCCTTGTAGGGCAGTGCTTTCAGATGATTGCGAATACCCGCCACGCCGGGTAGCGCCGTATCGTCGCAACGGATGTAGGTACCGCCGCGATAACCGTCTTCGGTGTACCAGTTGTTGGTGCCGGGCTGGGCATCGGGATTTTCAATCAGCTTGGCTGCGGGTACGCCGGGCTTGCCATCGGCGGTAAAAAAGGTCACGTCACCAGTGGCCAGCGCCAGATAATTGACAGTGGTGCCACCCATGATCGGCTGGTGGTAATTATCGGCAATCGCATAGGTATCGGCCAGATGCTTGAAGTACGGCGCATCGCCAGTCGACATATTGTAAAAGCCCATGGACACGCCACCCTGAAAGGTCGGCTTGCCCGGACCCAGCGGCAACCACGGATTGCTCGGGCCGAGACCGGTGGTTTCGGCGACCCAGACGAACAGGTCATTTTTGCCGCCATTGGTCTGCTGCCACATCTGATAAAAGCGGTGGATCGGGTCACCCGTGTGGGCACCGTAACCAGTATGTTTGGTGATCTGGAACGGGCCGTTCGGCATCGCCTTCGGAAAACGCGCATCGGGTACATCCTGGCGCTGGCCGAACGCACCGAGGGCGTACGGTTGCGGCAGTGTCGGATAAGTGCCGACAGTTTTTGGTGTCGGCGTGTAGGCGCCAAAATTCTCGGCAGTTTTTTGGGCGGCATCGGCGTAACGCGGACCCGGCGACCCATCGGCCTTGATGATGCCTTTCGACAGCAGATTCGCAATGGTCTGGCCACGCTTGGGCTGGTAGCCACCGAACATATTGTCGAAGGTGCGGTTTTCACCGACCAGCACGATGACATGCTCGATCGGGGTGGTGGTTTGTGCGAACACCGCAGCGGGATAGCCCAGCGAACACAGCAATAAAGTCGGTATGGTCAATTTCATCAAAACACCTTCGGAAAACACTGCGGGGAGCCGCGACCTCCGTGGTACGGATGACGTGCTCCCCTGATCAATCAAGCCAACCGGAGCGTTGCCGCTCCATGGCGAATATCGTAGGGTGGGCACGGCCGTTTGTGCCCACGCGCGCGCCCCGCCAAAGCCCGCCAATTCCGGCCATACATCGGTGCATCCGCGTGGGCACGATACTGCCGTGCCCACCCTACGCCAATCAACGTTGCCACTTCGGGACGAAAGTAGGGTGGGCACGGCCGTTTGTGCCCACGCGCGCGCCCCGCCAAAGCCC
>JBLHLW010000035.1:0-42721 GCA_047621345.1 Minisyncoccia bacterium | reverse complement strand
AGAGAGGTAAGATTATGCTGCTTTGCGATGTTGGCGTCAACCTTTTCGTTGGCGCGTTTTGCTTTTAATTTCTGGCAAAACCGGCGTTCGTTTAGCATCTTTCGCTAACTTCACTGCCACATTACTCGTTGCACTTGCTTCATCTTCTCTTCTGCTTTGCCCCGCCTCTCGACGGGAGCCGAACTATATCAAATGCCACGGAATGTTGGCAAGCGTTTCTCTACAAAAGCTTTCATTCCTTCTTTCTGGTCTTCTGTAGCAAAAGTGCTGTGGAACATACGTCTCTCGAAGAGTATTCCTTCCGACAGATTTACCTCGTAAGCACGATTTACCGATTCTTTAATCATCATCACGGAGGGTAACGACATACTGGAAATAACAATTGCCGCTGCAAGAGATTCATCGAATAGCTTATCGAGAGGAACAACTCGGGAGACAAGACCCGCGCGCTCAGCCTCGCTGGCATCCATCATCCGCGCTGTCAGACACATGTCCATCGCTTTTGATTTTGAGACTGCTCTTGGCAAGCGCTGAGTGCCACCAGCGCCGGGCATGATCCCCAGTTTGATTTCGGGTTGCCCGAATTTGGCATTGTCTGCAGCGATAATGAAGTCGCACATCATTGCCAATTCACACCCGCCACCCAACGCGTAACCAGCGACTGCTGCAATGACCGGCTTGCGTATCGTACGAATCCTCTCCCAATTACGCGTGATGTAATCACCCTTGTAAGCATCCATATAACTGTAATTAGCCATCGCGCCAATATCAGCGCCTGCCGCAAAGGCTTTTTCGCTGCCGGTCAGGATAATGCAACCAATTTCATCATTGGCGTCAAAGTCGGCCAATGCGTTACCTAACTCGTCCATCAATTGGTCGTTGAGAGCATTCAGCGCCTTTGGACGATTCAGACGAATAACGCCAACTCGACCAAGCGTTTCTACCAGTATGTTTTCGTAAATCATAGCGATCTGCCATCTCCATAAGTTCAACAGGGAAAAAATTATTTCATCATCGCGGCATTTACCGGCAGCTTAGGCAGCAACACCCACATCATTCCTCTTTGCTTCATTTTTCCGGCTTTTTCTCCAGCCTCTGCGCCAAAGCCCCAGAAATAATCGGCACGTACCGCATTCTTAATGGCGCCTCCTGTGTCCTGAGCCATCATCAGCCGCTGTAATACTGCAGGATTATTCGGTTGGGTAGTAGATAAATAAACCGGTGCCCCCAGCGGAATAAACTGAACATCGACAGCAATCGACCTCTGTGGAGTCAATGGAACGCCGAGCGCGCCTTTTGGCCCTTTCTTCGGATCAGAGATCGATTCTTCTTTGAAGAAGACGAAACTTGGATTGGCATTAAGCAGCTCCTGCTGACGTTCCGGATGTGCGGCGTACCACGCCTTGATTCCTTGCGCGGATGCCTGATCGAGAGTTAGCTCGCCGCGCTCAACCAGATAGCGCCCAATCGATTTATAGGGATAGCCATTTTGATCTGCGTAAGCAAGCCGGACCACAGCACCGCCATCGGCAAGTTTTACTCTGCCCGAACCTTGAACTTGCAGAAAGAAAGCTTCGATTGGATCATCTACCCAAACCAACTCCTTACCTGACAAAGCGCCTGCCTTTGTCAGATCAGCGCGCGGGTAATAAGCCACGACCTTGTTTCCCTGAATCCGTCCTCGCAACCGCATGCCTTTCAACTCAGGATAAACAGACGCAAGATCAATCGTCAACATGTCGTCCGGTGTACGGTAAATCGGCGTCTGGTAGACACCGCCTCGCTTGCGAGCACCACGTAGCAACGGCTCGTAATAACCAGTAACTAGCCCCTCATCCGATCCGTCCGCATTAAATACCTGATTTGGGACAAAGAATGAAACGAAGAAATGACGTACTGCCTTCAAATCAGCAGCATTGACATCCCGTGCGATTGAGCAAGGCTCTTTCCAGTCGGCTTTTTTGATGAGTACTTCGCAAGAGGCCAGAAATGCGGGCCAACTCTCACGCTGGTCATCCTTGTCCCATCCGGGTAGGACAGCAAAGCTAACAGGCCTCAGTGTTTCGCCTTTTGCGCTTATTGGCGGAATGACGGGAACGGGTACTGGAATCGTCGACGGTGGCTCGGGTGGTGCCGTGACGCAACCGGCCAGAATGAAGGCGAGTAGGGAAACTGAAGCGAGTAAGCTAATGCGTTTTGATGACATGAAAGATAATCTGCTATGTGGCTGTTACTGTTGGAAGCTGGTGTCGCTGGAGGTTTACTGATCTTTATTGTCTGGTGGACGATGTACTCGGGCCCAAAGGCGCGTCGCCCGCCGCCAAAACCACGTCCTCCAAAGGAAGATGACAAGACTTAATTCAATGCAGAGTCCGCGGTAACGACAATACAAACTCTGGAATGACTGTCTGAAATTGCTCACCATCCTGCGCGACACAAAAATACTCCCCGCGCATGGATCCTTGCGGCGTCACCAGTGTGGCACCACTGGTGTATTCGAATGCCTGCCCTGGCTCCAGCAATGGTTGATGACCGACCACGCCGAGACCGCGCACTTCCTCCATGTGATTATTCCCGTCAGTAATCACCCAGTGACGGGAAATTAACTGAGCAGGAATTTGCCCCGTATTCTTGATCGTCACCACATACGCAAACACGAAGGTCGAACGCTCCGGCTCGGACTGATCGGCCAGGTACTGTGCTCTGACGGTTACGGTGAATTCGTACGCTGCTGCCATAAATTTTCCTCGACTGTATAAGGTGGGATCAAGTGACTCTGGCAAGTTTTACTGCCACGGTGGCCGCACATTCTGACGAACGGCTCGCCGCTTAGCAAGCGCGACAAGGTTAAAATGCCGCACCTCCATTGAATTGATCATCATGCCAACTTACCACATCGCCCCCAGCATCCTGTCAGCCGACTTTGCCCGTCTAGGTGAAGAAGTTCGTAACGTCGTCAGCGCCGGCGCCGACATCATTCACTTCGACGTCATGGATAACCATTATGTCCCCAACCTGACCATCGGCCCGCTGGTCTGCGCGGCAATCCGTCCGCACGTACAAGTACCAATCGACGTGCATCTGATGGTCAAACCGGTTGATCGACTGATCCCTGACTTCGCCAAAGCCGGAGCCAATATCATCAGCTTTCATCCGGAAGCCTCAGAGCACATTGATCGGTCGTTGCAATTAATTCGCGACAATGGCTGCAAAGCTGGACTGGTATTTAATCCGGGCACGCCTCTGCATTTTCTTGACCATGTCATGGACAAGATAGATTTGATCCTGATCATGTCTGTCAATCCTGGATTCGGTGGCCAATCCTTCATTCCGGAAGCGCTGAAAAAAATCGCGGCGGTACGCAAACTGATCGATGAATCCGGACGCTCGATCCTGCTCGAAGTCGATGGCGGCATCAAAATCGAGAATATCGCGGCCGCTGCCAAAGCGGGCGCGGATACTTTTGTCGCTGGCTCTGCGATTTTTGGCGCAGCGGATTACAAAACCGTCATTGACGCAATGCGCGCCGAACTGGCTGGCGCATGAACTTCACCGGCATCCGTGCCGCCATCATCGATCTTGATGGCACGATGATCGACACCGCACCGGATTTTCATTGCGCGATCAATCGCCTGCGTGACGAACTGTCACTCGCACCAATCGACCTCGAACTGATCAAGAGTTTTGTTGGCAAGGGGTCGGAAAACCTGATACGCCGTGTACTCGCCATTGACTACAGCGATAACGATGTCGAGCGCCATTTCGACGCGGCGCTCGCCTCCTATCAACGCCATTATCTGGCCATTAACGGGGACAACGCCACCTTGTATGACGACGTCCATGCGGGCCTCGCCCAAATGCGCGATCAGCAGATCCGATTAGCCTGCGTGACCAATAAACCCATCGCTTTCGCGTTGCCATTGCTAGAAAAAACCGGGCTACGCGACTATTTCGAACTTGTCTATGGCGGTGACTCACTGCCAACTAAAAAGCCGGAGCCAGGTCCGTTCCTGCAAGTGTGCGCCGACTTCGACATCACGCCGGCGCAAGTGGTGGCCATCGGCGACTCATCCAACGATGCCCGCGCTGCCCGTGCAGCCGGCTGTCATGTGCTAACAGTTCCATATGGCTACAACCATGGCGAACCTGTACAGTCGATTGACTCGGATGGTATAGTCCAGACGCTGCTGGAAGCAGCCAGACTGATCTCACATTGACCCTCTACTGACCACTCTCACTCATGCTTCTCGTCAAAAAAACACTCGCCTATCCCACCAGCGCTCCTGATGCGTGGCTGTGGCGAGGCGGGCAAATCCCGGACTGAACTGTCCCCGATTCGCCGTTGATTTCGCCTGCCGGCGTCAACGTTTCCCGAGAACCCGCCGTCCCGACAACCGGGCGGCTAGGAGAGCACCATGACCGAACTCGAATTCAAATCGCTTGCCACGCAAGGCTACAACCGCATCCCGCTAATTGCCGAAGCCTTCGCCGACCTCGAAACCCCGCTGACGCTCTATCTAAAACTGGCCCAGACGCAACACGCCGGAAAAAATACTTTTTTGCTTGAGTCTGTCGTCGGTGGTGAGCGCTTTGGTCGCTACTCATTCATCGGTTTGCCAGCCACGACGCTCATGCGCAGCAGCGGTAACCTGACTGAAGTCCTTGTCGATGGCAAGATCACCGAATCTGTCGTCGGCAATCCGCTCGATTTCATTGAGCAGTTTCAAGCCCGCTACAAGGTGGCCATCCGTCCGGGCATGCCACGCTTTTGTGGCGGATTGGCAGGCTACTTTGGCTACGACACGGTACGCCACATCGAAAAACGGCTGGCCGATTCGACGCCTAAGGACGATCTCGGGTTACCCGATATCCAACTGATGGTGACCGAGGAACTCGCCGTCATCGACAACCTGTCAGGCAAGCTGTACCTGATCGTATATGCCGACCCGACCCGGCCCGAAGCATTTTCAACCGCTCGCCAACGCCTCAAGGATTTGCGCGCGATGCTGCGCCGCGCCGTCGATGCGCCGGTCACATCGGCCTCGGTGCGTACCGAAAGCATCCGCGATTTTCCACGCGACGCCTACCTGAAAGCCGTCGCCCAAGCCAAGGAATACGTGATGGCCGGCGACCTGATGCAAGTACAGATCGGCCAGCGCATCCGCAAGCCGTATGTCGATTCGCCACTGAGTCTGTACCGGGCGCTGCGTTCGCTCAACCCATCGCCCTACATGTATTTTTACAATTTCGGCGACATGCAAATCGTCGGTGCCTCGCCAGAAATTTTAGTGCGTAACGAGAGCATCAATGCCGACCAAATGAAGGTCACGATCCGTCCGCTAGCCGGCACGCGTCCACGCGGATCGACACCGGAAAGCGATGTCGCACTGGCCACCGAACTGCTTGCCGATCCCAAAGAAATTGCCGAGCATGTGATGCTGATCGACCTGGCCCGCAACGACCTTGGTCGCATTGCCGAGACAGGCACCGTCAAGGTCACCGACAAGTTCGTCATCGAAAAATATTCGCATGTGCAGCACATCGTCTCGAATGTCGAAGCGGTGCTCAAGCCACGTCTGTCTAACCTTGATGTCCTCAAAGCGACCTTCCCTGCCGGCACGCTGTCGGGCGCGCCGAAAGTACGCGCTATGGAAGTCATCGATGAACTCGAACTGACCAAGCGGGGCATCTACGGTGGCGCCTGCGGTTACTTGTCTTTTGGTGGCGAGATGGATCTGGCAATTGCCATCCGCACCGGCGTCATCAAGGATGGCATGTTGTACGTGCAAGCCGCCGCCGGTATCGTGGCCGATTCGGTGCCCGAAATGGAATGGCAGGAAACCGAGAACAAGGCCCGCGCCGTGTTACGCGCAGCGGAACAAGTACAAGATGGCCTGGACGGGGAGATCTGACATGCTGCTAATGATCGACAACTACGATTCGTTTACCTACAACCTGGTGCAATATTTCGGCGAGCTCGGTGAAGACGTGCGCACAGTGCGCAACGATGAAGTCACGCTCGATGCGATCGCGGCGATGAAACCGGATCACATCTGTATCTCGCCAGGACCGTGCACACCGCACGAAGCCGGTGTCTCGGTGCCGTTGCTGCAACGCTTTGCCGGCCAGATTCCTATCCTTGGCGTGTGCCTCGGCCATCAGGCCATCGGCGCGGCATTCGGCGGCAAAGTGATCCGGGCGCGCGAAGTCATGCACGGCAAGACCTCGCTCATCGCCCACACCGGCGTCAGTGTGTTCAAGGACTTGCCAAGTCCGTACACGGTTACTCGCTATCACTCGCTGGCCATTGAGCGTACTTCGCTACCGGCCTGCCTGGAAGTTACCGCCTGGACCGATGACGGCGAAATCATGGGCGTACAGCACAAGGAATTCAATTTGCATGGCGTGCAATTCCATCCCGAATCGATCTTGTCGGAGCATGGTCACGCCCTGCTGCAAAATTTCCTGCGCGGCTGACATGCCCTCCTCCCCTTCATTGACAGGACAGACTATGCCCATCACGCCACAAGAAGCGCTGCTGCGCTGTATCGACCACCGTGAAATTTTTCATGACGAAATGCTGTCGCTGTTCCGCCAGATCATGCAAGGCGAGATGTCGCCGGTGATGATTGCGGCGCTGACGATGGGCTTGCGCGTCAAGAAAGAGACCGTCGGGGAGATCGCTGCAGCAGCCCAGGTCATGCGCGAGTTCGCCACCAAGGTGCCGATGGCCGACACCACCAACTTGCTCGACATCGTCGGCACCGGCGGCGACGGTGCCAACACGTTCAATATCTCGACCGCGACGATGTTCGTCGCGGCGGCGGCTGGGGCGCGCGTAGCCAAGCACGGCGGACGCAGCGTATCGTCGTCATCCGGCAGCGCCGATGTACTCGAAGCACTCGGTGTGAACATCAATCTCAAGCCCGAGCAGATCGCGCAATCGATCGCTCAAACCGGTATCGGGTTCATGTTCGCACCGAACCATCACGCGGCCATGAAACACGCTGCGCCAGTACGCAAGGAACTCGGCGTACGGACCATTTTCAATATCCTCGGACCACTGACCAATCCAGCTGGCGCTCCCAATATTCTGATGGGTGTGTTCCACGCCGACCTCGTCGGCATTCAGGTGCGGGTGCTACAGCGGCTCGGTGCGCAACATGCGGTCGTGGTCTGGGGACGCGACAACATGGATGAGATTTCGCTCGGTGCCGGTACGCTTGTCGGCGAATTGATCAATGGTGAAATCCGCGAATACGAAATCCATCCGGAAGACTTCGGCCTGGCCATGGTCGCCAGCCGTAACCTGAAGGTCAGCAATGCCACCGAGTCCCGCCAAAAAATTCTCGAAGCGCTCGACGACACCCCGGGTCCGGTGCGCGATATCGTCGCGCTCAATGCCGGCGCAGCGCTCTATGCCGCCGGCATCTCGGCGTCAATCGGCGACGGATTGATCGCCGCACAAGCCGCGATCGCCTCTGGTGCCGCGCGCGCCAAGCTGGCGCAATTCGCCAGCGTTACCCAGCAACTTGCCAGCTCCTGAAGCCAAAAAAACCATGTCCGACATTCTCAATAAAATCCTCGACGTCAAGGCCGACGAAGTCGCTGCCGCAAAAAAATACCGCGACTTTGCCAGCCTGCGCCGCGAAGTCGAAGCCGACACCGAGGCACGCAACAACCTGCGTGGCTTCGAAGCCAGTCTGCGTCAGAAAATCACCGCCGGCCAGGCTGGCGTGATTGCTGAAATCAAGAAGGCATCCCCTTCCAAAGGCGTGTTGCGGGTCGATTTCAAGCCCGCCGAGATCGCTGCCAGCTATGCGCAATTCGGCGCGGCCTGCCTGTCGGTACTGACCGATGTGAATTTCTTTCAGGGCGATCCGGCCTATCTGCGTCAAGCCCGCACGGCCTGCAGCTTGCCGGCGCTTCGCAAGGATTTCATGATCGATCCGTACCAGATTTATGAAGCACGTAGTTGGGGTGCGGATGCCATTTTGCTGATCGTCGCAGCACTCGATCACGGCCTGATGGCCGAGATGGAGGCCATCGCGCATGAACTGGGTATGGGCGTACTGATCGAGGTGCACAATGCCGACGAACTGACCGCCGCGCTGCGCCTCAAGAGCGCGCTGCTCGGCGTCAACAACCGTAACCTGCGCACTTTCGAGACCTCGCTGCAAAATACCATCGACTTGCTACCGCGAATCTCGCCAGACAAGTTGGTCATCACCGAATCTGGCATCGTGACCACCGATGATGTCAAGCGCATGCGCGATCACGACGTCAACGCGTTTCTGGTCGGCGAAGCCTTCATGCGCGCCGCCGACCCGGGCTTCGAACTCAACAGGCTGTTTGCCTGAACCCGGCGCTCAACCCAGCCAGGCACGCCGCAATTTGACCGCGGCGGCGGGCTTGTCGAGCCGCGACAAATTGTTGGCCGGTGCATCATCAAGTGCGAGTTTGACGTTGAATGTCATTAGCTCGTCACGCCGGAATGCATGCACTTCCACCTTGTCGCCGGCCCGATAGCGTCGTAGCAAATCCGCCAGATTGGTGGCATTAATACGCAATCCATCGATGGCCACCAGCACATCGCCGGCCGACAGACCGGCCCGATGCGCAACGCCTTTTTCATAGACGCTAGCGAGCTTGCAGTCATTGCCGTCGCGTGCAGCGCGTACGCCCAGCGCCACCACGCCCGCTGCTTTCTTCGGTGCGAACACCACACCAAATGGCGCTAACAAGTCAGCCAGCGGCAAGTCACTGGTCCCACGCACGGCGCGATCAAGCAAGCGCTTGAGCTTGAGGCCGCTGGCCTCATCGATTAGCGCTTCGACTTCGGCCTCGGTAACACCGCGCCCAGTCTCGAAAAAATCACGTCCATAGCGCTGCCAGAGCAGGCGCATCACATCGTCGAGAGACTTCTTGCCGGCGGTTTCTGCACGAATTGTCAGGTCCAGCGTCAGAGCGACTAGCGACCCTTTCGTGTAATAACTGACGATCGCGTTCGGCGCGTTTTCATCCTGCCGATAATATTTAATCCACGCGTCGAAGCTTGATTCCGCCACCGATTGCTTGCTGCGACCACTGCCACGCAGCACGCTGTCGATGGTCTTGCCAAGCAATGTGAAATACGCGGCGTCATCGATGACACCGCTGCGTACTAGCATCAAATCATCGTAGTAGCTGGTGAACCCTTCAAACAACCACAGCAACGAGGTATAGCTTTCGCTGGCCAGCGCATACGGCGCGAACGCAGCCGGCTTGATCCGCTTGACGTTCCAGGTATGGAAATATTCATGGCTGCACAGCCCGAGGAAAGTCCGGTAACCGTCGCTCAGTTCTGGCTGACCGAGCACTGGCAAGTCGGCCCGTTTGCAGATCAGCGCGGTCGATGCACGGTGCTCGAGTCCGCCGTAGCCATCGCCGACCGCCAGCGTCATGAACAGATAGCGTGCCATCGGCGCGCGTTTTGACTCAGGTTCGAACAGGGTGATTTGCGCTTCACAAATCCGGGTTAGATCGGCCTGCAGCCGTGCCATGTCAAGGTTCGGGACGTTGCCCGTGATAACAATATCGTGCGGCACGCCCTGCGCGAAAAATGTCGCCAGCGCAAAAGTACCCAGTTCTACCGGGTGGTCGATCAACTCATCGTAATTGGCTGCGACATAAGTGCCGAAACCCAGGCGTTTGGCATCGAGCTCCGGCAACGCGGTGGCCACACGCCAGTGCTTGCAAGCGACGTCCTCTGGCTTGACGATATCAACCACGTGCGGCACGGCCTCCTGCCCTGCCACCTGCAGAAACACGCTGGTGCCATTGAAAAATCCATGGGTCTGGTCCAAATGCGCGGCACGCACGGATAAATCCCACGCGTAAACCTCGTAACTGACGACGAGCGCGCCGCTGCAGACACCCGCTTGCCAGCCATGCTTGTCGCGCTTGCGCAGAGTGACTTTTTTACCGCCTGAGGTGGCACGGATCTGCACGATATTGCGGGCGAATTCCCGGATCATGTAGCTACCCGGAATCCACGCCGGCAAGCTCAGCAACTGTCCGGCCGGATCAGGCTGAGCAATGGTCAGCGTGACGTCGAACAAGTGGGCGGCGAGGTCGCGCGCGACGATGGTGTAGTGAATCGGATGGATCACATCAGCTCCTGACGTTGGCAGCGAGGAATGTCACGACCAGTGCCGTCACAACCACGCAAGTAAGTTTGAAACGCAGACCGATGAACCAGTCCGGAATGCCATACCAGTGGTACAGGCGTTTGTCGATCTGGTACGCGGCGATAAAGCCAGCCATCAACACGGCAAAGCCCAGGCCGATTTCGATACGCGACGCCAACAAGGCGATCAGCGACGGCGTCACCCCCCAAATCAGGGCCCGCTTGGTTTGCGCAATAGTCAGCAGGTTACAGGTCAGTGCAGCCCCCCAGTGAATGCCCCCCAAGAACGACAGGATGGCAATCCCATAGGCCAACTGGGCCTTGATCAGGTAACCGAGCCAGTCGGGATGCACCAGCCAACAGGCAAACGACAACAGCACGAACGGAATCAGGCCGGCAAATCCCAGCTGGAGTGCCAGTCGTTGGTTGAAAAAATTAATGTTCATGCAGAAAGTTTCCGGAGATGAAAAGAACAGGGCAGATCATACAAGAGCCGCGAATTCAGCCCCCTATTTGCAAATCGCCTGGCGTATCGATATCAAACAGGATACCGGGATCATCGACCTCAACTTCGACCACCGGATGCGCACGGAGCAACGCGCGCGCCCCTTGGTCACCATGCATGTTCAGCAGTGCCTGCCGGTGCACGCGACTGAATCCAACCGGATTACCACGCTGCCCCTGATGCACCGGAACGGCGATATCGGCGCCATTGCGGATCGCCGTATCGAGCGCCGTGATGGTCGACGACTTCACATGCGGCATGTCGGCCAGCGCTACAATCCAGCCCGGTGCCCCCGCACTACTACGCACGCCATGGGCCAGCGTGTGGCCCATACCGGCAGCGGCATCGGCGCAGCAACTGGTCACCAATCCCGACCGATGCAACAACGTCATCAGCCGCAATGCATCGGGATGCACCACGACCAGCGTGCTGGTCAAGGCTAGCGCGAGCCGCTGTGCAGAACGGACGGCTACGTGCTCGCCTTGCGGCAATATTTGCAACAACTTATCCTGCAAGCCGCTAGGATCAAAACGGCGGCCACGCCCTGCCGCCAACAGGAGTCCGGTACAGTGCATCGTCGTTCGCCGTCAAGCCAGCTCGAATGGCAACTTGCGCAAGCGCTTGCCATTGAGTTTGGCTAGTGCATTGGCAAAGGCCGGCGCCAATGGGGGCAAACCGGGCTCGCCCATGCCGGTCGGCGCATCGCCCGAGGCCACAATATGCACTGCCACCTGTGGCATGTCAGGCATACGTGCAACGACATAATCGTTGAAGTTATTTTGCTGCACGACGCCATCTTTCAGCGTCACGGCAGCACCCGCTAGTGTGGTACCCAACCCCATCAGAACGGCGCCTTGCACTTGGGCCTCAACCGTCAGCGGATTAACGGCAAGGTTGCAGTGCACTCCAGCAGTGACCGAGTGCAGTTTGGGCTTGCCATCTATCAGCGAGGCCACGACGACGTAGGCCACCACCGAATTGAACGACTCGTGCAACGCCACGCCAAAGGCCTGACCTGCTGGAAGCTTGGTCTTGCCATAGCCAGACTTGGCGACCGCAAGATCAAGTGCCGCCAGATGACGTGGATGTTTGTCACCGATAAGCTTCTTGCGATAGGCCACTGGATCGGCACCGGCAATCTGAGCCGCCTCGTCAATCAGTGTCTCCATCACAAAACCCGTATGGGTCGAGCCGACCGAGCGCCACCACAGCACAGGCACGTTGGCAGTGACGTTATGAACCGACAATTTCATCGGCAGCCCGTACGGCACACCCATTCCTTCGGTCATCGTGGAATCGACCCCGTCCTTGACCGTAAAGGCTTCAAAAGGCGTTCCTATCATGATCGACTGACTGACGATGGTGTGATTCCAAGCCACGATGTCACCCTTCTCATCAAGCCCGATTTCGGCGCGATGGACGGTGGCTGGTCGGTAGTATCCTCCTTTGACATCGTCTTCACGACTCCAGATCACCTTGATCGGACTGGTTTTTCCGGCCGCTTTCCAGGCCTTGGCAACCTGTACCGCTTCAACGATGAAGTCCGAAGTTGGCACCGCACGTCGGCCAAAACCGCCGCCGGCCATCATCGTGTTCAACGTTACCTGCTCGACTTTCATGCCCGCTGTGCGTGCGATCGCACCTTGATCAACGGTCTGGAACTGAGTACCGGCCCAAACCGTACAGCTATCGGCCTTGAGGTCGACGATGCAATTCAATGGTTCCATCGGCGCATGCGCCAGATAGGGGAATTCATAGTCCGCTGTAATTTTTTTCGGTGCTGCGGCAAGCTTGCCGATGTCGGCGTCAAGTGCGACCGTGCCGGGCTTTTGCGCCAGAGCCTTGTAAGCAATCAGTTGCTGATCGCTGCTGACTTTCTCAACCGCGCTAGTGTCCCAATCAATGACCAGCGCGTCACGCCCGGTCTTCGCCGGCCAGTAACCATCGGCGATCACGACGACGCCGCTGCCACCGCGATCGGTCGGTACTTCCAGAACCGCCAGCACGCCCTTGACAGCCAATGCCTTGCTGGCATCGAACTTGCCGACCTTGCCGCCGAATACGGGCGGACGGGCCACCACGGCAACCTTCATGCCGGGCACGCTGGCATCGATACCGAATACTTGCTCGCCTGTCGATTTCGCAAGAGCATCGATACGCGGCGTCGGCTTGCCGATAATCCTGAATTGCTTAGCATCTTTCAGCGCGACGTTGTCAGGCATCGGCAGTTTCATCGCGGCATCGGCCAGCGCGCCATAATTCGCCTTCTTGCCGCCAGGGCCGATGACGACACCGTTGGAGGTACTGCACTGGCCGGGCTTGACTTGCCATTGTTCGGCTGCCGCAGCGATGAGCATCGCCCGTGCGGTCGCACCGATTTCACGGTATTGCGTGTAGGAGTGGGCGATGGTGCCGGAGCCGCCAGTCATCTGCATGCCGAACACCGGGTCCTTGAAAACGTCGGCAGCGGGGGCTAGCTCGCTACGCACCTTGGTCCAGTCGCAATCGAGTTCTTCGGCGATCAACATCGGCAGGCTGGTATTGACGCCCTGACCAAATTCGAGCCGGTTAACCGCTACGGTAATGGTGTTGTCGGATGCAATACGCAAAAAAGCATTGGGTGCGTAGACCGCCTTCGGTGCCTGCGCAGTAGCCAGTTTGTTCGCGCCAGGCACGAAGAAACCGAGCAACAAACCACCACCCACCACGCCCGAAACTTTCATGAAACTGCGGCGCGAGACAGCGCTCGCTTCGCCGGCGCCAGCAGGGGCAACCTGATTTATCCATTCAGTACGCATTTGATTCTCCGAAAAATGACAGGACTCAGGCCAGCGCTTTTGACGCATCCTTGATCGCAGCGCGAATGCGCTGGTAAGTGCCGCAGCGGCAGATATTGCCGCTCATGGCGGCGTCGATGTCTGCATCGGAAGGTGATCTATTGGAGCGCAACAAGGCGGTAGCCGTCATGACTTGGCCGCTCTGGCAGTAACCGCACTGTGGTACGTCGAGCTTGACCCAGGCAGCCTGCACCACTTTGCCGATGCGGTCATCCTGCATCGCTTCGATGGTCGTGATTTTCGCGCCAGCTGCAGCCGAGATCGGTGTCACGCACGAGCGGATCGGCTGCCCATTCAGATGGACGGTACACGCGCCGCAAAGCGCTGCGCCGCAACCAAACTTGGTGCCAGTCATGTCTAAGTTATCCCGCAGCGCCCACAAAATCGGGGTGGAGGGATCGGCATCGACCTGCATGTCTTTACCGTTGATATTGAGTGTGACCATGGAGTACTCCGTATGGTGAGGGTGTGCTTACGCGGATTTCATGCGTTGACTGGATGGAATATAACGGATATCAACCGGGGCCGTACAAGACGCCCACCCCGCTATTTTGTCGACAGTACGCGCTTATTGCACAGCTAGCTTGGCTTCCAGACCCTTGACATCTATAGCACCGGGTACCCGGCTGCCGTCGGCGAAGAAGATGGTCGGCGTTCCAGTGATACGCAGTTTTTGTCCTAGCGCGAGCACCTTTTCGTTCGGCGTAGGACATGCAGCCGGTGCTGCAGCAGCCTCCTTGCCCCTCAGCATCCAGTCATCCCACGCCTTGCTGCGATCAGCAGCACACCAGACATTCTTGGCCTTCACGCCAGAATCTTCAGACAAAATATTGTAGAGAAACGTGTACACAGTCAGGTTATCCACCCCTTGCAGAGTTTGCCGGAAGCGCTTGCAGTAGCCACAATTTGGATCTTCGAACACGGCGATAATCCGCTTGCCATCCCCCTTGACCGATTTGATCGCCATCTCCAATGGCAGATCCGAAAACTTGATGCGGCTGATCTCGTCGATGCGCACCTTGGTCAGGTCTTTGAACGTCTTGCTGTCCATCACGCGCCCAACGAACAGGTAGTTCGCTTGCTCATCGGTGTAGACGATGTCGCCCCCGACGTGCAATTCATACAGTCCGCCGTAAGGCGTTTTGCGGATGGATTCGACGACCGCACCTTCGCCGAGGCGCGGCTCAATGAGTTTCTTGATTTTGGTTTCCTGCGGCGTTTCAGCGCAAGCAACCAGGGTCGACAGGGCCAGCGAGACAGCGAATACGGACTTGTAAAGGTTCATGCAGTTATTTCCAGTAATGAGGTTGGGTACGCGGGGAGTAATTACTTCGTGACTCCTGCGGCATGGGACATCAGACGTCTCTTTATGACAGGCAACTTATTAAGCAAGTTCAATCCAAGATTACGAACCAGCCGAAGCGGTTCAAACTGCGACGAAAACAGCCGCTGCAATCCGTCGGTCGCCATCTGCATCATCAGTACCTCCTCCTTGCGGGAGCGGGCATAACTTTGCAACAAACGTACTTCGCCACAATCACGCCGGGCATCGCTGGCCGACAACACTCGCAACAAGGCGGCAACATCACCGAAACCCAGATTCATTCCGTGGCCAGCCATCGGATGGATGACATGTGCGGCGTCGCCCACCAAAGCAATACGCGGAGCGACAAACTGATGCGCACGGATCAGGGCCAACGGAATAGCATGCATCCGCTCCGGCACCATCGGCTTCAACTGACCAAACGGCTGGTCGGGCAATGCAGTCAGGCGCGCGACCAACTCCTGAGATGACTCGCCCATCAGCGTTGTCGCGAGCGCATCCGGCGCCGACCAGACCAATGAGACGCGCTGCCCTGCCAGGGGCAACAAGGCAACAATCCCTTCCGTGGCAGTGAACCACTGATAGGCAACTCCCTGATGGGCAATGCTGCAATCAAAGTTACTGACGACGGCGCGCTGCCCGTAAGGCCGGTAGTCAATGCCGATCTCTGCATGGTTCCGCACCCAGGAATGGGCGCCGTCTGCGCCAATCACCAGCGCTGCCGTCAAACTGTTGCCATCGGCTAGATCAATGTATGCGCCGTCCGCGTCCACGCGCAACTGGTCAACTGTGCCATTGACCAACGTCACATCCCGGGAAAAACGCAATGCAGAATCTAGTGCCTGATCGAGATTGCGGTGTTCGACGATCCAGGCCAGTGCGGCGACATGCGCACCGTAGGCATCAAACTCGATCTTGCCGGCCTGATCGCCATCACCGATGACCACCATCCCGTCAATGGCAGCAATCCGTTCGGCATCAAGCGCATCCCATACTTTCAGCGAAGTCAGCAAATCACGCGCAACGTCGTTCAATGCATAGACCCGCAAATCCCAGCTTGTGGGCGCACTTGCCGCGACTGGTGCGGCTGGCGGACATAGCAACGACACCCGGTATCCGGCCTGTGCCAACCCAAGTGCCGTCGTTTTTCCTATAGTGCCGTTGCCAATAACGCAAATGTCGGTCTGCATGGTGCTCGATCAAAAGTAGTTTTAATAAAAATGTCTGGGTAGATTATAGCGGCTGGTCAAAAATTAGATTTCCCTGGTTGCTTGCAAAATCCAAAAGACTTGCTATACTTTTGCCCTTGGCCTGGTAGCTCAGTCGGTAGAGCAGAGGATTGAAAATCCTTGTGTCGGTGGTTCGATTCCGCCCCGGGCCACCAAGAAATAGTTGTCACAGAACGCCAACCTTCACCGGTTGGCGTTTTTGTTTGTGGAGAAGAAAGTTTTAATGTCCGGTCTTTTTCCGGTCTCGCTCAAAAAGTAAACAGTGCCCGCAGACGGGGTCTTGAACGTGGAGAAAGCGCCACGCATCGTTATCATCGCAGGTCCAAACGGCGCCGAAAAAACGACGTTTGCCCGCGAATTCCTGCCGGGTGAAGCAGCCTGCCTCGTGTTTATCGATACCCACCTGATCGCAGCAGGTATCGCGCCGTTTGCACCTGAAACAGCATCACTTCAGGCCGGACGCCTGATGTTGCAGGAGCTAAAACGCCACTTTGCTGCGCGCACCAGTTTTGCTTTTGAAACCACCCTTTCTGGTCGCGGGTACCTGCGTCTGATTGATGAATGGCAAAAAGCTGGTTACCGCGTTAGCCTAATTTTTCTTCAATTAGCAAACGCAGAAGAAGCCATTGCCCGTGTAGCGCAAAGCGTAAAACAGGGCGGTCATCACATCCCCGAAGAGGTGATTCGTCACCGCTCTGGCGCAGGCAAAAATAATTTTGTACAGCGCTATGCGCCCATCGCGGACACGTGGGCTCTATACGACAATGCCGGTTCCATACCGGTGCGCATCGACTGGATTGAACGACCATGAACAAATTGCCCATAGCGCAAGCCATTGACCGTGATTTGCGTCTTTCTCAGATCGCCATGCAAAGAGCAACCCACTTTCGGTCTTGCGGCCAAAAGCAGCCCCCACGCTGAAAATATTGCACAACATTTCTGTGCCCTACCACTCCCTCCTCATTTCCCCGCAAAGCATCGGGCTGACACGACACTGGTCAATGTGAACGTCACATCGCTCGTTGACACAACGCTTTGTTCCACTTGCGCAGTCCAATTTCCAACCGAAACGAGGACTTCTTCAACTACGCCTTGACGACCATCCTTTACTGGCACAACCTACCATTAGTAGATTATTTTCGGCGCTGAATTAGCACTCAACCAGTAATACGACTCCTTAAACGACTTGCCATGACTCCTTCCCCGTCGACGAAACATCAAGATCCCGGACCCACAGATACTGAATTTCCTCTAACGACACTCTCTCAATTGCAATTTGTCGATATCTATTTGCGCATTGATCAGCCCCAGCAAGGTCGATACAACCCGATCAAAAAGACGCTGCACAGTAGCGGAAATCTACCGATCCCCGCATCCCTGAATGACGATCTGGAGATTTTGCGCCAGGCAATTTTGAAAGAGCCTAACGAAGACAGTTCATACACTCATGACAATCTCCGTCTGAGAATCGCAAAAAAAGAATTGTCGGATAAGTCGGTCTGGGCATCGATGCGAAGAGTCGACCCGGGACTCCTGGATGTTGATCGGCTCAATATCAAACCCAGGCTACTTGACCAACTTAAGCAATGTGGCAAACGCTGTGGATTGCTTTTGATCGTGGGGGCGACCGGGAATGGAAAAACAACCACTGCATCAGCCTTGCTTAACTACTACATGAAGACGTTCGGTGGCGTGACCTTTACTTTGGAAGATCCGGTTGAATTTCTTTTTCAAGGACCTGTTGGTGATGCGGGATATTGTTTTCAGGTCCATGTGCAAGACGACGAAGGTTGGGCGCAAGGACTTAAAACTGCCTTGCGTTGGCATCCGAATTACATTTATGTGGGTGAGATTCGAACGCCCGAAGCTGCAGCGCAAATGTTGCGAGCAGCAACGTCTGGGCAATTTGTGATCACAACGGTGCATGGCGGTTCGATTGAAGAGGGACTGGCTGGGCTACTGCAAGTTGCTTCTAGTGCAGTTGGTAGTCGCGCTAATACATTACTGGCTGATGGCCTGATAGGAGTACTCCATCAAACCCTGACACCGGCGGGTCCACAAATTAAATTTCTTTTTACCGAAGATAACAATATGGGGGACCCAATTCGGGCATGCGTGCGGGATGGAGAGTTGAAGTTACTAGGAACGAACATTGCACAGCAAAATGTGCGCCTTTTTGGGCATAGTTAATCCATTCAAACTATCCGCCAAAAAAATGTCCGCCCATCTAAAGGCGAACTATCCTCAAGCTTCTCAATAGGCTTTCGCGAGAAAAGACAGCGACAAGCCGTGCGCTAACGAGGATGTCTTCTGGTGATAAGCCGGACGTTCCCAGCAATTAAACCCATGGTCAACGCCTGAATAGACCTCAATGACCGCCGTTTTCACTTCCGCGAACGCTTCCTGAACTGCCTTCACCGCGGCCGGAGCAATATAGTGATCGCTTCCTGCAAAATGGATCAGGATAGGACACGTTACCTTATCAACCAGGTTCAGGTGCCCCTCAATAGACCCAGGGTAATAGCATACGGCCGCATCGACGCCGGCGCTGGCAGCGCTGAGGTAAGACAGTAAGCCGCCCATACAAAATCCTAACGAAGCGACCTTCCCATTGCATGCAGGCAGAGCCCGTAGCGTACCGACCGTTGCCGTCAAATCCTGTATCGCCAGCGGGAAATCCATTTTTTGCATAAGACTAATTGCCGTGCCGAAATCACTTTCGGTATAACCGAGGTCCACACCTGCTTGCTGGCGCCAAAACAAGTCGGGCGCAAGCACGACATAGCCATCCAGCGCGTATTGGTCAGCGACAGCCTTAATATGACCGTTGACGCCGAAAATTTCCTGAATCAGCACAATGCCCGGACCAGTTCCTGTCGGCGGCAGCGCCAGGTAACCCTGAAAGGTTTTTCCGTCATGGCTAGTGATATCAATCATGTGAGATGTCATGGTGTCATTTCTTTCAAAACGTGATGAATAATTGGGGGCGCGATCAGTTCATGACAGAAACAGGAGGGGAATAAGAATAATATGTTTACCACGCCCGATTACGAGTCCGCTCGAAGTCTAGCGGTATTCGGACCATTCGTGCTGTGACAACTAATTAGGGAAAATTTAGCAAGAAGACGCCGTCGCACTGGACAGCGAATCCCTTGGCGAACTCAAACGGGTTCACTACGTTGACCTGTCACTCATCGTGTCATGAACGAGGTCAATGTGGGGATGCGTTTTACTGTCTACACACCAATAAATTCACTGACCATGCGCTGAATTAATAGGCCCAGCTCTAGAAAACAGCCCGGTAAGCCTGGACTATTTACTCACTGTTTTGGGTTTTCAGGCGCTAGTCTTGAGCTTGGCAACTCGCGTTGCCCGCTCCGGAGCGACGTCCGATGATAGTCGTCCTTTTTGAGCCAGCAACTTGATGAAGTCTTGAACGATCTGGCGGTGATGCATATCCAGTTCCATGAAGTCAGCGATCAATTTCGATTGTGCCGATTCAGAGGCCCCGCTGGTTTGGGGTGCCGAAATGACTGCATTTTCTTCCGGCCCACCAAAGCGCAACCATTCTGCGGTCACTCCCAGCCAGTTGGAAAGAGCGCGCAACTTATCTTGGGTCGGAATCGACTCACCAACCAGCCATTTTCTGGCTGCGTGGACGGTGATTGGGTTGCCGGAAAACCGGAAATTGAATTCACGGGACAAATAGGTTGGATGATTCGCCGCATGGTTGGCATTGCGCAACGCTAGTTGCAGTCGTGCACTAAATGCAGTTCGTTCGGTAGATGTTTTCATTTTATGCAATTCCAGAGGCAGTTTCTAGGCATCGACACATACGCGGTCTCGTGATCATTTTCAATCGTCGTCCAATTTCATATACCGGAAGGTAGTATAAAATCCTCATGATTACGAGAAAGATTTAATTGATTGAGCATACAGCATGTACCTCGCTCAGTACTATTAGTTTCAATAAATAACTAATAATTAAGAATTGGCCGTTTTGGTTTCTATCTGTTTTGATAACCTCACTGGCTCATGAGTGAACATGGATTCTTCGAATAAATATCCTTGTTGCCATCAATCGCTAAAGCCTTTTGAGAGGAAACTGCCGGAGTCGAATGTCAATTTTCATTGTGAACTTTTGTTAAAGTAAAACGAAAAAAAACTAGCGTTTAACAAAATTTGGTAGATTAACGGCAACTTATTTACCAAAACTATTTACGACCGCCCTATGAGAATTGCCGTACTCGACGATGACCGTACACAAACCGATCTGGTATGCCAGGTCCTGACAGCGGCAGGCCACGCCTGTCATCCATTTCAAAGTGGTAAGGAAATGCTGAATCAACTTCGCCGGGAAAGTTTCGATATGCTGATTATCGACTGGCAGGTGCCTGATCTGAGTGGCGCCGACGTGCTGCGCTGGGCCCGAGAAAAATTGCCCGCGATATTGCCCGTTCTTTTCATGACAAGTCGTTCGGGCGAAGATGACATCGTCGCGGGTCTGGCCGCCGGAGCAGATGACTACATGATCAAGCCGATCCGGCGTGGTGAATTGGTTGCGCGCGTACAGGCCTTGCTGCGACGCGCTTATCCAACCCAGAACACGATCGAACAAATCCAGTTCAGTCACTACATTTTCGAACCCCGCACTGGTCGCTTACTGGACCATGGTGAACCAATAGAGCTGACACAAAAAGAGTTCGATCTGGCCTTGCTGCTTTTCCGTAATCTCGGGAGACCGCTGTCACGCGCGTATATTCTCGAAGCGGTCTGGTCACGGGATGTCGAAATTCCCTCGCGGACGATGGATACTCATGTGTCGCGAGTGCGGACCAAATTAAAATTACGCCCAGAAAATGGTTTCCGGTTAGCACCGGTTTATAGTTATGGCTACCGTCTGGAACAGGTCTCCGGATAGCCGTTCAATTGCAGTGAAATGAATGCATGCATGTAACTACAACAAGCTGGATCAAAATAAGCTTACTGGTGTCGGTTGCATTGCTGCTTATCCCGCAAGCGCAATCGGGCAGCGCTTCAGAGAAACCACTCGTCCACGTTTCCGGTATTACTGTCACCGCTCGACAAGGTGACACCCTGTCATCAATCGCAACGCAATTCACCAATGTGACCAGTCACTGGGTTGCCATTGGCAAGATCAATAACATCAGTAAGGACACTAGCATTCCGGTCGGGAGTGCCATCGTCATCCCGGCTAATTTGCTGCCTGATGAACCCAGCGAAGCGCGCGTGTCCACGGTGTCTGGAAAAATCACCGCGCTGGGTGTCGACAACCAGCCTGTCGCATTAAAGATCGGCAGCCCAGTCACCGAAGGCATGCAAATTGAAACCGCTAACAACAGTTTTTTGACCCTGAGCTTGTCTGATGCGTCGCGCGTCTCACTACCGTCGAATACACGAGTCAGAGTGTCGATCTTGCGCAGGGCCCGATACACCCATAGTCCGCGAACCGAAATTACGATCCTGCGTGGCAAGGTCGCATCACAGATTACCCCGCTAGAACCCAGCATGGGACGCTACGAGATCCGCACGCCACTGGCAATGGCCGGTGTACGCGGCACCAACTTCCGCGTCGGCTTGCTCGCCAATGGCACGACAACCAATGAACTTCTATCTGGCACTATCGCCGTCACTCGACGAACAGGACAACCCGGCGTCACCTTGCAGACCGGACAGGGCAATATTGTCAGCACCACCGCTGTCGGACCGCCAGTGGCACTCCTGGCGGCACCGCAACTGAGTGGCCAAGCCACGCTGCAAACCGGCGGCGTTGCGCAGTTCAAGGCTGTCACACTGAATGGCGCCGCGTACTACCATCTGCAACTCAGCACCGATGCCAGAGGTGAGGAGCCGTTCGCTGAAACCCGCTCGGCCAGCACGACGCTCCAGCTCAGCGACATTGGGACAGGTGACTACTTCGCGCGCATCTCCGCTATCGATGCCCTTGGACTGGAGGGGTTTCCCCATATCGTGCCTGTCAGCCTGCGACCAAGTATGGCTCCTGGCAATGCGACAGCAACCCCATCACCACCGACGGTCGACTCCAGCGATAGCAAACAATTCCAGCTCAGCTGGCGCAGCCCGGCTGCCGCCGGATTCAATGTTCAGGTCGCTCGCGATGCCAGGTTCAGCTGGCTCCAGTTCAACACCACCAGCATTAAGCCGGTGCTGACATTGCCACGACCGCCATTCGGCACTTATTTCACGCGGGTACAAATCCGCAATAGCGATGGCAGCACAGGTCCCTATTCGGCAACCCAGAGTTTTGTCGTGACCGACCAGTGGATCATCCATGAAGGCAATCCGATCACATCACAATCGGATCGACCGCTATAGCGCGGGATCATGACTAGCCGCTCCCTCCTGAAAATGCCGCGACTGATGGCATTGAAAAATTATTTCGCGCTGCGCGAATGGGTCACGATGCTGTTCGTGATGCTGTTACTGGCGGCCGGACTAGGCTGGCAAAATGGTCTTGGCCGACTTGACCTGACTGTCTACGACCACCTCATATCTGCTAGTCCCCGTCCTGCCCGCGACGACATCATCATCGTTGCCATTGATGATTACAGCTTGGCTGAGCTAGGGCGCTGGCCATGGCCGCGCGAACTGCATGCACAATTAATCGACCAGATCAGTCCGGCACAACCACGTGCCATTGCTCTCGACGTCATCTTGTCGGAGCCTGAGCGTGCTCCGCGGCTCGGCGATGCAGCAATGCAAGCGGCGATGGCGCGCAGCAAACGCGTGATCCTGCCAGTAGCAATCTCTATTAACGGCAACACCCACACTGCCACGCTGCCGATACCGGAGCTGGCTAGTGTCGCCTTGGGCCTAGGTCATATCGGCATGAACATTGACCCCGACGGCGTCTTGCGTAGCGCGTTTCTCGATGACAGCAGTGAGCGCGGATCATGGCCTCATTTTGCTGTGGTCACCGGCAGCGATCAGCTGCGTGCTTACCCGCCTCGCACCAGGCCAATGCTTATTCCCTATGCAGGCAGAAGCGGTCATGTGATGTCGGTGCCTTATGCGGCAGTGCTGCGTGGCGAAGTCCCTGCCATTTTTTTTACCCATAAATACGTCATGGTCGGCGCGACAGCTATTGGCATGGCCGATGCCTACCCAACCCCCGTATCAGGTCAGGCCGGCGGCATGCCCGGGGTTGAAATCAGTGCCAACATACTAGCCAGCCTGCTCGATGCCCAGTCATTGGTCGCAGCGCGCCCATGGCAAACCGCGCTACTGAGTAGTTTGCCAGTCATGCTGGCGATGTTGGGTTATCTGTTTCTGTCTCCAAGGACCGGACTGCTGGCGACGGCCGGATTGTTCCTGGCGAGTCTGGCTGGCGCGTTGCTGGCATTTCGGCTGGGAGTGTGGGTTCCGCCTGCGGCTGCCTGTATTGCGCTGATAATCGCCTATCCTTTATGGAGCTGGCGCCGCCTCGATGCCGCTATCAACTATCTCGACCAAGAATTCAGCCGGCTCGACAGCGAACCGCATTTGTTGCCCGAGCTGAAGCAGCACGAACCACAACACACTGATGCTCTGGAGCGCCGCATCCATGCGATGAAAAATGCCGCCCAGCGTGTGCGAGACCTGCGCAAATTCGTCTCCGACAGCCTCAATAGTCTGCCCGATGCGACCTTGGTGACGACCGTCGATGGCCATGTCCTGCTGTCGAACAAACATGCCGTGGATTTCTTTGGCCGTGTCGGCTTCAAAACCGTCGATGGCGCATTGCTACCCTATCTGTTTTCGACTCCAGGCCAGACCGTTCCGCATGCCTTCGACCCCGCTCTCGAGGGCCCGTTCGATTGGTGGGATTTGCTCGACCTCAAGTGTGTCGCCACCTTCACTGATGGCATTGGCTACCGCAACGAGGCCGGCACCGAACTGCTGGTGCGTAGCGCACCATGTCGCTCGAGCGACGATGTGCTGACCGGCTGGATCGTCAGTATTGTCGACATCTCGGCAATCAAGTCGGCTGAACGTAGTCGGGATGAAACGCTGCGTTTTCTGTCACACGACATGCGCTCACCGCAAGCCTCCATCCTCGCGCTGCTGGAGTTACAGGCAGATCCGGTTTCGGCGCTGCCGGAAGCGGAGCTGTTTGCCCGTATCGACAGGGCGTGCCGCAAAACGCTTGGCCTGGCGGACAATTTCGTCCAACTGGCACGCGCCGAGTCGCACGAGTACCGGCTCGATGAACATGATTTTCAGGACATCGTGTTCGATGCCACCGACGAAATGTGGACTCTGGCTAACAGCAAGAAAATCACGATTCGCAATGAAGTCACCAGCGAACATTTTGCGGTCCGGGTCGATCGCGGCCTGATGACACGGGCGCTCACCAACCTGCTTTCAAATGCGCTCAACTACAGCCCGGAAGGGACCGTCATCACCTGCGCATTGCGATCCCGTACGACCCTGCTTGGCACACTGGTTGTCTGCGACATCACCGACCAGGGCTACGGCATCGCAGCGACCGACCAGATCAGACTGTTCCAACGCTTCCAGCGCGTCGATCTGCCCAACCAGCCGCGTCACGACGGCATCGGCCTCGGACTGGTCTTCGTCAAAACTGTCATCGAACGCCATCATGGTGAAATCTCATTTAGCAGCAAGGTCGGACTGGGCACCACGTTTACCGTGGCATTACCCGTGATCAGTGTGCACACCTGACAGGCCATCGAACATCCCACGCTATAATGGCAACTTACAATGCAAGGCGGCCCATCCATACAATGCAATTGCTCGCTCTCGGACTCAACCACACCACCGCGCCACTGTCTCTGCGCGAGAAAGTCGCGTTCCCGACCGACCAGATTGGTCAAGCGGTTAGCGCAGCGCGGGCGTGGTTCGGCAAGGACGGTAACCTGCGTATCGGTGACGAAGCCGCCATCCTCTCGACGTGCAATCGCACTGAACTGTATGCCGCCAGCGACCTGCCGGGCGGCGCCGAAGCGGTACTCGACTCAACCGCACATTTTCTCGCCAGCTATCACCACCTGCCGTATTCCGAATTGCGTCCATTCCTGTACGCCCGTCCGCAAGGCGAAGCAGTGCGGCACGCATTCCGGGTCGCTTCCGGCCTCGATTCCATGGTGCTGGGCGAACCGCAAATTTTGGGTCAAATGAAGGAAGCCGTGCGCCAGTCCGACGCCGCCGGTGGACTTGGGACTTATCTGCATCAACTATTCCAGCGCACGTTTTCGGTGGCCAAGGAAGTGCGCAGTACAACTGAAATCGGCGCCCACAGCGTCTCGATGGCCGCCGCAGCGGTACGTTTATCCCAACGCATTTTTGACAGCATCAGCGAGCAGCACGTCCTGTTCATTGGCGCCGGTGAAATGATTGAATTGTGCGCAACGCACTTTGCGGCCCACAATCCCAAATCAATCACGATTGCCAACCGTACGCTGGAACGTGGTCAGGCTCTGGCAGAACGATTCGGTGGCAAGTCGCTCAGACTGGCTGAACTCTCCGGACAGTTGGCCGCATTCGATATTGTTGTCTCGTGTACGGCTTCGGCATTACCGATACTCGGGCTAGGGATGGTCGAACGGGCTGTCAAGGCGCGTCGTCACAAGCCGATGTTCATGGTTGATCTCGCTGTGCCACGCGACATCGAACATGAAGTCGCCCGCCTCGATGACGTCTTTCTTTACACCGTCGACGATCTTGGCGCCGTGGTACAGACCGGCGTAGAAAGTCGACTGGCAGCGGTATCGCAAGCCGAAGCCATCATCGATACGCGCGTTCTATCGTTCATGCACTGGATCGATCACCGCGCAGTCGTACCAGTGATTCAGGAATTGCATGAAACCAGCGAAGTGATGCGCTTGCATGAACTCGAGCGCGCCCACAAGTTGCTGGCACGCGGCGAAGATATCAATGTGGTGCTGGAAGCCTTGTCTCGTGGCCTGACTGCCAAGTTCCTGCACGGCCCGCAACACGCGTTGAACAATGCCGAAGGCGATGAACGTGCCCAACTGGCCGCACTACTGCCGCAGTTGTTCCGCAACCGCCGCTAGCCGTTTCCACGCACTGCCCTCGCTGCTCCGTGCGCCACCAGGCCTGCACGTCACCCGTTATTCAGGATGTCCAATGAAACCATCGATGCTCGTCAAACTTGATCAGCTGGCCGACCGGCTAGGTGAACTCAATGAGCTACTGACGCAAGAAGACCTCGCCTCGGACATGGATAACTATCGCAAGCTGACACGCGAACATGCTGAACTGGGCCCGCTGGTCGCGCTGTATGACAACTTCCGCGTTACCGAAGCCGACATCGCAACCGCGCAGGAAATGCTGGCCGATCCTGACATGAAGGATTTTGCGCAAGAGGAAATCCTCGCCGCCCGGGCCCGCACCGAGCAGATCGAAGCCGATCTGCAAACCATGCTGCTACCGAAAGATCCGAACGACGAACGCAACCTGTTCCTCGAAATTCGCGCCGGCACCGGAGGTGACGAATCAGCGCTGTTCGCCGGCGACTTGTTGCGCATGTACACGCGTTACGCGGAGCGCAACCGCTGGCAGGTCGAGATGGTGTCGGAATCAAGTTCGGATGTCGGCGGATACAAGGAGGTCATCGTGCGGGTCATCGGCAACGGCGCCTACTCGCGCCTGAAGTTCGAGTCTGGTGGTCATCGCGTGCAGCGGGTTCCGACTACCGAAACCCAAGGCCGTATTCACACTTCCGCTTGCACCGTTGCCGTCATGCCCGAGGTCGACGAAATCAGCGATGTCGATATCAATCCGTCCGATCTGCGCATCGATACCTATCGTGCCTCCGGCGCCGGTGGCCAGCACATCAACAAGACCGATTCGGCAGTGCGAATCACCCACATGCCGACCGGCATCGTCGTCGAATGTCAGGACGACCGCAGCCAGCACAAGAACAAAGCATCGGCGCTCAAGGTGCTCGCCGCACGGATCAAGGATGCGCAAGTCCGTGAGCAGCAATCGAAGGAGGCAGCTACACGCAAGTCGCTCATCGGTTCGGGTGACCGCAGTGAGCGGATACGCACTTATAATTTCCCGCAGGGACGCATGACGGACCATCGCATCAACCTGACGTTATACAAGCTCGACTTCATCATGGACGGTGACCTCAACGACCTGACCAGCGCGCTAGCCACGGAGCACCAGGCCGAACTGCTGGCGGCTTTGGGCGACGATAGTTAATTTACTTCTGCTTCGGTTATCGTAGCGTTTGCGTACCTTTTTTCCATAGACTTTTCTTTCCTAGATGACCTCATGAAAAATTCTAAACCTCTCCTGTTCTGTGTCGCGCTGATGTGTTTCGCGCTGCTCGGTGTCGCGCTCTACTTGCAAGTCGTCGAGCGCATGCAGCCCTGTCCGTTGTGCATCATCCAGCGTTATGCCTTTGCAGCGATCGCTCTGATCTGCCTCCTGTTTTGCTTGCTACCGCGCGGTGCCAGCGCCGTTGGTGCAGGCTTCGGGGCACTGGCTGCGCTGGCTGGTGCCGGCACCGCCAGTTGGCACCTGTGGGTCAAGGCCCACCCGGAAGTCTCGTGCGGTATCGATCCGCTGGAAACCTCGCTCAATACACTGGCCCCGGCAAACTGGCTGCCGTTGGTCTTCAAGGCCGATGGTTTTTGCAGTACCCCGTACGCACCGATCCTCGGGCTGTCGATCCCGCAATGGTCGCTGCTCTGGTTTATCGGTTTCGTGCTGATCCTCGGTTGGACTGCCGTCAAGCGCGGCCGCTAGGATGCCGCTTATCGTCGCAGGTGACACCATTGAAGCCGTGCTACGCCAGCCGGCACCGGTTCTGGCGGAACGTCGTATTCTGCTCGGCCATGCGCTTGGCCTGACGCGCATCGCGCTTATCACGCAATCCGAACAAATGCTGACACCGGCGCAAGCACAACGGGTCGGGGAGTTGTTTACCCGTCGCATTGCTGGCGAGCCGATTGCCTATCTGGTCGGCACGCGCGAATTTTACGGTTTGCGTTTCGAGGTCACGCCAGCGGTTCTGATCCCGCGTCCGGAAACAGAGCTGCTCGTGGAACTGGCCATAGATCGCCTACCGCGTCAGAGTCGCGTGCTTGACATGGGAACCGGCTCCGGCGCGATTGCCGTGGCGATCGCCTATAGCCGGCGCGATGCTGCCGTCAGTGCGATCGATCTCAG
Organism: Minisyncoccia bacterium; assembly: GCA_047621345.1. Taxonomy (GTDB): domain Bacteria; phylum Pseudomonadota; class Gammaproteobacteria; order Burkholderiales; family Burkholderiaceae_D; genus Actimicrobium. The sequence goes on along the minus strand of JBLHLW010000035.1, from coordinate 14,472 downwards.
TGACGCCGCCCTCGCGGTAGCCCGCCGCAATGCCGCGCACCACGCGGTGCAAGTGCAGTTGCTACGCAGCGATTGGTATGCGGCACTGACCGATCAGCATTTCGACATGATTGTTGCCAATCCACCGTACATCGTCGATGGCGACCACCACTTGAGCGAAGGTGATTTGCGCTTCGAGCCGGTCGATGCGCTCACCGACCATGCCGATGGTCTGAGCGCACTTCGCATCATCATCAACGGCGCGACCGCGTTCCTCGATTCCGCTGGCTGGCTACTTCTTGAGCACGGTTACGATCAAGCTGCAGCGGTACGCGCACTGCTCAATGCCGCGCAATTCACGGATGTACAAAGCTGGCCTGACCTGGCCGGCATCGCTCGCGTCAGCGGCGGCCGCCGGCGCAGCGCACCGTTGTAGTTGTATCGCACCGGCCTACCCCCATTTATAGCCTGATTTTTACTTTATTCATTAAGCCATGCTGCCATCTATCGAACAACGCCTCGCCCTTGAACTAGTCGCCCGTCCAGCGCAAGTCGCCGCTGCCATCGCCTTGCTCGACGAAGGTGCCACCGTGCCGTTCATCGCACGTTATCGCAAGGAAGCCACCGGCGGCCTCGACGATATCCAGTTACGCCTGCTTGAAGAGCGCTTGCGCTATCTGCGCGAACTCGAAGTACGACGTAGCGCCATCATCAGCGCCATTGAAGAACAGAACAAGATGACGCCGGCATTGCTTGACATGATCTTGCATGCCGAAGACAAGACTCGCCTGGAAGACCTGTATCTGCCCTTCAAACTCAAGCGCCGCACCAAGGCGCAGATCGCCGCCGAAGCGGGACTGACCGAGTTGGCCGACGCGCTGCTGACTGATCCGCTACGGGATCCGGAAGTCACTGCTACGGCGTATCTGAAGCCCCCCTTTAGCACCGACAGCAGCGACAATCCCGGCGTCCCCGATACCAAGGCGGCGCTCGATGGCGCACGCCAGATCCTGATGGAACGCTTCGCCGAAGACGCGACCCTGTTGCAAGCGCTGCGCGAATACCTCACCGAACACGGAATCGTCGAATCGAAAGTCATCGAAGGCCAAGAGGAGGCTGGCGCCAAGTTTGCCGACTATTTTGATTACTCGGAAACGCTGGGAACGATCCCGTCCCACCGCGCACTGGCACTGTTCCGTGGTCGCCGTGAAGACATGCTGGCCATCGTGCTGCGCCTTGATACCGAACTTGAAAAACCAAAATGGGATGCGCCGCACAATCCGTGCGAAGGTCGCATTGCGGCGCGCTTCGGCGTGCGCAATCAGGGCCGGCCCGCCGACAAATGGTTGGCCGACACGGTACGCTGGGCCTGGCGCGTGAAAGTATTCATGCATCTGGAAACCGAACTGATGACCGGCCTGCGCGAACGCGCCGAAGTGGAGGCAATCAACGTCTTTGCACTGAACCTTAAAGCGCTGCTACTGGCGGCACCTGCCGGACAGCACGCCACAATGGGGCTGGATCCCGGCTTGCGTACCGGCGTAAAAGTCGCCGTCGTCGATGCCACCGGCAAGGTCGTCGATACCAGCACAATTTATCCGCACCAGCCACGCAATGATTGGGACGGCTCACTACACACGCTGGCGCAACTGGCTGAAAAACACAAGGTCACATTAATTTCGATCGGCAACGGCACCGCCTCGCGAGAAACCGACAAACTCGCTCAGGATCTGATCAAGCTGCGTCCCGAACTGAAGATGACCAAAATTGTGGTTTCAGAAGCGGGAGCGTCCGTCTATTCGGCATCCGAGTTTGCCTCGCGTGAATTGCCGGACATGGATGTGTCGATCCGCGGTGCCGTGTCGATCGCCCGACGCTTGCAGGACCCGCTGGCAGAACTCGTCAAGATCGACCCGAAATCGATCGGCGTCGGCCAGTATCAGCATGATGTCGGGCAGACGCAATTGGCGCGATCACTCGACGCGGTGGTCGAAGATTGTGTCAATGCGGTCGGTGTCGACGTCAATACTGCCTCGGCACCACTGCTGGCGCGTGTATCTGGCCTCAGCAGTAGCGTGGCACAAAGCATTGTCACGTATCGCGATCTGAAGGGGGCATTCACGTCTCGTGCTGCATTGCGTGATGTGCCGCGACTCGGTGACAAGACCTTCGAACAGGCGGCCGGCTTTTTGCGCGTCATGGGCAGCGACAATCCGTTGGATGCTTCCGCAGTCCATCCCGAATCGTATGCGCTAGTGCAAAAAATCCTGGCCGATATCCAGAAGGATGTGAAAGCGGTCATTGGCGACGAGCGTTTGCTAAAGTCCCTCAATCCAGCCCGCTATGCAGATGACAAGTTCGGCGTACCGACGATTACCGACATCCTGAAGGAACTCGAAAAACCGGGTCGTGACCCGCGACCTGAATTCACGACCGCGACCTTCAAGGAAGGGGTCGAAGCGCTGCGTGACTTGCGACCCGATATGATCCTTGAAGGCGTCGTCACCAACGTCGCGGCATTTGGTGCTTTCGTAGATATCGGCGTCCATCAAGACGGGTTAGTCCATATTTCTGCGCTATCCAATACCTTCGTCAAGGACCCGCACAGCGTCGTCAAGGCTGGCCAAGTCGTGCGCGTGAAAGTGCTGGAAGTCGATGAGAAGCGCAAGCGCATCGCACTGACGATGCGCTTGACCGATAGCGCACCCGTGGCCGGTGCCAAGGTAGAACAACGAGGTGACCGTAATGATGCAAAGCGGTTGTCACAACACCAGCAGCAAGCCCGCCAGCCAGATGCCGGCAATGCGATGGCAGCCGCCTTCGCAAAACTCAAATCCTGATCAAGCAAGAGCAGCTGCTTTTTCCTATAATGACCAACCAAACTAGTGAGGTAAGCATGAGCGACGTAAAAACCTGGATTCAAGAGACCGTGACCCAAAACCCGGTCGTATTGTTCATGAAGGGCACTGCCCAGTTTCCACAATGCGGCTTTTCCGGTCGAGCGATTCAGTTGCTGAAGTCGAGCGGAGTCGAAAATCTTGTCACGATTAACGTGCTGGACGATGCCGATGTCCGTCAGGGAATCAAGGACTATTCGAACTGGCCGACTGTGCCCCAGTTGTACGTTAAAGGCGAGTTTGTCGGCGGCACAGACATCATGAACGAGATGTTTGAGTCCGGCGAACTGCAAACACTGCTCAAGGACTAACGTCATGGGAGCAGCAGCGCCGCGCCGTCTGATTATTGCCATTACCGGCGCGTCCGGATCGATCTACGGTGTGCGCCTGCTGCAGGTATTGCGCGAAATCGGTGGTATCGAAACACATCTGATGGTTTCCGAGTCTGGCGTACTGAACTTGCATCATGAACTCGATATGGATCGCAAGCAGGTCGGCGCACTCGCCGATGTGGTTCACAACGTGAGAGATATCGGCGCGTCGATCGCCAGCGGATCGTTTCAGTCGGATGGCATGATCGTTGCGCCCTGCTCGATGAAAACGCTGGCCTCGGTCGCCATGGGTATGTCAGATAACCTGATCACACGTGCAGCCGACGTCGTTCTCAAGGAGCGACGCCGACTCATCATGATGGTACGAGAGACGCCCTTCAATCTTGCACACCTGCGCAACATGACTTCAGTGACGGAAATGGGTGGAATCATTTTCCCACCGCTACCGGGGTTCTACCAGCGCCCGGCAAGCATCGCCGAGATGGTAGACCACACGGTAGGCCGCGTGCTGGACATGGTTGGCGTCGAACATCAAATGACGCCGAGATGGAATGGGTTAAAAGCAGGAAACGGTTAGCCAACCTCGATAGTCAACGTTGAATACCAGAATGAAAAAAGCCCGTGATCAACAAGATCACGGGCTTTTTATTTGGTGCCGATTGCAGGACTTGAACCCGCCACCCCATGATTACAAATCATGTGCTCTACCAGATGAGCTAAATCGGCGAAACTGGAAAGGCCATATTGTACTCGATTATTTGATGCGCGTGAGTGTCGGACGACCACCTTTTTTTGGAGGCTGTGGATCCTCATCGTTACCACCGCTGTCACCCGACTCCGGCGAAAGCTGAGGCACCGATGTCAACGTCGGTCCAACATTAGTTGGCTCGGTAACTGGTGCACCGTCACTCCCTGCAGAATCGGTGACAACATCGACATCTCGTGCCGGAAAACGGGACACTTCGAAAGCCATGCCCTGCCCATTTTCACGCGCGTAGATGGCAATAACGTTTTCGACAGGGACCGAAATATCGCGAGAGACACCTCCGAAACGGGCACTGAAACGCACCAGATCATTGTCCATTTTAAGCGCGCTGGTGGCATCAAAACTGATATTGAGTACGATCTCGCCATTTTTGACGAACTGCATCGGCACCTTGGTACTCGCATCAACGAGGACAGCCAGATACGGCGTATAGCCATTGTCGGTACACCACTCGTAGATGGCGCGTAGAAGGTAAGGCTTGGTAGAAGATTCGGGCATGGGGCTCAGCAAGGACATATCAGGGAAACTGCTGGTTGCGCACCCGGATCAATTATTTCCGGTGTGCGCGTAAGCGTGTTGCAGTTGAGCGCTCGATCAGCGACGCATCACTTTTTCAGACGGTGTCAATGCCTCGATGTAAGCCGGACGTGAAAAAATCCGCTCGGCGTATTTCATCAACGGCGCAGCCGTCTTCGACAACTCAATGCCATAGTGATCCAGACGCCAGAGCAGCGGCGCAATTGCAACATCAAGCATCGAAAATTCGTCGCCCAGCATGTATTTGTTTTTCAAAAACAAAGGGGCCAGCGTAGTCAGGCGATCGCGAATCTCTTGGCGTGCTTTCTCCTGTAACTTTTCAGCACCCTTGGACTTGTCATTTTCAAGCGTGTGCACATGAACGAACAATTCTTTTTCAAAATTGAACAGCATAAGGCGTGCACGCGCGCGCATCAACGGATCGGCCGGCATCAATTGCGGATGCGGAAACCGTTCGTCGATGTATTCGTTGATGATATTCGACTCATACAGAATCAAATCACGTTCGACCAGAATAGGCACTTGACCATAGGGATTCATGGTCGAGATATCTTCCGGCTTGTTGAACAAGTCAACATCGCGCACTTCGAAATCCATGCCTTTTTCAAACAGGACCAAGCGGCAGCGTTGGGAAAACGGGCAAGTGGTGCCCGAATAGAGAACCATCATTTTGTAGTTCCTTAGAAACAACGGGGTGAGACGCTGACCGCCTCACCCCGGCAAACCTGCCCGCAACGTGCGGGCCAGACAACTTACTTGACTTCTTTCCAGAACGACGCGTTGAGGCGCCAGGCAATGACGACAAACAAGCTCATGAAAAGTAAAACAATCACACCAAGACGACGACGCTGATTTTGCGCTGGCTCACCCATCCAGCTCATGAAGCCGACCAGGTCTCCAATGGCTTGATCATATTCGATCGTTGTCATCGTTCCTGGTTTGATCTGCGTGAAGCCGGCGAACGTGTGCTCGACCTTCGATTCGTCATGCGGATCTTTAACCTCGACGTATTTGGCTTCGCGGATACCTTGAAGTTCCCACAATACGTGAGGCATTGCAGCATTCGGATAGACCAGATTGTTCCAGCCTGTCGGCCGGCTCTCGTCTTTGTAAAATGTGCGCAGGTAGGTGTACAAGTAGTCAGCCCCGGAACCAGCACCCGAAGACTTCGCCCGTGACATCACCGACAGATCCGGGGGCACTACGCCAAACCATTCCTTGGCATCCTTAGGTGCCATCGACACCTTCATCAGATCGCCAACCTTATCCGTGGCAAACAGCAGGTTGGCCTTGATCTGATCTTCGCTCAGACCGATGTCGCGCATTCTGTTGTAACGCATTGACGCCGCTGCATGGCAGTTCAGGCAATAGTTAACAAACAGTTTAGCGCCATGTTGCAGCGAGGTCAGGTCAGTGGCATGGTCGGGCGCACGATCCAATTTGTGACCGCCTTCGTTCGCCAGAGCCAGCACAGGCGCAAATGCCAACACCAATATCAATTTTTTAAACAGTTTCATTGTTGATCCCTTGGCGAATTAGTGCGGGTGAAACGTGACACGTTTCGGCACGGGCTTGAATTTTCCAGCTGCACTCCACCATGGCATCAAGAGAAAGAAACCAAAATAGATAAATGTACAGATCTGAGCAACCAAGGTACGCCCATCGGTCGGTGGCAACACGCCTAAGTACCCGAGAGCCAGAAATGAAATCGCAAAGGCAATGTACACATACTTGTGCCAAGTCGGCCGATAGCGAATTGATCTGACTTCGGAATGATCAAGCCATGGCATGCCGGCAAGAATCAACACCGAAGCACCCATCAGCACCACACCAAAAAACTTGGCATCGAGTACGAACATCGAGGCAATTGCCACCAGTCCGATGACGGCCGATGCCGCTTTAACCAGACCGGTCAAGCGTGATTTCAAAATAAGCAGCGCCACATAGGCGGCTACCGCCACCATCATTGCGTACAGAAATTGTGACGTCGTTGCCCTCAGCACTGAGTAAAACGGGGTGAAATACCAGACCGGAGCAATGTGAGGTGGCGTCTTGAGCGAATCGGCAGGCAAGAAATTGTTGTATTCAAGGAAGTAACCACCCATTTCCGGAGCGAAGAAAACAACCGCACTGAAAATTGTCAGAAAAATCGTCACACCGTACAAATCGTGCGCCGAATAGTAGGGATGCGAAGGAACTGAATCCAGCGGATGGCCATCGGGACCCAACGTATCCTTGACTTCGATACCGTCAGGATTGTTCGAGCCAACTTCATGCAGTGCAATCAGATGAGCAACAACCAGGCCCAGCAAGACCAGCGGAATGGCGATCACGTGGAATGCAAAGAAGCGGTTCAACGTCGCATCGGAAACCACATAGTCACCACGAATCCACAGTGACAGGTCCGGACCGATGAAAGGAATCGCCCCAAACAGGTTGACGATCACCTGAGCGCCCCAATAAGACATCTGGCCCCACGGCAGTAAGTAACCGAAGAACGCTTCGCCCATCAGACAAAGGAAAATGGCCACACCAAACAACCAGATTAACTCACGCGGCTTACGGTAAGAGCCGTACAACAGCGCACGGGTCATGTGCAAATAAATAATGATGAAAAATGCCGAGGCGCCGGTCGAGTGCATGTAGCGCACCAACCATCCCCACGGCACATCGCGCATGATGTATTCGACGGAAGCGAAAGCCAGCGTGGCATCTGGCTTGTAGTGCATGACCAGGAAAATACCGGTCACGATCTGCATCACCAGCACCAGCATTGCCAACGAGCCAAAAATATAGAACCAGTTGAGATTTTTAGGAGCGTAGTACTGCCCCCATTGGTCGTTCCAGAGCTTGGTCAGCGGAAATCGCGAATCGACCCAATTCAGGGCTTTCTCTGCCATCGGCGCATCGGCCGGCAGCTTTTTCTCGTGAAACGCCATAATTACGCCTCGCCTTTCTCGTCTTTGCCGATGACTATCTTGCCATCGCCAAGGAACATGTGACGCGGCACCTGCAGATTATCAGGTGCTGGTTTGTTCTTGAAGACACGACCTGCAAGGTCGAAGGTCGAACCGTGGCATGGGCAAAGGAAGCCGCCCTGCCAGTCATCCGGCAAAGAGGGCTGAGCACCGGTCTGAAACTTGGTACCCGGGGAACATCCCAGATGCGAGCAAATGCCGACCGCAACCAGAATATCTGGCTTGATCGAACGGAATTCGTTGCGCGCATATTCCGGAGTCAATTCTTCCTTGTTGCGCTCGGAATGTGGGTCTGCTAATTCGGCGTCCGTTTTCGTGTCCTTCAACGAAGTCACCATGGCTGGCGTCCGCTTGAGAATCCATACCGGTTTACCGCGCCATTCAACCGTCTTCATCTCGCCGGGCACGAGGCCAGCAATATCGACTTCCACCGACGCCCCGGCGGCTTTAGCCCGCTCGGACGGTGCAAATGTAGACACCAGCGCTCCTGCTGTTGCCAATCCTGCTACCCCACCTGCCGCGCACGTCGCGACGAGCAATCCACGCCGACCGGAATCGACCTGCTTTTCGTTACTCATACCAACCCCAATCAGTCAAAATGCGAATTCCGTTCGAAACTGCTAGCAACCGCAGATTATATCGGAGCCGACAGTCCTTTTAAAGCGATTACATGTTCCGACAAGTATTTTAACGAAGTATTTCAATGTAATAGACCGAGTTGGGACTTGATTTCCAGCCACTTCAACAAATAACCAGTCCCTAACTCTCATTTTTTACCGGGACTTTGTGCCACACATGCTGGCAACGCAAAGCACTCATAGCGCAGCCTAAGCGGCGACGGTACAATCGTCAACTTGGCAACAATACAGGGGTTGGGCATGGCGATATTGCAGGAATTCAAAACCTTTGCGGTCAAAGGTAACGTCATGGACTTGGCGGTCGGCGTCATCATCGGCGCTGCGTTCGGTAAGATCGTCGATTCGGTAGTGAGAGATCTCATCATGCCAGTAGTCAGCACGATTTTTGGAGGCCTCGATTTCGCCAACTACTACATTCCGCTGAATGGCCAAGGAATGCAATTGCCGTTGATAGAGGCCCAAAAAGCAGGTGCAGTGCTTGCCTACGGAAATTTCCTGACCGTCCTGATCAATTTCGTGATTCTGGCCTTTATTATTTTCCAGATGGTTCGACTGGTGAACGCCACGCGACGCAAGCAACCTGCCCCCCCGCCAGCACCCGCTGTCACACCGGAAGATGTCCTCTTGTTGCGAGAAATCCGTGATGCACTTCGCAAATAAATCGGTAGACATCTGCCTGTTGCGCCTTCTTTCTTATTAATTTTTTACTCACGATCACCCATTCCTACTTATGCGACGTCTCTGGCTTCTGTTTGCCCAAACTGCTACCGTGGCACTTGCTCTCTGGTTCATTGTTGTTACCCTCAAGCCCGAGTGGCTCAATAATTTACCCGGAAGTTACAGGCAAGCACATCTCGGTCGCTCATCAGTTACTGTGCAGGAGGCACCTGCTATCGGCTTGCCCACAACCCAAGGTTCGTATCGGGATGCCGCACGTGTGGCCATGCCATCGGTAGTCAACATCTACACGACAAAGGGATCCAGGCAGGCACGTAATCCGATGCTTGATGACCCGTTCTTTCGGAAGTTTTTTGGTGAGCGTCCTGAGCCGGACGAAAAACAGGTGAGTCTTGGCTCCGGGGTCATCATCAGTTCGCAAGGGTACATCCTAACCAACAACCATGTGATTGAAGCAGCAGATGAAATTGAAGTTGCCTTTGCTGACGGCCGCAAAGCGGTCGCCAAAGTTGTCGGTGCAGACCCGGAAACCGACCTCGCTGTCGTCAAAGTTGCGCTGCAAAACCTACCCGCGATCACGCTCGGACGTATCGAACAGGCGATGGTCGGCGATGTGGTACTGGCCATCGGCAACCCGTTCGGCGTTGGCCAGACAGTAACGATGGGAATTATTTCTGCGCTCGGTCGAAATCATCTGAACATCAACACGTTTGAAAATTTTATTCAGACCGATGCTGCCATCAATCCCGGCAACTCCGGGGGCGCGTTAATCGATGCAAATGGCAACCTGCTCGGCATTAACACGGCAATCTACTCGCGCAGCGGAGGTTCGCTCGGTATCGGCTTCGCGATACCAGTCAGTACTGCCAAAATGGTCATGGAGTCCATCATCAAAACAGGGTCGGTCGTGCGTGGATGGATTGGCGTCGAACCACAGGACATCACGCCGGAACTGGCTGAGAGCTTTGGCCTGAATCGTAAGTCCGGAGCAATCATCGCAGGCGTGCAGCGCAACGGCCCGGCTGACCGGGCTGGCATGCGACCGGGCGATATTCTCGTGGCAGTGGAGGGAAAGCCCGTCACCGACACCACCGAAATGTTGAACCTGATTGCTCAACTCACCCCTGGCGACAAGGCAAAGATGACCGTGCAGCGCAAGCTACAAGAAACAACGCTGGATGTGACGATCGGCAAGCGACCAAAGCAACAGCAGCGCCCGACCAACAGCGAGTAAGCCCCATGCATCTGCGCGACCTTACCCAGTTCCTCGCCGAGCTGTCCGAGAATAACAACCGCGCGTGGTTCGTCATGAACAAGCCACGCTACGACATCCTGCGTGCCGAATTTCTCGAACTGGTGACGGGACTGATTACGACGATGGCGCGTGTCGATCCGCTAGTAGCAGATTGCAACCCTAAGAAAGCCCTCTTTCGCATCAATCGTGACATGCGTTTTTCCCACGTCAAAATTCCGTACAAGACGACGTTTTCAGCGGCGATTATTCCGAACGGGATGAAGAAGCCCAGCCAAGGTGGTGGGCCTTCGTACTATTTTCAGATAGATGCTGCTGGCAACTTACTGGTAGCAGGCGGTGAATATATGCCGCCAGCAGATCGGCTCCGGGCGATTCGCCAGCATGTGATCGCCGACCCAAGCGGGCTTGCCAAAGTATTGAAGAACAAGAATTTCAATGCGCGCTACGGCGGCTTACAGCAAGAAGGCAAGTTGACGCGGCCGCCTAAAGGATTTGATGCGACTGAACCGCAAATCGAAACAATCAAACTGAAAAATTTTATCGCCTGGAACGCAACCAGTTTGAAGGACACGATGCCCACATCACTAGAGAGCGATATCGCCGATGCATTCAGAGATTTACAGCCACTGATCCAGTGGCTGCGTCAGGCTTAGGCTTCCGGCAAATTTTCCGGCGCCTTGGTCATGCGCGCAAACATTGGGGCAACCAGCAAACCCACTTCATACAAAATACACAGAGGCACTGCCAGCAGCAGTTGGCTCATGATATCCGGTGGTGTCACAATCGCAGCGAGAACAAACGCACCAACGATCACGTAAGGACGGACCTCGCGCAATTTCTCGACAGAGACGATACCCATCCGCACCAATACAATCACAACAATCGGCACTTCAAAAGTCAACCCGAATGCAATAAACATGGTCATTACAAAACCAAAATAGGCATCGATATCTGGAGCGACCGAAATCGACTTTGGCGCAAAATTATTAACAAATTTGAAAACGATACTGAAGACCAAGAAATAACAGAAGGCAACACCTGTTACGAACAGCAGCGACGACGACACCACCAGAGGCGCAATCAATTTTTTCTCGTGGGAATAGAGGCCGGGAGCCACGAAAGCCCAAAGCTGATAAAGCACCCACGGTAACGCAATCATGAACGCCACCAGCAACGTGACCTTAACCGGGATCAAAAATGGTGTGATAACGCCCGTTGCAATCATGTGGCTGCCGGCAGGTAGCGCAACCATCATGGGATACGCCAGCAAATCATAGATTTCGCCGGCCCAAGGCATCAGGCACAAGAACACGACGATCACGGCGATCGATGCCTTAAGGATACGATTACGCAGTTCTATCAGGTGCGAAATGAAGGTGTCTTGCACCGACTCCGACTGGTTTTCTGTATTCATGATGAGGTGCCGGAAACAGGGAATTTCAAAAAGGAACAATCACACCAACTAATGCCAACCATCACGGAAAAAAACCGTTTCCGGAAGTGCCGGTCGAGCGATATCGGGCAACCCGTGCCGCACCGGAAATGACATGGGACTTGCGGCCGTGTTGATGCTTGTACCAGCTTGGCAACGCCGAGTTGCGTGCCAGCTTTTTTTTGCGGAAAAGCTTCACCTTGACGGCTAACTGGTCAGGCGTCGGCGTATCGGACAAGGCATTGTCTTCGTGGGTCGTGCCGGACCAGGCCGATTGCATTGAGCTCTCGACTTCGTTCATGCTCGTCGAGATACTTTGACTAACGTCGCTGGCTGCGTCCTGCACATCCTTGTGCATCTTGCGCAGTTCATCGAGCTCGATCTCGCGGCTGACTTCGGTTTTGACTTGCAAAATATAACGCTGCGCGCGGCCGTACAAGGTACCAGCCATGCGGGCGACGCGAGGAAGCTTTTCCGGGCCGATGACGACCAGAGCAACAACGCCTATCAGGGCAATCTTGGTGAGACCGAGATCTATCATGTGGGGGAGTCAGGATGAGACGGACTGACTGGGAAGCCCAGCCAGTACCGTATCAGCTCTTCGTCTTCTCTTTCGCGTCAACGTCGATGGTGGCCTTGTCGTCTGACTTGGTGGTAGCGGTCTTGCCAGCATCGGCTTCTTCATCACCTTTTACGCCATCCTTGAAACCTTTGACGGCCTTGCCGAGATCGCCGCCCATGCTGCCAATTTTCTTGGTACCGAAAACCAACATCACGATGACCAGAACGATCAACCAATGCCAGATACTGAATGAACCCATGATGATTTCTCCTTGCGTATGCAAACAAACTACGGTGATTTAATGGTTGGATCGGGACCGAGTGTTATCCGCGCCAAGGGTGCGGGCCGCCGATCACATGCAGATGCAAATGGTACACCTCCTGACCGCCATCCGGGCCGGTGTTAAAAAGAGTCTTGAAACCGCCACTCGCAACACCTTCAGTATCGACGGCATAATTGCAACCCTGCTCTGCCGCCAGTGTTGGCGCGAGTAGCATCATCTTGCCAAGCAAAGCAGCGTGTTGCGCCGTGCAATCAGCCAGCGTCGCGACATGCTCCTTAGGCACGATCAAAAAATGCACCGGTGCCGCAGGATGAATATCAAGGAACGCAACCAAGTCATCGTCCTCGTAAATCACGGTGGAGGGAATCTGTTTCGCAGTGATTTTGCAGAAAAGACAGGCACTCATGCGGTTACTCCGGATAAAAATGGATCATTAGTGATGAAAGGAACGGCGTACTGCCCATTGCTTGATCAGTCGCCGTTGTTTTCGCGCTCGATCAGTTTCCGGTTCGCTTTTTCCTCGATACCCGACAGACCCTCGCGACGCGCCAGTTCATCGAGCACTTGCTGAGGCGTCAAGTCGAACTGCGCCAGCATGATCAGCGAATGGAACCACAGGTCCGCACACTCGTAAATCACCTTGCTGGTATCTCCATCGACCCGCGCATCCTTTGCCGCCATCACGGTTTCCGTCGCCTCCTCGCCAATTTTTTTCAGTATTGCATCATCGCCCTTTGAAAAAAGACGAGACACATAGGAGTGTGCCGGATCGCCACCGTTGGTGAGTTTGCGGCTTTCGATAACTGCAGCCAATCTTTGCAATGTAGTGCTCATGAGTTCTCACTGCAATAGGTAATCACCATCACAGCCTTTGCCTTGTATGAAAGAGAGGTAATAACGCAGTCACGCTGCGCCACCTATTATTTGTAGATACTGGCTGGGTCCACCAGCACCGGATCAACGCTGACCCATTCACCATCGCCAACGGTGCCTTCGAACTTCTGGAAAAAACATGAGTGCCGCCCGGTATGACAAGCAATCTTGCCAGTTTGTTCCACTTTCAGCAGCACAACATCTTCATCACAGTCGAGGCGAATATCGTGCACTTTTTGCGTGTGTCCGGACTCTTCCCCCTTGTGCCACAACTTCTTGCGGGAACGACTCCAGTACACCGCCTCGCCCAGTTCGACGGTACGCTCAAGCGCATCGCGATTCATCCACGCAAACATCAGAACGTCATTGGAGCCTAGCTCCTGGGCGATTACCGGCACCAGACCGTATTCGTCCCACTTGACCTTATTGAGCCACTTCGCCTTGATACTCATGTCAGTCTCACCGCTATCTGTTGGGCCGCCATGAACTGCTTTGCTTCGGCAATCGTGTGCTGGCCATAGTGGAAAATGCTTGCTGCCAGGACGGCATCGGCTTTGCCGATTCGCACACCATCAGCAAGGTCCTGCAAACCACCCACACCGCCAGAGGCAATCACCGGAATGGTAACCGCATCCGACACTGCTGCAGTCAATGCCAAATCGAAACCGCTTCGTGTCCCATCACGGTCCATGCTCGTCAACAGTAATTCACCGGCACCAAAAGCTGCCATTTTTTTGGCCCATTCGATCACATCCAATCCGGTCGCCTTGCGCCCACCATGGGTGAACACTTCCCACGTGCCGTCTCCGGAACGCTTCGCGTCGATTGCCACGACGATGCATTGCGATCCGTGTTTGTGCGCCGCGTCGAATACCAACTGCGGATTGCTGATCGCCGACGAATTAATGCTGACTTTGTCGGCACCGGCATTGAGCAGACGTCGTACATCGTCGACCACGCGCACGCCACCACCAACCGTCAGTGGGATGAAGACCGTCGACGCAACGGCTTCGATGATGTGGAGAATGAGGTCGCGCTCATCCGATGTGGCGGTGATATCGAGAAAGGTGATTTCGTCAGCACCTTGCTCGTCATAACGACGGGCGATTTCTACCGGGTCGCCGGCGTCGCGCAACTCGAGAAAATTAATACCTTTGACGACACGACCCGCCGTCACATCCAGACAGGGAATGATTCGTTTGGCCAGTGTCATGGAGCATCGGGGATCGCTTGATCCATAGCGGCAGTGAGCGTATCGGCGC
>JBLHLW010000034.1:0-44573 GCA_047621345.1 Minisyncoccia bacterium | reverse complement strand
GGCCGACCACCTCACGAAGAGCGCTCTCGGCAACCTGCTTGATCATCTCTTCCTGATCGCGGTTATTAAAAAGCCAATCGGCCGCATTCTTGAGACGGTATTGCACGGCAAACTGAATGTCGATGATGTTTTCATCCTCTGTCAACATCAGCGACTCTTCCAGTTGCTTGTTCTTTGCATTGCCACGATAACCAACTTCGACGGTACGTACCGACGAAACGTTGACGATTTCGTGTGACTGAATCGGGGTTGGCCAGCGCCAGTTAAAACCGGCCGGCGTCATGTGACTGACTTTGCCGAAAGTCATGACCACGGCAGTCTGGCCTTCCTGAACAATAAAAAATCCACTGATCAACCAAAGGAATCCAGCAATGATAGCGACTATGCCAGCGCCTAGACCGGCACCCCGCATGTCGGGGTTAAATCCACCGCCGCCATTGCTGCCATTACCACCCGAGTCTGACCCGCCGCCTTTTTTTCCACCTAGCAGACGATTGAGACGAACGTTAAAGTCACGCCAAAGTTGTTCAAGATCAGGAGGCCCATCAGGCGGGCGCCGATTATCCTGATTGCTATTTGGGTTTTGCTTGTCGTCTTGCGAACCACGACCCCAGCGGGGGTCATTCAGCGAAAACTTCAAACCACATTTTTTGAGAAGAGAAACGAGCATTCGGTCGCAATCTGGCTTAAGTGATGGTTAAAGGGAGTGTTGATACCGCATACTTGCCGTCAAACCGGCGCGTCACTAGAGACGACATCCGGATTTTCGCCAGACACGGCCACCTTGTTTAATTTTGCAAATTCAGCGATTGCGCTACGCAGCAGATCGACACCGGCGCCACTTTGTGCGCTCACAAAAACGCGATGAATCTTATCATATTCGTCGCGCTCCAAAGCTGGCTCAAGTCCAGCGGCGTCTATCTTATTCCAGACCAATATCTGCGGAATTTGATCGGCGCCAATTTCCTTGAGAACGCTGTTGACCTGCTCGATCTGCTCCATCCGGTTTGGACTGGCAGCATCGACTACATGCAACAACAGATCAGCATGTATCGTCTCTTCGAGAGTGGCACGAAACGATGCCACTAATTGATGCGGCAACTCCCGAATAAAACCGACGGTATCCGACAACACCACATTGCCTGCGTCACCCATATAAACCCGTCGGGAAGTCGTGTCGAGCGTTGCAAATAGTTGATCCGCTGCATAGACGCGCGCTTTGCACATGGTGTTGAACAGCGTTGATTTTCCGGCGTTGGTGTAGCCGACCAGCGACACTGAAAATACCTGACCGCGGCCGCGTGCACGCCGCTGCGTGGCATGTTGCAGCTGCAGTTTGTCCAGCCTGGCGCGTAAGGCTTTAACGCGTTCGCCGAGCAATCGACGATCGGTTTCCAGCTGCGTCTCGCCGGGGCCGCGCAAACCGATACCGCCTTTTTGTCTTTCAAGGTGCGTCCAGCCGCGGATCAGGCGAGTTGCCAGATGTTGCAGTTGCGCCAGCTCCACTTGCACCTTACCAACGTGGCTTTGCGCCCGTTGGGCGAAGATGTCGAGGATGAGACTGGTGCGATCAATAACACGCACCTTCATGTGCCGTTCAAGGTTGCGCTGCTGGGCTGGTGACAACGCGTGATTGAAAATAACCAGTTCAAGTTCGTCATCGGCCACCGCGTCACCAATTTCACTGGCTTTACCAGATCCGACAAAAAATGCCGCATCGGGGCTGCTGCGCTTGCAAGTGATGGTCGTTACTGGAACCGCGCCAGCCGATTTCGCCAGCAACGACAGCTCTTCGAGACTCGCAGCAAAATCTCCCTTGCCGAAATCGACACCAACTAAGGCGGCGCGCATGCTAGGTGCGCCCCATCGGCGCTGCGATCAGCATGCGGTCAGTCTGCTTCAGGTTCGAGATTGAGGGTCACTGCGCGAGCCGGAACAACAGTCGAAATGGCGTGCTTGTACACCATTTGGGTAACCGTATTGCGCAGCAAAACGACGTACTGATCGAAAGACTCGATATGGCCTTGCAGCTTGATGCCGTTGACCAAATATATCGAAACAGGAACGTGCTCTTTGCGTAAAGCATTAAGGAATGGGTCTTGTAACATTTGCCCTTTATTACTCATGGAAACTCCGATATGTTGTTGTGTTGTATTTGCTTAGTAAGGAGTTGGTGACAGCTTGCCGTCTTTTCAAGGGCTACACCACCCCTTTTGAAAATGTAATTGATTTCAAACGTTGCCGCCAGATCATGCGCAAAGAAAACGACCGACCCGGCACAGAGTGACTGCCGGCGCGCCGTAGTCTACTTCTCGTGTCGCGAGAACGGATTCTTCCCAGATCTGAACTCGATGCGCAATGGCGTACCAACCAGCGCAAAAGTTTCTCGGAAATGTTTTTCCAGAAAACGCTTGTAGTTGTCATCAATCGCATCGAGCGAATTACCGTGGATGACGACGATAGGGGGATTCATGCCGCCCTGGTGCGCATAGCGCAACTTAGGACGAATTGAGCCTTTACGACGCGGCTGCTGGTGCTCTACCGCTTCGATCAGCGCGCGCGTCAATTTCGGCGTCGACAGGTCGCTCATTGCTGCGGCGTAAGCCGAATTAATGGACTTCATCAACTGATCAACCCCAGTGGCCTTGAGTGCAGAGATGTAGTGAAACTTAGCAAACGACAAGAAGTCGAGCTTGCGATCGAGATCGATCTTGATCTCGTCGCGTCGACTGCTTGTGAGACCGTCCCACTTGTTGACGCCAACCACCAGCGCACGGCCTGATTCGAGAATAAAGCCAGCAATATGCGCATCCTGTTCCGAGATATCTTGTTGCGCATCGAGCAGCAGCAAGACCACATTCGCCTCTGAAATGGACTGCAGGGTTTTTACGACCGAGAATTTTTCAATCGCTTCGAAGACCTTGCCGCGCCGACGAATGCCGGCGGTGTCAATTAGCGTGTACTGCTGACCACTGCGTTCAAACGGGATTTCGATCGAGTCACGGGTGGTACCGGGCATATCAAACGCGATAACGCGTTCCTCACCCAATAGCGTGTTGACCATCGTCGACTTGCCGACGTTAGGCCGGCCGACAATCGCAATACGGATCGCCTTACCCAGATCAACTGTGGCTTCTTCCTCGACCGGCTTTTGAGCAAGCGCCAGATTCAGCGCTTCTTCGACCAGGTCCATGACGCCATCACCATGTGCGGCAGAAATCACATAAGGATCGCCCATTCCCAGCTCGTAGAAGTCGGCCGTGACTGCGCTGTAGCGCATGCCTTCAGCCTTGTTCACGACCAGCATGACCTGACGACCTGACTTGCGCAGAAAATCGGTAATAGTTTTGTCATGCGGCGTCATACCCTGACGGCCATCGACGATGAAAATCACCATGTCAGCTTCAGCGACCGCCTGGCGGGTCTGCTTGGCCATTTCGTGCATGATGCCTTCTTTGGCAACAGGCTCGAAACCACCAGTGTCGATCACCAGAAAAGGCCGTTCGCCCATGCGACCTTCACCGTAGTGGCGGTCGCGAGTCAAGCCTGGCATGTCGGCGACGATGGCATCCCGCGAACGGGTTAATCGGTTGAATAAGGTGGATTTGCCGACGTTTGGTCGGCCCACGAGTGCAATTACCGGCTTCATTAAATAGTTTTACTCGGCCGCCAACGCGACCAATGCCCCTGCTTGAGTTTGAAAGATCACGCGATCAGCGACCACTACCGGCGTACCCGTAATCGGGCTGCCGTCAGTGGCGACACGGGCCAGAAAAGCGCCGTCTTCGCGTGCAAGAAAATGGATGTAGCCCTGTCCATCACCAATGGCGACCGACCGACCGAAAGAGATCGGTGCCGACAGTCTGCGATACCCAAGTTGGTCGTTGCGCCAGACACTAGTGCCCGTGTCGCGAGCAAACGCCGACACGGCACCGACATCACTGGCAGCAAATAGAAAACGCTGGTCCGCACCAACCCCAACATCGCTGGACCAGTCTTTTGACCAACGTACAGCGCCACCGCCGAGGTCAAAACATCCAACGCGCCCTTGATAAGCGACTGCACAAATTTCGCGACCTACGATGACCGGGTTGCCCGAGGTATCAGAAACCCGCTCGAGCTCCGTGGCACCACGCGGATCGCCGACAGCAACTTCCCACAGCGGCGCGCCGTTATTGAGCGTCATCGCCAGAAGACGACCACCCGGCATGGCGGCAAATGCCGCCGTGTCATTAGTGATAATCCCTGGTGACGAACGCAATGTCAGCGGCGGTGTCGTACGCTGCAGGAACCATCGCCGCGTGCCAGTGGCGACATCGAAAGCGGCAATACGATTGTCAACACTGCGTACGATCACCAGGTCGGCCGTGACGGCGGGTGCCGAGAGTACTTCGCTGGAGGTCTGTGCTTTCCAGCGCAACTTGCCGTCACCGTCAAATGCGAAAATCACGCCTTTTTCACCTGCCACAGCGACGGTATTACCGTCGCTACCTACACCAGCGCTCAATGGTGCGCCGGCATTAATGCGCCAGACAACATTGCCGGTGACGGCATCGAAACGAGCAATCGTTCCGTCCGCTGCCGCGGCAAAAACACTGGTGCCGGAGACGGCTGGCGACAAGGCGTAGCCGCTTGACTTGCCGATTGCCCCCGTCCACGCGGTCCGCACGGCCATGGTCTGCTTGAACTCCACCAACGCGACCGGCGGATTGCGTGCCGGCGGCTTGCTGAAGGGGTTCAGTGACGCACAACCCGCCAGCGTTACCAGCACCACCGCACCTGCCAATTTGACTGCACTAAGCATTATTTTCCTTTAACCGAAGAAGACTGCGCGCCATGTTGAAATCGACCAATTTTATGCGGCGGCTTTCACTGCCGGGCCACCGATGGCGTCGAGTTTCAGTTGAATCAACTGTCGACCAGGATTTTGCTGTTCCGCCTTGTCGAGCGCCAACTGATAAGCGGAGCGCGCTTCCGGCAACTTGTCCTGTGCGACGAACAAATCGCCCTTGCGGTCAGCAACATCGACCGCAAATCCGGCCGGAAAATCACCGGCCAGCAACGCCAGACCTGCGTCGTACGATTTTTCATCAAGCAGGATACCCGCCAGACGAATACGCGCAATCGCCTTGTAGTCGGTGGTGACCCCCTTGTCGATAACAAATTGCAACTGCGTCTTGGCCAACGGCAGGTCGTTCGCCTCCACCGCCGATTTTGCTGCGACCAGTGCACTCATCTGAGCGTAAGCCGTACGGACGTAACGGTCTTGCAGATCAGTAGCTGCGCGCTGAATTTTAGCCTTGTCCTTGGCCGTCACCGCGTTTTGCAATTCATTGTAGAGAAGCGCTGCCTCGGTTGACTGGGTGCGCTGATAGTAATTCCAACCGGTCCATGCCGCGTAGCCGGCCAGCACAATCGTCAGCGCCCAGGTCAGCAGATTGCCGTACTGGTTCCACCAAGCCTTGAGGCTGGCCATTTGCTCTTGTTCTTCGTGATCGTATGCCATGTCAACTTTGTATTAATCGTAAATTGTTAATCGTTAATCGTGAATGCGAAATGCGGAGAATTAATGGTGCGTGTGACCATGCCCGGCGTGATCATGCTCGGCATGACTGTCGCCGCCAATGATCTGGTCCACCAGATAGTCGGCCACGCTGTCGAACGGCACCAAGGCCTGGTGATGCTGATGCGTTTCCCCCTCGGTAGCGCGCAATGCCTTGACGGTCGCCATTTCGCCGGCGACTTCGTCTTCACCAAGAATGACCGCAAATGCAGCACCACTGCCATCGGCGCGTTTCATCTGCGCCTTGATGCTGCTACTCGAAGCCGACGCGCAATGTAGCACAACGTCGAGGCCGGCATCACGTAAACGCTCCGCGATCACCGAGGCTTTCAATTGCGCGGCCTCGCCCTGATGCACGACATAGACGTCGCACTGGCTCCCTGCATACTGTTCGCCGCTGGCTTTCATCAACTCCAGCAAGCGCTCGATACCCATCGCAAACCCGCATGATGGCGTCGGCTTGCCGCCAAACATTTCAAACAATGTGTCGTAGCGACCACCTGCACACACCGTCCCTTGCGAGCCCAGTTCATCGGTGACCCATTCGAACACGGTACGGTTGTAGTAGTCCATGCCGCGCACCAGCCGCGGATTGATCGTGAACGGCACATTGTTATGTCGCAAGATGTTTTGCACGCCATCAAAATGGGCTTGCGACTCTTCGCCAAGGTAGGCCAGTAACTGCGGCGCAGCATTGACCATCTCTTGCATCGCCGGGTTCTTGGTATCGAGAATGCGTAACGGATTGGTGTGCAAACGCCGCTTCGCTTCTTCGTCCATGACGTCGAGATGCTGCTCGAAATAAGCAATCAAATCGACCCGGTGCCGATTACGCTCCTCTGCATTGCCGATCGAATTGAGTTCGAGTCGAATCGTGTCCAGACCGAGATCATCCCACAAGCGCTGGCACAACATCATCAGTTCGGCGTCAATATCCGGGCCGGAAAAACCCACCGCCTCGGCACCAACCTGATGGAATTGGCGATAGCGACCTCGCTGCGGACGCTCGTGCCGGAACATCGGGCCGGTGTACCAGAGCCGCTTCGGCCCTTCATAGGTCAGGTTGTGTTCAATGGCGGCACGCACGACGCCCGCGGTCGCTTCTGGACGCAAGGTCAGCAAGTCGCCATTCATCGAGTCAGCAAACGAATACATTTCTTTTTCGACGATATCGGTGACCGTACCAAGACCGCGCGCAAACAGCGATGTCGACTCGACGATCGGCGTGCGGATTTGCTGAAAGCCGTAGCTTTTGAGCACAGTCTGCACCGTGTTGTCGAACAATTCCCAGAGTCCGGCATCGGCCGGCAGGATATCGTTCATGCCTTTGACGCCGGTGATTTTGTCGGCTTTTTTAGGGGCTATTTTTTTATCTGACATGGGATCTGGTTTCACAATCGATTCAGGCCACTGGCGTGGTCTTGCCGTAATGGCTTTGTACATAGTCCAGCACGATGGCCTGGAATTCTTCTGAAATATGCTCGCCGCGCAACGTGACCGTTTTTTCACCGTCCACGAAAACAGGGGCCGCCGGGGTCTCGCCCGTGCCAGGCAAACTGATGCCGATATTGGCATGGCGTGATTCGCCGGGACCATTGACGATGCAACCCATGACCGCGACATTCATTGCTTCGACGCCGGGATAATCAATTTTCCAGACCGGCATCTGGTCACGCAAGTAGGTTTGGATACTGTCAGCCAGCGATTGGAACGTCGTTGACGTCGTGCGTCCGCAACCCGGACAGGCGATGACCATCGGCGTGAACTTGCGCAAGCCCATCGTCTGCAGGATTTCCTGGCCGACGATGACTTCACGGGTTCGATCGCCGCCCGGCTCAGGGGTCAGCGAAATACGGACCGTGTCGCCAATGCCTTCCTGCAGCAGCACCGCCAATGCGGCGGTCGACGCCACGATCCCCTTGCTGCCCATGCCGGCTTCGGTCAGACCGAGGTGCAGTGGATAGTCGCAGCGGTTCGCTAACTCGCGGTACACGGCGATCAGGTCTTGTACACCGGAGACCTTGCAGGACAGGATAATTTTGTTGCGCGCAAGGCCGAGTTCTTCGGCCCGCAGGGCGTTTTCTACTGCCGAGGTAATCAGTGCCTCGTACATCACTGCCTGCGCCGCCCACGGCACATCGCGCTTGGCGTTCTCGTCCATGATGCGCGCCAGCAGCGCCTGATCCAGGCTGCCCCAGTTGACACCAATCCGCACTGGTTTGTCGTACTTACAGGCTGCCTCGATCATCTGGGCAAACTGGGTGTCGCGCTTGGCGCCCTGCCCGACGTTACCGGGATTAATGCGGTACTTCGACAGCGCACGGGCGCAATCCGGATAGTCATTGAGCAGCGTGTGGCCGTTGTAATGGAAATCACCCACCAGCGGGACATTGACACCCATGCGGTCGAGCTGTTCGCGGATCGCTGGCACCGCCGCGGCGGCTTCGGCATTGTTGACGGTAATACGCACGAGTTCGGAACCGGCGCGGGCCAACTCCTTGACCTGAATTGCGGTACCAATCGCGTCGGCGGTATCCGTATTGGTCATCGATTGCACGACAATGGGCGCATCGCCTCCCACATAGATGACGTGATCGCCATGGCGGACGGCCACTTGGCGCACCAGTCGGCGCAATGAAGGACCGGAAGGAATAGGCAAACAGGAAGGTATATCAGCAGAAAGCAGGCTCATGGTCTATTTCAGGTTAATGCGGGCAACATTATTGTTTGAGGCCGAAGGCAACGGCAGCGGCGCACCGCGTAGTGTGGCGTCTACGCCGGCAGCATTGCCAACTACCAGCGTGACCGGTTCGACAATGTCAAACGTGCTGGTACTGCCAGCACGGTACAACTTCGAGGTCACTGCACTGATGCCGTTACCGCGTATTTCAATCCAGGAATCACTGCGTACGGTGAGTACTAGCTGGTTGTTAGTCGCGGTAGCCGGCGGCGGTACCAGCGCCAGATCCACAGGCGGTATCGCCGCGGCGGCATCGACACCCGGAGCCGGCGCAATCCCGGCAGCGGACAGATCGACTGTGGCACCGACAACCTGCGGCGCCTCCACAGGAGAAGTTGTTCCGATAGGCAGGTCGGGCGTAATTTCGACATGACCAGGCGATGGTTCCGGACCAGACAGATCTGGCGTTGCCGGCTCACCGCGCAGCACGCTCAACCCATTGGAGACATTCTCCGTGGCGGTTTCCAGATTCTGTGGCAACCAGCCATAGTGCTGCGCCACCGACCCCGCCGCGATCACCGCAACAACGAAGAGCAAAACGAAATACCACTTCGAGGAGGCCCGATGTCCACCAGAGGAACTGAGCCTGCTGTCAGAAAAATTGGCAGGCGCCACGGTCCGACGTGTCGGGGCAGGAGTGTCGCTGAAGTCTTCGACCGGCAGGATCAAACCGACCATCAATGGCGTCGCATCCATGCGTAGCAATTTTGCGTAGGCGCGAATGAATCCGCGCGTGATCGCAATGCCGGGCAAGGCCGCATGGTTATCATCTTCCATCGCCTGAATCTGTCGCGGCGCCAGGTTCAGATGGGATGCCACTTCCGAAATACTCCAACCGAGAGCGACACGCTGGCGCGCCAACTGTGCGCCTGGCGACAGCGTGGTCTCTTCTGGCTGCACTGGTGTCGCTGGTTCAAATGGCACTGTACTGGATCCGTCTTCACTCATCAAAAGCCCCGCGTTGGTAGGCTGCGAATTCTTTCGACGCCGGATAGCGTCTTCGCAGTTGGATGACCAGACTGTTTTCGGCAGTCCGGTTACCCAGTTTGTGTTCGATCCTGACCGCCAACCAGAGCACTTCGGCGCTAAAAATATCCGCCTTCAGCAATCGCCCGGTATAAAACTGAGCCTGCTCGTAGTCGCGCCGTTTGTAATGAATACCTGCCAGGCTGAATATGGCAGAAGCATTGGTCGGATCGAACTGGAAAGCTTGCTTGAAATACCGCTCAGCAGCAGCATCGTTATTGAGTTTCAGACTGCACAGGCCAGCATTATTGAGCGCCTTCGATGGCTGCTGGTAAGTACGGCTCTTGAGCGTTTCTTCAAAATACGCGATCGATTCGGCGGCGCGCCCGTTCTGACACAGAAACCACCCATAGTTGCTGGTCAGTTCAGGGTTGTTCGGTGCTAACCGGAGCGCAGTCCGGAAATTATCATCCGACAGGGTGTTCTCGCCCATATTCATGTAAATCAGCGCCCGCACACCATACGCATCAGCCAGATTTGGATCGGACTGCAACGCATTCTTGAGTTCGTCGAGCGCAACGGGTAACTGGCCCTCACGGTAATAGTTAATCGCCAGCTCAAGCCGGATCTGTGCACGGCGCTGGTTGTCGGTCAGGTCAGATGCAGTCGTCAGTTCAGCTTGCCCGCTACGGCCCGGCGCACCTGGACCGCTTGTCACACAACCGGCAAGAGCAACCAGTAACGTCATTAACAACAACGAGCTAGCAGGCTTTTTCAAGAAGTCACCTCGACCAATCGACCAAAATCCTTGCCGAATTTTTGCTGATATTCGGCCATTTTTTGCATCCGCTCCTGTACCTTGGTTCGGTCCTGCACTTCACCTGCGAGCTGGCCACAGGCGGCATCGATATCGTCACCACGCGTCTTGCGGATTGTTGTCACGATACCGGCATCCATCAGCACTTGCGCAAACAGCTTGATCTGCGGATTGTTCGAACGGGTCAGACCGGACTCGGGAAACGGATTAAACGGAATCAGGTTGAACTTGCATGGCACCAGCACGGCACCGTGACGCACCAGCGCCACCAGTTCACGCGCGTGCGCTTCGGTGTCATTGACGCCATCGAGCATGCAATACTCAAAAGTCACGAAATCGCGCGGCGCGAATTCAAGATAACGTACGCAGGCCGCCATCAATTCTTTCAGCGGATATTTCTTGTTCAATGGCACGAGACTATCGCGCAAGGCATCGTTGGAGGCATGTAACGACACGGCTAGCGCGACCGGACAATCCTGACCAAGCTTATCGATATTGGGCACCACGCCGCTGGTCGACAACGTCACGCGCCGGCGCGAAAGGCCGTAGGCATTGTCGTCGAGCATCAGCTTGAGCGCGGTGACGGTCGGTTCGTAATTCAGCAGAGGCTCGCCCATCCCCATCATGACCACGTTGGTGATCTGGCGCTCGCCTTTCGGACCAGGCTCTATACCCTTGGTCTTGCGCAATTCAAATTCGGCCATCCATAACTGACCGATGATTTCACCGACCGTCAGGTTGCGATTGAATCCCTGCTTGCCGGTCGAACAGAACCGGCAATTGACTGCGCAGCCCGCTTGCGTCGAAATGCACAGCGTGCCGCGATTTTCTTCCGGAATGAACACGGCTTCTACTGCATTGCCCTGCCCCACATCGAGCAACCACTTGCGGGTGCCGTCGGTCGAGGTGTGATCGCTGATCACGGCAGGTGATTGCACCACTGCGCGCGTTGCTAGCTTGTCGCGCAGTGATTTGGCCAGATCCGTCATTGCCGTGAAATCACTGGCGCCGAACTGATGGATCCAACGTTGCAATTGCTTGGCGCGGAACGGCTTCTCACCCAACTCACCGCAATAAGCGACGAGTTGCGCGGGATCGAGGTCCAGCAAATTGGTGAGAGTCATGATGTGCCTAACAATGTGGCCGCAAAATAGCTGCGGCCGGATTTAAATTAACGGGAATAGATATTGAGTGCTGGGAAGAAATACGCGATTTCAACTTGTGCTGTTTCGACGGCGTCCGAACCATGAACCGCATTGGCATCGATGGAATCAGCGAAATCTGCACGAATGGTACCCTTGTCGGCCTTCTTCGGGTCAGTTGCGCCGAGCAGGTCCCGGTGCTTGGCGACAGCATTCTCACCTTCGAGAGCCTGAACAACCACTGGACCGGAGATCATGAAATCAACCAGATCCTTGAAAAAAGGACGGGCGCTATGCACCGCGTAAAAGCCTTCGGCTTCAGTGCGCGACAGATGCATCATGCGCGAGGCGATGATTTTCAAACCAGCGTTTTCAAAACGGGTGTAAATTTGGCCAATGACATTTTTTGCAACGGCGTCTGGCTTGATAATTGACAGGGTGCGTTCGATAGACATCTGTAAAAACTCCAATGAAATGAAAGGGTTAAGGGGTAAATTTGAACCACCAGTGAGCCGCGGATTTTAGCATGAAAGCCCTTCCATGAGACCATCGCCGTGACGATAGCCGGCGCATAACACCATATTTTACTTACTTGGAGTCCGCATGAACCAGCACACCGATCAGACTTACTCTTCCCAGGCGACGACCCGCAGCGCGGGTCACCGCGTCATGCGCAACACCTATTGGCTACTTGCGCTCTCCATGATCCCGTCGGTACTTGGCGCTTGGCTGGGCGTCAAAATGAATTTTTCCCTGTTCGCTGGCAGTCCGTTCATCGGCTTCATGGCCTTCATGGCGATTGCCTACGGGTTCTTTTATGCGATCGAGAAAACCAAAGAAACAGGCATGGGCGTCGTTGTGTTGCTGGGCTTTACTTTTTTCATGGGCATCATGCTCTCGCGCCTGATTGCGCACACGCTTGGCTACGCCAATGGCAGCACCCTGGTGATGACCGCCTTTGGCGGCACCGCCACCATCATGGGCGTGATGGCCACCATCGCCACCGTCTCGAAGCGTGATTTTTCAGGTATGGGACGCTGGTTGTTTGTTGGCATGTTGGTCATTCTGGTCGCCGCAGTGGCCAATATTTTCCTGCAAATGCCGGCGCTCTATCTCGTGGTATCGGTGCTGGCAATCGGTATTTTTTCTGCTTACATCCTGCATGACGTGCAGCAGGTCATCAATGGCGGCGAGACCAATTACATCACCGCGACTTTGCATATCTATCTGGATGTCTACAATATTTTTGCCAACCTGCTGGCCCTGCTGGGGATTTTCGGCGGACAGCGGGACTGACGTTGCGCAGTATTTTTTAGGCAGGAACGGTATGTAGGGTGCAATAACCGCGGGGCATGGCACAGCGACCGGGGCAGTCGGTGCAATGCCCTTCGGGTATTGCACCCACCGTAACTGACGAGCGTTTTTGGTTCGCGCGCGTGGGCACGTAAAGCCGTGCCCACCCTACGTGTTGAAGTTGAAGTTGAAGTTGAAGTTGCCGTTGCCGTTGCAGTTGACCTGTTCCGCATTGAAGCCGCTGCCAAAAGTCGGAGGCCGGGCCTCACCCGGCTTGGTCATGACGGAGCGCAAGCAGAATTAGCAACCGCAGTCAGGACATTCGGTGCAATGCCCTGCAGTTATTGCACGTTACGCGACTAGATCGAAGACCGCCATCGATTCCACATGCGCCGTATGCGGAAACATGTTGACGACGCCAGCTTGCGAGAGCACGTAGCCACCCGCTACTAGCAACTGCGCATCACGCGCCAGCGTGGCCGGGTTGCAAGACACGTAGACGATACGACGCGGCTTGTGGGCGAGTGCCACCTCGGCCAGCGCTTCGCATAAGGCCATTGCGCCATCGCGCGGCGGATCAATCAACAAGCGATCGAAGTAGCCGAGCGAGACCAGATCCGCGCCAGTGATCTCGAACAGGTTGCGACATGCGAAACTGGTCTTGTCCTGCAATCCATTAAAGCGCGCATTGTCCATCGCACGCTGCGTGAGCGCGGTGCTGCCTTCGATACCGACAACTGCCCGTGCCTGCGTAGCGATCGGCAAAGTGAAATTACCCAACCCACAAAACAGGTCGGCGATGCGTTCGTCCGGCTGCGCATCGAGCAAGCGCAATGCACGCGCGACCAACACCCGGTTGATCTGATGATTGACCTGCGTAAAATCGGTCGGTTTGAAGGGCATCGTGATACCGAATTCCGGCAGCGAATAATGCAGGGACTGATTGGCCGGATAGTACGGCACGGCGCTCTCGGGCCCGGCGCTCTGCAGCCACCACACAATCTTGTGCAGGTCCGCGAACGCCTTGAGCAACACTTCATCGGCGCGACTCAGTGCCGCCATGATGCGTAATACCAGCACCGTCACCACGCCGTCATTGCCCTCACCGACAGCCAGTTCGATTTGCGGCACTTGCTCGACAATCGACAAGGCAGCGATCAGTTCGCGCAGCGGTACGAGCAATGCCGACACGTTAGGCGGCAGGATCTCGCAACTGGTCATATCGGTCAGATACGACGATTTTTTTTCAATGAAACCGATCAGCACGCCACCCTTGCGCGGCACATTACGTACCGATAGCCGCGCACGATAGCGATAACCCCAGGTCGGACCGTAGATCGGCCGGAGCAACTGACGCGACCGCATTTTGCCGATGTGCCAGAGGTTATCTTCCAGAACACGTTGTTTGATCGCCACCTGAGCAGCAGCGTCCAGGTGCTGCATCGCGCACCCGCCACACGTGCCGAAGTACGCACATTGCGGCGTGACCCGCATCGCCGATTCACGCAGCAGACCGGTCATGCGCGCCGCTTCCCACTTCGATTTTTTGCGGAACGACAGGAAATGTACCCGTTCGCCGGGCAGCGCACCTTCGACAAAAATGACTTTGCCGTGACTGCCATCTTCATTAACGAGATTCCCGACCCCGCGGGCTTCCATGTCGAGTGATCGGATTTCCAGAATAGTTTGCGGCATAGGTGACCAGAGGCTGACGGCGCGGCCGTCGATGTGAGTATAAAAAGAAGTTACGGCAAGGCGTCGCGATCGACACCACGTAGCGTCAAGGCACGCTTGAGCTTGATGAGTGCTTCCTGCTGAATCTGACGCACACGTTCGCGCGTCACGCCCATTTCGGCTGCCAGTGTTTCAAGCGTCACTGGGTCCTCGTCCTCGAGCCCGAAGCGACGCAGGATAATGAGGCGCTGTCTGTCGGTCAACCGGGCCAGCCAGTCACGCATCATCAAACTGGCTTCGTGCTGTTCGGCACGCGCCTCCGGTCCGTCCGCCAGATCGCCGGGCAGCAGGTCCATTAAACTACCGTGCGGATCGGCATCGAGCGGCGCATCTAGCGAGACCGGGTACTCGGCCAGGGCGAGGATGTCCTGCACGTCTTCCGCCGTGCGACCCGTCAGGTGAGCAACATCGTCGGCCGACGCCTCTTTGCCATCCTGATGCAGCGACTCGAGGTGATACTTGGCGCGCAGTACCTGATTGAGCTCGCGCACAACGTGCACCGGTAGTCGGACAGTACGCGCCTGGTTCATGATGGCGCGTTCGATGCTCTGGCGTATCCACCATGTCGCATAGGTCGAAAAACGAAACCCACGCTCCGGTTCGAATTTGTCGATGGCCCGCATCAAGCCAAGATTACCTTCCTCGATGAGGTCGAGTAACGCGACGCCACGATGGATGTAGTGCTTGGCAATCGACACCACCAGTCGCAAGTTGTGCTCGATCATGACCTGACGGGAAGGAAAGTCGCCCCCCTTGGCCAGTGTCGCGTAGTGCACCTCTTGCGCAACCGTCAATAACGCGCGTGCGCCGATCTGATTGAGGTACAACTGGGTCGTGTCGGTCGATAGCTCCGAGGCAAGCACTTTGCGAATTTCATCGATCGACGCGACAGGTTGCGCACCGATGCCACTCTCAGGCTCGCTATCGTTATCGTCATCGCGCTCTACACCATTGAACAGGTCATCGCCCGTTCCGACTTCGTCAGCAGCGTTGCCGAAGTCATCGTCGTCAGGAGGAGCATCATGAACATGACTCATCTATCGGCCAGGGAGAAACTTCGCAGGATCGACAGGCTTGCCTTGCTGACGGATTTCGAAATGCAGCTTGACGCTGTCGGAATCGGAATTCCCCATCTCCGCGATTTTCTCGCCGCGCGTGACAGTCTGACCTTCCTTCACCAGGATGGTCTTGTTATGGGCATACGCTGACAAGAGATTGCTCGTGTGCTTGACGATGACCAGGTTGCCATAGCCACGGATGCCACTGCCGGCATACATGACCTTGCCAGCCCCGGAGGCGATCACGGCCTGACCACTCTTGCCGGCAATGTCGATACCTTTTTTTCCTGCATCAAAGGAGCTGATTACCCGACCTTCGGTCGGCCAGATGAAGCCCACATTCTCTTCTTCGGGGGGCGACGTATCAGTTGGCTTACTGGCGGCTCTCGGCGCTTCGACACGCGCTGATGGCGCAGCAGCGGGCGGCGTACCATCCGGCTTTTGTAGCTCGGCTAGCGCCGCCTCGGAATAAGGAAGCTTCTCGCCACGGGGCCCTGTTTTGGCCGCTCCCATACCGGCGCTATTGAGCGGCCGTACGTCCACGCCAGAACCACTGGCAACGCTGCCGGTCTGGGCAGTCCCGGCTGGTGGCAAGACGCGCAAGACCTGATCGACCTGAATATCGTTCGGATTGGTCAGGTTATTCCAGGTCACGATGTCACGGATATTCTGACCAAATTCCTGCGCAATACGGTTCAGCATGTCACCTTTCTTGACCGTATAAAACCCGGGAGCATCTGGTGCACGCGCGCCGCTAACCGGCGTTGCCATGTCGACTACGGGCGCGGGGCGACGCGGTGTCGCGCACCCTGCCACAACGGCAGTGATCAAAAGGAGAATAGCGAGATGGGTTTTTTTCATTCTGGTTGATGTGTTTTGTGTTGTTGCTGCCGAAGCTGTCATACGGTGCCGGCATGCAATGGCACGAAATGACAATCTTCCAGCGTGGTGTGGGTCCAGTCGAATTTACCGACACGTACGATCAGTTGCAGCACCTGGTGACGGGCACCGACCGGGGCGACCAGTCTGCCGCCAATCGCCATCTGATCTAACAGCGCTTGAGGAACTTCCAGCCCCGCGGCTGCCAGAATGATGCCATCGAATGGCGCTGCCTGCGAGAGCCCGAGCATACCATCTCCGTACTGCAAACGGACATTTGCGATCCGCATCGGCCGCAGGTTGGTGCGCGCCAGTTCATGCAACGGGCGAATTCGCTCAATCGAATAGACCTCTTTTGCCATCAGCGACAGCACTGCCGCCTGATAGCCACATCCGGTACCGATTTCGAGCACGCGGTTCAGTGCGCCACCATTGCGTAGCACCTCGATCATGCGCGCGACGATGTATGGTTTGGAAATGGTCTGGTGATAACCAATCGGAATCGATGCATCCACATACGCCTGAGCGACGAGACCAGGTTCAATGAAGAGGTGACGCTGTACCGCTTCCATCGCGGCCAGCACCATGGTGTCCTTGATGCCTTGCGCCGACAACCGCATCACCATCGCGCGGCGCACACAATCGGAGACTAACGGTTGCAGACGCTGTGGTAACCCGGCAGCGCGGCGCTCCTGCGCCTCGGCAGTGCGCACGACCGGCGTCACATGGCCGGCCGCGTTGCGGGTCGCCGTCTGCGGCGTCTCCACGCGAGGTGCGACGTAGCCAGCACCGCCACGGGCAGACTTGTTTTGCAATGAGGACAGCGTTAGCGGAAAGCGCTTGCCCTTGTCGGTCATGACAGGCTTTTCTTCAGGCTGTCGAGTTGCGTGTTGTGCGTGAGGTCAATCTGCAATGGTGTAATGGAAATCTTGCCGTTGGCAACGGCATGGAAATCGGTTCCCTCGCCGGCTTCGCGGGCCTGACCGGCCGGTCCGATCCAGAATATTTCGCGACCATGCGGATCGATGGCGCGGATCACCGCTTCCGATTGATGCCGCTTGCCGAGTCGCGTCGCGACGATCTCGCCAAGATCGTCATAAGGCAGGTTAGGGATATTGACATTGAGCAGGTAGGGTTTGTGCAAGGTATCGAACTTGCGCAGCACGATTTCGCGTGCCACTCGGGCCGCCGCGGCGAGCTCCCCCCAGCCTTTTTCAACTTGAGAAAACGCAATCGACGGAATACCGAACAGATAGCCTTCAGTCGCCGCCGCAACCGTGCCCGAATACAACGTGTCGTCCCCCATGTTTTGGCCCTGATTGATGCCGGACACAATCAGGTCGGGCCGAAAAGACAGGACCCCGGTCAATGCCACGTGCACGCAATCGGACGGCGTGCCATTGACAAAGTGAAAGCCGTTGGCCGCCTTGTAGACGGACAACGGCCGGTCGAGTGTGAGTGAATTGGAAGAGCCGGAGCGGTTGCTGTCGGGTGCCACTACAACGATCTCGGCGATCGAAGCGAGTGCATCGGCCAGCGCCACGATACCGGGAGCCAAATAACCATCGTCATTACTGATTAAGATTTTCATGCATTCGATTTTACCCGAAGCATTATCCGGAATTGGTCGAGGCAGCAAGAATTTACGGCATAATCGGAAAACTCAAAAAAATCTAACGATCGTTCTATTAATTGACATCCATCGAGGAGACACACACCATGAAAGCTATCGTCTGCAATGCCTGGGGACTGCCCGACACGCTGGTCATCGAAGAATTGCCCGATGCGGTCCCCGGCCCCGGCCAGATCGCCATCGACATCCGCGCGGCCGGCGTGAATTTTCCCGATGTACTGATCATCCAGAACAAATACCAATTCAAACCTGCCCTGCCCTTCACGCCGGGCAGCGAGCTGGCTGGCGTCGTGCTCGCCGTTGGTGAGGGCGTGACGCGTTACAAGGCGGGCGACCAAGTCATCGCCTTCAGTGCGCAAGGGGCGTTCGCCCAACAGATTGTGGTGGCGGCCAACGCCGTCATGCCAATGCCCGCCGGGATGGACTTCGATATCGCCGCGGCGATCACGTTGACCTATGGCACCTCGCATCACGCCGTGGTCGACCGGGCGCAACTCAAGGCCGGCGAAACCATGCTGGTACTTGGTGCCGCCGGCGGCGTTGGACTGGCCGCCATCGAGATTGGCAAGGCATTGGGTGCACGCGTGATCGCGGCCGCCTCGTCGGATGAAAAGCTCGCGGTCTGCCGCGAACACGGTGCCGACGTCACGATCAATTACAGCACCGAAGATTTACGTGGCGCGATCAAGGCCGCCACCGATGGCAAGGGACCGGACGTGATTTACGACCCGGTCGGCGGCATCTATACCGAACCGGCTTTCCGTTCGATTGGCTGGCGCGGTCGCTATCTGGTGGTCGGCTTTGCCAACGGCGACATCCCGGCCTTACCGCTCAACCTGATGCTACTCAAAGGCGCATCGCTAGTCGGCGTATTCTGGGGCGAGTTCGCCAAGCGCGAACCAAAAGCCAATGCGGCCGCGATGCAGCAATTGATGGGGTGGCTGGCCGATGGCACAATCAAGCCGCGCATTTCAGGGCGCTATGCGCTAGCGGAAACGGCGCAAGCGTTAAATGACATGGCCGCGCGCAAGGTGATGGGAAAAGTCGTCATCAAACCCTGGGCTTGATGGCGCAGTCGGCGCGATGCACTGAATAATTCGTAGGGTGGGCACGGCATCTCGTGCCCACGCGCGCGCACCACAATCGTTGCCAAATCTAGTCGTTCTCCGGTGTGGTCGCGTGGGCACATTAACCCCGTGCCCACCCTACCCGTCAGTACCGCAGGATGCTAAAACCGCAGGACATTGCACCAAATAACGAAGCACACACGGTTTCTTCTTTCGACGCCCCCGCTACTGCAACATGAACGTTTCATACTCCAATAGTCCAAGCGTGCGCGACAGCATCACCAACCCCGCCAGCACCACCACCAGCAACGCCAGCGCAAATCCATAGCCGAAAAATGCCGGCCCTAAATGTACCGACACCAGCGTCAGCACCAGATTGAGCACGACAAAAACACCGCACAACACCAGCACGATGCGGCGCTTGTCGAGGTAAAAAAAGACATTCAAAATACCCAGCAACACCACCTGCAAACCAGCGGCAATCACATCGATATACAACAGCGGCAGATACAGCGTCGAAATCCCCAGCCACTTGAGCACCGCCTCACCGATCACGATCAACAGCAGCGTCGCGATGGTCTGGATTTTGATGATCTCGAAAATACCCAACTGTATCGTTTCAACCATCCCGTTACGGGCTTCCTCGATGGCTTCCAGCGAACCGCCGCTGCGCACGGCTTGATAAAACTTGTCGTAGTACTCGACGAAGTCCGTCTCCATGCGCAACAGAAAAATCGCCATCCCGGGAATGATCGACAAGTAAGCCAAAAACACCGGCAAATCGTAGATCAACGACGCCCGCAGCGGACCAATGATGGCCTGACTGGTATCGGTCGTGAACCAGAATACAAATTTATCGATCCAGACACCGAGGTTGTACAACAAGCCGATCCACAGCAACGTGGGATACATCAGCTTGCGTTCGAAAAACTCGAACGAAATAAATTTTTGCGCAGGGTAATTTCGCAGGATAAGGATCGTCATGCACATCAGCAGCAACGCCTGACCGACCACGAAGCCCCCCATCAATCCTTCCAGCCCGAACGGTCGCATCGCCAGCGCCGCAAGTACCGTAATTGCATAGCCCAGAAGGTACATCCAGACAATTTCCTTGTACTGCTTCATGCCGGACAGGAAGATCGTCGCGATCCAGATATTGGACATGATCACGAACGCCGCCAGCAACAACAATCGGTACATCACGCTTTGCTCAGGAAACAGGAACACCACACACAGCAAGCCGGCGAACCCGCCGACCACGGTCACTGCCAGCGTCACCGCATGGAAGTTAGTGAGGATGACCTCGCTATTTTTCTCGAACAACCGGTCCGCCGTAAAGCGTGTGAACGCTAGCTGGAACGGTCCGGTAAAAATCAGCGAGGCAGCGATCACATAAGTAATGCTGACCTGAAATTGCACGATCAACAGGCCCGGCAACACGATCGCGTAACTGAGTACACCAATAATCAGGATGCCGACGATGGACAGCACCCACGGCCCCGAGCTAATCACCGCCGCATAGGTGTAAGCCTGCATTAGCGACATGAGGCTGTCGCGCTTGAGTATCTTGCGTAGTTCGAATCCGATACCGGCCATGACGTCTCAGTTCCTCAGTGACTTTTTTTGGCAGAAGGCGGGTGCATCGGGCACGTCGCCGCAGGGCTTGTCGGGCGATCAGCCTGCTGCATGGATTTGTCGTACAGCCGGCGGTAGTCGGCGAACATCTTGTCCTGCGTGTAATACCGCTCGACCCGTGCCATGCCAGCGGCTTGCGCGGCTTGCCAGCGCACGCTGTCGGTCAGCAACGCCACCGCTGCCTTGGCCAGCGCCTGCGGCTCGGCAATCCCGACGATGGCGCCAGCGGCGCCCAGTGCCCGGTCTTCTTCATCCAACCCGTGGATCAACTGACGGCACGAACCGACATCGGTCGCCACGGCCGGCACGCCGGCGGCAAAGCCTTCCAGCAACACCAACGGCAGCGCTTCGCTAATGCTGGACAACACCACTAGTCCGATCTGCGGCATCAGTGCATCGACCTTCTGGAAGCCAAGAAATTTGATCTTGCCCTGCAGGTCCAGACCTTCTGCGATGCTGTGGCATTCTTCGGCGTATTCGGGGTCTTCCTCTTCCGGGCCGGCGATCCAGCCTTCGGCCTCGGGCATCAGGTTGACGACCGTGCGCATCGCGCGAATGAAGGTCTTCACATCCTTGATCGGCACCACGCGTCCGATCAGGCACAGCACCGGCGGCGGCGTGGCCGGGCGCAATGCGCGCAACGCGGAAAAGCGTGGCAGGTCGATACCGTTCGGGACATTGCGCGTCCGCTCGGCCAGCGCACCATCATTAATCTGGCGCAACCGGTTGGTTTCATAGAGCGCAACGATATCGTTGGCGGCCTCGTAGCACATTCGCCCCAACGCCTCGAAGAAGCGGATCCACAGGTCACGGAAGTACGATAATTGCGACGCATCCTTCTCGAACACACCGCGGTTATCGCGGATCCATTCGCTCTGGAACAAGTCAATCTTGCGTTCTTTGGTGTAAATGCCGTGCTCGGACAAGATCAATGGACGCCCCGTTTGCTGCGCTAGCAATGTGCCAAGAAAGCCCGCATAGCCGGTCGAAATACTGTGATAAGCACGCGCCGGAATCAATTGCCGCGCCACCCGAGCCAATGCCCAGACCGGCGTGTGCATGATGCGCACGGTCCAGAAGTAATCGACGAACGACGGATCCGTGCAATAGGTGCGGTAATTTTCGGCAATCGATTGCCAGGACAGCTCGCTATACAAAAACGATGCTTCGTCCAGCGCCGCGCCATCCTGCATCAGCGGCAAGAGCGCGTGCAGCGATGCTGAAATGGCGCCCCGTGGCGCATCCGCGCGGATCGGCAAACGCAACTGTTGATGCAACGCCTCCATCTGCGCATAGGCGGCAACATCCCCGCCTTGCGGCAACACCAGTGGCGCGGTGTGGCGCTCGTGCAAAAAATGGGCCTCAAAGTGCACGACATTGTCCGGTAACGCGTATTTCGGATCGCCATAATCGGCACGCCGGCTACCAATGAAACAGATGCCGAAACGAATCTGCGGGAAGCCACGGATGATCTGGTTGACCCAACTGGAAACGCCGCCACTGACATAGGGAAACGTGCCTTCAAGCAGTAACATCACATCGCAATCAGCACTACGGCGATGGAGTGTGGCATCAGGCTTCAAATGCGGCCTCCTTGTCCCAAGAGGTCAAACGGCACCGGCGGAACTTGGCTGCCAGCGGATAATTCGGGGCGCCAGTAGCGGCGACTTTGCGCCAGCGCCGGCACGCCCGGCTGATCGGCCAGTTCATCGAACAGCACGCGCACTTCGTCATAGCGATGCTGCAGGAAACGCAATTCGGCCAGATAGGGCAACAACCGTTCGCGGGCAAAATTACCCTTGCGCGCTTCGGTCAGCGCACGCTCGGCAGCATCGACATCACCACGAAACAGTTCGAGTCGGGTGAGCAGAAACCACAAGCCGGCATCATCGGCCTGCAATTGCAAGGCCTGCACCGCATACTTGCGCACCTGCCCGGCAGAAAAACTGCGCATATCACCTTGCACCAGGTCCTGGTAAATCAACTCCCAGTTCAGCTCGGCAACCAGCTTATTGAGACGAAACTGCTCAGCCGGCTGCGCCGACTGGTCAAGCCGGCGTCGGCTTTCCAGAATGCGATGGGTAATCTGTTTTTCCTTGCTGTCGAGAATGCCATACGCCAGCAAACGCATATCGTCGACCGGATCGGCCAGCAGCGTGCGCAGCAAGCTGCCGGTGGCGCGGGCCGGCGTATCCTGCACGGCGACCAGTGCTTTGAGGCGCTGATCCAGCGGCGTCTCGTTGTTACCAAGCTGTGCTCGCACCTGCCCGCCACGAAACCCGGTGCCTTCCTGATTACGATGGGTGGTAAAGCGCAACTGGTCGGCGGTCTCGAAC
The DNA here is from genome assembly GCA_047621345.1 of Minisyncoccia bacterium. Taxonomy (GTDB): domain Bacteria; phylum Pseudomonadota; class Gammaproteobacteria; order Burkholderiales; family Burkholderiaceae_D; genus Actimicrobium. Next base: position 21,710 of record JBLHLW010000034.1, on the reverse strand, counting down.
GGGTCCTTGCGCACCGACCGGGGCAACCAGAATCCGAGCATCAACCCGCCCGTGACACACACCAGTCCCACCAGCGGCATGAAAAAATTGAAGGCGAACAAGTAGATCAGCACCCACCCACGTGGTTGCCGGTAACGCGCCGGGATCAGCAAGTTCAGCACCAGGGCCAACGTCATACAACCGAGCGCATGAAGCAGGAGATAACTGCCGATCAGCGCGGCGCTGTGACTGCCGACGAACAGCAGTCCGATCCCGCTGAACTCGAACGACAGCCCAAGAAAAAGCAGTTTATACAGCACAGCGATGCACCAGTCCGAGCAGGGTGTCACCAGCGTCCGCGTGGCTCAAACGGGCTATGTGGGTGGTGATCTGGCTGCTCACGAAGCCGCCGCCGAACTGCCGCTGCAAAGCCGATTCGATACGCAGCAGATAGCCATCGACTGCCGCGGCCGAGGCCAGCGGCAGCAAGGTAATGAGCGCCACGTGGTGGCTACCGACCAGTTCCCACGATAGGTCGACACCACGCTTGAGTCGTTTAACCTGCTCGAAGCGGTCGAGCGATTCCTCGTCCTTGCCGAACACCAGTGCGACCAGCGACGTCTCGATGCCGGCTTCCATGCGGATACGCTGCAGCCGCATCAAGTCAAGCGCCATTGCCGGTGGACAGTCAGGCACCTTCGCCAATACCGAGCGCACCACGTGACCGAGCCGCACGCCATCGGCGTAATAGCCGATCAGCACCGACAGCAATTGCAGTGCGTCGTTGTTGAGCGCAAAAAACGGTAATTTTTCGACCACCAGCAAGCCGACTGGTGCGCTGCCGGACGGCAGTAGCGGCGCGCAGATCAGGTACCGGCTGGCACTGCGTTCGGCCGGCCCAAGGTCCGTCGTCTGCACATGGGCCAACCGGCCTTGCGCCAGGCAATAGCGCACCAGCGGATCGGACTGGTCCAGTGCGCCGGGTTCGCCAAGAACGGCGGTTGGCGTGCTGGCATAGTGGTCTGCTCCGGCGACGTCATAAACAGCGGCGATTTCAAGCTGGCAGCTCTGACCCAGCAACTGGATGAACTCGCTCGCACCTGGCAATGTGACGTCATTCGTCGCCATCTGGTCGGCCGTCAGCAGGCGCAAGCGCGCCAGCGTTTCGCGCAGCGTCAGTGGCTTGGCCAGCAAATCTTGTTCAAGCCGTTCATGCGACAAGCGCAATAGAAAATGATTGTTGGTTAGCGTGTTGAGGCGCTCGTCGAGGTAGGCGTTAACAGCGCGCAGGCGCCGCGTTCGTGCTGTCCAGATATCGGAAAACTGGCCGCAGATGAGCGTCAGCACCAGCCCGCCGAGAAAATAAGCTTTTGGAAATTCCAGCAGTGCAAGGCGCGTCGCCGAAGTCACCAACGACGCCGACCAAGGCACGTAATTCGCCCACGTCGGCAACATCAAAGTGAAAACAACGATCGACACCACCGCCGTCACGCCGATGGCGGTGCCATAGCGCATCGCCAGCAAGGCCGGCACAATCCACAACCAGGGAAATTGCGCATCGATCCCAAGCGGGTCCTCTGGCGCGAACCAGCAACTCAGGGCGAACGCCAGCGCGCACAGGATGATCGCTTCCAGCGCTGCCACTCCCCAAGACCAGGCCGGCGTGCCAACCGACTGGGTCGATGGCAATACGCGTCGGGTCACATCGCGCCAGGAGACAGCCATCGCTCAGCGCGCCGCAACCAGCAACGGACGCAGCAGCTTGGCGACCAGCTTCTGCGCCACACCGGAGAGCGACTCGCGACTCCAGCCGGTACTGCCACCAGCCGCGGCCCACAACACCTGACCGCTTTGCACGTCGATCAATTGCAATGTCACGCCGGCTGCCGGCTCGCCATCAATGCCGACCTTGTAGCGCCATTCATCGACGCTACCAGCCAGCGCATAGCGGATGTTTTCGCTGCGCGCCCAGGCCAATGCGGCATCAAACTGCTTGCGGTCCATCGGCTCGAACAGCGTCTCGGTATTGAGTGCGGTGGGATAGCGGCGCAAATTGCTGATGCCGTCCACGCGCAACAGACTTTCGGCAATCGATTCGGCACGCAGGCCAGCCTGCGGTGTTTCGGTCTGATTCACGAACGGCAGGATGGCCCACTTGGCGCCGGCTTCGAGCACCGGCGCGGTGCCGACATGCACGGTGGAACACGCTCCCAGCAGGCCGATGACGGCGGCCAACAGGAGTGAGCGGAACAAGCGACGGGAATGTTGTTTCATAAAGTCCTCTAAAAAAACCATTTGTAATCCAGTCCGATTTCCTGACTGCCTTGCGGAGACGCCGCACTGCCACTGGAACGTAGCCCGCGCAATGTCATCAAGTCTTGTCCCAGTACGCTGCCAGCGATGCCGGCGCGTAAGTTATAGCCGCGACCGGCGACATCGCTGTGGGTCAGTCCGAGCTCGGCAAACGGCCGCCATGCGCGGGTATAACGGGTATCGATGACCGTGCCAAGCCCGAGGCTGATCCCAACGAGCCGTTCGTTGACCGGCAGTGCCCGGATCTGGGTCAGATCGGTGCCGGCGGGCAGCAGATTGCCGACCAGCGCATCGATCTGATTGCGGTCACGGAAGGCCGAGCCGGCGGCAAACGCACGCAACGTGATATTCGGATACTCCAGACGCAAGTGGGTGCCCGCCTCCACGTTCCAGTTGCCGCCGCTACCCAGCATATTGCCGGCCTGCGACGCATACCGGTGCCAGGCCAAGCCGAGCCGCAGATACTCGGCGCGGCTCAGTGCATACGTCACGGTTGACTCGACGCCGTCGCGCATCGCAGCGACCCGCAGCAACGCCGACTCGGTGGCCAGTTGGCGCACGCCAAGCGTGCCAGCCACACTGACAGCTGGCGACAACGTCAAGCTGTATTGAAGACGCAGGCCGGTGTTGCTGCCGGCCCCTTGGCGCTGCTGCACGGTGACCGACACCGTGCCCTCGTCGAGCTGCTTGCGCAAGGTCAGTTCGAGCTGTCGATCCGAGCCAGGCAGGTTCACCAGCGCCGTATCGTCGAGGCTGACGTGCTGGCGATCAATCAGTGCCACGGTCAGCTTCAGGCCGGGCGTGAGATTGACGCTGGTCTGGAGCTGTACCTCGCGTGCCGATAGCGGCGACACCGTCATCTGGTTCACCGTCACCGAAAAATCGGCCGGCTGTTCGGTCGTCATTGTAGTGAGCCGCAAATGCAGATCTTCATCCGACGGCAGCAGCGCCAACTGGTCGAACGCCATCGTCTGTGCCAGTCCCGGGCGACCAGCCCGCTGTGCCGCCTCGATGCGATCGTACATCGGCAACCAGTCCGGCAAATCATCTAGCAGGCGATTTAATTGTGTGCGATCTTCCGCTGCCAGAAGCAGCGACAGCTCACCCCACAGCGGCTTGTCCAGCTGCCCGGCGAAGCGGCTGGCAAACCAAGCCGCAGCGAGGTCGTTGGCATTCCGGTTGAGTGCATACGCTAACGCCAGCTCGCGCGCGGTGGCCGTCAGACGCGCATCGTCCTGCGGCCTGCTGGCATTGGCCGGCGCGAGTAGCGTCTCCATCGGCGCGCTGCTGCGCTGGGCGGCGCGCTGCTTGTCACGCTGCTGCAGCAACGGCAGCGCGGTTGTCTCTGGCTGATCAAGTCGGGCCAGCATTTCCTTGCCGCTACGCGGCGTCGGTTGCGGTGGCACGAACGCGACCAGCGTACTGATATCGGCCCGCAGCAAAGCCCGCATCACGCGATCGGCACCGTCACCGCCCATGAACAACGGCGCCACAGCCACCAACCGGTCGCGCAGGGTGGTCAGCTGTTCCGGATTGGCTTTGCGCAGCACATCGGGGTTGCGCAAGTCGAGCCAGACGTGGCGGCGAATGCGCCAGGCTAATTCTTTCTGCGAGACCGCATCGAGCACCTCGGCGTAACTCATCAGCCACAAATAATCATCACTGCGGAAGCCCCCTTTGCGAAACCAGTGCAGCGCCTGATCCTGCCGGTTCATCGACATGCTTGCAGCAGCGTACGGGTCCCACAACACAGCATTATTTTCGGCATCGGCGGCCCATAGCGACAGGGCTTTTCTCAGCGCTCCAGTATTGCGCTGTGCGACCAGCATCCAGATCAGCGCGGCGCGCATGTCCATATCGCCGGGTCGCAGCGCCAGTGCGGCACGCATATCACGCACTGCGCCATCGAGGTCGTTACTGGACTGGGCGATCGAGGCACGCAGCGTCAGGAAAGCCGGATCCTGTTCGAGCAGGCGGCGTTGCTCCGGCGTCAGCCGTGCCAGCATGGCGCGCGCGCCGGACCAATCTGCCAGGCGAGCGCGCAGGTTCAGCGCCTGCAGCGCAGTGCGTGGATTGCCTTTGCTGGCGTAGGCAAATTCAGCCAACTGCGCGGCGGCCAGCGGTTGCGATTGCTCGAGCAGCACAATCAGGTTGGTCAAATCATTGTCACTCTGGAGGTCGCCCGCCAGCAAGCTACGAAAACCCGTGCGGGCCGCCGCATCGTTTTGCAGCAGCATGGCCAGTTCCGCGTAAGCGCGCCAGAAATCGCCATCCGTAACTGGCGCACCCGCACCGGCACGCTCGAGTTCAGCGAAAGCAGCCACCGGATGATTGGCACGGTACAGATTGTTAGCAATGCGCAGCGCGACCGTACTCTCGATACCGAACTCGCTTTGCAACTGGCGCAGCGCCGCCAGCGATTCGTCATCATGGCCGGTCCGCTCGGCCAATGTGGCCAGCAATTCCAGTTCGCGTCGCCTGAGCAGCGCCGATGCGGACTTGTGCGACAGGCGAGCACGCAGCAGGGCCAACCCGCGCTCGGGCTGACCACTGGCTTCGAATACTTGTAACAGACGTTCCAGCCAGACCACGCTAGTCGGTTCGCGCTCGGCCTTGTGGGCGATCGCGGCGATTTGCGCATCGATGTTGGCCATTCCGCTACCCAACTGCAGCACGGTATCCCAGGCTAGCTCGTCACCGCTGAGTCGGGCATACGCCAGCCATTGCGGCAGTGCTGCTTCCGGTGCGGCATCCCATTGGTTGATCTGCGCCAGCCGCTTGCGCCAACCAGCATCGGCAGGCCGCTGCAGCACCGCCGATTCAGCCACGCGACGTGCATCGGTGAGGTTACGATTGGCCAGAAAAATCGTATAGCTCAGCAAATAGGCTTCGTCATCAAACGGCAGTCCGGGCCCCGTGGTATCGGCGATCCGTATTATGCGTAATGGTGCGCTATCGACCCGATCCAGCCCGGCATAGAACTGCGCCGGGGTTTGCCAGGCGGCCAGTTGCCTGCCCTGCTGTGCTTGCCAGCGATCCAGCAGCGATAGTCTGAGCAATTGTTTGGCATACCGTTCGGCCGCGTCGAGCCGGTTGGCCGACTGCGCCATCCGGGCCAAAAATTTCAGCGTCGCGGTGTCGTTGATCAGTGCGCCGGCATGCTGATCGGCGATGGCGATCAGGTCCTCGTTATTGCCACTTGATTGCAACGTGCGCATCGCGGTAAAAAAAAATTCCCGACGCGTGTCGAGCACGCGGGTGGTGGCCATCGCCCGAAAGTACAGGTCGGCAGCGGTCTGGTAATTGCCCAGAGCGAGCGCGGTGCGTGCCGCTTCCGCATAAATTTCCGGCTCCAGAATTTCCGGCCTTGCGGCGATTTTCTGATAGGCGATGGCCGCTACGGTCCTCTCGCCTGCCGCCAGCGCAGAGCGCGCCAATCCCAGCAGGCGTTGCGAACTCTGAAGGGGCAAACCACCCAGTACGCGCAACTGCGCACGGACGCGTTGCATGGCCGTTTCACGCTCGGGTGTGTCGATGGGCAAGGCAAAGGCTTCGCCTTCCAGCATACTCAGTTCTAGCCACTCCGCATCGCTCTGGATAGCCAGATCGCTGGAGCGCTGCAAGGGCCGCATCGCTTCGCGGGCTTCCGCAAAAGAACCCAGCCGCACGAGTTGATCTACCAGCGCACGGCGCAGCGCCACCCCATTTGGCTCGGCGGCTAAAAATACTTTCAGGTACTCAACCGTCAACCGGTCCGGCTTACTGTTGAGTTCGCTCCCGGCCAACTGTTCTTCCAGCGTGCGATACGGATAGACCAGCACCAACCCGAGCCCGACCGCCAGCCCGAAGCCGGCGATGCTCCATGGTGAAAACAGCGCGATGCGCTGGTAGCGGGTGTCGCGCGAATACCAGGCGCCATGGCGCTGGTTGACTGGACGTGGGCGCAGACCGCCCTGCTTGGTCATCATGATGAGGTACACCGCACGACAATGGCGCTGCGCTGCGGTAGCGACTCGCCGCCATCAACGATGTAACGTGCGCTGCTGCCACGTGCGACGACGGGCTTGCCATCGGCACTGACGCGGCAACCACTGCCCTGCGACAGCGTCAGCGTGATCGCCTCATTGGCGCTGGCAGTAAAGCGCAGCTGCTCGATTGTGCCATCCCGCGTGCGCGAGAAGTCGCTGATGCTGCCATTGATCTGATCAACCCGCACGCCGCCCTTGTCCGGCAGTGCTGACAAACGCACCTGCGCGGCAGTCAGTGTCAGATAATCCCCGGACGGACCGGCGGCAATACCGGCAACGCCGCTACTGTCGCGCAGCGACGGCGCACTCGCCCCCGGTGGCATACGCAGCGTGCGCAAGTTGGCACCGGTGCGTACCAGCAGATCCCCCGAAACCAGTTCGCGCGCTATGCTGGTCGCTTCAAAGTCAAGTACTTTGCGGACATATTGCGACGGAAAAACCCGTGTGAACGGCTGTGCCATGGCCCAGCCATACACCTTGTGCAGCGCGGCGATCGAGGCGGGTTTGGTGGCCGAATACACATGATAGTAAATGTCGACCGGCTTGAAGCGATACGGTGCACCAGTGAGCTTGTAGGTTTCAATGACACGCTCGAATCCATAGAACGGACCGGTCCAGTTGTTGGTGTAGACGTTTTCATTCTGGTTAGGCGCAAACACCTGATACAAGCCGCTTTTGCGCACGCCTTGCGCGGCAATCGCGGTCCACGAATTATTGCTTTCAGTGATGCGGGTATCGCCCCCATTCATGTTCAGGAAACCGCCATTGACGGTTTCGGCAATCGCACTGGCGAGCGGCACGCAATTGCCAGTCCACAAGAACAGTTCGGCTTTTTTATTGGGAGGCATCAAGCGGCTATTGATGTAATCCATCGAGCCTTGCACTTCGCGCTTGAGGTCGAAACGGTAACCCGGCAATGGCAAACCATACGATTTATCCACCGAGATGATTTCATCGCGCGGGCTAATCACTCCCATCGCCCTCGCCCACGAAAACGGGTGCGAATACGAATGGCTGGCCGCTTCCACGAAGGGCAGCGCAAAGATCGTCCGGGCCAACGGCTCCAACTCGCCCGACAGTTGCGGATACACGCCTGTCGAACTGATCTCGGCTTCGATCACCGATACCGCTGTCGGTAGCCGGTACCGCGACAGAATTTGCTTTTGCAGCACCTCCGGTGCCAGCGGCCGGCCAGGCAATTCGGCGCGCGACGGAAACCCGTCGGCGTCGATATGCGCCATGAGCATCCGCTGACCGCCTTCGGTGGTGACATCCGGCACGGGCAATTCCGGCAAGCGCAAGGCAGCTTGCAGAAAACGAATCGGTTGCACGATCCAGCGATCCTGATCCAGCGCCGACAAGGATCGTGTTGTAAATGGACTAAGCGCAAAGCCGCCCCATGCCGTCAACGCCACCGCATCAAACGTGTTGCCTGCGCCATCTTGCAAGCTGAGCAAGCTGCGACCTTGCTGCGGCAACAGTTGCAACGGTTCGAGCTGCGAGCGATCGGGCAAGGCGGCCACTTCAAAATCGAGCAATGCAGCGTCACGGCTGCGCACCGTCAGCCGCTCGGGACGCGGCACCGCCAGCCGGCGCAAACCGAGCGCAGCGGCATTGTGCCCGTCGACAGTGAAACCGAACGTATCGAAGATCGCAATAGGGACTCCGCCCGCTATCTGGCGCAGGAACCAGGCCGCCAGCGTCGGATGATCGACACCCGGATTAAGCCAGCTGACAATGCCGGCATACCGGCCCGCCAGTATCCCGTCGGGTAACGCCTGCGTCATCACATCCAGCATTTCGTAGCGCAGGCCAAGGTAATTGAGCGGCATACCGAGGAAACGCTGCGCCGACGTGTAGTGGAAATCCAGATCCAGGTTGTCAACCAGTACCAGCACCGTGCGCGGCAGCACTTCGATACTGCCCACACCGAGCGAATTCAAGCCGCCATCGGCCACCCACGGAATGAAACCATCACTGACGAGTTGTCGTGCGGTGCTACGTGCCAGTTCGCGCGAAGCAGGATCGGACGGATCGACATAATCGATCGCAATGACCGGCAAGTGGTAGCGCTCGCGCACTGTCTGCATCTGCGCCATCAGCCAAGTCCTATCGGCCGCCGGTACCGGACGATACTGATTGCGGCCAGCATCGTAGCCCTGGTAGAGCGACTCGGCGGCAACCGCGTACACGAGCGGCGCAACATCAGGTAGCAGTTCGAAACCGCGATTGAGGATCAATTTGGCGTCCGGATAGCGGTGTTTGAATTCACGCAACAACGCGACCATCGCAACGCGCTGACGTGTCCGCTCGGCATCGGTGGTGGCAAATAATTGATAGGAGTCGAGCGTATCGAGGAAGAAGCCACGCCAGCCTTGCTGCCATAACGGGCCAATGATGCGGCTCAGGAAAAATTCATTCCAGCCGGGCGCCGCCTGATCGATCACCTTGCTGCCCCAGGCGGCATTGTCGCCGCGCAGCGCACCGGCGGGCAGTGCTTTGTAATAAGGGCGCGTCGGCTGTACTTCACCCAGCGAGACATAGGCAAACAACGCATGTTCTCCGGCGCTACCGGAACGAACCCGGCTGGCAGGATGACTGACATGATCGGGCTCGACCACCGCGATATCAAACGCTTGCAAATCCACCAGCGGTGGTTGGGCACCGTAATAAAACGCCACACTTGGCGTGGTTGCCGTCACCAGCGCCGGCAAGCATAAAGCGAGCGCTCCGAGCAGCCGCCGTGCTGCTGCCAGCAACTTGTCGGCATGAACAGCAGCACCTCGTCGGAAACCACGAATTACGCCACGCAGGCAATGATCACGCAACGACGATTCTCCCCGGGTGATGCATTGAATTAATCCACTTGTGGCCGCATCCGCATTGCGCTCATCGATAGGGACAGCCATTGGCAAGATGCTATTTTTGATTTCGGCAACACTCTACCTGATACTTTCAGTCTCCGAAACGGGAATCATCGTTTACAAAAAAAGATTATTGCCAAATAAAAACATGTCTTTAAGGTACGGAATATCCATTTTTTTCATGAAGACAATCAAAAACCGACGTCACCACACTTGCTTTACAAAAAGCTTTCGGAAGCAGGACTCGATTGCAAAACTTGTTCGTCAGTTATCCGTCTCGACCAACGTCTGGTGTACGTAGGCGGTCAGGATCAGTCGATCCTGGACCGACACGTCGACGAATTCAAATCCATGCCGGAAGCCTTCACCGGCATCGGCCGGCGCGATCGAGCGCAATACCGTCTGAAGATTCAGAAACAGGTCCTGGTCCGCGACATGGACTTTCAGCTTGATACGGCCTGCATCGCCCTTTTCACCGAGGATGCTCTTGGCAATCGCCGATGCGCCACCCATGCTCAGGTCGGTGATGGTGGCGGCCGAGTTGCGCTCGGGCTCGCCGAGCGAAATGGCGGCAATCAATCGCACTGCGACACGCGCAGTCTGCCGTACGACCGTACAGCGCAATTGCTTTGGATAAGAAAGATGTAAATAGGGATGCGGTGTGTGTACCGAGCGCACTGCGGCGGCGATGAAGGCGTACGCCTTCTTGCCGGAAAAAGCACGTACGACAAAGCTCTGACCGTCGCGTATCAGTTCGAATTTTCCATCCATCATCGGCGCAGTCACGTAGACGGTCTTGCCTTTGACGAAGCCAATCAATTTGACCGTATAGCGGATAGATGGTTTGTCCTGCATCTGCAGGATCATCGTCTCGCCAATGTGCCAGCGCACGTCCTGCATGTTGACCGCTATTTCGCGCTCGGCAGCTTCCTGCTTCGGTGCGGCAGTCGCCTCGACCAGACGCTTGATATTGTTATCTGCCGGAATCGGACCTGCGGGACGCTCCCAACCACCTTCATGGAAGTAACCGTTCTCCAGCACCCCGGCCATCTGGTTCGGATTGTCGATCACGAAACCGGACGCCAGCAGCAAGTTGCCGTGGTAATCGTAGACAGCACGTTTCAGTGCCTTGCCAACGATGATTTCGGATGCACGGACAGGCACTAACGCAACAGATTCGGACATGCACACCCTTCTGGATCAGACCAGGAACCGGCTTGGCGTCGTGCCTGCCCGGGTGCCACATGGCCTTGAAAAAGTGCCCTAAGTATATCGAATATTGCTTCTAGGTCACTTTTATAAATATCGCGCCTGTCCAGCCAGATTACTTCGGTATATCGGTAAAAAAAGCCAATACCGCCTCGCGCTCACGGGTGCGCTTAAACGCCGGCAAACTTTGCCAGATACGCTTGCCGTAGGGTTTGGAAAGCAGGCGGGGATCACATAACATCAGCACGCCGCGGTCGGTTTCATCACGGATCAACCGGCCGGCTCCCTGCTTGAGAGTGATGATCGCTTCCGGCAACTGGTGATGAATGAAGCCATTCCGGCCTTTGCGCTCCAGCGCTGCGATACGCGCTGCCAGTACCGGATCGTCTGGCGGTGAAAATGGCAGCTTGTCGATGATGACGAGCGACAGCGCGTCGCCACGGACATCGACACCCTCCCAGAAACTCTGGCTACCGATCAGCACCGCATTGCCGGCTGCGCGGAACCGGTCGAGCAACTCGTTGCGTCCCGCCTCGCCTTGCACCATCAGCGGAAACGGCAGGTTACGCCGGGCAAATTCATCACGCAAGCGTTCGGCCGCGCGACTGACCGCACGCAGCGTCGTGCAGAGCAGGAAGGTGCGACCGCCGGCCGCTTCGATCACCGGCAAAGCGGCATCGATGACCGCATCGGTATAGTCCGGCGAATTGGGCTGTGGCAGATTGTGCGGCACGTACAGCAAACCCTGCTGTTCGTAATCGAACGGGCTGGGCCACGAGTGGGCGACGACATCTGCCAAACCCATCTGATCCGTGAAGTGATGGAAATCATTTTTGACCGCCAGCGTGGCGGAGGTAAAAATCCATGTGCGCGCCGCGCCTTCGCGCTGCTTGCTGAAAATCGGTGCGATCGATAACGGCGTCTGGTGCAATTGCAGCGAGGTGGAAAACGCCTCGACCCACAAGACGTTTTCCTGATCGGTATCTGGCACTGTCGCAGCGGCATCGGTTGCCACAACCCAGGCGGCCAACTGGTTGCCGAGTTCGATGGACCGGACCCGGCACAGTTCGATGGTTTCGGCGCGTTCGGCCTGCTTTTCGAGCACGGCGACCATGTCCTGCAACTCGGTCTGCAACGTAAGCAGTGCGGGGAAAAACGCGCTCGATGGCGCAATCTGGCTCACCGCCAACCGCATCACATCCTGCGGAAACGCCAATCGCAAGTCACGGGCAGCACGATCAACCGGCGCGACCACGCGCGCCCAATCGGCTCCGTCACGTGCGTGCGACAAGCCTTCTGCCTGCACGTCACGACAAAGCTCGATGATTTGCGAGGTCGAGATTGTTTCGCCAAAAAACAGCGTCGCGGTATCCGGCAACTGATGAGCTTCATCGAAAATGATCGTGTTGGCAGAAGGCAGCAATTCGGCCATGCCGGTTTCTTTGAGCGCAACGTCGGCAAAAAACAAGTGGTGATTCACCACCACGACATCGGCTTGCTGCGCTTCCTTGCGCGCCTTCATCACAAAGCAGTCCTGGTAATACTGGCATTCGGCGCCCATACAGGTATCGCGTGTCGACGTCACCAGATTCCAGATCATCGCGTTTTCCGGCACGCGTGACAGCTCGGATTTGTCGCCGGTCGTCGTCGTTTTCATGAAACGCGAGATTTCACGCAGGTTGCCGATATCGTCGCGCGACGTCATGCGGCCGTTTTGCTGCGTGCGTTCCAGATGAAAGTGACACAGGTAATTCGAGCGCCCTTTGAGCAACGCCACCGAAACCGGCGCATTGAGCGCCTTGCGCACCGTTGGAATATCGCGCGAAAACAACTGATCCTGCAAGTTCTTGGTACCGGTCGAAATGATCACCTTGCCGCCCCACAGCAGCGCCGGCACCAAATAGGCAAAGGTCTTGCCGGTCCCGGTGCCCGCTTCGGCGATGAGTGTTTCCTGGCCAGCGATAGCATTGCCGATGGCCTTGGCCATGTCGGTTTGTGCCTGACGCGAACGAAAGCCACGCACGGCTTGGCTCAATGCCCCTCCTTCGCCGAACAGCCGTTCGACATCGGCATCATGGACACCAGGCGCGAGGGGAATAACGGCCGCCAGGGCGCCGTCTGGAAGATCTTCAGTCAAGGGGGCAATCAGTCAGTCGGGTGAGCAGCATGCTGCGGGTTCAGGCCGGAATATCGGGAATAAGCTGCATCTTCAGCAGCGTAATATGATCTTTGAGTTGCAACTTCCGTTTCTTGAGGCGGCGCAATTGCAACTCTTCGTGGCGGGTGTCGCGAATGAGCGTATCGATGACGGCATCCAGGTCGCGATGCTCGACTTCCAGCTCAATGATGCGGCGGCGCACGTCGTCTGACGCAAGATTATTCATGATGGATCCGCGTCGGTGTCGCAACCATGCCTGCATGCGACAGACAGCACTGTAATAAAAAAAGGGAATTCATTTGACTCCAAGTTTTGCCATGTGATTATTACGTACAATCAAAATTTCCAACGCAGTTTAATCTACCCCGGTCCATGAGCCAATATAAGATAGAAGCAGGAACCGGCCAGTACCTCGGCGACCGGCAAGAGCAACAAGACCGCGTCGCCCTGTTTGGCGCTGCCAAGGCCCCTGGCTTCATGATGGCCGTGCTGGCCGATGGCATGGGCGGGCTCACTGGCGGCGCGATGGCCGCCGAACAAGTGATCCGCACCGCGCGCCAGTTTTTCGACGAATTCTCACCACTGACCGACAACGTCGACGCGATGTTACAGAGTATCGCCGCCGAAGCGCACACCATCATCAAGCTGAGCGGACTGAGCGCCGAAAAAGAACCTCACAGTACGCTGGTGGCCTTGGTCCTGACGCCTTCAGGCACAGCGCACTGGGCCCATGCCGGAGATTCGCGCTTATACCACTACAACGGTTCGACCTTCGTGCAGCGAACCAGAGACCATTCATTTGTCGAGCGCCTCATCGAGCAGGGCCGACTCAAACCGGAAGAAGGTGCGAACCATCGCCTGTCGCACATCCTCGTCAACGTGCTTGGCAGCATGCGCGAAGAACCCTTCGTGACACTGGGTCGGTATGACGGGCTCAAAGCTGGCGATGCCTTCCTGCTGTGTTCGGACGGCCTCTGGCATTACTTCAACGAACAGGAAATGGCCGAGACGATTGCCAATCACTCGCCCCGCCAGATTTCCGAACGGCTCATCGCGCAGGCACGTGAACGGGCGGCGGGGAGCAAAGCAGATAATTGCACGCTGGCGATAGTAAAGCTGGTGGCGCCGTAGCGCACTGCGCCATAACCGTCGCCGGCATAGGCGGAAATTTCTAGTGCGCTCTCATGGGCACACCATCGCGCCTCTTACTGCTTTGCCGCTACGGCAGCCTTTTCGTCAGCCTCTTTTTGCTGCTGCTCGGTCTGCTTCTCCGCTTTACGCTCAGCCACTTTTTTCTGCCGTGCGGCCGCATCCACTTGTTTTTTTTCAAAAGCGCTGATGTTGGCGGCACGTCGCTGCTGACCAGCCTGATCGCTCACTTGCTGCTGCGCGGCCTTAGCATCAAAGGCGCGCTGCCGGGCTTGCGGATCGATACCACGTTGTCGCTGAGCAGTTCCCTGAACTTTCGCTGCATTGGCTGATCGGTCAGCCGCCTTGACGGACGCGGTCTTTTCACGCGCCTGTGTGTCTATCAACCGCTGCGGCGCTTCGGCCTGCTCTCGCTCGGTGCGAATAGCGAGCGCCTTGTCGCGTTGATCGGCGCGATCGCGCCGATTGATGTAATTGGCTTCGACTTCCACTGACCGCACTTCGGCCAAGGCGATGCGGCGGCGCTCCTTGCCGAGATCGTTGCATGCCGTCATGAAGAACCGATCAAAGCAAACCCCTTGTGCGCGCACGAAAGTTTTCTCGATCGTGACCCGTCGTGCAGCGGCATCGCTGAGCGCTTGCGTGGCCAGTTCGACTGTAACAATGGAGCCAGACGGCCAGTCCAACCGCAGGCCGGATGGTGGCAAAGGTTCATCGACCGCCGCTGCAGGATAAAGTACGGAACAAGCACTGGCAAGGCTGACGCTGGCGACAGCGAGCAGCAGTCGCAACGTGCGGCGGGCAACAGAACGGTTGAGCTCGGGAATCATGATTCGAAATCTTTCAGGTTCAGACGACAAGGGCGATGTCACTGCGGCGCGGCGCTTCCATGTACTCGCGCGATTGCATTTCGATGATACGCGAGACGGTCCGGTGAAATTCATTGGACAACGTGCCTTGCGTGTACAGCGCCTCTGGCGCCACGGCCGCTGACATGATGAGCTTGATCTTGTGGTCGTAAAAGACATCAATGAGCCAAGTAAAGCGACGGGCTTCCGACGACATCGATACCGACATTTCAGGGACACTCGACAGCACCACCGTATGAAACCGACTGGCGATTTCCAGATAATCATTCTGCGAGCGCGGACCGCCGCACAGCGTCGCAAAATCAAACCAGATTGCCCCACCGGCACGCCGTAACGCGCGGATTTCACGCGCTTCAATGCGTACCCGAGGATCTTCATCGGCGGTGTCAGCGATACTGGCAAAGGCGTCGCGCAAGGCTTTATCGGACACCGCATTGAGTGGCATGTGATACGCATCAACCTGCTCAAGCGCACGCTTGCGGTAATCATTACCCGCATCCACATTCATCACGTCCAGATGTTGTTTGAGCAGCGCGATAGTGGGCAACATGCGATCGCGATGCAGTCCGTCCGGATACAGCGTGTCGGGCGCGTAATTGGAGGTAATGACAAATGACACGCCGTTAGCAAGTAGTGCACGCATCAGGTTATACAAAATCATCGCGTCGGCAATGTCAGAAACATGGAACTCATCAAAACAGATCAAGCGGTATTTTTTGGCGATCTGGCGCGCCACGACATCAAGCGGATCAGCGACTTTTTTGAGCGCATCGAGCTGACGGTGCACGTCGCGCATGAACTCATGAAAGTGCACGCGGGTCTTGCGCACGACCGGCACCACCGAATAAAAACTGTCCATCAAAAACGATTTTCCACGACCGACACCGCCCCAGAAATAGACCCCGCGCGGCACGTCAGGCCGGTTAATCAGCCGTTTGAAACTGCTCGAGCGCTGGGACTTGAAGGCAATCCATGCATCGTAACTTTGCTGCAATCGTTCAACGGCAGCCCGCTGCGCCGGATCGGCAGTGAACCCGCGCTCGGAGAGTGCGTGTTCGTAAAATTGCATGACGGTCATCGGCTTCGGGTTCACTCGGTGTTCTTTCAGTAGCGGCAGGACAGGGATCGAGACAGATCGTTCAAAAAGCCGTTTGGCCTGAGTTGATCGACGCCCCCGTTTAGGGCCCTCGACCAGCTCAGGCCGAACGGTTTAAAAGCGCTCAGTGGAGTTCGCGCGCGTGGGCACGATGAAGCCGTGCCCACCCTACGACCACTCGTAGGGTGGGCACGGGTTGTTGTGCCCACGCGTGTGCGACAAATCAGAAGTTCAACGCACGCTTGTCAACCGCCAAAGCCGCTTCCTTGGTCGCTTCGGACAACGAAGGATGGGCATGGCAGATACGGGCAATATCTTCAGCCGAAGCACGGAATTCCATGGCGACGACCGCTTCGGAAATCAGTTCCGAAGCCGATGGCCCGATGATGTGTACGCCGAGGATTTCATCGGTCTTGGCATCAGCCAAAAACTTGACCATGCCGTTGGTATCACCGAGTGCACGGGCACGGCCGTTAGCGAGGAACGGGAATGAACCGGCTTTGTAAGCCACGCCTTCTGCTTTCAATTCCTGCTCATTCTTGCCAACCCACGAGATTTCCGGCGAGGTGTAAATCACCCATGGCACGGTGTTGAAATTGACATGTCCGTGCTGACCGGCGATCCGCTCGGCCACGGCCACGCCTTCTTCTTCGGCCTTGTGGGCGAGCATCGGTCCACGCACCACATCACCAACCGCCCAGACGTTGGCAACGCTGGATTTGCAATTGTCGTCGACCACAACGAAACCACGCTCGTCGAGTTTCAAGCCAATGGCCTCGGCATTGAGGCCGATCGTATTCGGCGTGCGGCCGATCGATATGATCAGTTTGTCGAAGACGACTTTTTGCGCATCGCCCTTGGCATCGACATACTCCACGGTGACATCTTTCTTGCCGGTCGTAATGGCACCGATCTTGACGCCCAACTGGATGCCCAGACCCTGCTTGGTAAACAGCTTCAGCGCTTCTTTTGCGATTTGCTCATCGACCGAGCCGAGGAAAGTCGGCAAACCTTCGAGGACAGTGACAGCCGATCCAAGACGACGCCAGACGCTGCCCATCTCGAGGCCAATGACACCGGCACCGATCACACCGAGCCGCTTTGGCACCGCGCCGATGGCCAGTGCGCCGGTGTTCGACAGAATCATTTTTTCATCGAACGGGGTACCCGGCAGTGGCCGCGCATTCGAGCCAGTAGCAATAACGACGTGCTTGGCGATCAGCGACTCTTCCGTCTTGCCCGTGACCGACACTTCGGTACCGCTGGCATCGCTCTTGACGAACGCGCCGCGACCATGGAAGAAGGTGATCTTGTTTTTCTTGAACAGGTACAAGATGCCGTCATTGTTTTGCTTGACGACAGTGTCCTTGCGCGACAGCATTTGCGGCAAGTTCAGGCTCAAGCCCTTGACATCAATTCCGTGCTCGGCAAAGGCATGGCCGGCATGTTCAAAATGCTCGGACGATTGCAGCAGCGCTTTGGACGGAATGCAACCCACATTGGTACAGGTGCCGCCCGGTGCAGGACCGCCGGCGGCATTTTTCCATTCATCGATGCAGGCGACCGAGAAACCCAGTTGTGCAGCGCGAATCGCGGCGATGTAGCCACCAGGGCCACCACCGATGACGACAACATCAAAATTTTTCGACATGTTCTTTTCCTTGTTGACTCTACAGACGCCAAAGCGGCCGGCGCACACCTGCGCGGGCCGCTTTGGTGAAGACTATTTACAGATCCAGCAGTAACCGTGCAGGATCTTCCAGTGCTTCTTTCATCGCCACCAGGCCAAGTACCGCTTCACGGCCATCGATAATCCGATGGTCGTACGACAGCGCCAGATAGTTCATCGGGCGAATCACGATCTGGCCGTTTTCGACCACAGCACGGTCCTTGGTCGCATGCACACCGAGAATGGCAGATTGCGGCGGGTTAATGATCGGGGTCGAGAGCATCGAACCGAAGGTGCCGCCATTCGAGATCGAGAACGTGCCGCCGGTCAAGTCGTCCATGGTCAACTTGCCGTCCTTGGCCTTGGCGCCGAATTCGCCGATTTTCTTTTCGATCTCGGCAATCGACATTTGATCGGCATTGCGCAGTACCGGCACCACCAGTCCGCGTGGCGAACCGACGGCGATACCGATGTCGAAATAGCCGTGGTAGACGATGTCATTGCCATCGACCGAGCCATTGATGACTGGGTATTTTTTCAGTGCAGCAACCGCCGCCTTGACGAAGAACGACATGAAGCCCAGCTTGACGCCATGCTCTTTCTCGAACTTGTCCTTGTACTTGTTGCGCAGCTCCATGACCGGGGCCATGTTGACTTCGTTGAACGTGGTCAGGATGGCGTTGGTCTGCTGCGACTGCACCAGACGCTCGGCGATACGGGCACGCAAGCGACTCATTGGTACGCGCTGTTCAGGACGCTCGCCAAGGTTAGGGCCAGCACCGGTCGCAACTTGTTGCAGCGCCGGTTTGGCGGCAACAGCGGGTGCGGGTGCGGGTGCTGGTGCTGGTGCTGGTGCAGCAACAGGTGCCGGTTTCTTTTCCAGCTGGTTAATCACGTCGCCCTTGGTGACGCGACCATCTTTACCAGTGCCGTCGACTTGCGCCGTCGTCATGTTGTTATCGGCCAGCATTTTTGCGGCAGCGGGCATGGCGACATTCGCGGCTGCTTTCGAACCCAGCGTAGAAGCGGCAGCAGCAGCCGGTTCGGTCGGCGTAGCAGCTGCCGGAGCGGAATCGGGATGCGGTTGCGGTACAGGCAGCGACGAGACTTCCATCGGGCTTACCTTGGCCGAACCATCCGTGTCGATCAGGGCAATGATCTGCCCAGCGACGACGGTTGCGCCATCGGCTTGCATCAATTGCGTGATGATGCCATCAGCCGGGGCGGGCAGTTCGAGCACGACTTTGTCGGTCTCGATATCGATCATGTTTTCATCGCGGCTGACCGGTTCACCGACGCGTTTGTGCCAGTGCAACAGGGTCGCTTCAGCGACGGACTCTGATAATTGCGGGACTTTAACTTCTAAGATTGCCATCTAAAACTCCGATTCGGTGTGTTCTGGCGGCGCGCCGGTTTCCGGTGCGCCGCCGAGTCAATTACTTGGTAAGAACGAAGCCTTTGAGCTTCGAAAATGCGATATCGATTAGCGCCTTTTGCTGCGCGTAGTGTTTGTCGTAATACCCAACCGCCGGAGAGGCGCTGGCAGGACGACCGGCATACGCCAGCTTTTGGCCATCGACAAGATTCTCGAAAATGTTGTGCTGAATCTGGAACCAGGGTCCCTGATTCTGCGGCTCGTCTTGCGCCCAGACCAATTCCGTAAAGTTCGGGAATTTTTTCAGTTCGGCAGCCAGCGTTTTGTGCGGGAACGGATACAACTGCTCGATACGGAAGATCGCCGTATCAATTTGTCCGCGTTCCTTGCGTGCATTGACGAGGTCGTAATACACCTTGCCGGAACACGCGATGATGCGCTTGACCTTCTTGGCATCGATCTTGTCATCGCATTCACCAATGACGGTTTTGAAGCTCCCCGTAGCGAGGTCGGACAACGGCGAACCGGCGTCCTTATTCCGCAACAGCGACTTCGGCGTCATGATGACCAACGGCTTGCGGAACAAGCGGATCATCTGGCGACGCAGCAGATGGAAAATCTGCGCCGACGTGGTTGGCTGCACCACTTGCATATTGTTATCTGCGCACAGTTGCAGAAACCGCTCGGGACGTGCGGAGGAATGCTCCGGACCCTGGCCTTCATAACCGTGTGGCAGCATCATGACCAAGCCTGAAGCACGGCCCCATTTCACTTCGCCGGAGCTGATGAACTGGTCGATGACAACTTGTGCGCCATTGGCGAAGTCGCCGAACTGGGCTTCCCAGATCGTCAACGTGTTTGGCTCGGCTGTCGAATAACCGTATTCGAAGGCCAGTACCGCTTCTTCGGACAACACCGAATCAATGACCTTGAACGGCGCTTGCTGCTCGGAGATATTTTGCAGCGGAATGTAGCTGCCGGCATCCCAGCGCTCGCGGTTCTGATCATGCAATACCGCATGGCGGTGAACAAACGTACCGCGACCGCTATCCTGACCGGTCAAGCGAATCGCATAGCCGGATGACACCAGCGTGGCGTAGGCCAGATGTTCGCCCATGCCCCAATCGAGATTGAGTTCGCCGCGACCCATGCTGGCGCGATCGTTCAATACTTTTTCGACCAGCGGATGGACCTTGAAGTTTTCCGGCACGGCGGTCACGCGCAGCGACAGGCGCTTGAGTTCGGCCAGTGGCACGGCGGTATCGGCCGCGTCGGTCCATTTGCGGTTCAGGAACGGCATCCAGTCAACAGCGTACTTGCTCTTGAAGTTGGAGATGACCGGATCAACGGTGTGATGACCGGCATCCATCGCATCACGGAATGCTTTGACTAACGCGTCGCCGTCATCTGCGGCAATCGCGCCTTGGGCGACGAGTTTGTCGGCATACAGCTTGCGGGTACCCGGATGCAGGCCGATTTTTTTGTACATCAGCGGCTGCGTCAGCGCCGGTGTGTCCTGCTCGTTGTGACCCAGTTTGCGGTAGCAAATGATGTCGACGACGATGTCTTTCTTGAACTCGATACGATAGTCCATCGCAATTTGCGTAGCAAAGACGACGGCTTCCGGGTCATCACCGTTGACATGCAGCACGGGCGCTTCGATCATCTTGACGACGTCCGAGCAATACAGCGTCGAGCGGGAGTCGCGCGGGTCCGATGTCGTGAAACCGATCTGGTTGTTGATCACGATATGCATCGTGCCGCCCGTGCCGTAGCCGCGGGTTTGTGCGAGGTTGAGCGTCTCCATGACGACACCCTGACCGGCAAAAGCGGCATCACCGTGCACCAGAATCGGCAACACTTGTGATCCATCCTTGTCACCGCGTCGATCCATCCGCGCCTTGACCGACCCCTCGACGACCGGGTTGACGATTTCAAGATGCGACGGGTTGAATGCGAGTGACAGATGAACCGGACCGCCCGGCGAGGTGATATCGGACGAAAAACCTTGATGGTATTTGACGTCGCCAGCAGGTAAATCATCGGCATGCTTGCCTTCGAATTCCGAGAACAGCTCTTGCGGTGTTTTGCCGAGGATGTTGACGAGTACGTTCAAGCGACCGCGATGGGCCATGCCGATGACGATTTCCTGAACACCGCTTTCGCCGGCGCGCTGAATGGTTTCATCGAGCGAGGCGATGAAACTTTCGCTGCCTTCAAGCGAGAAACGCTTCTGGCCAACATAGCGGGTATGCAAATAACGCTCCAGACCCTCGGCAGCGGTCAGGCGGTCGAGGATGTGCTTTTTCTTGTCGTTACTGAAATTGGGTGATGCGCGGGTTCCTTCGAGACGTTCCTGCATCCAGCGTTTTTCGCCCGGATCACTGATGTACATGAACTCGGCACCAATCGAACGGCAATAGGTATCGCGCAGCGCATTGAGGATATCGCGCAGTGTCGAGGTTTCGCCGCCGAAATAGGTATTGCTGATGTTGAACACGATGTCCATGTCGGCATCGGAGAAGCCGTAGAAACTTGGCTCCAGCTCGGGAATCGTCGGGCGTTCCTGACGTTGCAAGGGATCGAGGTTAGCCCAATGGCTACCAAGAAAGCGGTAAGCCGCAATCAACTGGGTCACGGCAACGCGCTTGCGGCCCATTTCAACATCGACCGATGCGACGACTGTGCGGATCGGACCTTGCTTGGCACGTTCGGCAAAAGAAGCAACGACAGGAGCGTGGGCGACATCAGGCTTGTCGGATCCGTCGACGGCAGGGACGTGCTGCATCGCATCGAAATACGAGCGCCAGTTGTCAGGCACTGAGCCAGGATTATCGAGATACGACTCGTACAGGTCTTCAATGTACGGGGCGTTCCCTCCGGACAGATAGGAGTTGGAACGGAACTGCTGCATCATATTGCGCACCTTTCTTCGCGTTTCGCGAGATTAGCGGGTTAGCTTAACCTTCCGCGACACGGCCTGACCGGTTAGCGGATTGCA